>JAQIBT010000160.1 GCA_027858915.1 Salinisphaera sp.
GTACCGGCTGTGCCTGGCGGATGCTGCCCGCGGAGTTCCCGCCTTGGCAGAACGTGTACCGGACATTTCGGCGATGGGTTACGGCCGGCAAGTTCGAAGTGATGCACGATCGATTGCGCAAGCAATGGCGAGCGCGTGAAGGCCACTCAGCCTAGGGCGGCCGTGCTCGAGGCGCCATCGACGCGGAGCTCACCCCGCAGGGCGGGCCCAGCGGTTTTAAAAGATTTGTGGTCCTGACCAAGCGCTGGGTAGTCGAGCGGGCTGGAACGAGCGATCCCGACGACTGGTCATGCATCATGACCGGCGCATTGATGTCTCGGAAGCCTGGGTCTGGCTCAACGGGGCGCGAATGCTGGCGCGACGCCTCACGGCGACGGCTTGATTTTGTAAACACCCTCTGAGTGACGAATGACTTGGCCAGATCGTCCTGTACTTGTTGTTGCCAGGCAAGATCGGTCACGCAGTAGATATTCTGCATGATCTCCGGCCCCACCTACTGGGCCAGGAACGGCGTGTAGTAGGGAATCACCATCGTCATTAACCTACGCAACCCGACGCTTGGGTCGTCGATAAAGTATCCGCCGGCCTCGGGTCGACGCGGCAGCCGATGTTCAATGAATCCGCCTGCTACGCAAATTACCTCGAACGGCGACGGTTCAAGGTTCACATGCCAGGCCGAGATCAGCCAACCAATCCACGGAACCTGGTCCTCGGTTGGTGCCGCCGGAGGGACTTGAACCCCCACAGCCTTTCGGCTACTAGGACCTAAACCTAGCGTGTCTACCAATTCCACCACGGCGGCGATCGAGGCGCATCTTAACGCAAAGTGCGGCGACGCCCAATCATTTTTCGGCCGGACACTCCGTCGTAACGATCAGAACGACAAGCGAGGCGATCTGATCAGATGCTTTAACAAGCCATTCCTTGTCGAGCGGTCGGCACAAGCGCCTGCTTGTAGCGCAGCAATATCATTGACCGGGGCATAGACAGTTTGGTCAGCCGGGCAGGTTGTTGCATAGTGACTGACACGTTCCAACAAAACTCGAAATACCCATGACTTTCAATACCGAACAAGCACCCGGCGTCGAAGGCAAGGTGCCACAACAAACGCGCGGCTTTGTTTTCAACCACACCATGCTACGTGTAGTGGATCCCTCGAAATCGCTGGCGTTCTACAGCAAGGTCTTCGGCATGCGACTACTGCGCACCAGCGAGAACCCGGACGCCGAATTCACGCTGTACTTTCTCGCGACAACCGAAGGAGAAGACGTACCCGCGGATCAGGACGCCCGCGCCAAGTACGTGGGGCGCCGCCAAGGCGTGCTCGAATTGACCCACAACTGGGGCACCGAGAATGATCCCGACGCCAGCTACCACGATGGCAACTCAGAACCCCAGGGATTCGGCCATATCTGCTTCACCGTGCCGGATTTGAAGGCGGCCTGTGATTGGATGGACGAGAACGACGTGACGTTCAAGAAACGCCCAGAAGACGGCCGAATGAACCATATTGCGTTTGTCAAGGATCCCGACGGCTACTGGATCGAACTGGTCGAACACAGCGGCTGATCTCAATGACCTGATCCTATGGCGTGTTGCGCCTGCCTCGAAACAGCCTCTCGGCCATGATGCCGAGGGGTTTTTTTATGTCCGCTTTCGGCGCCTGTTGCCTTTTCATCCGGCCCCGCGCCGGCGGTCATTCAGGGCAATGCCACAATTGACTCACGCACGATAATTATCTGGATACCCCACTAAGGTCGAATCGTATCCAATTTAATGCCGGCTTAGTGTACATATCAGGAGTACAACACAGACCAATCGATGACTGACCGCTCGTATGCCACACCAATTGCCGGCCTACCCACCCAGGCGGAACGCACGATGGATCGCGCTGTATTCAAGACCGGCTATGCGGTGATTCCCAACGGCGTGATGCGCGATATCGTGACCAGCCGCCTACCGCACTGGCACCACACGCGCGCCTGGATCCTGGCCCGGCCGCTGACCGGCTTTGCCGAGACGTTCGCGCAATACATCGTGGAAGTGGCGCCCGGCGGTGGCAGCGACAACCCGGAGCCAGAGAGGGATGCCGAAGCGGTGCTCTTTGTACTGGATGGCGAGCCCACCCTGACGCTTGACGGGGCATCACACAGGCTTTGTGCCGGCAGCTATGTCTTCATCGGTCCCGAGTCGCGGTGGACATTGCATAACCGCAGCCGCCTGCCGACGAGTTTTCAGTGGATTCGCAAGCGGTATGAGCGGGCCGAGGATATCGATCCGCCGACAAGTTTCGTCAGCCACGATGACGACGTCGCCCCGACGTCGATGCCCGACTGCAACGGCGTCTGGGCCACCACGCGATTCGTCGATGTCGACGATCTGGCGCATGACATGCACGTGACGATTGTCACGTTCCAACCCGGCGGCGTCATCCCTTTTTCCGAGACGCACGTGATGGAGCATGGCCTGTATGTGCTGCAGGGCAAGGCGGTCTATCAGCTCAACGAGGACTGGGTCGAGGTAGAGGCCGGCGATTTCATGTGGCTACGCGCGTTCTGTCCGCAGGCCTGCTACGCCGCCGGACCCGGCCCGTTCCGATATCTGCTCTACAAGGACGTAAACCGGCATCCGGCGTTGTCGCTGAGCCGCCTGGCGGGTAATCGCTCATGAGCGATCACGTAACACCCCAGACCCTGCCATCGGACAAGCCGAACACCATGCAAAGCACCGTGGATGACGTCATCCGACGTGATATTGCAGATGCGATCTTCGACCAACGCATGCCGCCCGGCACCAAATTATCGGAAGCACGGCTCGGTGATCTCTACGATGTCAGCCGTACGGTCGTGCGCAAGGCGCTGTTCCGGCTGGCGAGCGACAAGCTGGTGGATCTACGGCCCAATCGGGGGGCCATCGTCGCGAGGCCGACAATCGCCGAGGCACGCCAGGTATTCGAGGCACGCCGGCTGATCGAATCCGCCATGCTCGAACACAGCGTGCCGAACATGACGGCGGATCAGCACGGCGTGCTGCACGATCTGGTCGCCGCGGACAGCGCCGCTCACGACAGCCACGACCGGCAACGCATGATCCGGGCATCGGGCGACTTTCATCGTGGCCTGGCCGCCATGTCGAGCAATCAGGTGCTGTGCGGTTTTCTTGATCAGCTGATTGGCCGCACCTCGCTGATCATCGCGATGTACCAGTCTCACACCTCGGCGGCCTGTTCCCATCATGCCCACGACGAACTCCTGAAGGTGATCGAGCAGGCCGACGTCGCCGGTGCTCAGCGCGCCATGCGCCGGCATCTGCATGAATGCGAGGACCAGCTGCAACTGACCGATACGCAGCACGCCAATCCGTTGGCACAGATGCTGGACGCAAGCCACGGGCGCAACTGATCACCGTTTATCCAATTTCGCTTGCCAAGAGATTACGCCATGAGCCAGACCGACGACTTCGTAACCGACTACCCACGCGACATGATCGGCTACGGGGCCAATCCGCCTCATGCCCAGTGGCCCAACGGCGCTCGTATTGCCGTGCAGTTCGTCATCAACTACGAAGAAGGCGCGGAAAACAACATCCTCCACGGCGACGCTGCATCGGAGAAATTCCTGTCCGAAATGGTGGGCACACCGGCGCTCGAGGGCGTCCGCCACATGAGCATGGAATGGCTGTACGAATACGGCAGTCGGGCCGGCTTCTGGCGGCTGCTGCGGCTGTTCACCGATCGCGACATGCCGGCCACCGTGTTCGCTGTCGGCATGGCTCTGGAACGCAATCCCGAGGCCGCCCAGGCGATGGTCGATGCCGGTTTCGAGATCGCCTCGCACGGCTGGCGCTGGATCGATTACCAATACGTCGACGAGGCTACCGAGCGCGAGCATGTAGCGCTGGCGGTCGAGGCCATAGAGCGCATCACCGGCCAGCGCCCTGTGGGCTGGTACACCGGGCGCTGCAGCCCAAACACCCGTCGGCTGGTGGCCGAGCACGGCGGTTTTGTCTACGACGCCGACTCTTATGCCGACGATCTGCCCTACTGGGAGCCGGTCAACGGCGATCCCCAGCTGATCGTGCCCTACACCCTGGATACCAACGACATGCGCTTCGTCGCGCCCCAGGGTTTCAATTCCGGCGATCAGTTCTTCTCTTATCTGCGTGATGCCTTCGATGTGCTCTACGCCGAAGGTGTGACGCGGCCCAAGATGCTGTCTGTCGGCCTGCACTGCCGGATCTCAGGCCGGCCGGCGCGCGCGGCGGCATTGGCACGCTTCCTCGATTACGTGAATCAGCACGACGACGTCTGGCTCTGTCGCCGCGACGAGATCGCCAGACACTGGCGAACAACCCATCCCTACAACGCCTGATCCACCCACAACAAACATAACCGGATCACGCCAGGCCTTTCGGAACGAGATATCCATGTCGGCACAAAATCACGATAAACCAACCGCCATCACGCTGACCGCCGTCCCGCTGACGGCCGAACAGTTCGCCCCCTACGGCGACGTCATCGAGTCGACCGGGCCGTCCAACCCGATCAACCAGGGCAAGGGTTGGCGCTATCCCGAGCTGGCCGGCGTGGATGTCACCACCAACCAGGGCTACGCCACAATCAGTCGCGTGGCCTGCGTCCCGGAGGCGATACCGGTGCCCCTGCGCGTGCTGGAACGGCACCCGCTGGGAAGTCAGGCGTTTATCCCGGTGGACGGCCAACGCTATCTGGTGGTAGTGGCCCCCGCGGGTGAACCGCCGGGCCTCGATGCGCTGCAGGCATTCGTGGCCGACAGTCACCAAGGCATCAATTACCACCGCGGAGTATGGCATCACCCCATGATCGCCCTCGATGCGGCCTGCGAATTTGTCGAAGTGCATCGCGCTGGCCCCGGCGACAACTGCGACGAGATCGAGCTTGGCGCCCGGATAACCGTCGGTCTAACCGAGAACGCGTCGGAGAATCGACCATGAGCGCCCCTGCCTTTCCGCATCCTCGTCTATACAACGACGATCTAGCGCCGGTCGAGAGCGAAGGCCGGCATTGGAACGCATACAACGTGTTCACCATGTGGGCGAACGATGTACACAGCCTGGGTAACTACACTTTTGCTATCGGTCTGTTCGCGCTGGGCCTGGGCGCCTGGCAAATTCTGCTCACCTTCGCCATTGGCGCGGCCATACTCTTTGCTCTGCTCACGCTGTCCGGCTTCCTAGGCGAGCAAACCGGCCTGCCGTTTCCCGTAGTCAGCCGTATTGCGTTCGGCATCCGCGGCGGACGCGTTTCCGCGATCTGCCGTGGCGGGATCGCCATTGTCTGGTTTGGCATCCAGACCTATCTCGCGGCGAATGTTCTCAACGCTCTGCTGGTCAGTTTCGTCCCCTCGCTGAGTGGTCTCGAAGAGATCTCGTTTCTCGGCCTGTCCGTACTCGGCTGGTGCTCTTTCATCGCGCTCTGGGCGGTTCAGATCATCATCGTCAGCTACGGCATGGCCATGGTGCGTCACTACATTGCTTTTGCCGGACCGGTCATTCTGATCACCATGCTCACCATGGCCGGCTGGGTGCTCGTCCGCGCACATTTCACGATCGCCTGGTCGATCAATCAGCCGCTGGCGGGTGTTCCCATGTGGGAGATGATCTTCGCCGGCGCCTGCCTGTGGGTAGTGATATACGGCACATTTGCCCTCAACGTCTGCGACTTCACGCGCTGCGTTGGCACCAAGCGCGCCGTCGTGCTCGGCAATTTCGCGGGCATTCTGGTCAACATGATGCTGTTCGCGCTGATCGTGGTGGTCCTGGCCGGCGCCCAGTTCCATATCAACGGCGATATCATCAAAAGCCCGGCCGATATCGTGCGCACGATCAACGATCCCGTCTGGCGCATCGCAGCCTCGCTCGCCCTGATCGTGCTGACCATCGCGGTGAACCTGGTCGCCAACTTTGTGGCGCCGAGCTACATGTTGTGTGATCTGTTCCCGCGTTGGCTCACCTTCCGCCGCGCCGGCATGGTGACCGCAATCATCGGCCTCGTCATCCTGCCC
The DNA here is from genome assembly GCA_027858915.1 of Salinisphaera sp. Taxonomy (GTDB): domain Bacteria; phylum Pseudomonadota; class Gammaproteobacteria; order Nevskiales; family Salinisphaeraceae; genus Salinisphaera. The sequence goes on from JAQIBT010000160.1 coordinate 6,042, forward strand.
TGGAATCTCTATAACAGCCCGCTGGTCATCAACTATTTTCTTGGTGGCCTCGGCGCCATACTCGGCCCGTTCTTCGGCCTGATCATGGTCGACTACTGGCTTGTGCGACGTCAGCGATTGAATATACCCGACCTCTACAGCGAGGCCACCGACGGCACCTATTACTACCGCAACGGCTTCAACTATCGAGCTTTTTACGCTCTGGTGCCGGCCGCTCTCATCTCCCTCGCCATCGCTCTGGCCCCGGTATTCCACTCCATGGCCGACTTCTCATGGATCTTCGGCGCGGTGATCGCCGCGGTGCTGCATCTGATACTGGTTCCGAAGAACCAGGCATATCAACACGTCGACGGCGAAGCCATCGCGCGCCCGTCGCAATAAATCCGCCACTTGAATGAGTTTGAACATGCGCATCCTCGTCGCCAACGTGAATACCACAGCTTCCATGACGGACGCCATCGCGCGCCAGGCGCGAGAGGCCGCAAATCCAGGCACTGAGATCGTGCCCATCACCCCCGCCTTCGGGGCGGAATCCATCGAAGGGAATTACGAAAGTTACGTCGCAGCAGTCGCCGTCATGGAGACCATCCGTGCCTACGACGACGAGTTCGATGCCATCGTTCAGGCTGGCTACGGCGAGCACGGCCGCGAGGGACTGCAGGAACTGTTCGACGTGCCGGTCGTGGATATCACCGAAGCAGCCGCAGCGACGGCCATGTTCCTCGGCCACAAGTATTCCGTGGTGACTACACTCGATCGTGCGGTGCCGATGATCGAAGACCGTCTGAAGCTGGCCGGCCTGTTCGAGCGCTGTGCCTCGGTTCGTGCCAGCGGCCTGGCCGTCCTTGAACTGGAGCGCGACCCGGATGCCGCGATCGAGGCCATCGTCGCGACGGCCGCCTGGGCCGTCGAAGTCGATCGCGCCGAGGTGATCTGTCTTGGTTGCGGCGGGATGTCGAGTCTCACCCGACGAGTCGTCGAGCGCACCGGCGTCCCAGTCGTGGACGGGGTCAGCGCCGCGATCAAACTCGCGGAAGGGCTGGTTGCACAACAGCTGTCAACATCCAAGATCCGCAGCTACGCGCCGCCACGACCCAAGCACTTCTTTAACTGGCCGCCGCGGCCCTGAATCATGAGGGCGTCGCAGCGCTTTCTGCTCGCGCACGCCCTATTCACATATCGAGATACGAGATATTTTTTATTTTTCTTGATTATCGAATTTTTACTCGACAATCTGACGTCTTCCTCCGCTCTTGTAGGTAATAGAATCGGCTGCCGACAGGACGTCCTCGGCGAGCGTGTCGATCCGGTCATCTGTCAGACGGGCAGCCGGCCCGGAGATCGACAGACCGGCGATCGCCTCACCGAATTCGTTGAATATTGGTGCCGCGATACAACGCATGCCGATATACCGCTCTTCATCATCCATTGCCCAGCCGCGACCGCGAACGTCTGCGCGCTGTGCCATCATATGGTCGATCTCGGTGACGGTATTCGCCGTGTATTTCGGCAGATCGACCGAGGCGGTGAATGCCCGCGCGGACTTCTCGTTCATATAGGCCAACAGCACCTTGCCAATGCCCGAGGCATGTAGATGACTACGGGACCCGGGAGGTACAAACGCACGAATTGGCGCTGTTGTCTCGATCTGCGAAACATGCACCAACTCTTTGTTTTCAAACACTGCGATATTGCTGGTTTCGCCGGTCTTATCAGTCAGCTGGCGCATCGTCTCGCGCCCCACGTCGACGAAACTCATCCGCCGCGCATAGCCCTGGCCGATACGGAATGCCTCGACGCCGATGCCCCACGTCTGATCGACTTCGTCGAAATAGACCATGTCGTGCAAACGCAGCGTTTCAAGAATCCGGTGGGTCGTCGAGAACGGCAGCCCGGTAGTGGCACAGATAACGTTGAGCGTCGCCTTCGTCTCATCGGCCAGCAGCTTGAAGACCACAAGCGCCCGGTCGATCGACTGCACCCTGGAGTCCGCCCGGGGCTCTGCGGCCTTGCGTGGCCGGCCTCGCGAACGTCTGTTCTTTTCGGTATTTTTCACGCTGTTTCACCTCGTCGCCGACACCACAGGAAACCTGTATTTTCCAAATACATATACAAGCTGCAATACCTGCATAATTTTTGTATTAAAAACATAAGATTACAATTTTCCGAAAAAAATTATTATAGCCATAATTTTTGTTTGCGTGTCTAGCTATTAGGTCTTAGTCTTAAATGACGGCGAAGAGGAGAATTTAATGCCCACACAAAACCCTGTTTTCATCCCCGGTCCCACCAACGTGCCGGACCGTCTCCGTCACGCGATGGACATGCAGACCGTGGATCATCGCGCACCGGATTTCGAACGTCAGTTCGTTCCGCTGCTTCAATCGTTGAAAAGCATCTTCGGTACAACTTCCGGTGAAGTGTTTCTGTTTCCTTCCACCGGGACCGGCGGCTGGGAGGCGGCCGTTACCAATACCCTGTCACCCGGGGACGAAGTGCTGGCCGGCCGCTATGGCATGTTCTCGCATCGCTGGATCGAGCTCTGCCGAAAACAGGGGCTCTATGTCCACGCGGTCCAGGCCGATTGGGGAGACGGCGTGCCGGTGGACGAATACGAACGCATCCTGGCGGCCGACACGGGGCACCGCATCAAGGCCGTTTTGGCCTGTCACAACGAGACCGCGACCGGTGTCACCAGCGATATTGCCGCGGTACGCCGCGCACTCGATGCAGCCGAACACCCGGCCATGCTGTTCGTCGACGGCGTCAGCTCCATCGCGAGCATGGATTTCCGTATGGATGACTGGGGCGTCGATGTCGCCGTCACTGGTTCGCAGAAAGGGCTGATGCTCTCGCCAGGGCTGGCTATTATCGCGGTCAGCCCGCAGGCCCTGGAGGCATGCCATAGCTCGGGCTGCACGCGTTCCTATTTCGATATTCTGGCCATGCGCGACGCCAACCGCGCAGGCAGCTTCCCCTACACCCCACCGACCGGCCTGATTCGCGGCCTGCGCGAGAGCATGAGCATGCTCAGCGCAGAAGGCCTGCCCCGGGTGTTTGCCCGACACCGGCGGATTGCCGAAGGTGTTCGGCGTGCAGTTGGCGCCTGGGGACTATCGCTGTGTGCCAAACGACCAGAGCTGTATTCGAACACGGTCTCCGCGATCGAGGTGCCACGCGGATTCGACTCCGGCGTGCTGGTACGCCACGCCTACGAACACTACGGCGTGTCCTTCGGCGGTGGCCTGGGCGATGTGGCCGGGAGGGTCTTCCGTATAGGCCATCTGGGCGACATGACCGATGTCATGGCGCTGGCCGGTCTTGCCGCGGCAGAAATGGCCATGGCCAATCTCGACTACCCAATCGAACTGGGATCCGGCGTGGTCGCGGCCCAGCAGTATTACAGCGCTACGCGCAACCATTGGAAGCAGGAGGTCGCATGATGGCCGGCACTCAAACGCACGAGACAGATCCGCAGGATCTTGATCTGCCGACCTATGACGACGTCTGTGTCGCACACGAGCGTATTGCACCGTGGATCCATCGCACGCCGGTGCTGACCTGCCAGACGTTCGATGACATGTCCGGCGCCCAACTGTTGTTCAAGTGCGAGAACTTCCAGAAAGCCGGCGCGTTCAAGGTACGCGGTGCCACCAACGCAGTATTCAGCCTCGACGATGAGACCGCCGCCAACGGCGTGGCGACCCATTCCAGCGGCAATCATGCCTTGTCGCTGTCGCGCGCAGCCCAGTGTCGCGGCATCCGCTGCCAGGTGGTCATGCCGCACAGCGCGCCCAAGGCAAAGATGGAAGCCGTGCGCGGCTACGGCGGCGAGATCACGACCTGCGAGCCGTCGCTGTCCGACCGTGAGCGCACGCTGGAAGGCATCGTCGAACAGACCGGCGCGCACTTCGTACACCCCTACAACGATCCGCGGGTGATCGCCGGACAGGGCACCTGCGCCCGGGAACTGCTCGAGCAGGTCGGTGAGCTCGATGCGCTGGTGGCACCGATCGGCGGCGGCGGCATGATCAGCGGCAGCGCGCTGACCTGTTCGACCATCGCGCCACGAACGAAGATCTACGCCGCTGAACCGGCCCAGGCCGACGATGCCTATCGCTCGTTCCATGCCGGCCACATCATTCCCGACGATGCGCCAGACACTATTGCCGATGGGCTGCGGGTATCGCTGCGCCCTTATACCTGGCACTTCGTATCCCACTACGTCACCGATGTGCTGCTGGCCAGCGAGGACGAAATTATCGATGCCATGCGCCTGGTCTGGAAGCGCATGAAGATCATCATCGAGCCGTCCTGTGCCGTGCCACTGGCGGTCATTCTCAAGAACAAGGAACTGTTCGCAGGCCAGCGCGTCGGCGTGATTCTCACCGGCGGCAACGTCGATCTCGACAACCTGCCCTGGATGCCCCGGCGCTGACGCGCTGTACGCATGCCCCACGCATTCCTACAAGGAGACAACAATGCTTTCGAATATTCCGGCCACTATCGGTACCCGTATGGAGGATATCGACACGCCCTGCCTGCTGATCGATCTTGACTGCTACGAGCGCAATCTGGACCGTATGGCGAAGTTCATCAAGGACAACGGTCTGCGCCATCGGGCCCATGCCAAGACCCACAAATCGGCCGATATCGCACACGACCAGATAGCCCGCGGCGCGGTGGGCGTATGCTGCCAGAAGGTCAGCGAAGCCGAGGCGCTGATGCACGGCGGCGTACGCGATCTGCTGGTATCCAACCAGGTGATCAACCCGCATATGATCAACCGCCTGGCCGCGATGGCGACCCAGGCCCGGGTGCTGGTCTGCTGCGACGACATCGACAACGTAGACGATCTCAACGCCGCAGCCGTGCGCTACAACGTCACCCTCGAGGTGCTGGTGGAGATCGACGTCGGCGCCGGCCGCTGTGGCGTCCAGCCGGGCGCGCCTGCTGTGCCGTTGGCCGAGAAGATTCATGCTGCCTCGAATCTCAAGTTTGCCGGTCTGCAGGCGTATCAGGGCAAGGCCCAGCACGTGCACGACTACAACGAGCGCAAGGCCAAGATCGACGCTGCCGTAGAGATGGTGCGCGACACCATCGACAGGCTGAGGGTCGGCCGGGATTCGTACAAAAAACCGCAACTTACATTCTAAGTTATTATTTATAATAAAGAATCGTGTTTGCTAGAGAGCTCGATCAGGAAACGACTCCATCCCGAACGAAATCAGGTGGCATCGTTTACCGTGTCCCCGGAATGCGCCGTTTTCATTGACTGTTCATTGAGCTGCGCCAACAGTTCCTCAATCGATTGCAGGCGTGTTTCGCGCCGACTCTGCTCGTCGGCCTCGGCACGGCGTGCTTGGCGTTCAGCCGATAAATCTGCCGCATATCGATCGACCTCGGCCCGCAATCGATCGCATTCTCGGCGCGCCTCTACGCGTTGCTGATCCAGCGTTTGATTCTCTTGCTTCAGCTTTGGAACGTCCGCAGCGACCTTGGATTGCCGCTCATACTTGCGTTGTAGGCTGCCCAGTTTGCGCTCGCTTTGATCCTGTAGCTCCGTGAGACGCCCATTGTCCCGGTTGAATTGCGTGAGTTCGTGATTCTTGGTGGTGATCAAGTCGGCCGCCTGCCGGAGTTCGACCTGCAGGGTCTGCACTTGGTGTTCATGGCGACGCGACTCCGTGTCACGCTGTTCTTTGGCGGATTGTCGGAAATGTTCCAGTGCATCCCGCGCTTGACCGTGCTTCTGCTCAAGCGACTCGATGCGGGCGTCTTGGTCAGTCAGACGGGCCGTCAAACCGGCGCCGCGTTCTTCCCATGCCTTGAGCTCTATTTGGCGCTCTTGAAGCTGCTCGAGCGCGCTTTGGTGAGCGCTTGATGCCTGTTGAAGCGCCGTTTCCGTGTGTTGAAGTCGATCACTCAAAGCGCGTCCTTCACGCTCTTGGTCCGCCAGAGCTTCAGCCGATTTCTGCACGGAGGCATCGCATTGCGCCTGGCCTTCGGTGATGCGGACATCGGCCTCTTCCTGGATGCGTGCCGTCAGCTGGCCGACGAGGTGCTGTAACGCGTCACTGATGACAGCGCCGCGCGCCGGAGCCGCCGCCGCATCGGCTTCCAGCTCCTTAAGGTAGCGATGAATCGTACTCTTGGAGCCGGTATTGCCGAGTGCAACGCGCACGGCATCCACCGACGGGTGCTGTCCTTGGGCGACCAAGCTGTCCCGTGCTTTCTCGACCTCGGTCTTATCTATGTTCGAACGCGCCATGAGTGCTCTTCGCCATTTACTGTAATACGTTACATACCACGTAATTACATAATAGTGCACGTCTCACGTTCAGGTTTTTTGCGTACAGAGCAACGCGGGATAATAAAGGATTATGCCGCCTTGGCGCAATCCGTAGTCCCGAAACCCCTTCGCGATAGTACGAACCGCAAGATAGTTCAAAACAACTACCGTGCGACTGGCATAGAGTTCAATCGATCTACTGATACTAGATTTTCGGTACTCAATTCCATCTTTAGGGATTTAAAAATGCTCTGCCAGAATTGTCCAGAAGACATCAAGGTGGTACTCAGCGAAAGAGAAGCGTTGCAACTTGCATCAAGCAGCATGGAACTAGCGCGATACGATATTTCAAATCCCATGCTCTATCGCCACGCTGATTTCGAAGATGCAGCCCAGCATCTATCGGGGCCGACCTTCGATCGTCTTCGAGATTTTGCTTACACCGGCAACGAATATGGCACGTTCGTATTGAAGGGGCTGCCGATTGATTCCTATCTATCGAAAACGCCCGTGGACGGTCGTCGACCCTCGGAGAAACTGTCCGTGAGCGAAGCTGCTGCCGCGCTTGTTGGTTGCCTGATCGGCGAGATTTTTTCGTACGCCGACGAGAAAGACGGGTTGCTTATCCAGAACATCTGTCCGGTACAAGGCCAGGAGACTTTGCAGGAAAACACCGGCTCAGCGTTTCTCGAATACCACACTGAGGACGGCTTTCATCCGCTCCCACCGGATCTCTTGATGTTGACATGTCTTCGGGGAGACCGAACTGGAAAAGCTTTGACTGCAACAGCAAGCGTGACGCGAGCTCTGCGACATCTAGATTCGCATGTCGTGGAATTGCTTGCCAAACCAAACTACGAAATCAAGTCCTCAAGTTCCTTCGGAGGCTCGCATTACTCTCGCTCTGTGGCGATTTTGAATAACACCGGTAGCGATACGGGATTCATTTTTGATCCTTCAGCCATGGTTGCGGTGGATGAATCATCCGCGACCGCAATGCGGCAACTTCACGAAGCCCTGAAAATAGAGACTTACGGCTTATGTCTGGAGGCTGGCCAAGCGATCATTATTGATAATACCAAAGCCTGTCACGCGAGGACTGGTTTTATCCCGTTTTATGATGGACTGGATCGCTGGCTGCAGCGCATCTTCTTGACCCGCCGCTTCTCCGAATATTCTAGCGTGCTTGTTCCTGGCACTCGGATGGTGGATCCCACCAGAGCACGGGAGATCGCAGCTTGAAGATTATCGATACCTACTCGCGGCTTTCCGCAACAACTCATGGCAGGGGCCGCGCTTTACTCCTTTTTTCCGGAGGACTCGATAGTTGTCACACTTTATCGCTCTTGAAGGAGAAAGGCTGGCAAGTAACCGCGCTGCATATCCGGCTGGGTGGCGAGCCCCCCGAAACACTTTCTGTGGCCGAGGAAGTCGCTGACGATGTCCTGCAGATGGATGCGGAGGACATCTTCTGCCGTGACTATCTCGCGCAAGGTATCCGGTATCAAGCGACATATCACGGTGGAATGCCCTTATCTTCGACATTCACACGGCCGTTGATTGCAAAACTAGCGGTGGACCAAGCTTTGAAGCTAGGCAATCCGGTTGTCGCCGCAAATGTAACGGCCTTCCAGAACTCGTTTTTTCGTTTCGCCAAGTCAATGGAAATTCTAGCCCCGCATCTAAGTCTCTTTTCTCCCTCTATTGGTTCGTACGTTGATCGAGATACCAAGGCGCAGGAGCTCGCAGCAGTATTTAAGCCATTCTTTATCAATGAAGCGAGAGGCACCTACTCTGTAGACGAAAACCTGTGGTGCAGGGTTGTCGAAAACGGAGATATCGAGCATCCGGAGAGAACCCTCCCTGTCACTGATATAAGAAAGGCACCGTGGAAAGGCGACGAACTGTTTCTAAAGATCGGGTTCCTTCAGGGTCTTCCAGTATCGATCGACGAGCAAGAAATGCCGCTTGGCAACATCGTTCGGTACCTGAATAAACGATTTGTCGGACATCCCAGCAGCTTTTTCTATGGGCTAGAGGGGAATGTGTTCGGCGTGAAGAATCCTGAGCCGCGTACAAGCATGGCAGCCCGCCTGATTCACGATAGCACTTTGTTTCTGTCGCAGGCGACGCTCTCGGCGGCAGAATTGGAGCTGAGAGAGAGTCTTTCTCGACGCTTCGCGCTCTCTGCCTTGGAGGGAGGATGGTTTAGTAGCCATCTCGACGCCATCAGGCCTGCACTCGATGCGCTTGCCAAGCCAATCTCGGGGCATGTGACCTGGCGGATAAGCGAGACTGCAATCGATCCATCACGCATCGAGCCGCAAGCAGCGAGCAAAATTGGAGCTCACATGCCAGATTTTGTTTCAGCTGTTGAACGATTCGGAATCACCGAGAAGGTGATCTTCGACGTTCTGCGGGAGCACACGCATGTCTAGCTACGACGACCAATTTTCTAGCGCCTCACTTTTGAAGCTGGTTTTTCCTGTCATCATCATCTGGGGTGGCAATTTTGCCGTCATGCGTGTAGGTGTTCACGATATTGGGCCCTTTCTACTGGCGGCGTTGCGTTTTTTTATCGCTGCAGTTCCGCTGATATTTTTTGTACGACGTCCGCAAGTCCCGTTTCTTTTTATAGCAGCGTACGGCATGACTTTTGGTCTTGGCCAATTCGGGTTCTTGTTTGTAGGTATCAAATTAGGCTTGCCGTCCGGGCTCGCCTCTTTAATCGTTCAGTTGCAGGTCGTCTTCACGCCACTCCTCGCCCTTGTCGTACTCAGGCAACGGATTCCGAAAACCACGCTTGGGGCTATTGCGATCAGTCTTGTGGGGCTAAGCCTCATTCTGTTGGGAACAGGACACGGCCACGTAGCGGTGATTCCGGTCATTCTTGGAACTGCAGCAGCACTGTCATGGGGCGCTTCCAACGTCATCGTCGCCTGGGGTGCATCCCACGGATACGACTACAATCCCGTAGCGCTAGTCATTTGGGCGAGCTCATTACTCCCAGCGCCATTCTTGGGTGCGGCCTTCATAGCCGGCGAATTCAACAGTGTCACCTCGACGGGCTTACTTTCGGCCCTGATACCGGCGCTCTACCTAGGGGCGATCGCAACAGTCATGGCATACCATCTCTGGGTGCGAGCCCTTTCGTCCTACCCCGCTGCGACCGTTGCTCCGTTCTCGCTGTTGATCCCCATAATTGGGCTCTCCCTCGGATGGGTGATTTTTGGTGAAACATTGAATGGCAGCGAGGCGATCGGGTGCGCCCTGGTCATCGCAGGTGTGGTGGTTCATATCAGCGGCCTCAGAATTCGCAGCTACCGTGCTCGGCGTTCGACCAAAATACCGTCACCGCGCCACGGCGCTACACGCTACTAGCGTGCCCTTTTCGAAATACGCCTGGCGTGATGCCTTTCATACGTTTGAAGACACGCGTCAAATGACTCTGATCCGAGAAACCACATTGGACAGCTATATCAGCGATCGGTGCTGTGCCTTTGAGTAATTCCTTGGCACGAGAGGTTCTGCGCGAAGAAACCCATACCGCCGGGCTGACGCCAAAACTCGCTTGGAACATGCGTTGAAAATGGAACTCGCTAAGTCCAGCCGTGGCCGCGATGTCGCGAAGATTTAAAGAGGCATCAAGGTGAGCATCAATAAAGTCTCTCACTTGCCGAGCGTTAGAGCGAGACAACCCTCCCCTGAGAACGGGGCGCGAGCGTTCAATAGTGCGTGCGATTATCTCGGTCAATAGGTCACTCACCACGCTATCGATTAGAAAATGGTCCCCTGCAGAAAGCGTGGTCAAAAGTCGAAGCGACACGGATGCGAGCTCGGGACTATCACCGAAGGCCACCTCCGGCAGTAAACAAAGCCGGGCGTCTTTATCGAAGGTCTCGCAGTACCGTCGCCGGAGCTCATGGTCAGGAATATGCAGATGCATGAAGTTCAGTTCTCTTGTATGCCCCCACTGCGAATTTGATCCCTCAGGGATCAAACAAATTTTTCCAGGGCCGCCCGAGACTCCGGAGCGATGCTTAAGTACGCTTCCATGGCCGCCACTAACGTAGTAACTGAAAGTGTGGCCCCGCACGTTTTCATATGAGATATCTCGCCCATCGTTTCGCCATAGCGAAATTGTTAGCGCGTTCCCGATGTCGCGAGAGCAAATCTGACGTACTGCCGGGGCAGTGTTTAGGATGTCTTGCGGCGACATAGGGATAGCGTCGCCTCCCATACTAGACCGACGTCGCTTGGCGTCCTGATGCGTGCTATCTGCTCTGGTTGTCAACATAAAGCGAACCGCAATTTATTGCCCGCCCAGCATAATTGCGTAATCTCCCGATTACCATATAAAGTGGACCCCAGATTTCAGACAGTAATTTAAGCTGTATTCTATTATCAGGAGAATGCAGGATGAGCGAGATCAAGAGGCGCCAGGTTCACAGCCCGGCTTTCAAGGCGAAAGTGGGCTTGGAAGCGGTGCGTGGGGTGAATACGATCAACGAGATCGGCCGCGAGTATGGGGTGCACCCGGTGCAGGTTGGGCAGTGGAAGAAAGCGATCCAGGAGCGGGCCGGCAGTCTGTTCGAGGGCAAGCGTGGCCCCAAGCCTGCGTTGGCGCATCAGGAGCCCGAGCGACTCTATGGCGAGATCGGCAAACTGAAAATGGAACTGGACTGGCTGAAAAAAAAGTCCGGGATCAACCTGCCATGACGCGTCAATCCTGGATTGACCCGACGTCATCTGTTTCCGTGGTGCGCCAGTGCGCGGTGGCGGGCGTGTCGCGAGCGACGGT
>JAQIBT010000035.1 GCA_027858915.1 Salinisphaera sp.
GAACCAGGGCCTCGACTTTAACTCGGCATCGAATTTGCTGGCGGTGTCATAGCCGACTACCAGCGGGGATTGCATGAACATCGCGTACCAATCGACCCAATCGCCCTGGGATAATCCCATCAATTGAAGATTGGACTGCGGATTGGCGCTAATGAGTACGTCTGCAGCCTGAGTCTTTTTCCGTATCTCGCCGGCGAGTTTAATCGACGTCGCGTGGTCACCTGCGAACTGGTCGCCTGTAGCCTGTTCAAAGGCCGGCGCGATACCGTGCTGCATGACGCCGGCCAGGCCGTCTGGATAGAGAACCCGGACCGTGCCGTCCGCAGCTTCGGCCCGGGCGGGGCCGCCAAAAGCGGCCAGGAAGAGAAATAGAGTGCCCAGTAGCATCCGATTGCTGCGATTGGGCTTGCAGCCAAGGAAAAACCAAAAAGCCATGTCCACACTCCACGCCGCGACGACAAAACTATTTACCGGGAGCATTCTAGCCCGGAAATTGCATAAAAGGAGGCAGGTTCCGTCCAATTAATTGATATAATTGGAATTACCAAAAACCTGCTTCGGACGAAGCAAACCGGAACCTGCCTTGTGAGCGATTCTAAACCAGAGCCACTTCGTTTTCACGCCATCGACGGCATGACGGTACGCGGTGATTTTGAAGGCGGGGCTTTATCCAGCGATTTCGGCACGATCCTGCTGCGCGAGACAGAACACCAAATCGGCCTGATTGACCGACTCACGGACGCCATTCACGATCGCCGGCACCCGTCCTACATCGAACATTCCATGAATGATCTGTTGACCCAACGGATTTTTCAGGTCGCCTGCGGCTACGAAGATGCCAACGACAGCAATACACTGCGTCATGACCCGATGTTCAAACTGGGTGCGGGTCACCGCCCCCTGGATGCCGAGCAGGATCTGGCGCATGCCTCGACTTTCACGCGGCTGGGGCAGTCACTGAGCCGAACTGACATTTATCGTATCGCCCAAGCGTTTCTGGAACACTTCGTATCGAGTTATGCCACGCCACCCGAGATCATCGTGCTGGACCTCGATCATACGGATCATCTGGTCTACGGCCAGCAGGAGCTGGCGCTGTTCAATGCGCATTATGGCGACGACTGTTATTTGCCATTGTGGATCTTCGAAGGCTTGAGTGGTCGCCTGATCAGTGCCGTGCTGCGAGCCGGCAAGTCACCGGACGGTCATGAGAATACGGCCATTCTGAAACGGGTCCTGGCGGGGCTGCGCCGGCATTGGCCGGAGACGCATATGATTGTGCGCGGCGATATGGGCTTTGCGCAGCCGCAGCTGATGCGTGAAGTACAGGCCGACGCGCAGGCGGATTTCATCTTCGGACTGGGTGCGGGTCACCCGAAGACGCTGCGGCCGAAAGCGGGCCCTTGGCTGGCCGAAGCACGCCAAGCGCTGGCCAAGGGCATCGCGTTGGCCAAAGCCCACAACCGGATCGGCCCGGAACGCGTGCGCCTGTATGGCGAGGTCGATTACCGTGCCGGCACTTGGGAGGGCATTAAGTGCCGCGTCTGCTGCAAGGCCGAGGTCAATCGTTTGGGGGATAATCCCCGCTTCGTGGTGACGTCCCTCACGAATGCCGATCCCGAAACGGTGTACCGTAATCTGTACTGCGCCCGTGGCCAGGACGAAAACTACATCAAGCAGCTCAAGAACGATCTGGTCGGCGATCGCATGAGCGAACAGGGCTTCGTTGCCAACCACCTGCGCTTGTTCTATGCCTGCGCGGCTTATGAACTGATGCATGCGCTGCGCCGCAACACACTCAAAGGGACAGGACTGGAACGGGCGCAGCCGGCCACGCTACGACACAAGCTGTTCAAGTTGGCAGTGCGTGTCGTGCAGTACGCCGATCGCATCAAACTGCACTTGCCGACGGCATGCCCGGTGGCCGGCGTGTTACAACACGTGACGGAAATCTTTTACCGCACGCCGCGACTCAAGCCCGGATAGACCCGCACGGCATACCCATCGGCGCATGATTTTGGCTTGTGGATGCACAGGTCGTGCCCGACTATGGTCTAAACCGGCGCGCACAGCGCTGTGCACCAAAAATATCGGTAGCAAAAACGCCAATTGGCTCGAGGTTGGTCGAAAATCGGCCAGAACCCGATCGAGTCACCTTCGACATTGGCTTAAAATTCGAATTAAACAATCGACGACGCTGGTTTATGCAACATGTCGGCTAGGGCGTCAGCGAACACCCCGTAGTGCCGCGTAAGCGTCGCGGCGCTGTAGACATAGGTCGACGTACCGAAGCGCGCCGCGATATCGGCGAGCGATACGTCTTCGGCGTGCAGGATACCCTGTCGATAGTCGAAATGATCCACGCGGCTCAGCTCCCGCTTTGGCTGTTCGGCGCGTTGG
>JAQIBT010000040.1 GCA_027858915.1 Salinisphaera sp.
GGCCATTGCCTGCGCACCGCGCCTTGCCACGCACGCGCGCCGCCTCGCTGAACGCGACAAAATACGCGTGACAGGACACTAGTATGGCGCCATGAAGCGCACGAAGACACTCAAGGTCAGGGTACGGGACAAGCACGCAAAGCGCCTGAATGACATGGCGCGGTCGGTAAATTTCGTCTGGAACTATGTGAACGAATTGAGCGAGCGTGCGATTCGAGAGCGTGGGCTATTTCTGTCCGGCTACGATCTCCATGCCTACACCAAGGGCGCTCACAACGATCTGGGACTTCATAACCATACCTTGCAGCGCATCAACATGGAATACGCCACGCGGCGCCGGAAGGCGCGCAAGCGCCGGCTGGCCTGGCGCAAGTCCTCCGGCGCCCGCCGAAGCCTGGGCTGGATCCCGATCAATACCGGCCAGGCGAAGTGGAAGCATGGCCAGTTGTTTCACAACGGCCACTATTCAACAAAAGCGCCTCGAGACAAAAGCGCCTCGAGGCCTGCCGACAATGAGGTTATAGCTGCGCTTGATCCGGTTGGCGTAACCATTCCGAGGGCGTTGGGGCGTCTGATATCGGTTACTTAGGCAACGCAAAGGCGACAACCTGATCGCTGACCTTGGGCTCAAGGATCGAGTTGCCACCGACCACGAACACCACATACTGACGCCCGTGGTACGTGTAAGAGGCCGGGTTGGCCACGGCGGGCGCATCGACGGCCGCACTCCAGAGTACCTTGCCGGTCTTAAGGCTGAGCGCACGCACCCTGGAATCCATCGACGCGCCGATGAAGATCAGCCCGGGCTTGGTGATCATGGGGCTGCCGATGGTCACCGAGCCCCAGGATTTGGGCAAAGGGACATGAAACTTGATGATCCGGCCGAACGGTTTGTCCCATAGCCGCTTGCCGGTGTTCAGATCGTAGGCTGCTATGGTGCCGTAGGGCGGCTTCCAGCAAGGCATGCCGGCCCAGTTGTTGAAAACGCTCAGATGAAAGCCGTAGGGCGATCCCTTCATCGGGAAGTAGCCGGATGGGGTGCCGTTCCTGGTCTTCGCCGCGTAGTCCTGGCGCTTGAGCAGCTTGTAGATATAAGCCACGCTCGAGCTGTTGACCACATACACGCCGCTTTCGGGGTCGACCGCGCCGCCGCCCCATTCCGTGCCTCCGGCAGTGCCCGGATAGCCCAGGCTACCCTGCAGGCTGGGCGGGGTGAATTTGCCGTCGTAGCGCAGTTTGTGGAAACGCCGACTGCAAGAGCCAAAGCTCACGATATTGGCCAGTGTGGAAATTCCCGGCCAGTGGGCCTTGATGACCGGCTTAGGTGTAGCCACGAACGGTTGCGTGGGCGCAGATTGTTCGCCGGGCACATGCGACTGTGGCACCGGCTTTTCCACGATCGGGTAAATCGGTTTGCCGGTCTTGCGGTTGAGTACGTACAGGAAACCCTGCTTCGACGATTGCACCAACGCCGGAATGGTCTGGCCGTTCTTGTGGATATCCACCAGCGTGGGCGGCGAATTGGTGTCGTAATCCCACAAATCATGATGGACCAGCTGACGGCTCCAGACCACCTTGCCGGTCTGGCTGTTCAGCGCGGTCACCGAGGTAGCCAGCGGCAGTTTTTCTTTGCGGTTACCGCCATAGAAATTGGGACTGGGCGAGCTGATCGGCAGGTAGAGCAGCCCGGTCTCCGGGTCGATCGTCATGCTGGCCCATACATTGGCCGTGCCGGTCTTGGCCGCCACCGCCTTGGGCAGCGCGTTGAAAGTCCACTTCAATCGGCCGGTGCGGGCGTCCACGGCGAAGACCGTGCCGGGCGGCGCCTCGCTGTCGGCCCAGTCCTTGCCGGCCCAGCCGATGTACAGCGTATTGTTGTAGACGGTTGGCGGCTGCAGGATCGATAGCGGCCACTTGTTGTTGATGGTGTTCCACTGATTGATATCGAGCACGCCGTTGTTGGCGAACTGCCTGCATGGCTTGCCGGTATCGGCATCGACCGCGAACAGCTTCGCGTTCATCGTGCCCATGTAGACAATCTTCTGGCAGGCTTTGCCCGGCACCGGATTTTTGGCTTGCCAGTAGGCGACGCCGCGACTTTTCAGATCCGGTTGGGTGAGCGCCTTGAGCGGCGTATGGGAGTTGAAAGTCCACTTGACCTTGCCGGTATCCGGTGCCAGCGCGAAGATGCGATAGAACGGCGTGGAAATATAGATGGTGTCGTTGGCGAACAACGGGGTGGCCGACCATACGGATTGCGGGATCTTGCCACTGCCGTCTGAAACGTCGCCGGTATGCACCTGCCAGGCCATCTTGAGCTTGTCGACGTTGGCCGGCGTGATCTGGCTGTCGGGCGAATATTTCTGGTCTTTGAGATTGCCGTTAAAAGTCGACCAGGTATCGGGCTGTGCCAGCGCGCCTCCGGAGCCAAGTGCGGCAAAGAGCGCGAAGCAGATGACCCAGGTAGAAAGAATTCGTTGCGTCATATCGGCACGATCTCTTGATCGCCGGTGGGAAACTCGGCATCTTGTCAATCCCAGCACGGGTCGGGGGGGAGCCCGCTGCTCAAGAACGGGGAAGACTTGAGTGTCCGCGCAATTACCTGGGCGGTCAATCGAAGGCACGTTCACGTGGCATTGCGACAAGACCCGGCAATCACCAACAGTGTGCGGCCGTGAGTCCGAATGTTGGAGCAGCCGCATAGCCGGCCGCCAGTCAATCTGATCAGGAAATGATCAAAGACGGACACTTGGCACGCGATCGCCAAGTTTTTGATAACGATTTGTCGGCTATTTAGAACCTATCCCAATTGGCACTATCAAAGCTTATACAAGTCATTGAATAGGCGGCCGATTACGGGATTGGTATTCAAGGACGACGGCTGGCGTATTCCGGATGCGCTTTGGGCGAAGATGGAACCGTCACTGCCGGTGCATGTGTCGCCGGCGCATCCGCTGGGATGCCATCGTCACCGGGTGAGCAACCGGGCGGCGATGGATGCGATCCTGTTTGTGCTGCGAACCGGATGTCAGTGGAATGCGCTCAATGGCTCGGGCATCTGTTCGTCCAGTTCGGCCTATCGCCGTTTCCGCGAGTGGCTGGATGCCGGCGTGTTCGAGCGTTTCTGGCAGGAAGGCTTGCTCGAATATGATCGACTGCAAGGTATCGACTGGGCTTGGCTGTCAGTGGATGGCGCGATGACCAAGGCGCGCTTGGGCGGGGAAAAAACCGGGCCCAATCCCACCGACCGCGGCAAGACCGGTGTCAAACGCAGCGTGCTCACCGACGGTCGCGCTCTGCCGTTGAGTCTCGTCACCGCCGGCGCCAATCGCCATGACATGAAATTGCTTCGGTCGGGAAATAGACATGGCGCAACTCGTCGCCCGCCTCGTAGAGGACCTTGCCCAGCGGCAGGGCGACCCACTCCAGGTACGGGAACAACCGCGATTGGACCTCGGGCGGCAGTGCCGCCAAGAGATGATTCTGTTGTGGCTGGCTGGGTATTGGAGCTCGTCCAGTTCGCCGCACAAACGGCCGCCTTGTCCGCAGCCCCGCGGCCAATCAGCGAGCACAGCGCCGAGGCGATCGACGCGCGGCGGTGCAGCTGTGGCAATCGAGCCTGCGCGGCATAGCGGGTGGAAGCAGATACAGCAGGCGATGCGGGCAGCGAGCGCCTAAGGCCGCCTTTACTGCAGGCTGGGCGTGCCCGTCAATGAGAGCGCTCGCGACGGCGCTCATGCATCGGACCGACCGGCCGTATCCCGTGACCTGCTACCGTTTATAGGACGCCGCGCCGACGGCGGACGCTGAAGAACGCGATCCCGGCCAGTGCGAATGCAAACAGGGGCCATATCGGCGGTTCGGCCACGTCGAACCCAGGGCTAACTATGGTCGGAAAATTGTTGGCGAATATCGGTTGGTGGACTTCACCGTATTGCTCGAATGAATTGACAGCGACGCTGCCTTCCAGGTTATTGGAGTTCCTGATTGCAGCCTGCGGTGCCAGAATCGAGCCTCTGAACTGACGGTCGAAGTTGATATTCGTGGCGTCACTGAAGTTCCACAACAGATTAGGTTGCAGTGAAGAATAATTGCCTAGGAAATTCGCGGCTATCCGGCCCGGATCCCCAGTGACGTTTATGAGCACGGATTGCGACGGATCAACAGAGAACTGAATTTCATTGAGCTGCGAGAACAGACTGCCAGATATATTGAACACTGATAGATCAGCTCCCGACAGGCCCGTGAAAGTCGCCCGTTTATTCAATACGCTGACCGAACTGTTGGCATCTTCGCCGGCAAGCGCAAGCGAGTAATCCCGTAGCGAACTGCTAAAGTCGGGAATGGTCACCGCAGTGCCCTGGTTCACTCTACCGTTCGCACGGCTCGTTACGCGCCCGCCGATCAACGCGGTGCCGCCGTTCATGGTCAGCGATTCTACGTTGCCGCCGATCACCGCGTTGCCGTTGCTGTTGACCTTCTTGTCGCCGCCGGTGATGTTGCCGCCAACGGTCAGGGCCGCGTAATCAGAGGCCGACGCTTGACTGCCGTGCTGGAAGAAATCAGCTGAGCTCCCGGTCAGATTACCGCCGACGTAGGTACGCCCGTCAACGTGCGAATGAGAGTCTAGATTCCCTAGTACCACCAGGTTGAACTGGCTGAGAATATCGCCGCCCGTGATCATGGACGCCGACGCACTGCCGACGCTCATCAACGACATGCCCGCTACAGCAAAAAAACAGACAGATGCAGTTTCATTGGTTTCCCCCTCGATTAGAACGATGCCATCGTTCATGTCGCGATAATACGACTATCCCGGCCTGTCAGCCAGATACCCTGCGGCGTCACCTCGCGACATTGCATGGGCTTGCAGCCGACTACAGCGTTAGTTGAACTGCTCAGTCCACACCTCGCATCGCATCACGTTGAGATCCGATGTTATAGAATTGAATTCAGGATTTGTTTCCAGCGCCGGCGTCCAAACAAGCGTCGGCACCCACAGCCATTCGATTCGTCAGATAGGCCCGGATGGGCGAACAGGAGCATTCGGATGAACCCGACCGATGCCGAAAAGACAGAACGTGTGATCGCCGCGCAGCGCGAATACAGCGCGCAACGAGCCAGTGGTTACCGCGAGCAGGCGCTCAAACTGTATCCGTGGGTATGCGGTCGTTGCGGACGCTCGTTCATGCGCGCCAATCTGCGCGAGTTGACCGTCCACCACATCGACCACGATCACGATAACAACCCGCCAGATGGCAGCAACTGGGAACTGCTGTGCCTGTTCTGCCACGACGAGGAGCACAGCAAGTACGAATCATTCGCCAGCCGTGGCACTTCCTCCGAGCGCATAGGCAACGCCGCCACACACAACCCATTCGCAGGCCTTCGAGATGCATTGAACAACAAAAAATAACGATGATCCATCCAGCCTCTGCTGTGCGATCCAGCGTACTCTGCAGATAGGGAAGGCTTGCTGTCAGGCGTGTCGCGACAACAACGTCGTATTTCAAGAACTCAATGAGCCCGCCAGACGAAAAACCATCGAAACTTCTCAACAGCGATGGATTCCTGTCGATATGAGGGCTGCTGACTTGGAAATACCGCGACTGCGGCTCTCTAAACCGGTGGCACGAATTATGAGGAATCCGATTGCGGCTTTGGCGAAAATCTGGGCGCGACGTTCACGCTCCGAGCTTGCTGCCCAGATTCTGGCGCTGCACAAAGCCCAGGCGATCATTGAATTCGATATCAAAGGGACCGTTCTACACGCCAACGATAACTTCCTGAAAACTTTTGGCTACAGTCGTTCCGAGGTGATCGGACAGCATCATCGGATGTTCGTCGACCCCAGCGAGCACGAGTCGGACGCTTATCGGGAATTCTGGACAAAGCTGGGCGAGGGAAAGCAGCATAGCGGGCTCTATCGACGATTTGCCAAGAGCGGCGCGGAAGTTTGGATTCAGGGGAGCTACAGCCCGATCCTTGATAGACGCGGACGTCCCCGCAAGGTCATCAAGCATGCGACCGACGTCACGGCACAACAGCTGCAAACCGCCAACATGACTGGTCGTTTGGCGGCGATTGATCGTACCCAGGCCATTGTCAGCTTTGATCTTGACGGTCTCATTCTCGAGGCAAACGAGAATTTTCTCAAGGCGCTGGGCTACCGTCAGGAAGAGATCGTCGGACGGCACCACCGAATGTTCGTAAACGAGGACAAGCGCGGTAGCGCGGAATACCACCTCTTCTGGGCTCGTCTTCGGCGTGGGGACGTTAACGCCGGCTTGTTCCAGCGCGTCGGCAAGAACGGCCGCGAGGTGTGGATCCAGGCTTCCTACAACCCGATTTTCGATATGAGTGGACGCCCGTCCAAAGTCGTTAAATACGCCACGGACGTGACTGAACGTACTCTCGCCACCCGTCAGCTCCAGCGATCTCTTGCCTCACTGTCAGACACGGTGCCAGCGATCGCCGGACAGGCCAAGAATGCTAACCAGCTCTCCCGCAATGCCAGCGGCAGTGCCAGTTCAGGGGGCGCGCTGGTTGATCAACTCGTGAAGACCATGTCGGCTATCAATGAGCGCTCGCGGAGTATGGCCGAGATCGTCGGGCTAATGAATTCCATTGCCTTTCAGACCAATATTCTGGCACTTAACGCGTCTATCGAGGCAGCGCGTGCCGGTGAACAGGGTAAGGGCTTTGCCGTAGTCGCCCAGGAAGTCCGAGCGCTGGCGCAGCGAAGTGCAAAATCCGCCCGTGACATTGGTGGCCTGATCGGCGAGGTGCACGAATCGCTGGGCCAGTGTACAGAGCGAGCCGATGCGGCAGGAAGCGCGATGCGCGCAATCGTCGATGCGACGGCTCAGGTCAACGAGCGCATACGTCAGATCGCAGAAGCGGCCGATTCACAGGCTGATGGAGTACAGCAGCTCACCCATACGATCCAGAATATGAAGAGAGAGGACACTACGCGCCAAGTTGCCGCGTAACCAGGTGATTTCGTCCGCTGCTGACGGGACCCCGGATCGCGACGCGAATTCCGTGAGCACGTATCGCCGATCTAGTGTCCTGTCACGCGTATTTTGTCGCGTTCAGCGAGGCGGCGCGCGTGCGTGGCAAGGAGCGGTGCGCAGGCAATGGCCGTCGCCCTTGGCAAGCCGCCGCAACGCAGACCACGGGCGCGGGCAGACTCGCCCATGTTTGATGATCAGGGCCACGGGAACGCTTGTGCGCATCAATCACAGCGTTACACTCGCTTGCCATAGTAGCGGGCTATGACGCGCTCGCGTGCCTTGTGCTTGACGCGGGCAGACGTTCTGAACACGGCAAAATACACGTGACAGACACGAGGAGGCTATTGCCTAATGCGCGTCAGTCTTGCCCAGATAAGCTTCCTGAACTTCGGGAGAGGCCAGCAGATTGGCGGCGCTGTCTTCGTGGACCATACGACCGACCTCGAGCACGTAACCGCGGTCAGCAAGCTTCAGTGCCATACGCGCGTTCTGCTCGACCAGCAATACGGTGACACCGGTATTGGCAATCTCGCGCAGTGCCGTGAAGATGCCCTTGACGATCAGCGGCGCTAGGCCGAGGCTTGGCTCATCAAGTAGCAGTAGTGTCGGTTTGGCCATGAGCGCCCGGCCGATCGCGAGCATCTGCTGCTCGCCGCCAGACAAAGTGCCTGCCATCTGCAGGCGACGCTCTTCGAGCCGCGGAAACATCTTGTAGACCTCGGCACGCGAGCCACTGACCTCTGACGGGGGGCGGGTATAGGCACCCAGCCCGAGGTTCTCTTCCACAGTCAACGTGCCGAATACGCGACGGCCCTCCGGTGACTGGGCAATACCCTTGCGCACGATCAGGTCCGCGCGTTGGCCGACCAGTTCTTCACCACGGTAGATGATTGAACCAGCGCCCGCCTTGAGCAGACCGCTGAGGGCACGCATCAACGTGGTCTTACCTGCGCCGTTTGACCCCAGAATAGCGACAACCTCACCCTTGGCTACCTCGAGCGACACGCCTTTGAGCGCCTCGATCTGACCATAACTAACGTGGAGATCGCTGATTTGCAACAAGGCGCTCATGCAGCAACCTCGTCATCGTCTTCATCCACGCCCAGGTAGGCTTCGATAACCTTGGGGTTGTTTCGCACCGAGTGCGGATCGCCTTCGGCGATCTTTTTGCCAAAATTGATCACGACAATGTTGTCGGTCACGCGCATGACGACATTCATATCGTGCTCGACAAGCAGAACGGTAATACCGCTATCACGAATACCCAGAATGGTGTGATTCAGCTCGGCCGATTCCTGATCGTTCAGTCCAGCCGCCGGCTCGTCGAGAATCAACAGCTCCGGCGAGGCGGCAAGCGTACGCGCCATCTCCACCCGCCTTTGAACACCGTAGGGAAGCGATGTTGCGACTTCGTTAGCGACATCAGCAAGATCAAGCCGCTCGATTATCTCCATGCAGCTTTCGCGCAGCGCGCGCTCTTCGCGCCGTTGCCCCGGCGTATTCAGCAGACTGGCCCACCATGTCTGCTTCGTGCGCATGTGCTGCCCGGCCAATACGTTCTCGAGCACGCTCATGCCGCTGAACAGACGAATCGTCTGGAACGTACGAAGGATACCGCAGTCGGCGACCTTATAGGGCGGCAATCCACTGATTTCACGGCCTTTCCAGCGCACGGCGCCGTCGGTTGGCTTGTAGACACCGGTGATGATGTTGAACACCGTGGTCTTGCCGGCCCCGTTGGGGCCAATCAGCCCTACGATCTGTCCCTTCTGCACGCTGAAGTCCAGCCCATCGACCGCGCGCAGACCACCGAAGCTAATGCCGATATTGTCGAGCGTGAGTAGCGTGTCGGTTTCGCTCATTGGATTGCGCTCATTCGATGCGTCGGCGACGAGGCCAGATGCCCTGCGGACGGATCACCATCACCACGATCATGGCGATGCCGAAAACAAAATAACGGTACTGCGCCAGCTCCCGGAATACCTGCGGCACCACGAACATCAGCACCGTCCCCAGCAGCACACCCGGAATCGAGGCCTGCCCCCCCACCAGGACGATGGCAAAAAGGGTGACCGATTCGGTAAACACGAAGGCACCGGGGCTGACCACCGCCAATTGACTGGCCAGCAGCGTGCCGGCCGAGCCTGCCACACCGGCACCCAGTGCAAAAGCCACTATCTTGTAATAACGGGCGTTCACGCCGAGCGTGGTGGCCGCAAGTTCGTCTTCCTTGAGATAGCGAAATACGCGCCCTAGCCGGCTGTTCTCAAGATTGTTCATCAGCAGAAGAACCACACCCAGCAGCAGCCAACCAACCAAAAACAGCCCGCTCTGGGAGACAATCTGATAACCGAAAATGCTCGGTACGCCAATTCCGAATATTCCGTCGGGCCCGCCAGTCATGCCGGCCACGTTGTTGACCATCACCAGATGAAAAATCTGGCTGATACCGATGGTCGCCACAAGAAGATAATCGCCGCGCAGTTTGACAATCGGCGCGGCAAGCAGGCCTCCGACAAGAGCTGCCAGCACGACGGCAGGCACCATGGTCCAGAGGATGGGCCAGCCATACACAGTATTGAGTATCGCTGTGGTATAGGCGCCAACACCGAAATACACCGCATGCCCCATATCGAACATGCCGGCACGCCCAAGCACGATATCCTGGCTCAGCGCCACTACGGCGTAGATCGAGAAAATGGACAGGATACTGATCCAGTTCGGCCCCAGCACCAGCGGCACGCCCAGGCCAATGATCCAGATCGCCGGGCCGATCCAGCGGTAGAAGACAGTCCTCATACCTTTTCCGCCACGCGTTCGCCGAGAATTCCGCTCGGTCGGATCAGCAGGATGGCAATCAACAGGCCAAACGTGATCGCCTGCTGCCAGGTACTGGAGATATAGCCGGCTGCGAGCGCATTGAACAGACCCAGCAACAACCCGCCCAACATAGCGCCCGGGATATTACCGATGCCGCCGATGATGGCGGCGATAAAGGCGTTCAAGCCGTAGGTCCAGCCCATGTTGAATACGGCCTGGCGATAATAAAGCCCGATGAACAGGCCACCGATCGCGCCCAGCGCTGGCCCGAGAATGAAGACGCTGACAATCACACGATTGACGTTGATGCCCATCAGGCGCGCCGCGTCCTGATCGATGGCCGCCGCCCGAATCGCGGTGCCGAAGCGCGTGCGATTGACGTACAGGTAAAGCGCGGCCATCAGCACGAACGATACGACGATGATAAGCAACTGGGTGAAGGTGATCACCACGCCAGCAATATGCCAGCTCTTGCTCGGCAGAATTCCCTGCGGAAAGACCAGCGTCTGGGGGCTCCAGATAAGCATGATGCCGTTCTCGATCATCATCGAAGCGCCAAGCGCCGAGACCACAGCCGACAGACGGTGCGCATTACGCAGCGGTCGGTACGCGGCGAACTCGAGCAGTGCCCCGGCGCAGGAGATCGCCACAATGGCCACCACGAATGCGAGCCCGACCACCCATGCCGCTGGCGAGCCGGTGGCGCCTCCCATGCTCGTGATGACCGTCAGGCCTATGAACGCACCGAGCACACACAGATCGCCATGAGCGAAATTGATCAGCTTCAGTATGCCGTAGACCATCGTGTAGCCGAGCGCGATAAGGGCATAAATGCCACCCACCGTCAGCCCGTTCACGAGTTGTTGAGCAAACTCGCTCATGAAAGACGCCCCCGTTCGTCAGATGCCGTAGATCAGCTGGATGCCGCGTCGGCGGGATAAACCGTCTTGTAGCTGCCGTCGGCCTGTACTTCAAAGGCCTGGAATGCGCTGCCGATGCGCTCTCCAGTCTTGGAGAAGGTGATCGGCCCGGTGATGCCCTGGAAGTTGTCGACCTTGTTATGCATGTAGCTCATCACCTTGACCGGATCGAGACTCTTGGTCTGTTCAACGGCCTTCATGATCACGCGCATCCCGTCCGCGTTGGTCAACGTGTAGATACTGGGCGGAAGGGCGTCGTAGGCTTTCTTGTAGGCAGCAAGAAACTGCTTGGCTGCCGGATATGGCAGGTTTTCCGGCGCCGGCACATTGATGATAACCGAGCCCTTGGCAGCGCTACCGGCAATCTTGGCAAATGCCACGTTCTGATTGGCATCGCCACCGACGAACGGGACGTTCATCCCCAGCTGTGCCTCCTGTGAGCGCAGCAGACCGCCGTCCGAGTAATAACCCGAGAAATAGATTACATCGGGGTTCTTGGATTTGAGATCAGTAAGAACCGAGGTGAAATCCTGGGAGCCAGAGTTGATGTAGGCACGAGCGAGGACATTACCGCCTTCGGCCTTCACCGCTGTTTCGACTGCGTCGCCCAGGCCCTTGGCAAAACTCGAGTGATCAGAAATGATCGCGATTTTCTTGTAACCCTTGCCCTTGACCAGGTACTTGCCAGTGAATTTAGCCTCGGCCGAGTTCGGCGGGGCGTTCCGGAAAAAGGTCTTGAAACCGCGCTTGGTCAGCTCGTCAGCCGTGCCGTCGCTGGTCTGGATGATGTTGGCGCGCGCATAGATCGGCTGAGCCGCCGATGCGGCGCCCGAGGTGTAACTGCCAATGACGGCGAATACGCCGGCGTTGGCCAGGCGACGTGCGCATAGCGCGGCCTGGGTGGCCTTGCCTTCGTCGTCACAGACCTGAACCTTGATCATCTTGCCGTTCAGTCCGCCGTCGGCGTTCTGCTGTTTGGCCAGCAATTTGACCGCCTTGGCAATACCCTGACCCTCGTTGGCATACTTGCCGGTGATCGGTGCCTGGACGCCGAACGTCACGCTGCCGGACGCTGCCGCAAGCGAGGAAAACCCGACCAGTGCCGCAGCAACCGCCCCCACGAATTCCTTACGCATCTCTTATCCCCTTAATGTCTAGTGCCAACGATGAATGCCTGTCTTGGAACAGCACAGCACGGTGCGTGCCACAATCGCAGTGTTTGTAACGCTGTTCTAATCACAGCGCAACCGTTGCAGGTACGCGCCTGGCAGCGTTCACGGCCGGAAGGCTCGGCGGTTTGGCGATTGTCTATCGCTATTCCACGGTTAGTATCGATGTGGCATATGAAATGCTTAAGACTAAATGATGACCACAAATTCGGCGGGCAGCGTCAATAGCTCTCTTCAATGGATCTGGCCGCGCGGAACAATTCCTCCAATATCTGGCGCCCATTCAGATCAGATCGTGGCCGTTGGGGCGCCTGTCCGCGAAAACCTGCTGAGACAGCCCGCCTGGACCGGCTTCTGATGGACGCCCTGTTGCTGCTGATAACCACCGCGGTCATGCGATACGCCGGCCACCACTTCGAAACCCAGTGGTTTGGCACCGTAGCGATGAGTCGATAAATCCTACTCCCTGCAATCCTGTCACGTCTCGTTGGGCTGTGATGCCGCCGCTTCGCGCTGCGCTACGATCTGGCGCACGCCCTCGACAATCACATCCGGCGGCTGGGCGCCAGATGTCAGGTATTTGTCGTCAACAATGAACGACGGCACCGCGTCCACGCCACCGGCGCGAAAACGCTCGACCTCCTCGCTGACGGCTTCGCCGTGGGTGTCACCGGCCAGAATGTCGCGCACAGCTCCGCCATCCAGACCAACCGACTCGGCCACGCGGCTCAAGACCGCCGGATCGGTGGGGTTTTCTGCGTCGCCGAAATAGGCATCAAAAAGGGCGAGGTTCATGGCCTGATCCTTATTGTGCAAGCTTGCATAGCGGAGTACGCGATGGGTATCGAAAGTGTTCCACGACCGCCGCTCGAGAAAATGCTCGAAGTGCAGGCCCAGTTCCTCACCCAGCGATTTCAACGCCTCCTGGCTGCGCAGAATCTCGGTCTCGCTCTTGCCGTACTTGCTCTTCAGGTGCTCGATCATGTCGCGCCCTTCCGGCGGCAGATCCGGATTCAACAGGAACGAATTCCAGTGGACATCCAGTTCCACCTCGCCGCGAAGCATCTCCTGTGCCTGCTGCAGGCGCGCAAACCCAATCGCACACCACGGGCATACGACGTCTGACACGAGATCGATTTTTACGCTGTTCATGGCTGATACTCATCTTGACTAAAGGCGCGATAATGACCTGACTGAGTCGTGCTTTCAAACGCGCATCTGGAACATACCAGGTCCAGAGCAATATCCATTTCCAGAGTGTTTTCATAAAATTTCCGATGCCGTAACGGCGTTTTGCCGCCAGCTCGAGAAGTGCCGCTGCGAGACAGCTCCATAGCCGGCCCAAAATTCGCTTATTGCGACGCCGCGAGATAAGCACCGTGTGTATATTCATAGCGCCAACAAGCATGCCCGAGCTTCTGATACGCTTTCGCACGAATCCTAATCTCTTCGCCGAGACCTAAGGTTCATGAAGACTGCGACATAGGCCAGACCTTGGGAGCGGCCCGAGCGTAGCCTGGGATTTGCTCAGATATCAGTCAGACTGTGAGAACTGGGGGGCCAGACCGCTCCGTAACCGGCGTCATCAGCCTATCCGCCTCGTCAGACCGTGCAGGGTCTTGAAATCTAGGGAGAGAACATGGAAGCCAATCCAGCGGTCATTAGCGCCGATCACCTGCTGTTCCTTGTCGGTGTGATTCTGGCCTGCGGGGCGTTCATCGGTTTCATTGCCCAGAAAATCCGAGTACCCGATATCGTGCTGTTCCTGCTGGCAGGCATCGTGCTTGGCCCGTCGGTCACCGGGGTGATCCATGTCAGCGCGGCGTCGGAGCTCAACCAGATCATTCTGATATTCGGCGCCTCCTATATTCTTTTCGACGGCGGCGCCTCGCTGCAACTGCACGTTCTGAAAAAAGTCTGGATCACCTTGCTTCTGCTGGCAACGATCGGGGTGCTGATCTCGGCGCTGCTTGTCGCCCCGGTTGCACAGTACATACTCGGACTGCCTTTCCTGGTCGCTCTGCTACTGGGTTCGACCATCGCTCCCACCGATCCAGCGACCCTCATGCCAGTGTTCAAGCAGGTCAATATCCGACCGAAGGTCGCCCAGACCGTGGTAAGCGAATCGGCGCTCAACGACGCCACCGGTTCGATCATCACAGTAACGATACTTGCCATTCTGCTCGGCACCGGCGGATTCTCGACCAGCCATGCACTGCTTCAGCTGGGCGAGCAGGCAGGGATCGGTATTCTGGTTGGATGCGCTCTCGGCTTTGGCGCAATATTCATGATTGCTCATGAACGTTACTCATTTCTCCGCGAATACATGCCGATCGTATCCCTCGTGGCGGTTATCGGTGCCTATCTGGGCGCGGCTGATCTGCACGCGAGCGGCTTCATGGCGGCGTTCATCGCCGGCATTATCATCGGAAACCGAGCAATATTCGGCTTCGAGATCACGAAGGCCGAACATGAACGCCTCGAGGATTTTGTCGGCACCACCGCGCTGATCATGCGAATGTTCATCTTCATCCTGCTCGGAAGCCAGGTGAACTTCAGCCTGCTGGCCGCACACTGGGCCGGAGCGCTTGCGGTGGTATTATTCCTGATGTTCGTCGCGCGGCCGATCGTCGTTCTTGTATGCGCGGGATTGGATCGCCGCGCCAAGTGGACTTTCAAGGAACTCCTGTTCATGTTCTGGGTTCGCGAAACCGGCGTTATTCCCAGTGCGCTGGCCGGTATTCTGCTCGGCGAGCACGCGCCTCACGCAGATCTCATTGCATCAGTGGTCTTTGTTGCCGTGCTGGTCACCATTCTTGCGCAGGCGACCACCACCAAATGGGTGGGAGGCAAATTGGGGCTGCTCGAAGACAATCTCCAGGGCGCGACAGACTCGCGGCCGTGACATCGACAAATATAAATAGCCGATTGATAGGCTGCATCGCTTGAATAACCTTGCTGCAGCCTGCTCGGCGACACGGAGTGACCGCGCATGACAAAGCCCCTGTTAACAACCATGGGACTTGCCGGCGGGCTTTTTCCGCTTGTGGCCGATGCCGCGGAGTCGGCGAGCAATCTCAACCTCACCACTGCATGGCCGGGTTTTCTGGCCGTGGGGATTTTTGTGGTTGCCTATCTACTGGTCGGACTCGAGGAATATACGGATCTGCGAAAATCCAAGCCGGTGGTCCTGGCCGCGGGCCTGATCTGGATCCTGATTGCCGCCTACGTGCGGTTCAGCGGTGTGTCGGCGCCGGTCGAGGAAGTGCTGACCGAAACGGTGGGCGAATTCGCCGGATTGTTCCTGTTTTTGCTGGTCGCTATGACCTATGTCAACGCCATGACCGACCGGAATGTCTTTGGCGCCCTGCGAAGCTGGCTCTCGGCCGGTGGGTTTTCCTACCGTCAGCTGTTCTGGATTGTCGGTTTTCTTGCGTTCGTGCTCTCGCCTGTGATCGACAATCTGACAACTGCGCTGGTGCTTTCCGCCGTTGTTCTGGCAGTGGGCGACGGCAATCGGCGCTTCATATCGCTTACCTGCATCAATATTGTGGTCGCTGCCAACGCCGGTGGCGCGTTCAGCCCGTTTGGCGACATCACCACGCTGATGGTCTGGCAAACCGATGTGCTGAGCTTCGGCCAGTTCTTTAAGCTGTTTATTCCGGCGCTGGTCAATTTCGTCGTGCCCGCTGCCATCATGTATCTGGCGGTGCCGCGCGGTGCTCCGGAATCCGACAAGAGCACGGCTTTTCTGCGGCGCGGTGGGTGGGCAGTACTGCTGCTGTTCGCAGCGACGATCGCCACCGCGGTGGCGGGTCACAGCGTGCTCGATCTGCCGCCGTATATGGGCATGATGATGGGCTTGGCCTATCTCCAGCTGCTCATGTACTACCTGATGAAAACGGCGTTGAGAAAGGATGAAGCGCTAGCGGCTTACAAAGAATCGGACGAAATGCCGCCACCGGATCTCCTCCGCCATCAGGAGCGTGGCGAGAGTGCGCCGCGGTTCAATATTTTTGGCCATGTCGCGGAAGCCGAATGGGATACGCTTTTGTTCTTCTACGGAGTGATCCTCTGCGTGGGCGGCCTTGCCTTCCTGGGCTATCTTGCCGTTCTGTCGAACACGCTTTATCTGCAGCTGGGCGCGACCTGGGCCAACACCGCGGTTGGCGTACTGTCGTCGATAGTCGATAACATTCCAATCATGGCTGCCGTGGTCAAGATGAATCCCCAGATGTCCGATGGCCAGTGGCTGCTGGTCACGCTCACCGCTGGCGTCGGCGGCAGCCTGCTATCGATTGGCTCGGCGGCCGGCGTAGCGCTGATGGGTCAAGCTCGCGGCTACTACACGTTCATGTCGCATCTGAAATGGACGTGGGCGGTCGCGCTGGGCTATGTGGCGTCCATTGGGGTCCATATGCTGGTGAACGCCGATACGTTCTAGAAGCTTGGCGAGGCTGCACACTATCAATCGACTCCGCGATCATGACTATGGTCAGCTGCTGCAACCGGTGCCTCATCGCCGCCCGACATCGTGAAACCGCCGCGGCGCAGCACCATCGCGGTGTCCAGTGAGCTCTGGCAGAACGCCAGCACCTGATTGAATTCGGCCTCAGGCAGCTGTCGCACGGCGTCATTGCCGCGATAGATATTCAGCCATTTGCGATCGCGCTCGATCATGGTCGGCAGGTGACCGATGCCCCAGTCCTCGAGCAAGGCCCATAGCCGCGGATTGAAACCGCGCACGAGACTGATCAGAAACGGGATCGGATCGTTACGAGCCAGCAACGAGGTGAGCCGCAGGATCAATTCAAAGGACACGGTCGCCGAGCCCTGCTCCATTGCCTTGAGCAGCGTTTTATCCTCCATATCCAGCGACGCGGCCAGCCCCTCCAGCGATAAGCCAGCGGTCACACGCGCGTCGTGAATCGCCGCACCGGCGCGCTGCATCCACGCCCGCTGCTCGGCCGATAGCGTCCGGCGTTGGGCCTGATCCAGAACCAGCGTGGTACCGATGCGCATCGTCATGCCGCCTACCCGACTCGCAAGCACACCAACAGC
The DNA here is from genome assembly GCA_027858915.1 of Salinisphaera sp. Lineage (GTDB taxonomy): Bacteria > Pseudomonadota > Gammaproteobacteria > Nevskiales > Salinisphaeraceae > Salinisphaera. Next base: position 16,987 of record JAQIBT010000040.1, read on the forward strand.
CGATTTCGACATATTGACCGTGAAGTTCGATACGTGCTCGAACAGGTTTGCGCGCGTCGATTTGTCCGGGTCTCTTGCCATAATCGTTGGTGCTCCGACAGCGGTACGGGACGTATCCGATCCGAGCATACCCAGTTTTACCGAGGGTTATCAGCGAGCGCGTGCGCGTCTCCAGCTGTTTGAAGGCAGCGATAGCCAGACACGCCTCCACCCGGCATCGCTGCTGCAGGCGAAAATGATCGTCCCAACGGGCCGTCTTTCAGTGTCGGCGTCGCCGTATGACGAGTGCGCAGTTGGCTCGCGGGCCGGTAAGCGCACGACGGCCACACGCTCACTTATAGAAGCGCTTCTTGAGCAACGCATTGATTTCATTAGACAGACCCACGAATCGCTGCGACGCATGCTGCATGATCTCGCTCAACACCGGGTCTGGCTCGCGCTCACCCAGCTCCTCGGTGAGATAACGCTCTTCATCCGCCGCCACCAATAACCGGATGAGCAAACCACGTTCGAACACTTTGCCGGATGCGCCGACCACCGGCGCAAACATTTTCAGCAACCCTTTTTTCTGTGCTTCGTAGGCCGCCTTGAGGATTGCCGGCGTGTGATCTCGATGGATGTCCAGCGCGGGAAACTGCTTGCTCAGCGTGGTCAGCCGCTTTCCTAGCCGACCACTATAGCCTGCGAAATCATCGACCACCCGTTGCACGTCATCGGACTCGACCTTCACATAGAGGATCTCGTTGACCTTCGACAGCCCGTCGAGCTGGGTATAGAGCACGCTGTAGCCTTCATTGAGTTGATCACGCAGGGAACCTGCGGACTCAGATCGCGCGTTCGACGATGCGCGCCCCCTAGTAGACGCACCGACGCCGATAGCGGCACAACCCGTCGATGCACAAAGCATCAACGCAAGTAGGAATAAGACGATCGACCGGCGCATGCGCAGTCCACAACTTGCCAAGCCTCCCAGCTTACGCCGGTCACAACCGCTTCGCTCAGTATCCGTACATGCACAAAGCTCAGCTCGTTTCAACGGAGCATCCCACGCTCCACAGTTCGATCATATCGCTGCCGCAATCCTCAGATCGGCAACAAAACGGTCGAACGACTGGCCGGCTGTCGCATCCGAGCGCAACAGGAACGACGGATGCACGGTTACCCACAACTGGCGGCCCTTCCAGGCGATCGCTCGTCCTCGTTCGCGCGTCACGGCTACCCGGCGTTCCAGCAATGCACTGGCCGCGGTGCCGCCGAGGGCCATTACGACGTCAGGCGCCACACGCATAATCTCGGCATCCAACCACGGCCGACAGGCCGCCACTTCGTGATAGTCCAGCTTGGCATGCAGTCGTTGCTTTCCTCGTGGTTCGAACTTGAAATGCTTGACCGCATTGGTCAGATACAACTGACTACGATCCAGACCGGCCGCGTTCAATGCGCGGTCAAGCAGCTGCCCGGCCGGGCCGACAAACGGGCGACCGGCCAGGTCCTCGGCGTCGCCCGGCTGTTCTCCCACCAGCATGAGGCGGGCCTTTTGCGGACCTTCGCCGAATACCGTCTGCGTAGCCGGCCCGTATAACGGACAACCGCAACACATGGCGGCGCGCAACGACAATTGCTCGAGCGCATCGGTCGACGGCTCGGCGCCAATAATCATCTGGGTGGATTGCCCCGCCGGCGCAAATCTCGGGGCTGCAGCACGCCGCGGCGAGGCATTGGTGATGCGTTTCGCCTGGCGGCGCTGTTCGGCCACCTCATCCCGACCGGCACGAATGCGTGCCATCGATAACTTGATGGTGCGATGGTCTTTTTCCGGCGCCAGATCGGCCAGTGCCACCTGCGTCGGCAATTCGATGTTGATGCTCAGACGATCAGCAAAACGGCCAGCGTCGGCAAGCAGCTGACCACCGGCATCGGGAATAGTCTTGAGATGAATATAGCCGCGAAAATCATGATCGACACGCAGACTGCGCGCCACTTCCACCAGCTGAGCCATCGTGTAGTCTGGCGACTGGATCACACCGGAGGACAGAAACAGCCCTTCGATATAGTTGCGCTTGTAGAAATCCAGCGTTAGATCGACCACTTCTTTCGTCGTGAACCGCGCGCGCTGGACATTCGAGGAATTGCGATTGATGCAGTAGCTGCACTCGTAGATACAGAAATTCGTGAGCAGGATCTTGAGCAGCGAGATACAGCGCCCGTCCGGCGCATAGGCATGACAGATACCCGACCCTTCCGACGACCCCATGCCGCGCCCACCTACCGAGGAGCGTCGAGTGGTACCACTGGATGAGCACGAGGCATCATACTTGGCCGCATCGGCCAGAATTTCGAGTTTCTTGAGCAGCTCCATCGCTGTATTTTTATACACGCTGGGTGGCTTGAGTCAATACGTATCAGTCGCTCTTTCTGGTTGCAGGTGAGACAGCGTATGGCAAAAACGGCGTCTACATCCCCATGTAGGCCTTGCGCACGTCCGGGTCGTTGGCGACCTCGCGTGATGGGCCTTCGCTGTGCAGCCGTCCTTCGGCCAGCACATAAGCATAGTCCGACAGCGCCAGCGCCAGATGCAGGTTCTGTTCGACCAGCACGAGGGTGAGACCGTCGTTCTTGAGATCGGCCAGCGTGCCGAAGAGCTGTTGGGTCAGCAGCGGCGATAGCCCCAACGAGAGTTCGTCAATAATCAATACCTTGGGTGAGGCCATCAACCCGCGGGCCACCGCGAGCATCTGCTGTTCACCTCCGGAAAACGTACCGGCCTTCTGCTTGCGGCGTTCTTTCAGACGCGGAAAATAGGTAAAGACGCGCTCGAGGTTGGCCGCGTAATCGGGGCGCGCCCGTGCCGTATAGGCGCCCAGTTCTAGATTCTCCTCGACCGTCATGTCGTTGAACAGTTGCCGCCCTTCCGGAACCAGCACCAGGCCGCGCGCAGCTTTTTGGTAAGCGCTCAGCCGAGTCACGTCTTCGCCTTCGAAACGCACACGCCCGCTCCATACACGGATGCTGCCCAAAGCCGCGCGCAGCAACGTGGTCTTGCCGGCACCATTGGCGCCCACCAGCGTAGTCAAGCGTTTGGGCATCACCGCGACGCTTACGCCCCAGAGCACCTGCAGTTCGTCGTAGCCAGAGACGACATCCTCGAGTTCAAGTAGTGCCTCGCTCACTTCTGCTCCATCAGCCGACTGGCCAGATCTGGGTCCCCCAGATAGGCCTCGATCACCCGTTCGTCGTGGGCGATTTCCTCGGGCGTGCCTTCGGCCAGTTTTTCGCCGAAGTTCAATACCATAATGCGGTCGGACAACGACATGATCACCTGCATCAGATGCTCGATCATCAGAATCGCCACCCCGCTCTCTTCACGAATACGTCGCACGACCGCAATCATCCGTTCGGCCTCGGTTGGGTTGAGTCCAGCCAGGGTTTCGTCGAGTAGCAGCAGACGTGGCTGCCCGGCCAGCGCCCGCGCAATCTCCAGACGTTTCTTGCCGGCCAGATTGAGCGTGCCGGCCAGTACGTGAGCCCGGTCGATTAGCTCGACGGTCTTCAGACTGTCGCGGGCGGCCGTGGCAGCCTCCTTCAACTTGAGCTTCTGCGGGCCGAAACAGGCGCCGACGATCACATTGTCCAGTACCGTCATATCGTTGAGCGGCTTGACGATCTGATGGGTCCGCGCCAGGCCGCGGTGGACCACGCTGTAGGGCGCCATACCGGTAATCGCCTCGCCCTGCAGTGCGACCCGGCCAGTATCGGGTTTGATCACGCCGTTGATGAGGTTGAACAGCGTCGTCTTGCCGGCCCCGTTGGGCCCGATGAGGCCAAATATCTGGCCTTCTTCGATCGCGAAACTGACGTCGTGCACCGCACGCACGCCGCCAAAACGCTTGCCCAGATGTTCGACTTCCAGCAGCGCGCTCACTCGATCACCCGGCGCAGCCGCGGCAGATGGCGATAGACCCAGCCCATGAAACCTTCCGGCAGAAACAGCACGATCAGCAGCAACAGGACGCCGGCCACCACTAGCTGAAACTGCGAAAATGTCGAGGAGACGAGCAGAAAGCCGCGCAGCTGTTCATAGGCGAACGCACCGAGTGCGACGCCGATCACGGTGCCCTGGCCACCGAGCATGAGCATGACGATAGCCTCGATCGACAGCGTGAGGTCGAACGCCTGATCCGGCAGAATCACGCCGTTCTTGAAGAAGAACAGCGTGCCGGCCACCGCCGGAATAAACGCCGAGATCGCATAGACCAGACTCTTGTACCGGGGCGTTCTCACGCCCAGCACCATCGCCGCGTCCTCGTCCTCGCGGATAGCGAAAAGGCCCAGACCGAAGCGCGAATTCTTGATCGCCAGACTCAGCCAGAGCGATAGCCCCATCAACACCACAATCGCGAAATAGGCCAGCCACAGGGCATGCCGAGCCCCGCCCAGCGCGTTGAAGCTGGAAAACGATAGGTACATGCCGCTGGCACCGCCAAACGGCTCGAAATTGGTCACGAATGCCTTGACCGCTTCATTTACGCCGATCGTGGCAAGCGCGAAATAGGCCCCGCGCAGCCGGAGGATGCCGGTGCCGAGAATGAATGCCAGCAGGCTCACCACCACACCGGCAATCAGACACGCCGGCCACAGCGACCAGCCCAACACGTTGACCACATACAGGCCGATATAGCCGCCAAGGCCGAAGAATGCGATATTGCCGAAATTGACGTAAGCGGTGTAGCCGATCATCAGATTCAGGTTGGACGCCAGGATGATGTAGACCGCGCCCAGTAGCAGGTTCTCGCGCAGTTCCAGATTGCCGGTCAGCGCCGGCACCAAGGCGAAGGCTAGAGTCGCCAGCAGGATGATCCAGAAAGTCGGTCGTTTGAGGATCACTTGCGACCCCATTTGAAGGCCAGCAGTCCGGCCGGAAACAGCACCAGGATGATCACGAACAGAGTGAACTCGATCACTGGCGTCCAGCTAACGTTGACGAACGGTGCGGTGACGCCCTCGATCAGGCCCAGCACGATGCCACCCAGCATCGCCCCGGCCGGATCACCCAGCCCGCCGAGCACGACCACAACGAAACTTTTCAGTTCGTAATTCGCGCCCGAAAGAATCGTGAATGGGAACAGGGTAGCGATCAGCACGCCGGCGCCGGCGGCCACCGCAATACCAATGCCGAACGAGATCGCCAGCACCCAGCGGGTATTGATTCCCATGAGCTCGGCGGCGGCGCGATTGTTGGCTACCGCTCGAATCGCCTTGCCCAGGCGCGTGTGATAAAGCAGCCCATAAAGCAGTGTCGCCAGAATCACTGCCAGCACGGCGGCTACGATCTGGGTGCCGGGAATCGTGTAACCGTGCATGCTGATGGCTAGCTGTGGCACGCTGACGTCGACGTTGTACGGGCTGGTAGTCCATACGGCAGTACCCACGCCGATGATGATCATGTTCACGGCAAAGGTCGCTAGCAGCGTCATCAGATCGGAGCTGCCGATTACCCGGTGCACGGCGATCCAGTACACGAGTACGCCAAAGACAAACCCGCCCAGCAGCACCGGCACGATGGCCAGATACGGATTCAATCCGACGGCGGTGGTCAGCAGATATAACGAGAACATGCCAAGCGCGATGGTGGCGCCGTGCATGAGGTTGATCACGTTCATGACGCCGAAGATCAGCGTCAGCCCAATCGCCGCCAGGCCGTAGATTGCACCCACCAACACGCCGTTGATCACCGATGCGGTGAGATCAAAAATCATCAGGAAAATCCGTGGATATGGCGCGCCGGCATCAAATCCGGCGCGCCCGTGTCGCTACTGATGGTAGGTGGTCAGCGGAAAAACCAACTTCGCGTTGGCTGCGGATTTCGGCCACACAACCTTGCTGTGCAGCTTGCCGTCGTCGCCCTTCTGCCACTGCGCCAGCACCATGTCGTGGCCGACTTGCAGGCCGTGGTCCTGCTTGCCGTCGGCGAACTTGATATGACCATAGGCGGTGGTGGCATCCATGGCGTTGAGTGCCTTGGCCACGGCCGGCGTCTTGATCGAGCCTGCCTGTTCTATGGCGTGCTGGAGCACCAGACCGGCCGCATAGCCGCCGGCGGCGTGATAGCCCGGCAGCGTGTTGTATTTTTTCTGAAACATCTCCCGGAACTGTTCAGGTGTGGGTCCGAAATCCGGTTTGTAGGCCACCGTCGGCTCCCACTGAGACGGCACCGTAACGCCGCGGGCTGCCTTGCCCAATGACGCAAACTTGGGGATATCCGGCGCTACCAGCAGCGAGATGAATTCGAGATTTGATTTCTTGTCGTAGAGCTGACGTGCCAGCGTGCTGCCGTCGGCATAGTGGCCACCGCCGATCAGAACGTTCGCCCCGGACGACACGATCTTGTTGATAACCGGGCCGAAGTCGGTGGTATTGGGCGCGTAGGACTCGGTCAGGACGACATTCAAACCCATGGACTTGGCGGCCTTGGCCGCGCCGTCCGCGGCACCCTTGGAGAAGCCGTCGTTGGAATATACCAGTGCAATTTTGGCATTGGGATCCTTCGACTTGATGGCCTGAAGGGCGCTGGTCAGATACTCATCCGCCGGCGTATACATCTGAAACAGATAGCGATTGCCCAGCTTGTAGGTCTTGCCCTCGGCAGCGCCGGTCGTGATCATGATCTTGCCGAACTGCTCGGAAACCACGGCAGCGGTCGAGGTGAGTCCCGAGGAATACGGGCTGAACAGAAAATCGGCGTTGTCCTGCAGAATCAGCCGCGTATATAACTGCTGTACGCGTCCGGCCGAGGACTGATCGTCATAGTGCTTAAGCGCAACCTTGTACTGCGTGCCGCCGGCCTTGATGCCGCCGTCGGCGTTGACCTGATCACGCCAGAGCTCGAAACCGCGCAGCTGCGGCGCAGCATCGGCGTTGAGCTTGCCGGTTTCTGAAGTCGTAAAACCAATCGTAATCGTTTTCTGGGCCAACGCCATGCCCGGCAAAATTACCCCAAGCGCCAGCAAAACGCCGGCGAACATTTTGTACATCGCTAATCTCCCACTGATTAATATATCTATGTTCAACTTAAGCAGGCGAGAAGGGCAATTGGCAATAAGTCGATTACTCTGTCGCATGCCTTGCATGCCGCACCCGGCAAGACGGAGAATGATGGCGTGGCGCTGACCCAGCGACATCCGGAGGCCAACATGCGAAATCCGTACAACCATGGTCTTCTAGACGTCGGCGGCGATCGTGGCTTTTCGTGCGGCGCGGCGTACGGCTCAGCACGCGTCGTTGGGTAAGGCGTGGCGAATACGTCTAATGCCGACCACACGCCACCCCCACTGCAACACGGGCCGCATACGTTTGATCAGTTTTTAACCACTATTGTTCATACGCTGAATGGCCTCTGGTCCGAGTTTGTAACACAGCTACCGTTCCTGGGTATTGCGTTTGCCATTATCGCGCTTACCTGGCTGGTGGCTTGGTTCGCCCGTGGCGTCGGCCGACGTTTTGCCGGCGAGCGCGCGCGTCCATCACTGCTACATCTAATCGAACGTCTGCTGACGCTGTCGATCTGGGCTGCCGGCCTGCTGCTGGCCGCAGTCGTGGTGTTCCCGGGCCTGTCGCCGGCCAAGGCGCTGGGCGGCCTGGGGTTGCTATCGGTAGCCGTGGGGTTTGCATTTCGCGATACCTTCGAGAATTTCTTCGCCGGCATGCTGATGCTCTGGAAATATCCTTTCGAGGACGGCGATTTCATCCAATCGAACGAGATCATGGGTCGCGTTGAGCACGTCCACGTACGCATGACAACCATTCGGAAGACCACTGGCGAACTGCTGCTGGTGCCCAACAGCCGATTATTCAAGAACCCGGTTGAAGTGCTCACCGACCAGCCCGAGCGCCGAATCTCGATCATGACCGGGGTGGCCTATTCGGTCGATCTGGCAGCCGCGCTCGCTGTCATCCGCGAGGCCGTGCTGGCTTGCGAACATATCGTTGCCGTGCGCCCGGTGCAGATCTTCGCGCAGGGTTTTGGCGCCAGCGGCATGGATATCGAAGTGACCTGGTGGTGCGACTCGACGCCGTTGGGCGTTCGCCGCTCGACCAGCGAAGTGGTGGTTGCGGTCAAATACGCGCTCGATGCTGCTGGCATGGAAATCCCCTTCCCATACCGCACCCTGACCTTCAGCGAGCCATTGCAGATTGTGACAGCGCGCGACGATGATGAGGCGGATAGCTAAGGCGTCTTGGTCATCGCCGCGATCTTGGATAGGCTGACGTCATGCTGCATATTTCCGATACCGTCAGCCTGGCCGACAGCGAATTCAGCTGGCATGCGGTACGCGCACAGGGGGCTGGCGGTCAGAACGTCAACAAGGTGGCCTCGGCAATCCATCTGCGCTTCGATATCCAGGCTTCGTCGCTGCCCGATGTCTATAAGCAGCGACTGCTTGCGCGCTCCGATCAACGGATTACTTTAGGGGGCGTGATCGTGATCAAGGCACAGCAGTTTCGCAGCCAGGATGCCAACCGCGAAGACGCGCTGACCCGCCTCGCGGCGTTGATCCGATCTGCCGGCAGCACGCCAAAGAAACGCAAACCCACGCGCCCTTCGCGCAACGCACGCCGAAAACGCATGGATAAAAAGACCCAGCGGGGACGGCTCAAAGGGCTGCGCAGCAAGGGAATTCCCAAGGACTAGATAGCCGCGATCTCGACAATCTCTGCATCGAGGGCAGGCGCCACACCGAAATAACGTTTGTACTCGCGGCTGAACTGGGACGCGCTCTGATAGCCGACGGCCATCGCCGCCCCGGCTACATTCTCGACGCGCGACGCCAGCAGATGACGCGCATGTAGCAGCCGGATGCGTTTCTGATACTGGAGCGGCGACAAGCGTGTCACCCGCTTGAAGTGGGCATGAAAAGTCGAAGCGCTCATATGCGCCTCGGCGGCCAGCCGGTCCACTGCCAGCGGCATCGTAAAATCGGCGTGCAGACGATCAATCGCCCGCGCCACCCGCGCGTAAGCGCCCTGATCCTGTACCAGTTGCCGCAACAGACGGCCCTGCGGCCCGCGCAGGGCTTCGAACAATACTTCACGCCGCCGCGACGCACCCAGTATCGCAGCGCTCTGGGGGTCATCCAGACAGGCCAGCAAACGTTCCAGTACATCGAGCATCGCAGAATCCAGACTCACCGCTGCCATCGGCAAGCTATCGGCTCCGCGCTCGTCGGGCTGTGGGTTGGGCATGGCTGCTGCGAGCTCGGCCAGCACCGCCGGCTCGATCCGCATCACCGCACCGAGCAACGGATGGTCCGCATCGGCGCCGGTTTCGCATTCGAACGGCAACGGCATAGCCTGCACCAGATAATGGCCGGCACCGTAGTGGATCACCCGGTCGTCCAGATAACCGGTCTTCTTGCCCTGGGCCACAAATATCAGACCCGGCGCGTAGACCAGCGGCGTCCGAGCGCGGCTGGCATGCGACGCCATCAACGTCACACCCTCGATATTCGAAGCGGTATAGCCGTCGCAGCGCACATGCGGAGCAATAAGCTCGCCCAGACGAGCATAGCGATCGGCAAGCTCGTGACGGGCTGAAGTAGCGACATGCATCATGCCAATGGCTCCTATCAAGAGCTTTCAGAACTGCGACAGATTGTGCATGAAAAACGCCGCCATGATCGGTTTTAATCGCGCCATCCAGAGAATCAGGCATGGATCGACGAGGATTACCCATAGCCGGACATCGACTTTGGTAGGAGTATGCACGCCAGATAAGCCATCCGTCGTTTTAGCAGTTTCAAATACTTTCCAATGGAGGCAGCCATGCCGACCCCAACTCATTCCTTTGCCGCACACGCCCCGGACAAGCCGCTCGCCCCGTTCGATTTCGAGCGCCGTGATCCGCGTGCCGACGACGTCTCGATCGAAATTCTCTATTGCGGCGTCTGCCACTCGGATCTGCATTTCGCGCAGGACGACTGGGGCATGTCGAGCTTCCCGGTCGTGCCGGGCCATGAAATCGTCGGCCGCGTCACCTCGGTTGGCCCTGAGGTCAAGGATTTCGCCGAGGGTGACCTGGTTGGCGTGGGCTGCATGGTCGATTCCTGCCGGCATTGCGAAGCCTGTGAGGACGGGCTCGAGCAGTATTGCCTCAACGGCATGACCATGACCTATGGCAGCCCGGATCGACACGACGAAACGCTGACCCAGGGCGGCTATTCCACATTCGTCGTGGTGTCGGATCGCTTTGTGGTCAAGATGCCCGACGGCATCGATCTGAAATCGGCCGCGCCGTTGCTGTGTGCCGGCATCACCACCTACTCGCCGCTCAAGCACTACGGCGTCAAGGCCGGCCACAAGGTCGGTGTAATCGGCATGGGCGGCCTGGGCCATATGGGTGTGAAACTGGCCAAGGCGTTCGGCGCCGAAGTCACGCTGTTCACACGCTCCGAGTCCAAAATCGAGGAAGCCAAGTCCAACGGTGCCGATCATGTGATCGTCTCCACCGATGAAGCCCAGATGGAGGCCGCAGCCCACAGCTTCGACTTCATGCTCGACACGGTGCCGGTGCAGCACGACATCAACCCCTACCTCAACGCACTGAAATACGACGGCACGCACATCATGGTGGGCCTGCTGGAGCCGATCGAACCGGCCGTCGAAGGGTTCAACCTGATCTTCAAGCGTCGCGTGCTCGCGGGCTCACTTATCGGCGGCATGCCAGAAACCCAGGAAATGCTGGATTTCTGTGCCAAGCACGGTATTACCTGTGACGTCGAGATGATCGACGCCAACTACATCAACGAGGCGTTCAAGCGCATGCAGCAAGGCGATGTGCGGTATCGCTTTGTCATCGACATGGCGTCTCTGAAAGACAAGGCCGCCTGATCGCTTAGATCGGTGTCTTGACGTCAGCCCTCCCTGACGGGAAAGCCGGCACTCTGCCCATGGAGTGCCGGCTTTTTTTATGGCGCTTCGCAGATCAGCGGGACGAGAAGAACAGAAAGCAACTGTGTACTGATCCAGAAATACCGATCGTTCCTGGGAGGCTGCAGAGAGCTTCGACAATGGCTGCGACCGTAAGGCTTGAACGTATTATCCGTAGTCGGCGAGCGTCAACCGTTCCTGCTTTGAATCTGCGCAATCTGCGGATAAATGCCTTCTGTCGTAGCGCGACGCCACGCGTTAACGTTTAGCAGAGGCACCCAGATCAACGACCACGCCCGGATTCAGTTGATTGTCCGGATCGAGCGCCTGTTTGATACGGGCGAGCATATCCAGCTCAACGGCCTGCTTGGTTCGCTGCAGCTCGGCCACCTTCAGCCGCCCGACGCCGTGTTCGGCCGCAATCGAGCCGCCCATGTCGATCGCCAGATCATGGACGAGCCGGTGCAGGCGCGCCGCCTCGGCCTTGAAGACCTCATCGGCCATATCGACCGGACGGGTCAGGTTGAAATGCAGATTGCCGTCGCCGACGTGGCCAAACGGGCACGGACGAATCCCAGGCAGCGCTTGATTCACGGCAGCCAGAGCGGTTTCCAGAAACGCCGGCAGGCGCGATACCGGCAACGAGATGTCGTGCTTGATCGACGCCCCCTCGGCGGTCTGAGCAGGCGGCAACGATTCGCGCAGATGCCACAGACGATCGATATCCGCCGCCGCCGTAGCCAACTGATAGTCCACCACCTGGCCTGCCTCACAGGCGGCCGCCAGAGCGTCGCTCAGGATTGGCGCCAGCCAGTCGCCCGGCGCCGAACTCGCGATCTCGACCAGCAGGTTCCACGGATGCCGCTTCACCAGCGGCGGTTCGCAGCCGTCCATATGGGTACAGGCCAAATCCAGAATCTGCGCACAGATCAGTTCGCAGCCCACGATCTGGCCGCCGCTGGCTGCCCCGATACGTCGGGCCAGCTTCACCGCCTGCTGCGGATGATCGAGCCCACACCAGGCGACTGCACGCTGTTGTGGCAGGTCGGCCAGTTCCAGCACGGCCGCGGTGATGATCCCCAGCGTGCCTTCGCTGCCGACAAACAAATCGTTGAGATCGTAGCCGCTATTGTCCTTGCGCAGCCCCGACAGGTTGTGCCATACGCGCCCATTGGCCAGCACCACTTCCAGGCCCAGCACGCGATCGCGGGTATTGCCGTAGTACACCACGTTGAGCCCGCCGGCATTACTTGCCAGGTTGCCGCCAATACGACAGCGCTCGCGCGAGGCAAGCTGGATAGGCAGCAGGAAACCGGCGGCGGCGGCGGCGCGCTGTGCGTCTGCCAGCGTGCAGCCAGCCTCGACGGTCATGGTCGCATTGTCGGCATCGATCTCGCGGATACGATCCATGCGTTCGAGATTGAGCAGGACGTGGCGCTCGGCATCCGTTGCCGCAGCCCCGCCTACCAGTCCGGTATTACCGGATTGCGGAACCACCGCACAATCGTGCTCGCTACAACAACGTAGAACGATGCTGACTTGTTCGGTCGTGGCCGGGAAGACGACTGCGAGCGCGGTGGGTTCGAAAGCACCCCGCCACTCCCGCAGGTAGTCGCCTGCGGACTCTGGAAGACAGACCGCTTGCTCCCCGAGCGCCTCACGCAGTACAGACAACAAAGGATTCATCGACTCAGGCATGACGAAGGCCGGTCAAGATCAGCGCCCTACAAGATCTTCAAGCGCGGGCGCGAGCGCTGGATGTTCGAACGTATAACCGGCCGCTTCCAAGGCCGCAGGGACGGCTCGTTGACCGGTGAGCAATAGATGAGACATCTCGCCGATCATCAGCTTGAGCGCCGGCCCCGGAATCCAGGCAAAGCTCGGCCGATGCAACACGCGCGCCAGCGTATCGGTGAACTCACGATTGGTCACGGGATTGGGCGCTGCCAGATTGAAGGCGCCGCGCAACGTTTGATGCTCGACCAGAAACCGGATCGCGCCTATCTCATCGGCCAGATGAATCCACGGCATATACTGCTTGCCGCTGCCAAAATGCCCACCCAAGCCGAACTTGAACGGTGTGATCATCTGCGCGAGCGCCCCATCGTTTTCACCCAGCACGATGCCGGTGCGCACAAAACACACGCGCACGCCGTGCGCTTCGGCCTTGGCCGCCTGGGCTTCCCAATCGGCACACAGATGTGATTGGAACTCGTTTTTAGGCTGCTTGCGCTCGTCGAGGATCTCCTCGCCGCGTGCTCCGTAGTAGCCAACCGCCGAACCACTCACGAGCACATTCGGCGGTGTCTCGCAGCGGCCGATGAACGCCACCAGATCCCGTGTGATCGACAGCCGGCTCTCGCGCATATCCTGCTTACGGGCCTCGGTCCAGCGCCCGTCGGCCAGATTCTCGCCGGCCAGATTGATCACGGCCTGCGGCACGCTGGCCTGATCCAGCGACTCGATCGCGCGGATCCCCTTGGCCAGTGTCCGCGTCGCCTTGTCGGCGTTGCGCGTCAGCACTTCCACCTGCCAGCCGTCGGCCTGCATGGCAGACGTCAGATGCTGACCGATGAAGCCGGTGCCACCGGTGACCAGAACTGTTTTCATGGCGTGAACATCCTGTGAACCCATGACTCAAGGATACGCGCTATGTCAGCACGATCGATGCAGGCACCGAAAAGCCCGCATTGCCGGGATACAGCGCGCCGAACATGCGGCCCAGCACCCGATCATATCTATATCAGCCGCCGCCCGAGATCGGCAGATTCACGCCGGTCATGTAACTGGCGTCGTCGCTCATCAGAAACGAAACCGCGCCCGGAATCTCGCTCAGATCACCGTAGCGTCGCATTGGCACGCTCGAAATCATCTGCTCGGCCACCCGCGCGGTGTCGGCATCGTAGTACTGGCTGCCTGCCGCGGCTTGCTTTTCAACCTGTCGATCCCACATGAAGCCGGGCCCGATGAAACCCGGACTGATTGCATTGACGCGGATGCCGTGCGGCGCCAGATCCTTGGCCGCGGTCTGGGTGAGTCCGACAATCGCAAACTTGGAGGCGCCATAGGCCGCCATGTTCGGCGGGCCACCAATACCGGCCATGCTGGCAGTATTGACGATCCGCCCGAAGCCCCGCTCGACCATTGCAGCCGCCACTCGTTGCAGCACGTGGAACGCGCCGATCACGTTCACCTCCATTACCTGCCGGAAATCGTTGGCGGGATAGGTGTGCACCGGGCTGAATGCGCCTTGAAAGCCGGCGTTGTTGAACAACAGATCGATCGGCGCAAACTTCGACTCGATCTCGCCAACGATCCGGTCAACGGCTGCGTGGTCAGTCACGTCACAGACAAACGTACCCACGCGCACACCGCTATCGGCGAGCTTGTCGCGAGCCGCCTCGAGCTTGGCGCTATCCATATCCAGCAACGCAATGTCGGCGCCATCGGCCGCCAGCCGTGCGGCCGTAGCCAGGCCGATATCGCCGCCTCCGCCTGTAATCAACGCGCAACGGCCGGTAAAACGACGTGAATCCTGCATGAGAATATCCTGATAAAAGAGAATGGGCAGTGGTCAGCCCTAAGCCAGAGACCTGCTGAAAGACATAGATCAGACTACGCTTCTAGCCGCCGGTGACAACCAACAGCGCTCAACCCATGAAACTCGGCCCGCGCGCCCGGCCTGCCAGCCGATGGCGACCATGCAGTTGCCGCAAGCGACGCCAGATATGCTTGCGTTTCGGCTCACCATTGTCGAGAATCAGGACGGGATATGCGGCGGTAGCTCAGTTGGTAGAGCGCGACCCTCCCACGGTCGAGGTCGCGAGTTCGAATCTCGTCCGCCGCTCCATTTGTTTTTGAATCGCACTTGGCAGTGCCTCAGCGCGGCGGCAATAGGCCGTTCCCAGCCAGTGAGGTGACGACCGCGTCGGCCAGGCGAGTGGCCCGTTCGCGCAGCCCCGCTGGATGCGATCCTTGTTCGATCGCGAACACGGCAACGACCCGTTTCGACTGGGTATCGACCAGGCTAACGCGATAGCCGGGCCTGCCATCAGCCAGCAGACGACGCGAATCCGTGGCCGGGTCTGCCAGTTCGATGACAATGCTGGCCTGGGCACCGCTGGTTGTTGCCGCCCTTGCCCGGCTGCTGCCGTCCTGATGACGCGTCGGCGTGGCCACAGCAAGCATGGACACGCAGGCATGCCCTGCTTTTTGCAGACGTTTGCATAGCGCCTGTTCATAACGCCCTTCGACACCCAGATCCTTGAATGCCGCATAGGCGAGAAATCCGTCGTAGGTTCTGGATACGCTCGCTGGATTGATGAACGCCTGACTTGGTTGCATCGCGCAGCCGGCGGCCAGCAGAGCAGCGGTCAGCGCGCAGGTCAACAGCGAGCGACGATGGGTGGCAAGGAATTTCATGGCAGATGTTCGATCAGCGACGCAGCGAGATTATCCACGAGCGACCACTGGCACAAGCCGGCTCGCCGGCGCGGGGCCGGATGAAATGGCAACACGCCCTAGGCCAATCTGGCTGGTGTCCTGCCTATCGACTGACCTGGTCCGAGACATGGTCCGATACGTCTTTATAAACGTGAAACTGGCCGCGCCCTTTCCCCTTCGCCGTATAGAGGGCCGCATCAGCCCGCGCAAGTGCCTCCTGGTTCGACGCGAGAGCTGGATCGAGTTCGGCCACACCCAGAGTGACGCCTACGGCAACATCCCGGCCCGCGCAGTGCAGCCGCAGGCCAGACGCCGCTGCGATCAGCTTTTCGGCAATAGTCTCCACGCCCTCGCTGCTTCGCGAATAGACGATAGCGGCAAATTCGTCACCGCCAATACGGGCAAGTATGTCGCTATCACGCAATATCGCGCGCAAGGTGGTGGCGGCCTTGCGCAGAAGTGCATCGCCTGCGGCGTGGCCGCAACAGTCGTTGATGTCCTTGAAATGGTCGAGATCGATATAGATCAGGTAGATCTGCGCCAAACCGGCTCGTACGCGGCGCCAGGCGGCATCCAGTGCCTGCTGAAATTCGCGTCTGTTGGGCAGCCCTGTCAGCGGATCGTGGCTGGCCTGATGGACCAGCTCGTCGGTCATCCGGCGCGCTTCGCTGATGTCTTGAAACACGAACACCACGCCTTGCAGTTGACCGTTGCTGGCGTGGATCGGCGAGACCGAATCGACAATCGATAACTGCGCACCGTCGTGGCGCCGCAGGCGCGTGAAGATTGGCACGCGAATCCGCCGTGAATGCGCCAGAACGGCTTCGACCGGATCGGGGAGACGCCGATCCTGGGCGGGGTCGTAGAGTTGGACGACTTGCGCAAACGGCTGATCAATCGCATCGCTGGCCGGACACCCCAGCAACGCGCAGGCCGCGGAGTTGATTTCGGTGATCCGCCCTTCGCCGTTCACGCGGATAAAACCCTCACCAATGGCTTCGAAGGTCACCTCAGCCAGTTCCTTTGCCTGGAACACGACCTGCTCGGCCTGCTTGCGATCGGTGATATCTGACAGCGCACCGATCATGTGACCACAGCTATCCGTATCGCCATCCACCGTCTGGCGACCGGCCTCTCGCACCCACACCTCGCGGCTATCCGGGAGACACAGCCGATATTCACTGACATAGAACTCGGTTTCTCCGGCACGATGAGCGCGCAGGCGTTGCTGGCGCACTTCCCGATCGTCGGTATGGACCAGCCGCTCCCAATCATCGGTTGATAGCAGGATTTCGTCGCCGTCGCTCAAGCCAATCTGGCGCGCCAGTTCACCCGACAGACAGTAATGCTCGCTATCGAAATCGATGATCGCGAGTCCGGCATTCTCACTGGCAATACGCCAGCGGCGACTATGTTGCTCCTGTAGCCGCTGCGCCTGAGCCTGCTCTTCGATGCGTTCGACTGTGGCCTCGTGGACATCGAAGAACGCGCCAACAAGCAGAGGGGCCTTACCAAGGCGCTGTTCAACTTCTGCCATCGAATACACATAGCGCAACTCACCGCTTCTGCGCCTGAGCAAAAGGGTCAAGCTCCAGCCGGTGCCGTCTGAGGCGGCTTTTTCCAAGGCGCTACGCACACGCAAGCGGGATTCGGGCTCGTAGAAGTTGACAACAGTTTCCGGAGTGGGCACGTAGCGCTCGGAATCGACATTGTGAATACGATAGATCCCCTGCGACCACCAGATCTCACGCGTGTCCAGGTCGTACCACCAGGTACCACCCAAGCCGTGTTTTTCGAGCACATCGATCGCAATGTCGTTCATAGCTCACGCCGTTGCGTTTCCACGGTCGATTGATACCCCGTGCGTCAACCCACGCGTTCGACCATACCTGAACGTTCAGCTTGACGCGCTGGGGCAAAGGTCGAGGTATGACAATTGCAAGATAAAGATCGAAGACGCCGCGGTAAAAAGACCTAACCGAGCCGCTCTGAAAGTGCGGCCAACTGTTCTCTGCCGACGATATCGCGTGCGCTTTGCGCTACTTCGATCAACTCGCGTTCCGCGAAACGCGTTCGAATCTCTTCAAGATATTCAGCCTGCTGAGCGACCCGCTCGGTCACGAACGCACTCGCTTCGTCGGCCGGCCAGAGACGATTGACATAGATGGCGCCAACCGGGATTCCGCCCTCTTCCAGCTGGGCAACCACACGGGCGGTCTCCTCTATTGGCAAGCGCTCCGCCAGCATGACTGGATGAAACAGCGTCTCGGCGTGCAACCGCCGGCGGGCAGTGCTGAACCGTTCGGATCGCTGGCGCAGGCGGCTCAGCACGCGATCTTCGCGATCCGGCTCGGCCACGCCGGCCATCGAACGCCACATGCCTTGCAGCTTGTTGACCTTGGCGCGCTGGCCCGCCAGACCTTCCACCCAGGCCCCTAGCATGGAGGGCAGCGTCAACAGCCGCAGGGTATGGCCGCTAGGCGCAGTATCGAAGACCACGCGATCGTAGTCGTCCGGGCACCAGCTCATGATATGGGTGAAACGGTCGAACAAGGCCGACTCGGCTGTTCCGGGCGCCTGCACCGCCAACTTCAGATGACGATCAAGCGCGGGCAGAACCGCCTTGGAGACCGCTTCGCGCGCATCCTCTCGAATACTGTCGACGTAGGCTTGCGCGTCTGCCTGCGGGTCGATTTCCATGGCCCATAGATTAGGCCCCGATGGCCGAGGCTCTGAACCAAGGCGCGTTTCCAGCAGGTCGGACACCGAGTGGGCCGGATCCGTCGACACCAGCAGCGTGCGCTGTCCCGCGGCCGCCAGACGAAGGGCATGCGCTGCTGCCAGCGTGGTCTTGCCGACCCCACCCTTGCCGCCAAACAGCAGGAACCGCGTCGGCTCGTCGTGATGATGTGGGTGATCGTGCGCCATGAAGTTTCAGAATTAATACGTCGAGAATGAATCGGTCAAGACCAGTTTCGGGCAAGACGGCTTGTGCGCAGATTGACACAGAAACGCCTCCATACATGGCTGATTGGGCAACCGCAGAGATTCAGCCTGCTCTTTCATAGGCGTCAATCGGCGCGCATCTGCGGACAAAAGATTTCCTGATTGACAGACCATCCGGGTCAGCAGCACACACCGGCTTCGGGAAAATGCTCCATGCCCATACGCTGGTGCCAGCGATGAAACGCCTCGATCAGGTCGGGGTAGAGCTCCAGCGCATAGTAGTCGGCCGGTCCCGGGATACCGAGGGCCTCCAGGAACAGCAACGCGACCAGAATGTCTTCTTCCGAGCGTGCCTGACGCGCGATCCCTGCGCGCCATGGCGCCATGAACAGCTCGTCGTGATAGGCATTGATGCGCTGCCAGAGACTTTTATCCTCGGCCATGATCGACTCCAAGCGTAGTATCACGAAGGCGGCTAGGGCCTGTTGCCGTTCAGACGCGCCAGCACGGCAGTCACAATGAGATCCGGCGCCGGCAGGCGGCCGGAAAATATCGTATCGCCATCAAGCACGATCGCCGCTGGCGCTCCGGCACGTGCCATGCTGCGCAACGTCGCGCCGACGCCCCGCCCTGCTCGGCGCGATGCTCGCCAGACCGCCGGATACAGCCAGATAGTATTGCGCGGATCGACCACGTCGATCGCCAGCCCCGGCGCCTCTGACTGCAATCGACGATAGACGACGCCGATGTCTTCCATCACCGCGCGACTATGGCTGTAGTCGGCCGCCGCACCGAGATCGGTATGCGATTCGCCAAGCCGCCCACAACAGCCGGAACCGCTGTGCTGTGCATCCTGCTCGCGCACCAGCATCAGACGGTGTCCGGCGCCCAGGGCGTGTTGCCGCTTCATCCGGCCAGACACCACCGAATCTCTGTCGGCGAGCGACGCCATCACACTTCCTCGACCGCCTCGCTTGCGCCGCGCTGCTGGCGCTGGCGATTGAGTGCGGTGACTGCTTCGACGATCAGCCAGGCTGTCAGCACCACAATGCCCGCGTCCATGATGAACAGCATCCAGCTGCCTTCCTGCAAGAAGGTGATCAGATTAAGCACCAGTGCCCAACTGGTCATGAACATCAGGAACGTCAACGGCACGATTGCAGCCAGCGGATTACGATTTCGCGACATGATCCAGACGCTGATTACCGACAACGCCAGGCCGGCGGTCAACTGGTTGGTGGTGCCAAACAGCGTCCAGAGCTGACCAAAGGCAAAGCCCTTGCCACCGCCGCCCGGCACCAGGGCCAGAGCCAGTGGAATGATCACCGCGAGCGTGGTCAGAATCGTAGTCTTCCCTACCAGGCTGCGGAAGCCCGCCAACTCTGCAATCTCTTCCAGGATATAGCGCTGCAGGCGCACGCCGGTATCCATGGTCGTACCGGCAAAGGTCACGACCACCACTACCGCGAAAGATGCACCCAACTGGGAGGCGATACCCAGATTGGACAGAAAGTGCCCCACACCGTTCACGAAGTTACCGAGTGCGCCACCGGAGGCCACGCCGAAACTCGAATAAGCGGTGTTCCAGTCGGCGGCCGAACCCAGGCCCGCGGTACAGGCGAGAATTGCTGCCAGTGCCAGCGATCCCTCGCCCAGCGCGCCACAGTAACCAATATAACGGGCGTCGGTTTCCTTGTTGATCTGCTTGGAGGTCGTACCCGACGCTACCAGACTATGAAAACCAGAAATCGCGCCACAGGCAATCGTGATGAACAGGTAGGGAAACCACTGCTTGGAGCTTGCCGCGACAGTGTTCACGGCGGGTGCCGCGATGTGATCCCAGCCGACAATAACGCCGGCAAAGATCACCACCAGGGCGACCAACAGCTGCTGTCCGTTGATGTAGTCGCGCGGTTGCAGCAACAGCCACACCGGCAGGCGCGACGCGAACCAGGTGTAGGCAAAAATCAGGATGACCCAGGTCGTACGCACTGACAGCCCCACCATCTCGGCCAGGCCATCGACATGGATCGGGTACGCCTGTCCGACCGGAATCGCGACATACAGCAGAACAAGGCCGATGAGCGACGGAATCAGCACCGCGCCTTGCATGCGATAGACCCATTGGCCAATGAACATCGCAATCGGAATCACGATCACGGCCGGAATGACCGAGCCCGGGTGCGCGGTGAACAGAATAGCCATGACCACGCCAAACACGGCGTTCACCAGCGTCAACAGGAAGAAGATGATCAGCAGGAACAGCGTGCTCGCGCGGGCGCTGATCACCTTGCCCGACAACGTGCCGATGTTCTGCCCGCGATTGCGGGCCGAGGTGACAATGGCACCAAAGTCGTGCACGCCGGCGCCGAAGATCGTGCCGAGGATCACCCAGGCAATCGCCGGCAACCAACCCCAGTAGACTGCGATCGCCGGGCCCACGATAGGCGCCGCTCCGGCTACCGCGGTGAAATGATGGCCAAGCAGAATATGCTTGTTGGTCGGGACAAAATCGACGCCGTCATTGAACTCGTTGGCCGGCGTCTTGAAATTCGGGTCGAGCGCGTAGACGCGTTCGGCCAGATATTTCGAATAGAAACGGTAGCCCAGATAAAAGGCACCGAGCGTGATCACGATCAGATAGAAAGCCGGCATTCAAGTCTCCCCAGACAGACAGCTACTGTTTCAGGGTCGGCTTTTTATCATACAAATCCGCAGGCGCGGCCTCGTCTGCGACGAAAGTCGTACGCGCGAACACAAGCCGCGAAAGACAGCGTGGTTTTATGGCACCGATACTGGGCTAGATACCATCTTGCCGTGCCGGTCCCCGCAAACAGCACATTCCGGGTCGGCCGGTACCGTCATCGCTCGCCAGCGCTGGGTTTTGGCGTCGAGCGACAGCAGGCGGGCAGACAGCGTGTCCGGCATGCCGATGAGCAGCTTGAGCGCTTCCAGCGCCTGCAGCGTACCGACCAATCCCGGCACGACGCCCAGCACCCCGGCCTCGGCGCAGGTGGGCGCCGAACCTTCGGGTGGTGCTTGGGGGAAAAGACAGCGATAGCAAGGCTGGCCGCCCGCCGGAAACACCCCGACCTGGCCGGCGAAACGTTCGACGGCGCCGTATACAAGAGTGATGCGCTCGGCCACGCAGGCATCATTGACCGCATACCGTGCAGAGAAATTATCCGACCCGTCGATCACCAGGTCGTAGCCGGCTACCAGCGCAGACGCATTATCCGGCGTTACCCGTGCTTCGATCGGCTCGACGTGGATCGACGGATTGAGGGCGGTCAACGTAGCAGCGGCCGAGCGCACCTTGGGCAGACCCACGCTGGTATCACGATGCAGGATCTGTCGATGCAGGTTGGAGCGGTCGACCGTGTCGTGATCGACAATCGCCAGATGGCCGACACCGGCGGCGGCCAGATACAAAGCCACCGGACAACCCAGGCCACCGGCGCCGATGATCAAGACCCGTGCATCACGCAGGCGCGCCTGCCCGGCCTCGCCCATTTCGGGCAGCGTGAGCTGGCGGGCATAACGCGCCCGATCGGCGTTATCGAGCATGACCGGCGTCTCGAAAGCCAGGCCGGCATCTTTCCAGCCATCGAACCCGCCGGCGACCGAGCGTACGTCCTGATAACCGAGTTGGCGTAGCTGATCGGCCGCCAGCAGCGAACGCGAGCCGGAGGCGCACAGCAACAGGATGGTGTCGGTTGCTGCCGCGCCCTCAGACTCCAACCGCATTTCCAGAAAGCCACGCCCCAGCGGTTTCGCCAGAGTAGGCGTGCCTTGCGCAATCTCGTCGGCTTCGCGGATATCGACCAGCCAAGCGCCCGTCGTGGCCAACGCAGCAGCCTCGGTCGGTGCAATCGGCGGTATCTGCTCGCGCAGTTGTGCAAGCCGGTCACGAATCGATTGGCTCATCGGCAGGTCTCCTGATCGGCGTTGTCGTCGGCGTCGAGTGCACTCAGCGCCTGCTCGTCCGCGGCTTCGCCGGACGCACGGTCAGCGCCGAGCTGGGCCTGTTCGCGCCAGTTCTTTGGTGCGGTCTTGCTGGTGTTGGCGCCCATGGCGCGCAGCATCTCGGCCTGGCGCACCAGATTGCCGCGGCCATCGCTGAGCTTGTTGCGCGCCTCGGCAAACGACTTGTTCACGGTGTCCAGATTACGCGAGACCTTGTCCAGGTCGGCAAGAAAACCGACGAACTTGTCGTAGAGCGTGCCGGCCCGGTTGGCAATCGCCTCGGCGTTCTTTTCCTGCTTATCCAGCCGCCACAGATTCTCGACCGCTCGCAGCATGGGCATGAGCGTAGTCGGCGAGACCAGTGCGATATTCAGATCCAGGGCTTCGCGCTGCAGTTCGAAATCGCCGCGCAGGGCTTCGACATAAGCCGCCTCGGAGGGAATGAACATAAAGACATAGTCCAGCGTACGGATAGCATCGATGCCCTGGTAGTTCTTTTCCGACAGCTGCTTGAGATGACGTTGGACCGAAGCGATATGTTCGGCAAGCGCACGGCGCCGGCTGTCTTCGTCCTCGGCTTCGTGCACGCGCAGATAGGCCGTCAGCGACACCTTGGAATCGATCACCAGATCGCGTTCGCCGGGCAGATGTACCACCGCGTCCGGCAACTGCCGCTTGCCCTCCTCGGTCGTGCTCGAAAACTGGGTATCGTACTGGGTGCCGCGTTCCAGGCCAGAGCGCTCCAATACGGTTTCCAGAATCATCTCGCCCCAGTTGCCCTGGGTCTTGGACTCGCCTTTCAGCGCGCGGGTCAAATTGGTCGCGTCCTCGGCGATCGCGCGATTGGACTGTTCGAGCAGCCGGACCTGCTCGGCCAGCGCCGAGCGTTGCCGGTTTTCGCTGTCGTAGGCTTCACGGACCTGTTTTTCGAAGCGGCCGATATGTTCACGCAGCGGGGTGATCAATGGTTCGAGGCTGGTCTTGCTGAGCTCGTTGAACGCCCGGCTCTTCTCTTCCAGAATTTCCTGCGACAGCGTCTTGAACTGATGGGTGAGCGACTCGCGGGCTTCGGTCAGCGTCTTGAGCTTGTCGTCGGCGTGGCGTTTTTCTGCTTCCAGCCGCTCGGAAAGCTTCGCATTCTCCGTGCGTTCGCCAGAAAGCGCCTCCTGCGCCGCGTCCAGCGACTGGCCGCGCGCGTCGTGCGCCACGCTCAACGATTCGAGCCGAGAATCCAGCCCGGCACGAGTGGCATGCGCCGACATCAGCGCAAAGACCGCACCCAGCACTGCGCCAACAACCAGTGCGGCGAGAACAGCTATCCAGGTTTCAGGCGTCATCAACTCACTCTTCAGTCGGAACAAACAGGGCGGAAAAGCAGGGAAACGTCCGCAAATGAACGCAAACGCAGCAAGCTGCCAAACGCAAATAAGAAAACACTTATAAATGCCGCCAGCGCAGGCCCCGCTCCGCAGACTGAACGACGCGGCATTCTAACGCGCGATCCGACAGCGGGGCAGCGTACAGGTACAATAGCGTCCGCTTTTTGCCTCCCGATCTTCAACCCGCGAACGCCCATGCTGCTGCAACTCCGCGACCTGCGTCTGGCCTATGGCCTGGACGTCCTGCTCGACGACGCCGAACTGGCCATCGAAAAAGGCGAACGCGTTGCGTTGGTCGGCCGTAACGGTACCGGCAAGTCGACGCTGATGAAGATCGTGGCCGGCGAGCTCGAGCCGGATGTGGTCAAACGCGAGACCAGCCCGGGCATCAAGATCTCGCGGCTGGAGCAGGAAGTCCCGGCCGGCACCCAAGGCAGCGTCTACGACGTGACCGCCGGCGGACTGGGCCAGGCAGGCCGCGCGGTCGCACGTTTCCACGAACTCACGGCGCGGCTGTCGGCCGGCGAGGACGTGATGGATGCGTTCTCGCGCGCCCAGGCCGAGCTCGAAGCCCATGACGGCTGGACGCTGGTGCAGCAGGTCGAAGCCACGCTGTCGCGGCTGAACCTGGACCCAGACTGGGACTTCACGGCTCTGTCCGGCGGCCAGAAGCGCCGTGTACTGGTGGCGCGTGCGCTGGTCTGTGACCCCGATCTGCTGCTGCTGGATGAGCCTACCAACCATCTGGATATCGCGGCGATCGCACAGCTTGAGGAAATGCTCATTACCTGGAACGGTGCATTGCTGTTCATTACCCATGATCGTGCCTTCCTGCGCTCGTTGGCGACCCGCATCATCGATCTGGATCGCGGCAAGCTGACGTCCTGGCCCGGCAATTACGACCGGTTCCTGGACGGCAAGGACAAGATGCTGGCCGACGAGGAAAAGAACAACGCCCTGTTCGACAAGCGTCTGGCTCAGGAAGAGGTCTGGATCCGTCAAGGCATCAAGGCCCGACGTACCCGCAACGAAGGCCGCGTACGGGCACTGAAGGCGATGCGCAACGAGCGGGCCCAACGGCGTGAGCGCAGCGGCAATGCCAATATCGTCACCCAGGACGCGACGCGCTCGGGCAAGAACGTGATCGTGGCCGAGCATCTGTCTTATGCCTGGGACGACAAGTCCATCGTCAACAACTTCTCGACCGTTATCCAGCGCGGTGACAAGCTCGGCATCATCGGCCCCAACGGTGCCGGCAAGACCACGCTTATTCGCCTGCTGCTGGGCCAGCTGACGCCCGATGCCGGCGAGGTGACGCTCGGCACCAATCTGGATATCGCCCACTTCGACCAGCACCGCGCCGCGCTGGACGATTCCATCAGCGTGCTGGACAACGTCGCGGGCGGCCGTTCGTCGGTCACGATCAACGGCCAGGAACGCCATATCATGAGTTATCTGGGCGATTTCCTGTTCTCGCCCAAGCGCGCACGCAGCCCGACGCATGTATTGTCCGGCGGTGAGCGCAACCGCCTGCTGCTGGCCAAATTGTTCACCCGCCCCGCCAACCTGCTGGTAATGGACGAGCCCACCAACGATCTGGACGTGGAAACCCTCGAACTGCTCGAAGAACGGCTCATGAACTACGAGGGCACGTTGATGCTGGTCTCGCATGACCGAGCGTTCCTCGACAACGTCGTCACCAGCTCGTTAGTGGTGGAAGGCAACGGCCGGATCGGCGAATACGTGGGCGGCTATTCAGACTATCTGCGCCAGCGCCCGGCCGATCCCACGCCGAAGACTGCCGCCAGCAAGCGATCGGCGCCCGCGCCGACTGCCAAACCGCGAGCGGCGTCAACATTGTCGACCGCCGAGCGCAAGGAACTACGCGATCTGCCGCCGAGGATCGAAAGCCTGGAAAAAGACGTGGCCAGGCACGAAGCAGTATTCGCCGAAGCCGGCTTCTATGATCGCGATCCCGCCGATATCAAGAAAGCCACCGATGCCTTCGCGAGCGCCGAAACCGCACTCGAACAAGCACTGGAACGCTGGGAGGCGCTGGAGGCCAAGCAGGGCTGAGCCTAAGCCGTATTGCCGATCGAGTGATAGCGATAGCTTCGTTCTGAAGCATTTTTATCCGCAGATTAACGCAGATACACGCAGGTTTAATACAGACGAAAAGAGAGATTTTTCCGCAAATGAACACGAACGCAGCAAGCTGCTAAACGCAAATAAAAGACTGCTGATGCTTGTCTTAAGCGCAGGCATTTGATCAGCCTCAAGGCATCGCCGGACTACTTAGCGCCGTTTTTAATCTGCTTTTTAATCTGCGCGAATCTGCGGATAAAACCTGCCTGTATTAGCTCCATGTACGTGCATTGGCGTTCATTCGTGGAAAGGAATTCTGCGTTCGCCGATCAGCTTCAGGCGCCAACCGGCTTGCTCGCTTCGATTTCGATCGACAGATCGATCTTGTCGCCGACCAGCGGCAGGTAGGCGTCCATGCCGTAATCGCTGCGCTTGAGCTTTGTTTCGGCCGCGAAACCACAGGTGTATTGGCTCTTCTCCAAGGGATTGATGCGGCAGGCGATATCGTCCACGTCCAGCGTGACGAGCCGGGTTACGCCGTGCATGGTGAAATTGCCCTTTACGGTCGCTTTGTCTGCATGGTGGTCGTCAAACGTCACGCTCGTGGACTCGAACTTCATCGACGGATATTTCTTCACGTCGAAGAAACCGTCCATGTCGCGTAGATGCTCGTCGCGGGCCTTGTTGCCGGTGTTCACACTGGCCGGATCGAGCGTTACCGCCACCTGGCTCTGACCACCGCTCGGATCAATCTGGATCGTACCGCTCTTGATATCGATACGGCCGTGCATGGCCGACAAGCCCATGTGATTCACTTCGAAATGGCCGTAGCTGTGGGTCGGATCGATTTTGTAGGTGCCGGCATTGAGACCGGGATCGACATCGGCACCGGCCGTGGCGGCGAGCGCAATTAGCGCGCCGAATACAAGGCTGTGTTTGATCATCGAAGACTCCTTGTAATTTGCGGGTGTGGTGAAGAGGCGTCGATGGCATACGTTATCACATCGCATATCGTTAGGAATGCCGTCTTCATCGCTTTGACGCTGGCCGTCGTAGACTGCTAATCACTGTTTTCGTAGAGCCACATGCATGCCGGAAGGTCCTGAAATCCGACGGATGGTCGACGATATCGAAAAGGCGATCGGCCAACGCAAGGCCGACGAGGTGTTCTTTGCCTTCGAACGACTCAAGGACTTCGAGTCGATGCTGGCCGGTCGGCAAGTCACAGCCGTCGAGGCACGCGGCAAGGCCGTACTGGTGTTCTTTGCGTCGAAAGGCGACGACGGGCCGTGGTGTGTTTACAGCCACAACCAGCTCTATGGCCAGTGGCGTATTGGCAAGCCAGGCGTCGAACCACGTACTGGCCGCCAACTGCGGTTCGCGGTGATCGGCCGCGACAAGGCGGCGCGCCTCTACAGCGCCTCGGATATCCGCCTGGTACGCCCGGACGAACTCGACACCGTTAATTATCTGGCCCGTCTCGGGCCTGATCCACTCAACCAGGAGGTATCGATCGACTCGCTGATTGCGCGTTTTGATGACAAGCGTTTTCGCGGCCGGGGCCTGGGCGGTCTGTTGCTCGATCAGGGATTTGTAGCCGGCGTTGGCAACTATCTGCGTTCGGAGATTCTGTTCGAGGCTGGTATTGCGCACAAGAGCCGTCTGCGCGATCTGGGCGCGGATGCACAGGTACGACTGGCCACGGCGATTCTTGGGCTTATCGACCGTGCCTATCGCCTGAAAGGCATCACCAACAATCCCGAGCGGGCAAAGCAGCTCAAGCACGAAGGCTGGTCCTACGGCCAGCGCCGGCATATGGTGTTCAATCGTGAATCAGAGTCTTGTCATGTCTGCGGCACAGCGATCGTGAAGACGAGTGTGGCGAGCCGTCGGCTTATTACTGCTCTGTCTGTCAGATCAGCAACCCATAGACCCGCCAGGCGCCAACGGCAGCGCTTGTACCGCTGCACGGCTCGAATTACTGTATTGCACATAAACCCTTCTACAAAACCCTCCCATGGACTACAAGCAACTAGGCCGCACCGGCACCCGGGTGTCACCGATCTGCCTCGGCACCATGACCTACGGCACGCCCGAATGGCGGGAATGGGTGCTCGACGAACAGGCCAGCCGCCCGTTCATCAAGAAAGCGCTCGACGCCGACATCAATTTCTTTGATACCGCTGATATGTACTCGCTGGGCGAGTCCGAACGCGTCGTGGGCAAGGCGCTGCTCGACTATGCCAAGCGCTCCGACGTCGTGCTGGCCACCAAGGTATTCAACCCCATGGGCGACGGACCCAACGACCGTGGGCTGTCGCGCAAGCACATCATGGACGCTATCGATGCATCGCTGACCCGCCTGGGGACCGATCATGTCGATCTGTATCAGATCCATCGCTGGGATTATCACACCCCGGTCGAGGAGTTCATGGAAGCGCTGCACGACGTGGTCAAGGCCGGCAAGGCCCGCTATATCGGGGCGTCGAGCATGTTCGCCTGGCAGTTTGCCAAGGCCCAGCACGTGGCCGAGTCCAACGGCTGGACGCGGTTCGTGACCATGCAGCCCATGTACAACCTGATCTATCGCGAGGAAGAACGCGAGATGTTCCCGCTGTGCGCCGACCAGGGCGTCGGCATCATCCCCTGGAGCCCGTTGGCGCGCGGCGTCCTGGCCGGCAAGAAACAAGGCAAGGACGGCGAGTCCACCCGCTCGAAAACCGACCAGATGACTGATAAATGGCATCTGGGCACGTCCAGCGCCGATGATCAGGTGATCGAGGCGCTGCGCAAGGTCGCCGAGGCGCGCGACGTATCGATGGCCCAGGTCGCGCTGGCCTGGGTGGCAGCCAATCCGCAGGTCACGGCACCGATCATCGGTGCCAGCAAGGAGCGACATCTCGACGAAGCGATTGCCGCCATCCAACTGACGCTGACGGCAGACGAGAAAGCCGCGCTCGAAGCGCCCTATGTGCCGCACTGGATTGCCGGGCACGCCTGATCTTAGGCTTCA
>JAQIBT010000076.1 GCA_027858915.1 Salinisphaera sp.
GATTCGGCCCATTACGGCATCCGGGCCATGGCGCGGACCCTGGGCAACTATTTTACGTTGCATGGGCTGGATACCGTCGCCGGCATTATCGGACGGTGGGCGCCTTCGGTAGAGAACAACACATCGGCGTATGTGCAGGATGTCGCGTCGAACATGGGCGTACAGCCGGATTGGCAGCTAGCCGACAACGCCGACACGATGCTTTCGCTCGTGAAGGCCATCATCACGCATGAGAACGGGCAGCAGCCATACAGCACCGATTTGATCGCCAACGCGATCGCCAGCGCATAACCGGGCGCTTTCATTCCGGTCAATCGAGGGGAAGGGTATGAACAACCACACGGGCAAAATCGCAGGCGGCGCCATCGCTACCACGATCACCGCTATGGCAGGCTTTGCGTTCAACGCCGCCGGCTGGCATGTGCCGGCCGATCTGGTCGCCGCTGGCGCATCGTTTATCGGCAGTCTGGCGACCTTCTTTGGTGCCAAGTACGACTGATGGGCGATCACGTCGCAACGGCCATTGTGGGCTCGCTCGTGAGCGGGCTCGCGATGGGCGGCGTCACCGTCGTAGCCTTGCGCGTCCATGTGCAGTATTTGCGGCAAATGGTCGAGCAACTGCGCCAGCGCGTCGAGTCGATCGACAAGCGGCTGCAAAACACGCGCGAGGCCGTGTTAACCAAGCTGGAGGACCAATAGCCGGGGCGAGCCCCGGCTTTTTATTGGCTATCGGTAGCCGACCGCCAGTGACGACCGGGTGACAGCGGCCGCGTCGGCGGCGTCCGTGCCCTTGATCGGCGGATACAGCGCTGTAAGCTCAGCCGACAGTCTCAGGGCCACGTCGCGAGCCTGTTGCAGCCGATCAAGCTCGCCGCGATCGATGATCGGCACACCGGCTTGATACCTTGCTATCTCTTGCTTGAGCGTCGATAGCATCTGTTGTTCAATCCACCACTGCTCCAGTTGTCCGGCATCCCATACGTGGCCATCCGGGGCGTAAAGATTCCCGACACTATCGAGATACCAGAATCGCCAGCGTTTGCCCGCGATTGCCTCCAAGTCGCCCACGGCCAGGGCCAGCAGGCGGGCCGCTGCCGGCGTCGGTCCTTTCTCTTTCCACATACGGGCCGTGCGCTCGGAAACGCCGCAACAGCGCGCAATATCGCGCGTTGAGAGCGCCGCGAGGTCATCCGGGTGAATTTTTTTCCGAAAAATTCGCATCATCAAGTTCCAGTCATTGCGCAGGGCATTCGCCACGTTTTCGGCAAAAAGACGCCTTTTCTGAAGTGTCAGGTTTTCCGACTGCGCATAATGTATATTATGTTAAATTATTGATTATCAAGTTGGCACCCGTCTCAGCATCACTCGTTAGAGTCTTGACTTCATAGCGGTACTACTTGTCACTTAAACTCAATTCGGTTCAGCTGGGTTCCCGGTCACGCGCCAGTCGCCGAACCAGCGGCCCCATGGTCAGAGCCTGCACCAGGATGCTGAAGATCACCACTTCATAGGTGGCGGCCACGATTGTTTCGTGCCCCGGCAAATCCGGCAGTGACAGCGCCAGCGCGACCGATATACCGCCGCGCAGTCCGCCCCAGGTCATGATCTTGATGCTGTGCGGGATGAATACGTGGAAGGCACGCATGGCCGTGATCGGCACCCCTACGCTGACCCAACGCGCCACCAGCACGATCGGAATCGCGAGCATGCCGGGCAGCAATGAGCCGAATGACAGGGATAACGCGATGACTTCGAGCCCGATCAGGCCGAACAGCAACAGATTGAGCAGTTCGTCGATCAGTTCCCAGAACGCAAACAGTTGACGCTGGGTGAGATCGGACATGGACCGTGTCTTGCCCTGATTGCCCACCATCAGCCCCATGATTACGACCACGATGGGCCCCGAGGCATGTACCACGTCGGCCATCGCATAACCGGCGATCGCCATCGCCAAAGTGATCAGGATTTCGACCGGGTAGCTGTCGATCCCCTTCATCAGATAATTGCCGAGTGCGCCCAGCACCAGGCCCATGACCACGCCACCCAGTACGGCCTCGACCAGCAATAGCGCCACCGCGGTTGGCGCCACCGGATCAGGGCTGGTCGCCAGATTGAGCAGCGTCAGGAACAGCACCACCGCGGTGCCGTCGTTGAACAGGCTCTCGCCGGCGATCCGGGCCTCCAGCCGCTTGGCCACCCCGACCCGCCGCAGGATGCCCAGTACGGCAATCGGATCGGTCGGCGAAATCAGCGCGCCGAACAGCAGACAGCTGATCAACGGCAGACCGAACCCCAGCAGGTGGGCGCCGTAATAGAAGCCGGCGCCGATCAGACTGGTAGATAGCGTCACGCCCACGGTCGCCAGGAACAGGATGAGCCATTTCTCCTGGCGGATATCGCTGAAATCGACGTGCAGGCTGCCGGCGAACAGCAGCATGCCGAGCATGCCCTCGAACACCACCTTGGAGAAATCCACCCCGGCCACCGCCTGCTGTGCCCAGCGCGCCACCGCCGGGTTGTGGCTGCCGATGATGGCCACCGCGACCGACACCAGGAGCCCGATCGCAGTGATGCCGATCACGTCCGGCAGACCGATGAAGCGGCTGTTGAGATAGCCGAACAGCGCCACGAGGGTGATGATCAGACCGATGGCGTGGAACAGACTCACCGTTGTATATCCCCTTGCGGCGCCGGCTCGTGGCAGCGTGTATGACGCCGGACTTGTCGTTGACGCGGCCGGATGCCCCGCCCGGCATGGGTAACCGCCAGCACGCGGCTGGCCTGTGGGATGAGTTGCCTATTCCGCCAGCTGCGCCCGGATGGCCAGCAGCTCGGCCCGGCGCGCGTCGCCGACCTCGGGAAAGGCCAGGTCCAGGCTCTTCAGGGTATCGACCACGATCCGGGAGATGATCAGCCGCGCATTGTCCTTGTCGTCGGCCGGCACGACATACCAGGGCGCATGATCGGTGCTGGTGGCGGTCAGGCACTGGCCATAGGCCTGCATGTACTGCGGCCAGAACTTGCGTTCCTCCATATCCGCGCTGCTGAATTTCCA
>JAQIBT010000080.1 GCA_027858915.1 Salinisphaera sp.
AAGAAGTACGGCTATCTGACCACTCCGGCCTGATCGGCGGCAGACAACGCAGCGGACTTTTTGCTGGCCTATGCCGGCAACAATAGCGCTTGTCTATAATCAGGAATCTTTCACGCTAACGCCTAGCTCAGCAGACGTGAAACCGCGCAGCGGTTGAGCGGTCGGCTGAAGCGCCTTGTTCGCATTTCATTTATCTTGGAGCAGGACCGAAACGTCATTTTGAATATGACGGAGCTTCTCTCGAATCCTCTGCGAGACCTCCGCATCCAGCTTTTGCATTCTTCGAACCGCTTTTTGGGCGGAATCATTGTCGATAATGCCGCCTGTTTTTGAGGTAAAAATGTATTGGTTGAGCTCATTAGAAAGCGAACTTAACTCATCTTCGAGGCCCTGCGGAAAGTGGTGCGCAGAAGCCATGAACAATTGGACTCTGGAAAGGAACATGTCAGTATACCTTGACCAGATCTGGTCGACCTTGACTGCACCACTGACATCTACCTTCATGGACATCCACTCTTGGAGCAATGCTTCTAAACTGCTCTCAGTTCTTCTCAATTGATCAACTTCAATTTGACGGCTGGCAGCTTTGAATTGAGCCTTGGTAGCAAAAAGACTAACCGCACCACCAACAATCGTTCCAATGAGTGCTGAGCCTGCTCCAATAAGTGCCGCTATTACCTCGATACTCATCTTTGCTCCTGCGAACGCCAAGTATACGGCTGAAACTAGGTATAGCACTGCATGGGGTTTTCGCATAGCAATACCACGACTGCCGGAACATCGGCTCTGTACGCAGAAAATGCAGTGCTATACCTATTTCGTTATTTGGGGAATACGAAAATTCCCTGAAAACGCAATGCGGCGCTAACTGACTCGACGCCGCGCCAATGCCTACTTGCCCAGCAGCCCCTTGAAGAAATGTGTGGCATTGATCTCCAGATGATCGACGTCGTAGCCGCCTTCCTGAATCACGCAGACCGGCTTGCCGGTATAGGCCAGAAGCCGGCCCATGCGCTCGAAGCCTTCCGAGGTGACTGCTACTTTGGCCTGTGGATCCTGGAAGTAGGTGTCGAAGCCCAGCGCGAGGACGATGACGTCGGCTTCGAACAGGCGGATGGCGGTGAGTGCTTCTTCGACTTTTTCGAAGAAAAAGTCCTCGGATGAGCCGTGCGGCATGGGGAAGTTGAGGTTGAAGCCGTAGCCCTTGCCAGAGCCGCGTTCTTCTTCGTAGCCGCTGACGACGGGGTAGAAGTTGGTCGGGTCGCCGTGGATGGAGATATACATGACGTCGTCACGGTCCCAGAAGATTTCCTGGATGCCCTGGCCGTGGTGCATGTCGGGGTCGAGAACGGCGACCTTGTTGTAGGTCTTGCGCAGGTAGTCGGCGGCGATGGCGGCGTTGTTCAGAAAACAGAAGCCGCCGGCCGCGTCGGGGCGGGCGTGGTGGCCCGGCGGGCGGCAGATGGCGTAGGCGGCTTGCTGGCCGGCGGCGATGTCGTCAGCGGCCGATAGGGCGCACTGGGCGGACGTATAGGCGGCCGTCCAGGTATGCGGGCCGATGGGCGAGCTGCCGTCGGCGATGTAGTAGGCGGTTTCGGCGAGGATGCCGCGCATGGGGTTGCCTTCGCGGACGTAGATGTTGGACATCACTTCCGCGCCCCAGTCTTCGGGCCAGCGGCGATGGGCCGATTCCAGAAAACGGAGATAGCCCATGTCGTGCACGGCCGAGATCGGGTTCATGCCGTGATCGCGCGGGGTGTCGATTTCGACCGACAGGCCCTGCATGGCCGCCAGCAGCGGCGGGATACGCGCCGGGACTTCCTGGGGTTTGCGCATGGCACCGCGGGTGAGGTAACTCTGCGGAACGTGCTGATTCTGGCTTTCGTCGAAATAGGCTTTCACTAAGAGCATCCGTGTTGGGGTGAGACCGGCAGCTGTTCTACCAGCCGCCAAGAACAGACTGGCAACATACGACGGGCGGGCTTGGTGCTGCAATGGTCAGGGCAGAAAAAGGCTGTGCCGAGGTCACGCTGTGTCTAGCCGTTCCGTATCTAGGCCGGTTGAGTACCACGTCGCTGAGCTAAGCGGGTTCCGACTCAAGCGTTCAATTCACAGCGAAATTGACCATAGCCATGCGATTGAAGTGCTTTCAAATAAGGCCGCCCACAAAAAAAGGCGACCCGAAGGCCGCCTCTGTTCTTCTGGGTACCCGGACGGATCAACTGCCGTCGGGCACGGTCTGCAGCTCGACGTATTCCATCAGGCCGTCGACGCCGCCTTCGCGGCCGACGCCGGACTGCAGCATGCCGCCGAACGGGGCGTGCGCGGCCGGGCCGGTGCCGGTGTTGTAACCGCAGTGGCCGAAGTGCAGCTTGGCGATCAGCTTGTGTGCACGCTTTTCATCCTTGCCGAAGACATAGGCGGCCAGGCCGAACTCGGTGTGGTTGCCCAGCTTGACGGCCTCTTCGTCGGTGTCGAAGGAGATGATCGGCAGCAGCGGGCCGAAAGTCTCGTCGGTGCAGCACTTCATGTCCTGCGTGACGTCGGTGATGACGGTCGGCGTGTAGAACAGGTTCTTGTTGGAATCCAGTTCGTCCGGATGCTTGCCGGCGACCAGTTTCGCGCCCTTGGACAGCGCGTCCTTGACGTGATCGTGCACTTTGTCGAAGCCGGCCTTGTTGATCAGCGGGCCGACGTCGACGTCTTCGTCCATGCCGTCGCCGACCCTCAGCGCCTTGACCTTTTCGACGATCTTGTCGGTGAACGCCTCGTATATGCTCTTCTGCACGTAGATGCGGTTGGCGCAGACGCAGGTCTGGCCGGCGCCGCGGAATTTATTGGCGATGAGGTTGTCGGCGGCTGAGTCCAGATCGGCGTCGTCGAGTACGATGAAGGGCGCGTTGCCGCCGAGTTCCAGGCCGAGCTTCTTGACCCAGTCCTTGGACTGTTCGACCAGCAGCTGGCCGACGCCGGTAGAACCGGTGAAGGAAATCATCGGCACATCGGGCGAGCTCATCAGTTCGCCGCCAATGTCCTTGGAAGAGCCCATGACGAGATTGATCATGCCCTTGGGCAGGTCTACCCGATCATGCATGATCTGGAACATGGCGATCATGGTGAGCGGGGTTTCGGTTGCCGGCTTGATGACGACCGGGCAACCGGCCGCCAGCGCGGGGGCGACTTTCTTGGCGATCATGCCAATCGGGAAGTTCCAGGGCGTGATCAGCCCGGCCACGCCGATGGCGCGCTTGTGGACCGTCCAGCTGCAGTCCTTGGCTTTTTCCGGCAGCGTCTCGGGCTTCATCTCGTCGATGATCTTTGCGAAATAGTCGAAGAAGCTGGCGGCATATTCGACTTCGCCCTGGGCTTCTTTCCACGGCTTGCCGTGTTCCAGACAGAGGATACGGCCGATCTCTTCTTTCTCGTCGATCAGCGCATCACGAATATCCTCGAGCCATTCACGCCGCGTCTCGAGATCGGGAACGCCGTCGCTGTCCAGTAGCGACTGTCCCGCAGCAATGGCGCGCTTGGTTTCGTCGGCTGCCATGAACGGGATGTTGGCCAGCGTCTTGCCGTTGGCCGGGTTGTAGACTTCCACGGTCTTGCCGGAGTCGGCTTCGACCCATTGGCCGTCGATGTAGCCGGAGATGTTCTTGAGTAGATAGGATTCGATCATGATGTCCTCTGTGGTAACGATCGACGGGCGCACGGCTTGGCGCACGCCTGGCCTTGTCTCGTATTGTTCGGGGCAGTGTGCTCGGTTTTAAACCCTGCGCTTCGGGACTTCAAGCATTGGCCTTCTGGTTGCCGGGTGCATAGCCGTGGCGCTTGCTGACTTGATTGAAGAGCACCTCGCCGGCGCGCCAACGTGCCAGGTTGTCCAGAAACTGGTCGGTGAGGGCCTCCTGCCAGCCTATGAAATCGCCGGCCATATGTGCCGACATCAATACGTTGGCCATGCCCCAGAGGGCGTGGTGCGCCGGCAGCGGTTCGGTTTCGAAGACATCCAGTGCGGCCCCCGCGATATCACCGGACTGGAGCGCGGCGACCAGGTCGTCGGTGACGACGATCGCACCGCGGCCGATATTGATGAAGCGCGCATGCGGCGCCATGGCAGCAAATCGCTGCGCATCGAACCAGTGTTCGGTGGCCTCGGTCAATGGGGCAGCGACGACGACGTAATCGGCGTGCGGCAGATGCTGATCGAGTTGGTCAGCGGCATGCACGACGTCGAAGACCTCATCGGCACCGCGTGCGCTACGCGCTATGCCTGACACCTGCATGCCGGCGGCGCGACACAGGCTGCCGATTTCCCGTCCGATCGATCCCGCACCCACCACGAGCAGCTGTTTGCCCAGAATGGTTTCGGTATCGCGGTGGACCCACTGGCGATCCTGCTGATAGCGAACGTTGTTCTTGCTGTCCTTGGCGAACATCAGAACAGCACCCAGCACGTACTCGGCGATATTGCGATCGAATGTGCCCTGGGCGTTGGTGACCGGAATATCGGAATCGACGAGCGCATCGAACATGAGCTGATCGACGCCTGCGCTGGCGGCGTGTACCCATTGCAGGCGGTCTGCGGCCGGCCAGGCGGCTTCCAGCGACTCGGTGCGGAAATCGGTCACCAGCAGGACATCGGTACCGGGCAGGGCTTTGCGCAGGCTGGCCTCGTCCCAGGCGAGCGCAACGTCGGCCTGGGCCCGAATCCGATCGAGGCCTGGCGGGCCATTATCGTCGGCCCCCAGCACGGTAACGCGAACGGCAGACGAATCGACATTCTGGTCGGCCGGAGGGCGGCGGTTTGCAGGCATGTCGGTAGCGCGTTCCCTGCGCATTGGTCAATTGAAAGACTAAGGTACCGAGCGTTTGAAGCAAGCGTCAATAGAGAAGCGCAAGTTGGCAAAGACATTGCTTGACGGGGGTATGGGGCATGCCTACGCTCTGTTGATACGGCGACGCCGGGTGATGGGTAATTAGAGGTGGCCATGGCTGTAAATCTGGAAACGAGTAAGAACGTTCTGCCGGCGGATCCGGAAAAACGCTATGTACGTGATCGCCTGGTGTGGAATCCGGCGATGCACGCGATCCCGATTTCCGGGATTCGACGAATGGTCAACCGCGCAGCCGAGCTCGACGACGTGGTGCACCTGTCGATCGGGCAGCCGGATTTTGCTACGCCGCGGCACATCATCGATGCCCATATTCACGCGCTGGAAGCCGGCCAGACCGGCTACACCATGGATGCCGGTCTGCCGGAAATGCTCACCGCGCTGAAGGATTACTACAACGCCAAGTACCGCAGTACGCTGAGCGAAGAGAATTTTCTGGTTACGACTGGCGCGACGGAAGGGATCTATCTGTTGCTGACGGCGATGGCTGCCCCCGGCCGTGAATTCATTATCGCCGATCCGACATTCCTGCTCTATGCGCCGCTTATCCGAATGAACGGCGGCCAGGTTCGCGCGGTGCCAACCCGGGCCAGCGAAGGTCATCAGATCGATCCGGAACGGATCATCAGCATGATTGGCCCGAACACCCATGCAATCGTGCTCAATTCGCCGTCCAATCCCACCGGCACGGTCTATCCGCGCGAAACCATCGAGTGGCTGTGTCAGGAAGCCGCCTACCGCGGCGTGGAGATTCTCTCGGACGAGGTCTACGACAACCTGATTCTCGACGATATCGATTATCCGAGTGTGCTGTCCTGTGCGACCGATATGGACGGCGTGGCGGTGGTCTCGAGCCTGTCCAAGACCTATGCCATGCCGGGCCTGCGTATCGGCTGGATCGTGGCGGACCAGAACACCATCCGCACGCTACGTCGATACCATATGTTCACGACCACCGTGGCGAGCACGCCCGCACAATGGGCAGGTGTGGCGGCGCTGTTGGGCGACCAGTCGTGCATCGCGGAAATGGTTGCCGAATATGCCCGGCGCCGTGATCGTGTGGTGGACCTGGTGGCCGATACACCGGGCCTGACAGGGTATTGGCCACAGGGTGCTTTCTATATTGCGCCGTCGCTGCCGCACGGCGTGGATGCCGGCAAGCTCGCGATGCGCATGCTCGAGGAAACCGGTGTCTGCGTGATCCCGGGCGATGCTTTTGGCGAGAGCTCGTCGGACCTGCTGCGTATCAGCTATTCGACATCGATGGAGAATATCGAGGAAGCGTTTGCCCGCATTCAGCCGTGGATGGCTCGACAGCCCGAGATTGAGCGCTTTAGCTGACCGGATGATGCCTTGCGCGTCGAAGAAGACGAGGCCGCCTGGCGGCCTCGTCTTCGTTCAGGAGCGTGTTTCGGTCAGGAGCTGGACACCGAGCCGCAGGACGCTGCCGGCGCGCCGTCTTTTCTGGCTATCGCCGGCATCTTGCTGTAGTAGCTAACGCGCACGGGGTAAACCTTGCCGTTATCGTTCTGAATATTGCCGATGCCGCGATACTCGAGTAGACGATGTGTCTGCGGGCTATAGGTCAGCTTGAGCGAGCTGACGAAGAGATTGACCAGGAACATATCGAGCTCGGCCTTGAAGTTGACCGCAGGCTTGCCTTCAAAGGTGGTCGTGCCGGTCTTGAATGCCTTGAGGTCTACCACCGCCTGGCGCCCGGCTGCGGCAAACTTGAAAGGGATGGTCTTGCCGGACTGCAGCGCCTGGAAGTGTTCCTGAACCAGCTGGTTGAAGCCGGAATCCGCTGCCATGGGCTGGTCGATCTGGAAATTCTTGGTCCGCCTATCGGCGTCCGCGGACTGCTGGCGGAACATCGTCCACTGACCGTTGTGGTGAGTGATGCCTTCCTGATAGCCGCTGCCGGTCATCTTCAGCGTATAGGTCGGCACGGTCTGGCTGGCTGCGAAATCCAGATGCTTGGTCGCCAGGATCTTGCCGCGGGCACCGACATACGTCACGTTCCAGGTCGTTATCTTGCCGTTCACGCGCCGGACCTGATGATGCTCGGTGTAGCGGTAATCACCCCCTTTGAGCGTGTAGCCATAGCCGTTGAAGCACGTCAGCCCGTTGTTCTTGACGTGCGAGTCGTCGGGTTGCGCCATGGCGGTTCCGCTGGTCACCAGGCCGACCAGCAAAAGCGCAGAAAAACGTCGTACGGTCAATGCCATCTCCGACAAATCAAATGGATGGCCCGGTCAGGCCGCGACGCGGGGTGAACAGATAATGGCCAATGCCCCATTCGTTGCCGTGGTCGTAGCCGAACAGTTCTGCCACGGCCATGAAAAACATGCGCCAGCGATTGAACCAGCGCTCGGCGTCCTGCTGGCCGTAGGTGTCGACCAGCACCGGCATGATCGTCGCGCGTGCTGCGTCCATTTTCAAAAGCCAGGCGTTCGAGGTATCGCGATAGTGATTGCCCGACAGCCACCAGCTGTCGCGCAGCACCATATCCTCTTGAAAATGGGCGAACAGGTTCTCGCTGGGCATGACGCCGCCCGTGAAGAAATAGCGGGCTATCCAGTCCGAGGCGCCTTCATCCTGAAACGGATAGGCGAGATATTTGTGAGCAAATACGTGCACGAAGAGTCGCCCGCTATCGTCCAGCCAGCGATTGATACGGCTGAACAACTCCCGATAGTTGCGCATGTGCTCGAACATCTCGACCGAAACGACGCGATCAAAGCGCCGCTCGCCGGGGTTGAACTCATTGATGTCGCAGGTTTCGACTGTCAGATTGCTCAGACCACGCTCGGCGGCCTTCGTCATGATCGATTCGCGCTGCGCGCCCGAATTCGAAACCGCTAGAATCCTGGCGTTCGGGTAGCGCCGGGCCGCCCACAGGGCGAAAGAGCCCCAACCGCAGCCCAGATCGAGAATTCGCTGGCCGTCACGCAGACGCGCCCGCCCGGCATAGAGCGCGAGCATTGCGTGTTCGGCCTGATCCAGATTCTCGATTCCTTCTTCGAACAGGCAGCCGCTGTACTTCAGATGAGCGCCAAGTACCTGTTCGAAGAATGCCGGCGGCAATTCGTAGTGCTGCGCGTTGGCATCGTCGGTGTGCTGGGCGACCGGGCCCGAGCCAGCGTGCGCAAGAAACGCACGCATCTGTTCGTCACGCCGGGCAGGGTCGCGCGCCTCAGCGCTTTTCAGGCGTGAGGCAATCAGCTGACGCATGCCCGCCCGTGCGATGGTGTCCGGTACCAGCCCGCGTTCGCATAGCTCAATCGGCAGACTATCCAAAAATCAGCTCCTTATAAGGCCTGCTCATGTCTTCGGCAGCCAGGGAATAAATGCATTGGTTGTTCTCACGTACTCGTCGTGTCCTGCCCGCTTGTCGGATGCATCCTTGCCCTCCACGGTCGGGATACCCGAGACCTTCAGCAACAGCCAGGCCATGATGACCGGGCTGGCCAGCGTGCACCACCACCAAGGGGTACAGCCAAACGCCAGCACGACGTAAGTGATCCAATGCGTGGACTCGAAAAAGTAATTGGGATGGCGCGAGTAGTACCAAAGGCCCGAACGACACACCTTTCCCTGGTTCTCGGGCTTGCTCTTGAAGGCCCGGAGCTGGGCATCGGCCGTGCCTTCGCCCACCACCGAGACAAACCAGACCAGGCAGGCCAGGGCAGCCCACCAGAAACCCGGCGCTTCGGCCTGATAGGCAATGATCAAGAGCGGCATGGCCAGAATCCAGCCGATGACGGCCTGGAACACGAAGAAGCCGAGCATGTAGAGCTCGGCGCGCCGGCCCCAGGATTTGCGCGCGTTGGTATAGCGTGCGTCTTCCGGCGCGCCACGCATACGCGCCGCCAGATAGCCTGACAATCGCAGCGCCCAGGCCAGCGCCAGCACCGCCATCAGCATGCGCACCGATACCGGCGCGTCGCCGGCCAGTGCGTATTCCAGCCCGATGAATCCAATGGACGCAGGCCAGACCACATCCACGAGCGCGGCGTTGCGGGTGAAAAGCTGAATGACCCACACGACAAACAGCAGGCCGATATAGGTTGCCAGGCCCAGCAGACAGATAGCCCAAGGGCTCATGACGTGGCTCCGATTGAAAGGATCGACTGAATAGTACGCAGCTTATCAGCCGACGATGCATGCGAGCTCAAGGTCATTGCATGCCCGCACTCAGAACACGGTCCCAGACCGGCGGCGAGCCAATGCTGTCAAGCACGTGTGACACAAAGGCCGCGGTCTTGGGCGGCGCCAGACGAGCGCCGGGATACAGCAGATGGATGCGACGGGTGTCGGGTACGACCTCCCAATGCCATTCGCCGAGCACGCGAATCAGCGAGCCGTCTTCCAGCTCGCGATCGATCAGCCAGGTGGGAAACAGGATCAACCCGTGCCCGAGCAGGGCGGCTGCGCGCAGGCTGAGCGAGTCATCGCTGTAGAGCGAGCCGTCTACCTCGAGT
Source organism: Salinisphaera sp. (assembly GCA_027858915.1). Taxonomy (GTDB): domain Bacteria; phylum Pseudomonadota; class Gammaproteobacteria; order Nevskiales; family Salinisphaeraceae; genus Salinisphaera. Next base: position 9,377 of record JAQIBT010000080.1, read on the forward strand.
TTCTCGAAAGCCTGATCGCTATGGCGGCGCCAGTACCAGTGCTGGCGACCATAGGTTCCTTGATAGCGCAGGCAGTCGTGGGACAGCAGATCGCTCGGGGTCTGCGGAATGCCGTGGTGATCCAGATAGGCGGGCGCTGCTGCCACCACATAGTTCATCGGCCCCAACGGTCGGGAAATCAGGCCCGAGTCGTCGAGCTGGCCGACACGGAAACTCACGTCCGCGCCGGAGCGCACTGGGTCGACAAAGGCGTCGGTGAGCCGCAGCTCGGTGCGAACCAGCGGATAACGCTGGCGAAAGCTGTAAACCAGCCGCACGACCTGGCGTTCGCCAAACGCCACCGGGGCGTTGATGGTCAGCAGGCCGCTGGCTGGCTGATCGGCGCTGAACACTGCCTCGGTCGCCGCATCGAGTTGATCGATCAGGGGCGCAATCTGCTCGAAATAGCGCTGGCCGGCCTCGGTGAGTGTGACTGCCCGGGTATGACGATAGAACAACTGCTGGCCGAGACGTTTTTCAAGCGCTGCGATCTGACGGGAGATCGAGGACACAGCCCGTTGGCCACGCTGAGCCGCTGCGGTGAAGCTCTCTGTCTCGACCACCTGACGGAACACCCGCAGCGCATTGAGATCAATGTTGTCTTTCATGCAATAAAGATTTGCGATTTGATCGATTGTAGCAAGACAGGCGAGCGCAGATACTCGGCCGTACATTCAGAGCGCGGCCATCGGCTGCGCTCCATCGAGACGTTGTCATGCAGAAAGGAATTGCTCTTGTCGTGGGAGCCACCGGTATCACCGGCGGTAATCTCGCCAGCTATCTGGCCGCCAGCGGCTGGACCGTCTACGGCTTGTCACGGACCCCCTCAAATAGCGCCGGCGTGATTCCGGTTGCTGCCGATCTGTTCGACGAAAAAGTGACCGCCGACGCCCTGCAGGGCCTGCCGATCTCGCACGTGTTCTATTGCACCTGGACCCAGCGCGATACCGAAGCCGAGAACGTCGAGGCCAACGCCGCGATGATGAACAATCTGTTTGCCGCGCTCGACCCGAAGACGCTGTCGCATGTGTCGCTGGTTACCGGAACCAAGCAGTATCTGGGTGCGTTCGAGGCCTATGGCAGCGGCAAGGTCGAGACCCCGTTCCGGGAGTCCGCCGAGCGCGTGCCGGGCGAGAATTTCTATTACACGCTCGAAGACATCATGCTCGATGTAGCCGAGCGTTATGGCCTGAAGTGGAACGTGCATCGTCCGCATACCGTGATTGGTTATGCCCCGGGCAATGTGATGAACATGGGCCAGACGATCGCCGTCTATGCCTCGATCTGTCGTGCGACAGGCCGCAAGTTCACGTTCCCGGGTTCGCAGTCACAGTGGAACATGCTCACCGACATGACCGACGCGCTGTTGCTGGCTCGCCAGATGGAGTGGGCAGCGCTGGCGCCGGGTGCGGCCAACCAGGCCTACAACACGGTCAACGGAGATGTCTTTCGCTGGCGTCGGATGTGGACCGAGATTGGCGAATACTTCGGTGTCGAGGTGGCCGACTGCCCCGAGACGCCGGAGCCGCTGGAACAGCAGATGGCCGGCATCGAGGATGAATGGCAGCGGATCGCCAAGCAGCACGATCTGGTCGAGCCCAACGTCAAGCGTCTGGCGTCCTGGTGGCATACCGACGGCGATCTGGGGCGGACCCAGGAATGCGTGAACGATGTGTCCAAAAACCGTGACTTCGGATTCTACGATCACCGGGAAACCCGCGCCGCCTTCTTCGATCTGTTCGATCGGCTGGCGGCCGAGCGGCTGATTCCGCCGATTGCTACACGCTGAGGACTGGCGAGCGATTCAGGTGGCGGGCTCTTTTCCCACTATCTGCACCGGCCTGTCGCTGGCAGGTCACCCGACTTGGGAGGGGAAGACAATTCGCTCGAGTGCACTATGAATATCGTCCGGGATCGAAGCGGCTCGTCCACTGGCTCGTGCAACGAATACGTGTACGAACTCGCCCGCAGCGCTGGCGGTGTCGGCGCCGTCAGCAAAGATACCGATGCCGTAGGTCACTGACTTGGCCGTCAGCTGGTCAACGCGCACGCCGACGATGAGTGCCTGTGGAAACGCGACTGGCGCCATGTAGCGGCAGGTCGACTCCACGACGAATCCCACGACTGGCGTGGCGTGGATATCCAGCCCGCCGGCTTCGATCAGATAGCGATTGGCTGCGGTGTCGAAGTACGAATAATAGGTGACGTTGTTGACGTGGCCGTATACGTCGTTGTCCATCCAGCGGGTTGGCATGTCGCAGAACCAGCGATAGTCGGCGCGAATTGGCGGTGCAGGTCGGGGCATAGGGGGGGCTCCGAAAAAAAGCCGGGCTTTCTGCCCGGCTTGCGTTCGTTTAGCGATAGAGTCGATGACTCGTCATTCTACGACTGGACCTTCCACGTACCGTCGGGCTGGCGGCAGGCTGTCCCGTTGACTTTCTCAGGCTTGCCGTTGACGTTTGCGTTCATGGTGAAGTTGCGACAAGGCTGATTGCCCTGCTCGTAGGTCCGGGTCGGGGTGACCGAATAGTTGTTGTTGGTATCCGGATTGGTCCAGCTCGAGGTGCTGCCGGTCTGGTTGGACTCCAGCGCGCTGCCTAACTGGTTGCGATCACGGTTGTCGAAATGACCGCCGACGCGGTTGCCGAGTGCGGCACCAGCAAGTGTGCCGACCACGGTCGCGATCGTTCGCCCGGCGCCTTTCCCGCCGATCTGCGAGCCCAATGCGCCGCCCGCCGCGCCACCCACCACGGTGCCGGTATCCGAATTGCTCCAGTTTGCGCAACCGCTGATTGACGATACCGCCAACACGACGGCACCGATGAGGCTCAGGCTTTTTATCATTGGGGCTCCCTGGGACGACATGGCGTCCGGTTGAATAATTGAATATGGCGCCAAAATTGTACGCGACGAGGCACATTTGCCAATATGTGTGCTGGCCTGGCCGTTCAGCCAGCGTTACGTTGAATACCGGATTCCGTTGGACAAACTGTATGCAGAGTTGGTTGATCCTGGGCGGTGCAATTGTTGCCGAAGTCGTCGGGACGACGTGCCTGAAGATGTCGAACGGGTTGACTCGACCCTGGCCAATAGCCGGCATGGTCGTGTTCTACTGTGTGTCCTTCGCTGGGCTTGCGTTGGCACTCAAGACGATCGATATGAGTATTGCCTACGCAATCTGGGCGGGTCTGGGTATCGCACTGATTACGCTGATCGGTGTCTATGTATACTCCGAGCCGCTGACGGCCTGGCGCTCGATCTGTATCGTTCTTATTCTGTTGGGCGTGATTGGGCTCAACTTATCCCACCGCTGATTGATGAGGTTTCACCGTGCGTGCATGGTTGGTCGAGAATCCTGGAGAAGCCGAGGCGCTGAATCTGGGCGAGCTGAAGAATCCGAAGCCGGGGCCCCACGAGGTACTGGTAGACGTCCGGGCGATTGGCATCAACCGGGCCGATATCCTGCAGCGCAAGGGCAGCTATCCGCCGCCGCCGGGCTTTGACGAACGATGTCCGGGGTTGGAATACGCGGGTGAGGTGTCGGCGATCGGCAATCGTGTGGTCGGCCGATCGGTCGGCGAATCGGTGATGGGCCTGATCGGCGGCGGTGCGTACGCCGAAAAACTCGTGGTTCACGAACGCGACACGCTCACCATACCGCCTTACTACGATTATGCGCACGCTGCGGCCATGCCCGAAGCTTTCCTGACCGCCTACCGGGCGCTCTATCTTGAGGGCGGTCTGCAGGCAGGTCAGTGGGTGATGATCCGCGGTGCCACCTCTGGCGTAGGTCAGGCGGCTCTGCAGCTGGCGCATGCGCTCGGCGCACGCACTATTGCCACCAGTCGGCGGGGGGAACGTCTCGATGAACTGACCGAACGCTTCAAGGCACTCGGATTGTCGCAGGCGTTCGATATCGGTCTGGTGGACGATGATCAGGGCGTGGCGAAGTCTGTACAGGAACGGACCGGCGGCGCACATCTGATTGTCGATTTCGTGGGTGCGCCGGTGCTGGCCGACAACATGGCAGCCCTTCGCGACGAAGGGCGTCAGGTCCAGGTGGGCATCATCGGCGGCGCCAGTGCCGAGATCAACATGGGCACACTGCTCATGCGCCGCCTCAGCCTGATCGCGATGACCATGCGTAGCCTGCCCGTCGAGCGCAAGATCGAGCTCGCCCAGATATTCAACGACCGCCTGTTGCCTTTGTTCGAAAGCGGGCGGCTACGGCCGGTGCTGGATCAGACCTTTGATTTCGAGCAGGCCGTTGCTGCCCACAAGGCCATGGAGGCGGGTGATCATCTGGGCAAGCTGGTGCTGGTGCGCGGTTGACGCGCGCCGATCAACGCGCGGGTTGAGTGTTGATTAATTATTGACCAATGCGCGCCAAACCCTTGTGACAACAGCCTGCGACGCAGTTGTCATTGAACTGTCCACAGTCTTGTACAAGCGCTGTGTGCACAACTGAAAGCAGCGATCGAAATAGCTACCTCGATGATTTTGATATGACGGAGTTGATCATGTCCCCAGTAGACCCAGACCGTACGAATTCGTGTGAAGTTCATCCTTGATGCAAGCGGACCGTCTGCTATGTATCAACGGTGAGTTCGTGTCGCCCAGACAGGGCGCGTTCTTCGAGACCTTCAACCCCGGCACCGGCGCCGTGATCGGCCGGGTTGCACAGGCCGGACCACAGGACGTGGACGCCGCAGTGGCTGCGGCAAGAGCGGCGCTGCCGGCCTGGAAAGCACTCGGAGGCACCGGGCGCGGCCGTGTTCTGCGCGCCCTGGCCGATACGCTGCGCGCGCATCGCCAGGAACTGGCCGAGCTGGAAGCGCTGGACGGCGGCAAGCCGATTGCCGAGACCCCCGAAGCGGACGTTGACTCGGGGGCAGACTGTCTCGAGTACTTTGCCGGCCAGGCGGCTTCGTTCCAGGGCGAATATCAGGAAGTCGAGGGTGGATTTTTCTACACCCGGCCTGAGCCGCTGGGGGTCTGTGCCGGCATCGGTGCCTGGAACTATCCGCTCCAGATCGCCTGCTGGAAGTCAGCGCCGGCGCTGGCGGCCGGCAACACCATGGTTTTCAAGCCCTCGGAGCTGACCCCGCTGTCAGCGCTGCGTTTTGCCGAACTGGCCAAGCAGGCCGGCGTGCCGGACGGGGTCATCAACGTCATCCCGGGCTTTGGCGACGTCGGGCAGGCACTGAGCCGACATCCGGACGTCGACAAGATATCGCTTACTGGCGGTGTGGATACCGGCAAGAAAGTGATGGCCGATGCCGCGAGCACGTTGAAGGCCGTGTCGTTGGAGCTCGGCGGCAAGTCGCCGTTGATCATATTTGACGACGCAGATCTGGATGACGCCGTATCCGGCGCGCTGCTGGCCAATTTCTATACCCAGGGCGAGATCTGCACCAACGGCACGCGGGTATTCGTGCATGAGTCTATTCGAGGCGCATTCCTCGAGCGGCTGCTCGAGCGCATCCGAAAGCTCAGGATCGGCGATCCCATGGATCCTGCCAGCGATATCGGCGCGATGATCAGCGAAAACCATATGCACCACGTGCTGTCGTATATCGAGGCTGGCAAGGCCGCAGGCGCGCAGTGTCTCATCGGCGGCAAACAGGCGACCGTCGAAGGCTGTGAGAATGGCTGGTATGTCGAGCCAACCGTGTTCGACGGCTGCACCGATGATATGCAGATCGTGCGCGAGGAGATATTCGGCCCGGTGATGTCGGTCTTGTCGTTCAGCGACGAAACAGAGGTCGTGGCGCGTGCCAACGACACGCCGTTCGGGCTGGCGGCAGGCTTGTTTACGCGTGATATCGAGCGTGCGCATCGAGTCGCCGGCGATCTTGAGGCCGGTATCGTCTGGATCAATCACTATAATCTTTCGCCGATCGAAATGCCGTTCGGCGGCGTCAAGCAATCGGGTATCGGCAAGGAGAACAGCCGACGCGCGATGGAATACTACAGTCGGCTGAAGTCCGTCTTCGTGGCCCGGGGAGCGGTCGAAGCGCCGTACTGAAGCCATGAAATTCGACAATAGCTATGACTATGTGATCATCGGCGCCGGCTCGGCCGGCAGCGTGCTCGCCAATCGGCTCACCGAAGACGAAAATACCTCGGTGCTGCTGATCGAGGCCGGACCGATGGATTACAGCATCTATATCCACATGCCGTCGGCGTTTGCTTTTCCGCTGGCCAACGACAAGTACAACTGGTATTACCACAGCGACGCCGATCCTTATATGGACAAGCGTCAGATGTACTGCCCGCGCGGGCGTGTGCTTGGTGGCTCCTCGTCCATCAACGGCATGGCGTATGTGCGCGGCAACGCGCTCGACTACGAAGGCTGGGCACAGGATTTCGAGCTGCCCGGCTGGGGCTATGCCAACGTGCTGCCGTACTTTCGCAAGGCCGAGGATTTCGACCAGGGGGCGAACGATTACCATGGGGCAGGCGGGCCGTTGCACGTCACGACCGGGGCGATGAAGAACCCGCTCTACCACGCCTTTGTCGAATCCGGCATGGCCGCCGGCTATCCGTATACCGACGACATGAACGGCTTTCAGCAGGAAGGTCTGGGGCCGATGTTCATGACCACCAAGGACGGCGTGCGCTGGTCGACCGCCAATGCCTATCTGCGTCCGGCCATGAAGCGCAGCAATCTGCGCATCGTGACCAAGACGCTGACCTGTCAGATACGCTTTGACGGCAAGCGCGTGGTGGGCGTGATCGTCGAGCATCGCGGCGAGCGCTCCACGCTCACGGCCAACAAGGAAGTGCTGCTCTGCGCCGGTGCGATCAACTCGCCGCAACTGCTCATGCTGTCGGGCGTGGGCCCGGCGGACGAGTTGGCCAGACACAATATCCCGGCTGTTCACACGCTCAACGGCGTAGGTCGCAATCTGCAGGATCACCTGGAAGTCTATGTCCAGTACGAATGCAAGCAGCCGATCACGCTGTACGGTTCGCAGCGCTGGCACAACATGGCGCGGATCGGCGGCCAGTGGGCGTTGACACGCACCGGCCTGGGCGCAACCAATCATTTCGAGTCCGGTGGGTTCATCCGCAGCGGGTCTGGCGTACGCTATCCGAACCTGCAGTATCATTTTTTGCCGATGGCAGTCAGCTACGACGGCAGCAACTCGGCGGTCTGTCACGGTTTCCAGGCGCATGTCGGGCCCATGCGCCCCGAAAGCCGGGGACGCCTTACTCTGGCAGACGCCGACCCCACCAAGGCGCCGCATTTCACGTTCAACTACATGAGCGCCGAACGTGATCGCGCCGTCATGCGTGAGGGTATCCGATACACCCGCGAGATCATTGCGCAGTCACCGTTCGATCGGTATCGCGGCAAGGAGCTTGGCCCTGGCGAAGACGTACAGAGCGACGCTGAGCTCGATGCGTGGGTGCGTCAGGCAGGAGAGAGCGCCTACCATCCCAGTTGTACCTGCCGCATGGGTTCCGACGACGATGCGGTGGTCGACAGCGAAGGCCGGGTGCATGGACTGGAGGGGATCCGCGTGATCGATGCCTCGATCATGCCGCGCATCACCAACGGCAATCTCAACGCGCCGACCATCATGATCGCCGAGAAGCTCGCCGATGCCATACGCGGGCGCGAGCCATTGGTCGACAACGATGCACGCTGGTTTGAGGCCCCCGACTGGCGGGATAGCCAACGCTGAATACGTTGCGTGGTATCAGGAGGGGTAACTGCTGAGTGACATACCAAAACTCAAGACTGAAGACTGTTTATCCGCAAGCGGTTAAGTTTTTCGGAGATTGATATTAGGGCCTGTTGGCGTTTCATACGACACCGCGCCGCCGTCCCTCCGGGTTGCGGCCCAAAATCCCGCCATCCGGCGTTGCAGAGCTTGACCGCAGAATGACTGCGGCCGGCGCTCTGCG
>JAQIBT010000155.1 GCA_027858915.1 Salinisphaera sp.
TCAATGCCTGAGTCGAAGCAGCATCGACGTCTGCAATCTCGACTCTTGACTCGCCGAGATTGATGGCGACAAACAGTTTCTCGTCGGCGCTTTCGCGCCAGAAGGCAAGCACGTTGTCCGGCGCTTCAATGAAGCGGATGGTGCCGGCCAGCAGCGCGGGGTGCTCGCGGCGCCAGCTGAGAAACTGCTGACAGAAGGTAAGTACGGAGCCCGATTGTGCCTGCTGTTGATCGGCTGCCAGCCGGTAATGAGCCGTATCCACGGGTAGCCAGGGTTCGACTTTGGAGAAGCCTGCGTGCGCGGCGTCCGCTTGCCACGGCATCGGCGTCCTGGCGCCGTCGCGGCCCTTGAACTCGGGCCAGAAGTTGATGCCGTAGGGGTCCTGCAATTTCTCGTATGGCACGTCGGCCTCGGGCAGGCCCAGCTCGTCGCCCTGATACAAACAGATGCTGCCGCGCAGGCAGAACAGCGCCGCGAGCATGGCCTTGATCCAGTCGGGCGACGGATGCTCGCCGCCCCAACGCGTAGCCATGCGCATCGAGTCGTGATTGCTCATTGCCCAGCACGGCCAGCCGTCGGCGATGCGCTGCTCCAGGTCGCTGACGGTCTTTTTGATATAGGCGGCGTCGCCCTCACCGCTGAGCAGGTCGAAGGTATAGGCCATGTGCAGCTTGTCGCCGTCGCCGGTGTACTCGGCCATCACCGCCAACGCTTCTTCGGCGCCGGTTTCACCCACCTCGCCCATGAGCGTGCGATCGTCGTAGGCATCGGTCAGGGCGCGCAGGCGGCGCAGGAATTCGATGTTCTCGGGGCGCGTCTTGTCGTAAACGTGCTTCTGCATGCCGTACGGATTAGTCGCGCTCGCGGCATCCGGCTTGTTGCTGGGCGGATTGACTCGCAGTTTGGTGTCGTGAAAATAAAAATTCACCGTGTCCAGGCGAAAACCGTCGACGCCACGATCCAGCCAGAAGCGCGCATCTTCGAGCAACTGCGCGGTCACTTCCGGATTGTGAAAATTCAGATCTGGCTGGCTGGCCAGAAAGTTATGCAGGTAGTACTGGCGACGACGACTATCCCAGGCCCAGGACGAGCCGCCGAATACCGACAGCCAGTTGTTGGGCGGCGAACCATCGGGCTGCGGATCGGCCCAGACATACCAGTCGGCCTTTGCATTGTCGCGGCTGGCGCGGCTTTCGACGAACCAGGGATGCTGGTCGGAGGTATGCGACAACACCTGGTCGATGACGATTTTCAGGCCCAACTCGTGGGCGCGTGCGACCAGCGCGTCGAAATCGGCAAGCGTACCGAACAGCGGATCGACGTCGCGATAATCGCTGACGTCATAGCCAAAATCCTTCATCGGCGAGCGAAAGAACGGCGAAAGCCACACCGCATCCACGCCCAATCCAGCAACATAGGATAAGCGCCCGGTAATACCCGCCAGATCGCCCACGCCGTCGTCGTTAGCATCGACGAAACTCCGCGGATAGATCTGGTATATCACCGCGCCCTGCCACCAGGGCCGTACTCTGTCGCGCATTCGGTCTATCCTTGTCAACCATGGGCCTGCGCAGCAGACACCGGCGTTGCCTGTAGAAAAAGTCGAGCCGGCTTATGCAGCCGGGTCGGTCGGTGACGCCGTCGTCGCTGCCCCGACCGGCACATTCGGAATTTCCGGGTACTTTTTCAGCTGTATCCGGAACTGCTGGATAAAACCGTCCGGGCCCTTGTCGCGGATCGACGCTGTATATTGCGCACGCTTGAGGGCCAGATCGCTGGCGCCCTTGGCCACGACGTTCACGATCTTCCAGGTACCGCCGGTATTGTCGAGCAGATAGCTGATCGGGATCTCCTTGCCTTTGGAGACGATCACGGTATTCACCCGACGCCTACCGCCCGGCGCGTCCTTGACGTTCTTGATCTTGAAGGATTGACCGCTATAGCTGTCAAATCGCGATGCATAGGTCGCCAGCGTGTCCTTGCGGAACATGGACTTGTATTGCATCTGTTGTTTTGAGTCGAGCTTCGACCAGCTGGTACCGAGTGCCAGCCGGGCAATACGGTTCAGGTCGAACGACTGGTCGATCACCGGAGCGAGTTCCTTGTATCGACCAGCGAAGCCGAGCTTTTGCCCTTGCTTCATCGTGTTGACCAGCGCACTGTCGAGGTTCTCGACGACCGTCTGCGCCGGCTCGGCTGCGGCGACTGTCCATACACTGATCGAGGCGCCGACTACGGCGGTGGCAATCACGCCACGAATCAGGCGCGTAACTATCTTCATTATCTTTCCTCTCGAACCATGCTGCGATCCGTGCTGGATGCGCGCTCGACCATAGATTACAACGCTCGTCTGATGTCCACGCGCTGAACGCTGCGCGCCATTGAATGGTCGCACCAAGGCGTGTTGCCGCTCCCTACACGCCAATACGCTCTAGGGCCTGTTGCCGTTTCGTGCGAGGCCGCGCCAAGGGCTGTTTTGCGGCAAGACGAAGCGCAGCAAGGGCCGTGTAGTCATTCTACATAAACGCGCTGCAACGCTGTATTGCCGCAAAACAGCCCTTGTCCCGAAGGGTTGGGCCACGAAACGGCAACAGGCCCTAAACCTCGCGCTGATAACGGCGCCCGCGCCAAGTGGTGCGCGTTCCACGCCAGTAACGCACGGCGGATGACCAGGTCATCGCCAGGTACAACGTGCCAATCAAGGGCATGAGCAGTGCCCAGGCCAGTCGCTGACGATAGTAGACAAGCGTCGGCAGGTAGGCCAGCACCATGGCTATGACGCCAACGAGACCGGCAATGGCGGTTATAGCCGAGCCGGTGGCCAGCGCAATCGGCGGCACCCAGAACATCAGAACCATCACCAGCGTACAGCAGGCCAGCAGCAGCGGCGAATAGCGCAACTGGCTATACGCCGAGCGCGCAACCATGGCGTGGATATCGGCAAAATCGTCATACCCCCGCAGACTGATCGCTGCGTGGGTGACACCGACCCAGGTTGCGCCACCGGCCGCGCGCACTCGTCGTGCCAGTGTGCAGTCATCGATCACCGCATCGGCCAGGGACGCGAAGCCGCCGATGCGCTCCAGCATCGAGCGTTCGATCAGGACACAGCCGCCGGCCGCGGCCGCCACCCAGCGAGACCCGGCATTGGACAACGCAAACGGGTACAGCAGCTTGAAGAAGTAGATGAACGCAGGGATCAACAGCCGTTCGGCACGGCTGACCATGCGCAACCGCGCCATCAACGACACCATCTGGCGATTCTCGGCGCGCGTCTGTCTCAGGAGGCCGGCGATTGTACCCGGCACGATCTGGATATCGGCGTCCAGCAGAACCACATGCTCCGTGGCCGCGCGTGTACGCCCCTGCTCCAGCGCCCAGAGCTTGCCGGTCCAGCCGCGGGGCAAGGGCTGTCCGTCCAGCACCGTCAAGCGTTTGATCGGCGCGGCACGAGCGATGACGGCCGTATCGTCGGTCGAATTGTCATCAATCACGATCACCGACAAATCCTGCCCCTGGCATGACAGCGAGGCTAGCGTCTCGCCAATACTATCGGCCTCGTCACGAGCCGGGATGAGCACAGTCACGGTCGACAGATCCGCGTCGACATCAGCTGCATCAACTACGAATCGCTCACGCAGCAACCACGGGAACCACGGTTGAACCAGCAGTGCAAGCCAGACGATGGCCGATAGAACAGCAAGGATGGTCACGGATTTGCCCCGCGCAGGCCAACTGGACATCGATCAGCTCGGCGGTGAAGCATGGGTTCAACACCGCGGAAAGTATCGAATGTCGACATGGCAGAGCAGCGATTCAAGATCACAAGAGCAGACTTCCCGGGAGACATGACAGGCTTTGACTTCGATGCAAAACAATTCAACGCGACGGCCGAACACTTTACCAGTAGAGTACGTGAAGCGATTATGGGCAGACAGTCAATGATTGCGAACGAAGGCTCGACGGCCTGTTGAAAGCATTGAAAAACAGATACGGTGGCGTCATGGATGAAAAAACTCGAACCGAAGCACCGCATACGGCGCTGGGCTTTTATCACAAGATTTCGCACCTGCGTGCGGACACATGGAATGCGCTGACGCACGATCTGGCCGACTTGTTGCAACCGGCAGACGCCAGCCGAAGCCGGAAGCTCGTCAAGGCAATCCGGATCAAGCTGACCCGGCTCGAGATCATCGAGGAGTATCACGCTTTCCCTTCCAGCGAGGATTTCCGTCATCTCTGGGCTCTTTTCAAGCAGGCGCAATACGCGCAGCTGGAAAAAGTGGTGAAACGCCTGGTGCGCGCGCTGGTCAGCGAATCCTATCGGCGACGCCCCATCGACCTGAGCGACACCGACGCCGAGGATGTCGAGAGCCACGACGCGCTTGACCGATTCCGGCGCGGCCATCCCAGTTTCAACTCTTCGGCGCAGCCCTACTTCGAGCTGCTGCTCGTCGACAACCTCTCGTTTCAGGAAGACGACGTCGTACGCGATGCCTTCTACCGCATGCGCCGTGCCGAAGACAAGTTTGTCTACGATGTCGTGACCGTGCGCAGTTTCGAGGATGCGCTGATCGCGGTACTGGTCAATCCCAACATCCAGGCCTGCCTGATCCGCTACGAGTTTCCCTACAAGTCCAAATACAATCTGAGCGCCATCCGCCGGACGCTGGCCGGCCTGTCGGAAACAGACCTTGAGAACCAGCCGGCGGCAGAGCGCAGCATTTTGCTGGGCGCGATGATCCACCAGCTGCGACCGGAAATCGACCAGTTCCTGGTCACCAACGGCGAGGTCGAGACCACGGCCAGCCGTGACATCGACCATTTCACCCGTATTTTCTATCGCGAAACCGACTACATCGAGCAGCACCACACAATTCTGCGGGCCATCGACAACCGCTATCGCACGCCGTTCTTCGATGCTCTGCGCGAGTACAGCCGCAAGCCCACGGGCGTGTTTCATGCCATGCCCATCTCGCGGGGCAAATCGATCACCCGCTCGCACTGGGCAGGGCAGATGATCGATTTCTACGGCATCAATATCTTTCTGGCGGAGACTTCAGCAACGTCGGGCGGGCTCGACTCCCTGCTGCAACCCTACGGCCCGATCAAGAAAGCGCAGGAATATGCAGCCCGCGCGTTTGGCGCCCGCGAGAGCTTTTTTGTCACCAACGGCACGTCGACTGCCAACAAGATCGTGGTGCAGGCACTGGTCAAGCCGGGAGACATCGTGCTGGTCGATCGCGACTGCCACAAATCGCATCATTATGGCCTGGTGCTGACCGGCGCCTACGCCAGCTATCTCGATTCGTACCCGCTCAACGATTACTCGATGTACGGCGCAGTGCCTCTGCGGACGATCAAGAAGACGCTGCTGGACTACAAGCGCGCCGGCCGGCTCGATCAGGTCAAGATGCTGCTGCTGACCAACTGCACCTTCGACGGCGTGGTATATGACACGCGCCGGGTGATGGAAGAGTGTCTGGCCATCAAGCCTGATCTCATGTTCCTGTGGGACGAGGCGTGGTTTGCCTTTGCGACCTTCAACCCGACCTATCGCCCACGCACGGCCATGAACGCGGCGCGTACGCTGCGCGATCGCTATCGCAGCCCGGCCTATCGCCGCGACTATGCCGCCTGGAAAGCGAACTTCGATACGCTCGATCCTGACGATGATGCCACTTGGCTCGACCGCCGCCTGATGCCCGATCCAGAGCAGGTGCGCATCCGCGCCTACGCGACCCATTCGACCCACAAGACCCTGACTTCGCTGCGTCAGGGCTCGATGATCCATATCTACGATCAGGACTATCGGCAGAAAGTGGAAGCGACTTTCCACGAAGCCTATATGACCCATACCTCTACCTCGCCGAATTATCAGATCCTGGCGTCACTCGATGTCGGCCGGATGCAGGCTGAGATGGAAGGGTTTGAACTGGTCAATGCACAGATCGAGACCGCGCTGTCGCTGCGCGAACAGATCTACAACCATCCTCTGCTGAAGAAGTATTTCCAGGTACTGAAGAACGGCGACATGATTCCCGCGGAATACCGTCAGTCAGGCGTGGTGACCTTCTACGACAAGCACCGAGGCTGGCACCAGATGGAGGAGGCGTGGGCCCAGGACGAGTTCGTGGTCGATCCGACTCGCGTGACTATTGCGATCGGCAAAACCGGCGTTGATGGCGATCAATTCCGAACTGATTACCTGATGAACCAGTTCGGCATCCAGATCAACAAGACCTCGCGCAATACCGTGCTTTTCATGACCAATATTGGCACCTCACGCAGTTCTATCGCCTACCTGATCGACGTGCTCATTCGCTTGGCCAAGGACTTCGAGCGCCGCTGGGAAGACAGCGGCCGCAGCGAGCGCAAGGTGATCGAGCACCGAGTACACTCACTGACCCAGGATCTGCCCCCATTACCCGATTTCAGCCGTTTCCACGACGCGTTCAAGCCAATACCGGGTAGCCAGACACCTGAGGGAGATATTCGACGAGCCTATTTCTTGAGCTACGACGACAGCAATACCGATTATCTGCGCTTCGACAACGGCGCATTACAGCGCGAGCTGCAGGAAGGCCGCGAAGTTGTCTCGGCCAGTTTTGTCATTCCCTATCCACCGGGATTCCCTGTACTGGTACCCGGGCAAGTCGTCAGCCAGGAGATTATCGACTTCCTGCAAGCACTGGACGTCAAGGAAGTACACGGTTATCGACCGGAGCTCGGCCTGCTGATCTTCAACGAACAGGCGTTGGACCATGCGCCGACCACCGCCGGATGACGGGTCGTCATCTGAGCCCGCGACGCGACGCGCGCGTCGGTTTTAGTTTATCTTCGGCACAATCAATCGAAAATTTTCAGAGAAGAGGACCATGACGCCTTTCGCAATCGCTGGCATCCAGATGTACGTATCGGCAACTCATAGCAACGTCGAGGGCATGAAGAATCGGATCGACGCGCTCATGACCGTTTATCCGTGGGTGCAGATGGTGACTTTCAGCGAGCTTGCCGCCTGCGGCCCGCTACCCTCCACGGCGCAGGCAATGCCCGGCTCGGCAGAAACCGCCCTGGCCGAAGCAGCCGCCAAACACCGCATCTGGTTGGTCACCGGCTCGATGTTCGAGCGCGCCGACGATGGCGCTGTCTACAATACCGCCTCGGTCATCGACCCCACCGGCAATGTCGTGGGTCGCTACCGCAAGATGTTCGTGTTCGCACCGTACGAACAGAACATTACTCCGGGCAACGAGTTCTTTGTTTTCGATGTGCCCGATGTCGGTCGCTTCGGCATGACGATCTGCTACGACACCTGGTTTCCAGAGGTCACGCGCACGCTGGTGACTATGGGTGCGGAAGTCATTCTCCGGCCAACGTTGACCTCTTCCATCGACCGCGATGTGGAACTATCCATTACTCGCGCGGCGGCCGCCGTCAATCAGTGTTATCTGTTCGACATCAACGGCCTCGGCGCCGGTGGCTATGGCCGCTCGATCGTATGCGGCCCGCACGGCCAGGTGCTGCATCAGGCCGGCAGCAGCGAGGAGTTCATCCCGCTGGAGATCGACTTCGACAGTGTTCGACGATCGCGTGAGCGCGGCCTGCTGGGCCTGGGCCAGCCGTTGAAGAGCTTTCGCGACAAGCCGGTCGAATTCGGGATTTATCAGGCAGGCGCACAGTCGCCCTACCTGGACTCGCTCGGCCCACTCACCAAGCCGGGACGGCCATGTACAAGCCCAAGTTCAGATTTAGGTTCAGACGATTCCGATGGCCCTTCATCAGGCGCCTGATCGGTCGAAGCATTAGAAATAGCGTTAAAAGAAAACCCATAGGAGAGGGATCAGCCATGGATAATCAGAGCAGCGAAGACACCCAGTCCACCCAGACGCTCCACGGCCTGTCTGATATTCGGCGATTCTTCCGCCGCAACGACATACCGATCTATTTCATCAGTGCCACCAACTTCAATCTGCTGGGCGCCGACGAATGGGTGCACCATTTCAAATATATCAATTACATCGATTGCTTCGACGGCCAGCATCCGAACCTGTTTGTGCCACCGGAAATCGCGCACGCCGAATTCCAGAGCATCGAGGACATCAATAACTATCTGCTCGAACACAAGGCAGTTGCCGACTATGTTCGCAGCCGTGGACCGGGCAAGGCCCTGTTCCTGATGTTCGACGAAAATACCGAAACGCTCGCTCGCGAACTGGATCTCGAAGTCTGTTTGCCGCCGGCCAGCCTGCGTCAGCACCTTGATGACAAGCTGGTGACCACGCGAATTGCCGAGGCCGCGGGTATCGACTGTGTGCCCAACGTCATGGCCGCGGTGGATTCCTATGAAACCCTGCGCCGTCTTTCTGAAGACCTTGGGCAGCATCTGGTAGTCCAAACGGCATTCGGCGACTCCGGCCATACCACCTTCATGATTTCGGACGAGGACGATTGGGCAGAGCACGCCGACGAGATCACCGGCGGCGGCGAAGTCAAGATCATGAAACGGATCAAGCCGCGGGGCACGGCGGTCGAGGCCTGCGTCACCCGCCACGGGACCATCGTCGCGCCGATCATGACCGAACTGGTGGGCTTCCCCGAGCTCACACCCTATGAAGGCGGCTGGTGCGGCAATGAGATTTTCGCCGACGCGTTCAACGCCGAGCTGCGCGACCAGGCACGGGATGCGACGCTGGCCATGGGTGAATGTCTGAAGCGAGAGGGTTACCGGGGTTATTTCGAACTCGACTTTCTGATCGATCGCGATACCGACAAGCTCTATCTCGGGGAAATGAATCCCAGGATCACGGGTGCGAGTTCGATTACCAATCATGCGGCGTTTGCGTTGTCCGACGTGCCGCTGTTCATGTTTCATCTGCTGGAATGGATGGGCGTGGACTACACGCTCGACGTCGACGAGATCAACCGTCGCTGGGCCGAGCCGGACAACATCGACTCCTGGGGCCAGCTGGTGATCAAGCACACGGCAGATTCTGTCGGCGTGGTCACTCAGGCCCCGCCAACCGGCATCTGGCGGATGAATGCTGAGGGAGAGGTCAGCTTTTCGCGCTACGATACCCATCGCTACCATGTGGAAAGCGAAGCCGAAGCCCTGTTCGTTCGTATTGCCGGCGTCGGCGACTACTGGTACGAAGGAGCCGACCTGGGCATTCTTGTCACGCGTGGGCGGCTGATGACTGACGATTTCCAGCTCAATGAACGCGCACGCGCTTGGATTGCCGGCATCAAGTCCCATTTCCAAGCCTCGGCGCCCACTGCGGAAAACGCTGGGCACCTGGCACCTGGCGGACTCAAGGCCCACCCAGCACCGGGTTCATTCAAACTCTTGTAGGCTTTCGGAGGCTGTCGGACTCAGGCAATCGCAGCGACCAAGGTGAGAGAATAAGCGTCAAAACGCTGAATTTTCAGGCGAATAGTCGTTGCATCAAAAAAGGTTTTTTGCGCCATGAGCCCGCTGGCGCAGTAGATTGGCTTCGAGTCCGACAGCCTTCTAGGATCCTGGGCCGTGTGCGAGCACACGACGTGCCTCGCACACCGCGCCCATAGGCAAAGACATTGGCTGACACCTGCTCGGCATCTGGCGGCCAGGAGGTTCGTACCGGGACGCTCAGCATTGACTGGCCTGATCCATGGCATGCGGGCATTCGATCTCGTAGCGCGGAGTGGGCCCGCTGTCCCTCCAACTGTTTTATCTTCATCGAGTACCGTGCCGTAAGCATCTTGTGCAGGGCCGGCACCGAGGTAACCTAGATGAGCACATCTGTTTCACCGGCGACCAACAACACACTGGCTTCGTTTCGCCTGGCATCCATTCAAGAGGACGAACCCGGTCCGAAGTGGCAAGCGCTTTTCAACGCTCATTGGCCGCAATACAAGACCTGGTTTCTGTCAGAAGGCGAACTCGCGCGTCCAGGCTACATGACGTCAGTCAGACACCTTCGAACGCATATGCCAGAGCTCGTCGGGACCTACGAGAAGCTGGTTGAACTCGCCGGCGGCGGCGATCTTGCAGCGCGTTTTCTAAGTTTCTATCGCCCACCACCCTATCTGCTGGGCTGCTCGCAGGCCGTCTGGGCCGGCGAGAAGCCGCTGCTGATCCGCAATTACGACTACAGTCCAATCCTGTTCGAGTGGGCGCTGCTGAAAACCTGCTGGCGGCGGCCCGTGATTGCCATCAGTGATTGTCTGTGGGGCGTGCTGGACGGGATAAACGACGCGGGCCTTGCAGTTTCGCTGGCCTTCGGCGGCCGCAAGCGCACGGGTGATGGTTTTGGTGTGCCGCTGGTGCTGCGTTATCTCCTGGAAGTCTGCGACGACGTACGCCAAGCCTGCCTCGCATTACGACGCATCGGCGTGCACATGACCTACAACCTCACGCTGCTGGATCGCTCAGGGGTATTCGTCACGGCGTATATGGCGCCCGACCGCAAACCACGGTTTGTGCGATCGCCGGTGAGTACCAATCATCAGGACCGTATCGAATGGCCCGCCTATGCGCGCATGAGTGCGAGCGTCGAGCGCCGGGCCTTTCTGGAAGAGCGGCTAGCGGACCAGAGTGAAACCGCAGGCCGCTTCGTCAACCGCTTCCTCCGGTCGCCGATCTATCGCACTCGTTACGAGCGGGCCTTCGGCACGCTATACACGGCCATCTATCATCCGGCCGAAGGGCGCGCTGAATACCGCTGGCCAGGCCGGCCAGCACTAAGTCAGTCTTTCGACTCTTTCAAGGAAGGAGAGGAAACCGTGCATCTGGACTGCGGAATAAGCGCCTAAAATGCTTGCAAGTCTGGGTTGACGCCGCCTGATTCGACCAGTTGATCATTTTATTCGAATGAAGCGCTTTTTCCGTCGAAAGCCCTTGTTTCTGATACACGTCACCGGCTCGCTGGGCTCATACGTCCTCCTGCAAGGCCATCCGCATCAGGTCACCACGGGGTTCAAGTCCGTGGAACCTTGTCTTTCCCAGCCGGCGATCAGATGCATCCCAGCCTCCGGGCGTTTCCACGGGGTCCCGAGCGTTGATGGATTTCGCATAGCCGCTGTGCTGCGCGGTGCGCTTGTCGATACTGGATCGTCATCGGCAATTGCCCTGTGCGGCCAATCACCGCACCATGCAACGGCGAGTCCGTGCCTGAAACGGCTATTTCTGGACGGAGACCCGTTAAGCACGCTAGTGTGGAACGCCGCATCCAACGACCACCAGGGTCGCCAGGCTCGTTCATAGCGCCAAGGGGCCCGATCAGGATATTTCCCTATCCATGAATCGTTTCGCCGTGTTAAAGATATAAAGTCGTGCTTGCCTGGTTTTTGCGGATAAATAGTCTCCGTCGAGCTCGGTAAAAGGCCGGAAAGGCAAGCAATTTTAAAAGGATAAAACTATGAGACCTCAGCAGTCACAGACTCCAGAGCTTGTCGACAGCCGGCAGGCACTACGCGACTACTACCTTGCTGATGAGCACAAGGTTATTCACGAGATGATTGCTGGCGCTCAGTTGTCGCCGGCGGAGCGTGAGGCAATTTCTGCCCGCGCGGCCAATCTGGTGCGCGGTGTGCGCAAGAATGCCAAGCCCACCATCATGGAGAAGTTCCTGGCGGAATACGGCCTCACCACCAAAGAGGGCGTTGCCCTGATGTGTCTGGCCGAGGCGCTGCTACGCGTGCCAGACAGCACGACCGTCAATGATCTGATTGAAGACAAGATCAGCTCCGGCGCCTGGAGCACCCACAAGGGTAAGGCTTCATCATCGCTGATCAACACCGCGACCGTGGCGTTGCTGATGACCAGTAACCTGCTGAAGGACTCCGAGCGTAGCAGCGTGGGCGATACGCTCCGCAAAATGGTCAAGCGCCTGGGCGAGCCGGTGATTCGCACGGTCGCTGGCCAGGCCATGAAAGAGATGGGGCGCCAATTCGTGCTGGGGCGCGACATCAAGGAAGCTCAGAACGAAGCCAAAGAATACATGGCCAAGGGCTATACCTACTCTTACGACATGTTGGGTGAAGCCGCCCGCACAGACGACGACGCCAAGCATTACTTCGAATCCTATTCCGATGCTATCGACCACATCGCCAAGAACTGCAAGGGCGATGTGCGCAAGAACCCGGGTATTTCGGTCAAACTGTCGGCGTTGCTGGCCCGCTACGAATACGGCAACAAAGAACGGGTGATGAACGAGCTGCTGCCCCGTGCCCGCACACTGGTGAAGAAGGCAGCCGCCGCCAACATGGGCTTCAACATCGATGCCGAAGAACAGGACCGACTGGACCTGTCTCTGGATGTGATAGAGGCGATTGTGTCAGACCCGGGGCTGGCCGGCTGGGATGGCTTCGGTGTGGTGGTTCAGGCCTACGGCAAACGCGCCTCTTTCGCGCTGGACTGGCTCTACGGCCTGGCTGAAAAATACGATCGCCGCTTCATGGTTCGGCTGGTCAAAGGGGCGTACTGGGATGCGGAAATCAAGCGCGCCCAGATGATGGGCCTGAATGGCTTCCCGGTATTTACGCGGAAAGCCTGCAGTGACGTTTCATTCCTGTCCTGTGCGACCAAACTGCTGAACATGACTGATCGGATTTATCCGCAGTTTGCCACCCACAATGCCCATTCGGTGTCGTCGATCCTGGAGCTGGCCAAGTCCAAGGGCGTGGACAACTACGAATTCCAGCGTCTGCACGGTATGGGCGAGTCCCTGCACGATGAGGTGCTGAAAGTGAGTGGCGTGCCGTGTCGTATCTATGCACCGGTCGGCCCGCACAAGCACTTGTTGGCCTACCTGGTTCGTCGTCTGTTGGAGAACGGGGCCAACAGTTCTTTCGTTAATCAGCTTTCTGACGATAGCATTACGCCGGAAGAAATCGCCAAGGATCCGATTGATTCGGTCAAGGAAATGGGGGACAACATTTCCAGCAAGGCGATTGTCCACCCGTTCAAGCTGTTCGGGGCACAGCGTCGTAATTCCAAGGGCTGGGATATTACCAACCCCGTCACGGTAAAAGAGATTGATGCGGGGCGCGACGCCTATCGTGATCATCGCTGGAATGGCGGGCCGATGATTGCCGGTGAGGTATCCGGTACGGAAATTCAGGTCGTGCATAACCCGGCTAATCCGGACGATACCGTCGGCCATGTTACCCAGGCGTCCGAGGAAGACGTCAACACCGCAATTACAGCGGCTCAGGAAGGCTTCAAGGCCTGGTCTGCCAAGCCGGCTGAAGAGCGGGCAGAATGCCTGCGTAAAGTGGCGGATCTGTACGAAGAAAACGCCTTTGAGCTTTTCGCGCTGGCCACCCGGGAAGCTGGCAAGTCGCTGCTGGATGGCATTGCCGAGATCCGCGAGGCAGTGGATTTCGCCCTTTACTATGCCAACGAGGGCGTGCGTTACAAGGATAGCGCAGAGGCGCGCGGGGTCACGGTGTGTATTTCACCCTGGAACTTCCCGCTGGCCATCTTTACCGGCCAGATCATGGCGAACCTGGTGGCAGGTAACGCGGTTCTGGCGAAGCCGGCCGAGCAGACGTCGCTTCTGGCAGTTCGTGCGGTCGAGTTGATGCACGAGGCGGGCATTCCCAAAGACGTGATCCAACTGCTGCCAGGCACCGGTGCCACAGTTGGCGGGGCTCTAACCTCCGATGCTCGTGTTTCCGGCGTGTGCTTCACCGGCTCGACGGCCACAGCCCAGCGAATCAACAAGGCAATGGCGGAAAATCTAGCGCCCGATGCATCGCTGGTGGCAGAAACCGGCGGATTGAATGCCATGATCGTGGATTCGACTGCTCTACCGGAACAGGTCGTCCGCGACGTACTGGCTTCTTCCTTTCAGAGTGCAGGGCAGCGCTGTTCGGCACTTCGCATGCTGTATGTGCAGAAGGACATTGCCGATAATCTATTGGACATGCTCTACGGCGCAATGGATGAACTGGGTATCGGCGACCCCTGGCTGCTGTCAACGGACGTTGGGCCGGTGATTGATGAGACCGCAAGAAAGAAAATCGTGGATCACTGCGACAAGTTCGAGGCCAAGGGGCGATTGCTGAAGAAAATGCGGGTTCCGGAAAACGGCACGTTCGTTTCTCCGGCCGTCATCCGCGTCAACGGCATTGAAGAGATGGAAGAGGAAGTGTTCGGGCCAGTACTGCATGTGGCCACTTTTGCAGCCAAGGACATCGACAAGGTTGTGGATTCCGTCAATGCCAAGGGCTACGGCTTGACGTTCGGTATTCACACCCGGGTCGACCGCCGTGCCGAGCGCATTACAAGCCGGATCAAGGTCGGCAACGTCTACGTCAACCGGAATCAGATCGGGGCGATCGTAGGCTCTCAGCCCTTCGGCGGTGAAGGCTTGTCCGGCACCGGCCCGAAAGCGGGTGGCCCGCAGTACGTCCGCCGTTTCATGAAAGGCGAGACCGTTGAGGTGGCCGCTGATTCTGCTGGCAAGAAGATTGAGGTAAAAGCGCTGCAGAGCCTGATTGGCAAGCTGGATTCGCTCAAGGCCCAGAATCCTGGCGAACGTATGAAAGCATTGAAGCCGATCTTTGGCGATGCGCCGGCGCCGTTGGATGCCGAAGTTGAAGACATGCCGGGACCCACCGGTGAGATGAACCGTCTGTCCAATCACGCCCGCGGCGTTGTACTGTGTCTTGGCCCGAACAAGGACACGGCTCTTGAGCAGGCCAGAACGGCATTGTCTCAGGGCAACAAAGTGGTTGTGATCGCACCGGGGGTTGAGGATCAGGTCAACAAGGCGGCGAAAGCCGGATTGCCGATCGTCGGCATCGACGGCCAGTTGGAGCCAGCGACACTGGCAACCGCCCACGGGTTCGAAGCGGTTGTGAGCTGTGCTGAGCCCTCCGTGCTGCGCGAATACCGCCAGGCACTGGCAAAGCGTGATGGTGCATTACTACCGTTGATCACGGAACACACTCTGGATCAGCGGTTCGTCATTGAGCGCCATTTGTGTGTCGACACCACCGCCGCGGGTGGTAACGCAAGCCTGATTGCCGCTTCGGAGTGAGGGCCTGGCCGGAATCAGTCTCAACTGATTCCGGCCTCCCCATATCGGAGGCGTTGGTTGAAAATCGAGGGATGACAACCAGTGCCTGCTCGCGTCAGGCCACCCGATCATCATTCAGCGCCTCTGAACACAGCGCAAATCAGTCCTTAGACTCATCCAAGGAAGGATATGAAGCTGTGCTCCTGAGTCAATAGAGCGTCACCTGGCCGTGAAGAACGCCACGGCCAGGTGAGTCTCGCTATCAGCTAACCTCGGATACCTGCTCTTCGGTCTTGTCCGAGCGACGGCCGATTGACGAGATCGGGATACGCGTTGCCGTCGCCTCAGACCGGTCGCCGTAGAGAATCGGCAGTTCTTCGGCAAACGGTCCAGATAGCTGTGGGCCGCGGATCATGCTCTTGAGCGCCTTGAGCGGATGGTTGAAGGTGTCTTCGACCGCCGTGCCCTCGTAACCACAGTGCGCCATGCAGTTATCGCACTTGGGATTGCGACCCACCCCGTAGTTTTCCCACTTGGTGTTCTCGATCAAGCCTTTGTAGGTCTTTTCATAACCTTCGTCGACAAGCAGATAGCAAGGCTTCTGCCAGCCGAAGATGTTATAGGTCACGTTCGACCAAGGCGTGCACTGGTAGGTTTCGTTGCCGGCCAGAAAATCCAGGAACAGTGACGAATGGTTGAGCTTCCAGTCAGAGCCACGCTCGCGTCCCGCGCGGAAGATATCGCGGAACAGGTTCTTTGCCTTGGAACGACCCAGAAACACATCCTGGCGCGGCGCATGCTCGTAGCTGTAGCCCGGCGATACGGTAATGCCTTCGACACCAAGATCGGTGACATAGTCGAAGAAGTCGGCGACTTCTTCCGGCACTTCACCGTCGAACAGGGTGCAATTGATCGTCACGCGGAAGCCCCGATCACGGGCCATCTCGATTGCCTCGACGGCTTTTTCAAACACGCCGCCCTGACAGACGGATTCGTCGTGGCGTTCTTTCAACCCGTCCAGATGCACTGACCAGGTGAAGTACGGCGACGGATCGTAATCGTCCATCTTCTTCTTCATCAGCAGCGCGTTGGTGCACAGATAGACAAATTTCTTGCGCGCCACAATGCCCTTGATGATCTCTGGCATACCCTTGTGGATCAGCGGCTCACCACCGGGAATCGATACCATCGGCGCACCGCATTCGTCCACGGCATTGAGCGCGTCCTCGACGCTCATACGCTGCTTGAGAATATCCTTGGGATGATCAATCTTGCCGCATCCAGCGCAAGCCAGGTTGCACTGAAACAGCGGCTCCAGCATCAGCACCAGAGGATAGCGCTCATTGCGGGCGACCTTCTGGCCCATGATGTAGCGCGCAACGCGGTACTGTTGAATCAAGGGTACTGACATGTCGACCTCTTATTGAACCCAGGCTCTGGTCCGCAAGAAACACGGTGGCTGTGGGTTGCAGCAAAACGATACAGCGAATAATAATCACTGTGTTGCATTATACATAGGTCTAGGGCGTGTCGCCTTTTTATCCGGCCCAGAGCTTGCAGGCCTCCAGGGTAAAACTACCAGGACCCGTCATACAAGGCGCAGGGCCCGCTGATAAGAGCAACATGCCTAGTGTCCTGTCGCGGGTATTTTGTCGCATTCAGCGAGGCTGCGCGCGTCTGTGGCAAGGCGCGTCGCGCCGGCAAGGGTCATTTCCCTTGCCAAGCGGCGCAACGCAGACCACGGGCGGGCGCAGCCTCGCCCCACAGGCCAGGTTATTCCACGGCAAAACACCCGTGACGGGACACTAGATCCACTGCTCATCATTGTTGCACACCACTGCAATAGCAGAACGCCAGGAGGCTGTCGGACTCAAGCGATCATAGCGAGCAAGGCGCAATAGATTAACCTTGAAGCATCGTCTAGGGGCTGCGCGGATCGTCAACGCGCGTCCAGGTGGTGGTCCGGCCGATCAACGGTATGCCAATGTAGCCGTGCAGTTTCAGATGATCCGGATCGGCCAGCCTTACACGACAATGGAACCAGCGGCCGCGTTCCGGGTCGTAGACCCGGCCATCCACCCATTCGGCTTGATCGTCGTCAGATACACGATAATTCAGGTTCTTGAGCGTCTTCATTCCGATCAGGAGCCGGGCTCGTTTGGCCACATCGGGATTCTGCTGATCGGTGACCGCCTGACCGCCCCGCCCCTGCGGATCGTCCGGCGGATAGCGTGCGTCCCTGAGCCACACGATACGGCCGGGAAAACGGCCGTCCTGGGCTTGGATCTTGATGATCGCTTCGCCGCCTGCGGTCTTCCAGAATCCGGCAATCGCCGAGGGCGGTAGCGCTGCGACTGCCAGCCCCGGAATGAACGCCAGCAGGAAGAGCAGGCCGGGGATACGCATCACGGTCTTCGACCACCTGGCAGATAGCGATGGGCGTAGTACCAGGCAATAGCGTCGGCCAGGGCATCGCGAGCCGGCCGCGCCTGATAACCCAGTTCGGCGCTGGCCCGGGCGTGCGAGAAGAACATGCGTTTTTTGGCAAGTTTGACGCCGTCGACCGTCACCTTCGGCGGCTTGCCTGTCAGTCGCGCCAGCCGTTCTGCGACATGTGCGATCGGCAGCACCAGATTGTGCGGCAGCTTGATACGCGGCGGCGGCCGCTCTACGAGCTCGGCCACCAGCGTCAGAATATCGGCCAGCGTCATATCCTGACCGCCCAGCACATAGCGCCGCCCAGCCTCGCCGTGCGCGTGTGCCAGCAGGTGACCGCGCGCTACATCGTCCACGTGCGCCACGTTCAGTCCGGTATCAACAAACGCCGGCATGCGTCCGGCGGCCGCTTCCAGCACCATCTGGCCGGTTGGAGTCGGCTTGAGATCCCTCGGGCCGATCGGCGCCGAGGGGTTGACGATGACAACATTCAGGCCTGCCGCCGCCTGTTCGCGGGCGACCTCCTCGGCGAGAAACTTCGAGCGCTTGTAGTGCCCGATCATGTCGGCTAGCGCCACCGGCGTGTTTTCGTCGCCGGGGCTGCCGTCTTTCGGCAACCCCAGCGTCGCCACGCTCGATGTATAGACCACGCGGGCCACACCGGCCACGCGCGCCGCATCACAGACCCGTCGGGTACCCTCGACATTGTTCTCGTACAGTTCGTCAGGATTGGCCGCCCACAGCCGGTAGTCCGCGGCCACGTGAAACACGGCATCGCAGTCAGCCATCGCCTGCGTGAGCGCGGTCTGGTCGCCCAGATCGAGCACGGCATACTCGATATCGAGCCCCTCCAGCGCCATCAGATCGCTTGATGCGCGGCGTGCGGCACGCACCCGCCAGCCATCGCGCAGGGCGGCACGGACCACGGCGCTGCCTACAAAGCCAGTCGCTCCGGTAATCAATGCCCGCATGACTCAGAGACTCCGCTGGCGTCGCAGCCGGGCGTAATCACCACCCAGCCAGATCGTGAATACCAGCGGTCTGGCGGCCAACGCTGTATTCCAGCCGGGATCATCGACGGGTTCAGACATTCTTGTTCCTTGCTGGTCTCTGACGGGTACCGAACAGCGACGGCACAACGATGAGGGTGGTGACGAGAATCGCAACCATGCCGATCGTCAGTAACTGACCCATGCTGGCGGTACCGGCGTGATGCGAGAAAGCCAGACTGCCGAAGCCGGCCATGGTAGTCAGCGATGACAGCACTACCGCTCTGGCAGTACTCGTGCCCAGGAACGGTCCGTCGTCACGGTGGTGCTGGCGAAGCCTGTGCACGACATGAATACCGCTGTCCACGCCGACGCCCAACAGCAACGGCAAGGCAATGACATTGGCGAAATTGAACGGAATACCCAGCCAGACGGTGGTGGCACTGAGAATCAGGCCCGACAAGGCCAGCGGCGCCATCACGCGCAGGGTATCGACGATACTGCGCAACAGAACCAGCAAAAACAACGTGATGAACACGCCGGCATAGACAAAAGCCTGCAGAAACGCCTGCGAGACCGTTCGCCCAGCTGCCAGTTCGAGCACCGGCGCCCCCGTGATATGCGGTGCAATCTGCTGTGCACTGGCGACAAAAGCCTTCATTGGCGCCGTGTATTCCAGATTGCCACTTGGCTCGACCTCGACCCGATAGCCGCCATCGCGGCCGATCCAGCGATGGCGGATGGCTGGCGGTAGATTAGCCAGCGTGATCCGCTGGGCATTCATCGACGCCGAGAGCGCGGCGACCTGCGGCGCAAATCCGCCCAGAATTGCGTCGTGCAATCCCGAGAGCACATCGCGCTGGCGCGATGCGGACAGTTTCGCAAACCAGGATTGCCAGGCTTTCAATGAGGCGCTCAGACGCGCGGCCGGGCCGGCGTCTGCGCCCTTGTCGCCCTGGCGATAGACAGCCAGCGCGTCGGCAAACTGGGCGACTGCCTGACGGCGCGCGGCAAAACCGGCACGCTGACTCATATCGGGTGGACTCAAGGCCATGGTGAGCGCCAGATCGCCAATCGTCGTCAGTTTCTGATCCTGATGAGAGGGTACGTAGTCGCCAATGGTCCGCGCACTCGCGACATGCGGCTGGGCCGCCAGCTGGCCGGCCAGGCGCTGAGCCGCGGCAAGCGTAGGCCGCGTGGTTTCAAGCGTCAGCGGCGAGTGCGCGCTGTGCGCCAGCAGATCGCGATAGGTCTTGACCGATTCACTGTTCGGATCCTTCAGATCCAGCGTACTGGGGTTGAAGCTGATAAAAGGCAGCGTCGCCGCGCAGGCAATCGCGACGATAATCGCACCGGCCCAGATCGTTCGCTGCGAGCGCTGCCCAATGAAGGGCGCTTGCAATATGCGCCTGCGCCTAAACCTGGCCGGTACACGCGGCTTCATTAACGCCAGTACTGCCGGCAGGAACGTTAGACTCACCACCAGGCTGATGAACATCCCCACCCCGGAAATCAGCCCCAGTTCGGCCACCCCGGAATACGAGGTCGGGATAAAGGCGAAAAAACCCGCGGCAGTGGTGAATGCGCATAGGGCCAGCGACACTCCGACATCGGATATTGCGGTCTGCAATGCACGCCGTACCGCCAGCGCGTGCTCGGCCAGTTCGCCTTCCTGTTCCAGCATCGCTTCGCGATAGCGCAGGCAGACATGGATCGCGTAATCGATACCGAGCCCGATATACAGCACCGCGAACGCAATCGAAATCAGGTTCAGCCGGCCGACGAACAGCGCGGCGAAAGTCGCAGTGCCCACCAGCCCTGCCACCAGGCTTGCCAGCGAGGCGCCCATCAAGGCCCAGGATCGAAGCCCCATGTAAAGAATGATGCCGACCAGCAGCGTGGCAGCCAGCGCGCCCCAGGCGGCGCCCTGGGTCACGCTCTGCAGCTCCTCATCGGATAGGGCAACTTCGCCGGTCTGACGCACCCGCACGCCGTGAGCCGCATCGAGGTGGAGCTTGGTGGCTCCATCGCGAATCGCCTGCATCGGCGCCGCTGCTGGCAACAACGCATCGTAATCGAGCCGGGGCTTGACGATGATGAAGCGCTGGCTGGAAACACCCGGCTGATCGCCGCCGATCAGCCCCTGCCAGGACATCTGATCGAAGTGCCCTCGGCGGTTGGCATCGAACACATCCGCCAACTCCCCGAACACCGGCGACAAACTGAGCTGAACCGGCGCATCCGGCGCCATAGCCTGCCCCAGCAGATCGAAGAAAGTGACCAGCGTGGGATCCGTAGACAACCGCCCCAGCAGCGGCTGGATACGAACCAGACGATTGGCCAGCGCGTTGAGTTTATCGGGCTTGAGATACAGCAGGCCATTACGCGCAAAGAATTTGCCGCCGCCCGGCACATACACTGATTCGAACAGCTCTGGCTGGCTGCGCAACGTCTTCGCCAAGCGCTTGACTGCGCTGCTGGCCAGATCAGGGGTCGCGCCGTCGACCACGACGGCCAGATTATCCACATAGATCGGGAATGCTTTCTGATACGCAACGGAGTCCTGACGCCAACCGACCCGCTTGCTGATCAGGTCCGCATTGTTGGTATCCATCGTCAGATGGGTCGCCGAATACCAGCCACCACCCAGCGTAATGAGCGCTCCGAGTACCACCACCCAGATCGCCCGGCGCGTCATCAGATCTACCCAGCGGGCAAGCCAGTGTTCGATTCGCTGCTGACTTGTCATGCGGCAGATAGGCTACGTAGCGCTTTGGCCGCCTCGCTCAAGGTTTCCCGCGCGGCGCGGAACGCCACCGCCAGATGCTTGAGTGAGCGCAGCTGCGCGTGCATGGAAGCCGGCCGGCCGGCCAGCGAACGGGCCAGCGCCAATGGACGCAGCGACCCGGTTTCGCTGACCGCAGCCCGGGCCGCTGGCGGCAGGGTCATAGTGGAATCGTCAACAATTGCCCGCACCGCCAGAAATGGCAAACCGTGCTCGGCAGCGACAGCGGCAATCGCTGCGCTTTCCATATCGCAGGCATCAGCATGGGTTGCCGCCCACAGCCGCTGCTTGTCACCGACCGTTGCCACCAGACCGCGGCTTTCAGCGAGCCGGCATTCGCGGATCGGCACACGCCCGGCCAACGCCGCCAACAGCTGGGACCGCCAGCGGTCGTTGCTGTGGTAGAAATGGCCCTCAGCGCCGAGCACGTCACGCGGCAGAATCAGATCTCCCGAGGACAACGAGTCACTCAGTGCCGCTGCTGTGCCCCAGCTGATCAACCCGTCCACCCGGGCCGCTACCAGCTTTTCCGCGGCTCGCCGGGCGCGCATCGCGCCCAATCCGGCCAGTATCAGACGCCCACCCGTTGGAAGCTCTGCTTCACCAAGCGAGCGCAGGCGGGCCAGCGGACGTGCCTCTCCCGGCAGGGCAACGACAACGCCAGGCCGTGTCACGTCAGAGACCGTCGATTCAACAACCCCAGGCTTCACCATCCCCGCGCCTTGCGCAGACCGGCGAACCAACCGCAACCGGTGGTCACTTGCGTTACAAGCACAAAAATTCTCCCTCGAAGCTGCACCGCAGCGGCCAGCCATGTCGGCCAACCATCA
This sequence comes from Salinisphaera sp., assembly GCA_027858915.1. Classification (GTDB taxonomy): domain Bacteria; phylum Pseudomonadota; class Gammaproteobacteria; order Nevskiales; family Salinisphaeraceae; genus Salinisphaera. The sequence goes on from JAQIBT010000155.1 coordinate 22,049, forward strand.
CGCCGGGACGTCGTTATCCAAGCGGTCCTGCAAATGACCGTTCAGGTTGCGATAACGCGCTAAAGCCCAGAGCGGAAAATAGCGAGTGTAGCCGTGGTACTTGAGATAGAAGACACGCGGAAAGCCGGGCGCGGTGTGCTCCGGATCATGCCAGGCACCGTCTTCGCCCTGCTGGGCAATCAGCCACGCCGCAGCGCGCGCCAGCGCTGGCGTATCCCGCTCTCCGGCAGCCATCAGGCCGAGCATCGCCCAGGCTGTCTGAAAACTGGTGGAGATATCAGCCCGGCCTCGCGGTGGGTTCCAGTAGCTGCCCTGGTCCTCGCCCCAGCTACCGTCGCTGCGCTGCATCCCCTTGAGATAGGCCACGGCGCGCTGGATCCAGTGCTGGCTCATGTCTTCGCCGAGTGCTTCCAGGCCCATCAATACCGACCAGGTACCGTAGACGTAGTTGGTGCCCCAGCGGCCAAACCAGGAGCCGTCGGCTTCCTGCTCGCGCTCGAGATATCCCATGGCGCGTTCGATGAACGGCGCGTCTTCCGGTCGCTTCAGAATACCGACCAGCGTCAGCACCCGCGCCGTGACGTCCGCGGTCGGCGGATCGAGCAACGCGCCGTGATCAGCAAACGGGATCTGGTTGAGATATTCATGGTTGTTGTCCGAATCGAAGGCAGCAACCCCACCGTTGGCTGACTGCATGCCGATCAGCCAGTTGGTCGCCCGAGTGATTGCCCGGCCGTAGGTCGCGCCGTCGCCCGTATTGACCATCGACCAGGCAATCACGGCCGTATCGTCCAGATCCGGATAATGATCGTTGGCGTACTGGAACGGCCAGCCCCCGCCCGGCAGACCAGGATGCTGATCGCGCCAGTCACCGGGGCCATCCAGCACCTGACGCGCCGCCAACCAGTCCAGTGCCGCACGCACCGGCGGTGCATCACCAGCGTTGGCCGCTTCCTGCAACGCCAGACTGGCCAGCCCGGTGTCCCAGACCGGCGATACACAGGGCTGCACGCTAGCCATATCGCCGTGGTCATAGACCAGATCGTCGATCGCCTTGCGGGTATCGGCCCGGTAGGGATGGTCGGCGCCGTAGCCGAGTTCGCCCAGCGCTTCGTAGACGTTGATCATGGCCGGGAAGATAGCGCCGATGCCGTCCTCGCCGTTCAGGCGTTCGATGATCCAGCGCTCGGCTTTCTTGATCGCGCGCTTGCGGATGAAGTGCGGAATCAGCGGCTCGATCGACCGCCCGACCATATCCAGGCCCTTGAAGAACTGCTGGATGGTCGAGTGAGCAGGTACGAAGTCACGCTGCTGTTCCGGCGGAATAGTAAACAGCTCGCGTACGTTCACTCCCTGCGGATTGCGCGCCATGGTGCGCAGACTGGTCAGGATGAACAACGGCACCATCACGGTACGCGACCAGTACGACACCTTGCTCAGATGAAAAGGCGATACCGACGGCAGCAGCATCACTTCCACCGGAATGAACGGTATCGCTCGCCAAGGCACCTGGCCAAACTGAGCCAGCGCAATCAAGGTGAAGACGTTGACCTGACCGGCACCGCCGCGCGCCAGGATTGCCTCGCGTGCATGCACCATATGCGGCGCATCCACGTCATCGCCGGCGAGTTTCAGCGCGTAGTAGCATTTCACCGAACATGACAGATCATGATCGCCGCCGTAGTACAGCGGCCAACCACCGTGGGCCGCCTGCTGGTTACGGATATAACGAGCAACGCGGGCCTCCAGCGCCTGATCGACATCCCCGATGAAATGCATCATCAGGATATATTCGGCCGGAATCGTGCAGTCGGCCTCGCATTCGTAGCACCAGTGGCCGTCGGCGTTCTGATCTGATAACAAGCGGGCCTGCGCAGACTCGATCGCGTCATCCAATCCGGCGGGCAACGGTGCGACCGGCGGGTTGGCCGCCGGCATCTCGGCCAGGTCATCGATGGGTGCGGCTGGATCTGCCGCCAGCTTCGGCGTCAGTCCCGGCAGTTCCCCGGCAGTCATATGAAACAGATGACGCAGCCGATCGTCGTCGGCCACCGCCAGATTGGTGGTCAGGACCGTCGCCTGCACACTGCGTCGCGACACCTTCACCTGACTGCCGTCGGTGAAATGCGGATGAGCGTGGAGCTTACGTAATGTGAGCAAGGCCAGACCGATCGCCCACAGACAGAAACGCCGCATGCCTTTCTGGTCGCCGGGAATACGCAGGGTGAATTCCAGCGCATTACGTAAATGCCCGTGTGCCAATCCGATCAGTTCGTCCAAACCGGCAGCAAACGCCGCATCACCGCCGTCGGCACGCGCCTCACCGAGCTGCGAAAGATCGAAGCCGTGGCGCGCGAACACATCACGCGGCAGCCAGCACACCCCGCGCGAATGATCGGCCCAGATATCCTTGAGGATATTGGTCATCTGCAGACCCTGACCAAAGGACACGGCCAGCCGATTGAGCTCGACGTCATGAACGCCCATTCGCGGCTCGTGATGGCAGAACATGCTGGCCAGCATTTCGCCAACCACGCCGGCCACGAAATAGCAGTAGCGATCCAGATGAGCAAGCGTCGGCAGACCGTCGGCCGTCGCGGCCTGTTCGTATTCCGGCATGCCTTGGGACATGATCCGCACGCAGCGGATCAACGCCTGTTGTTGCGCCAGTTCCAGACCCAGCGTCACCGTCATTACGTCGCTGGTGTGGGCGACCAGACGACGCTCGGCTTCCAGCGTACCGCTGTATAGAAGTGGCGCCAGTCGCTGGCCGAAAGTCGCCGCGCCCTCGCCCGTTGAAACCACCTGCAGGAACTCCTCGTGCCAGGCTGACTTGTCGGCCTGGCCGAGCTCCGCGTCGTCCTCGATGGTGTCAGCGATGCGGCACAACAGATAGGCGTTGCCGATCGCGACCCGCAACTCGGCAGGCAGCTCGGGAATGGTCAACGCGAACGTCCGCGAGACCAGCGGCAGGATTTCATCCTGAAAAGCCAGCGCGCGCACGCCGGAATCCGTCTGCAAAGGAGCTTGTGACATGAACGAGCGACTTCCCTGTGAGCCCCGCCGACGCACGACGCAGCAACGTCGCGTCAGCATGCGACAGCGCAACAAACGGATTTGACGCTGCCGACGTTAAGTGGCTAGCTAACTCGCCAATTGCGTTCCCCGAGCCGTTGGATTCGGTCGACAACGATGACGAACTGCCCATGAATGAATATCAGTCCAAGCATTATAGCCAACGCATCGAAGACGTGCTTGACGCCTGCCTGCCAGCCGAAGACGTCGAACCGACGCGCCTGCATGAAGCGATGCGCTATTCCGCCCTGGCCGGCGGCAAGCGTATTCGTCCGCGGCTGGTCTATGCGACCGCCGAGGTGCTGGGCGTGGAGGTCGATCGCGTGGATGCTGCAGCCGCCGCGGTCGAGCTCATCCATGCCTATTCGCTGATCCACGACGACCTGCCCGCCATGGACGACGACGCGCTGCGTCGTGGCAAGCCGACCTCGCACATCGAATTCGACGAGGCCACCGCGATTCTTGCCGGTGATGCGCTACAGGCGCTGGCGTTCGACGTGGTGGTGACCCACGAAGGCCTGGGCGACCGTCCGGCTCAGCGCGTCGCCGTGCTGTCGACGCTGGCGCATGCCGCCGGCTCGCAGGGCATGGTGGGCGGCCAGATTCTCGACATGGGCGGCGAAGGCCGCAGGCTCTCGGTGGCCGAGCTCGAGCAGATTCACAATCTCAAGACCGGCGCTCTGCTGCGCGCCTGCGTGATGATGGCCGCCGCCAGCGCAGATCGACTCTCAGACGAGCAGCGCCATGCGCTCGATGTCTTTGCCACCCGGATCGGGCTGGCGTTCCAGGTCCACGACGACGTACTGGATATCGAATCCACCACCGAGAAACTCGGCAAGACCCAGGGCGCGGACATCGCCCACGACAAGGCCACCTACCCTGCCTTGCTCGGGCTGGCCGAGGCCAAAGCCCTTGCCGACCGGCTCTACCACGAAGCGATCGATGCGCTGGCAATCTTCGGCAACGCTGCAGCGCCGTTGCTGACAATCGCCGCCGAGATCGTCAAACGCGATCACTGACATCGCAGAACCCACGGCCGGGAAAAGCGTTCCGAAGAGTCTTGTGCGCAGACGAGCCGTATTGCCCACTCGATCGGAGCTTCGACAGTCGCCGAATTAGCCGTTCATCACCGTTAACGGCTAATTGCTCCAATCATGACAAGCGAAGCATATCCGCAAGTATCTCGACGCTCGCTTTACAACGATAAGCCGAGCCATTTGTTAGCGGGGCCAGGAGGCTGCCGGAAAGGACTCGTCAAGTGCTCGCAGTTGTTCCCGATACCGCGGCCAATGGACCTCTGAGTGCTTTCTTGTCGATCTTGCCGACCGGCGTCAACGGTATGGCCTTGATTACGTGGATCGCCTTGGGAACCTTGTACGGTGCCATATGCTCGCGGCAGAACAACAGGATTTCCTGCTTGACCTGATCCTGCGGTTTTTGCTGACCAGCCGCAGACAACTCCACATAGAGGTTCACGATGTCGTTGCCCGGCCGTTTTTCATCCGGCATGCCAATCACGGCGCAGAGCTCGATGCTTTCCAGCGCTTTGAGCGTGTTTTCCACTTCCACCGAAAAGACCTTGTAACCGCCGACGATCAGCATGTCCTTGCTGCGGTCACAGATAGTGACGTAGCCGTCGGCATCCATTCGGGCGATGTCCCCGGTATAGAAAAATGTCTTGCCGTCGAAACGGCGCAGGGCATGGGCGCTTTCCTCTGGCAAGCCGAGATAGCCGCCGAACACCTGTGGCCCGTGGGCAATCAGTTCACCCGGCTCGTCGACCGGCATCTCGCGCTCGCCGGTTTCGGCGTCCACCACGCGTAAATCGGTTCCGGGCAGCGCCACGCCTACCGTGCCGGGCCGGGCATGGCCTTTGGGATTCATGGTGAGTACCGTACTGGTTTCGGTCAGACCATAGACCTCGCAGAATTTGCCGGCCCCGATGATGGCCTCGATCCTGGGAATGACATCGGCGGACATCGGTCCGGCGCCCGACATCCCGACCTTGAGCCGGCTGAAGTCGACTTTCGCGAACTCGGGTTCATGCAGCAGCATCTGATAGAGCGTCGGCACATTGCCGATGAACGTGGGCGGATATTTCTGCATGGCCTTGCAGAAGCTCAGGAGATTGCGCGGGTCGGGAATCACGAGGATGCGCGCCCGCGCGCGCAGGCCCATCAGGCAAGTGCCCAAGCCGGCCACATGAAAGTACGGAAATACCGACGCAAAGGTCTCTGTGCCGGTCTCGGAACCCATCACGACCTCGCACTGCACGGCATTCGACTTGGCATTGCGCAGGGTCAGTTCGGCGCCCTTGGGCTTGCCCGTCGTGCCGCCCGTGTACTGGATGAGTACCACTTCATCCGGCCCGATTTCGTTGTAGACCCGCTCGTTGCCGGCCGCATTGATGGACGGCCAGAACGCCACCAGCCGAAGCTGGCGCGTCGACGGCAGAGTGAGTCTGGCCACCTTGCGCAGCAGATGCGCGAGTGCTTTCTTCCAGCCCGGCAGGAAATCGATCGGTGAACAGACGATGGCCGCTTTCAGCCCCGGCAGCTTGCCGTCGTTGGGCCCAAGGCTGGTCGCATATAGCGAATCCAGCGTGACCAGAAAACGGATGCCCGCGTCATTGATCTGGTACGCCAGTTCGGATGCAGCGAGCAAAGGCGATACCCCCGACGCCACACAACCGAGCTTGGATGCGGCCACGAGTGCGATCACGTACTGCGGCGTATTCGGCAGATGACAGCCGATCACATCACCCCGGACCGCGCCCAGTTCGCGCAACAGGTTGGCGAACCGATTGGCCCACTCATCGAGTTCGCCGTAGCTGATTGATACGCCAAGGTACTCGACGCAGGGGGCATCGGGCGCCGCCTGAGCGTGTGCCTCGACCGTGAAGGCGAGCGAATGGCTGTCCACGGGCAGCATCGAAGGCGGCGTATACGCTGCGGGCTGACCCGATATCGCCTGCGAAGACTCGGCATTGCTGGACATGATTACCGACTCGCTTTTTGCCTGTATTTTTATCTTCTGAATAGATCAGATGCCGCTCGACTTGGCAAGCCCGATCCCAGTGCGTATTGACTCGCAAGCCCCGCTCACAACCTAGGAGAACCCGCCCCGCGAGCGGCGCGCTGTCGCGCATGAAACATGGGGCATGGGGCATGGTATGACAGCAGATGCGCGGACACTGTCAAGGCCGATCAGCCATTGGTGTGCTTGCACCCGACTATGAGAGTGGCCCGCACGGTATCGGCGTGGAGTCGTTGAAGGCAGAGCCTGTGGTCTGACCTCGCATGAGAGACTTCGGAAACCCTTTGTCGGTCTCTGAAGGAGCACTGGCCGTTAATCTTCGCAGCGTGCCATCACCTGCCCGAACGGCAGCTGGTCCAGGCATCCGAATAGCGCGTGCTTGCTGAGTTTGGCCTTGGAAAGCGATGGCGATGGTATCCCGCACAGGAACCGGGCCATGGCTCGTGGATCACCCAGAAGTTGTGGATGTTCCTGGCGCAGATTTGATGCATCCGCCCACAGGGTTTCGTTGAACGTGACGCCACTGCGCGGCGGTAATGTCATTGCCTCGCGGCCGTTGAGACACCAGGAACAATGGCCGCAGGGCGCGTGATGCTCGCCGAAGTGCGCACCCAGGATGGCGACCTGGCAGGCATTTGCCTCGATCAATGCCACCACCTGGCCCAGCCTGGCCACTTCGTTTTGTTCGCGGTGCAGCGTGCGCTCGTGCAGCTCTGCCGCCAGCGCGGTGAGATCATCCGGGCGTTTGCGAATACGATAGCGATGCCGTACGCCGGCCGCCTGCACGTCCAGCATGTTCTGCTCCCCCAGGTAATCCAGCGCCGCGATAATACGTTCGCGTGGCTCGTGCATGTCGGCCGCGGCCCTGTCCACATCCAGATCGAACCAGGTCCGGGCCTTGCGTGCATGACGCAGGATCTGGGCCAGAAACGCCCGGCGCTGACCGGAAAATTCGGCCAGAATTTCCTGCGAGGACCGCTTTGGCTGGAACCTGTAGCTGGAATAAAAAGGCGTACCTCCCTCCAGATATCCCTGCAATTCGAGATATGTCAGCAAGGTGCGTGCGACCAACTCGCGTAGATCGTGCCGCCGCGACAAGGCAGACAGGCTGACATCGAAGGCATCGTCCTGGGCGAATACATCGCCTACGAACGAGTCCACCGCCTCTGCTGTGGGGGTATCGCCATAAACGAAATTTTCCAGCGTGTTCAGGTCGTCGGCGCAGGCAAACAGTTCGCATACGGCATCTGCGCCGTCGCGCCCGGCCCGGCCGATCTCCTGGGCATAGTTCTCCAGGCTCTTGGGCAGGTTGTAGTGATAGACATAGCGGATGTCGGCCTTGTCGATGCCCATGCCGAACGCAATCGTTGCCACCACGATGCCGGTGTCCGATTGCATGAAACGCTCCTGCACCTCGCTGCGCCGCTGTGCGTTCATGCCGGCGTGGTAGGCCTCGGCCGGCTGGCCCGCGTCGGTCAGGCGCTGGGCGACGTTTTCTGCCGTGCGCTGCAAGGTCACGTACACAATGGCCGGGCCATCCGGACGTTCGCGCAACCGTTCGATGAGTTGGCCGTCGCGTTGCTGCGGCGTAGTCGGCGTCAATAGAAGCCGCAGGTTCGGCCGGTAGAACGGCATGCGTACCGCGCAATCGCGGTCGATCTCGAACACCTGGCAGATATCGTCGAGCACTTTCGGCGTTGCAGTGGCCGTCAACGCCAGCAGGCATTCGGCGTTCGCGGCCTTGGCAAATCCAGCCAGCTTGAGATAATCCGGCCGAAAGTTGTGCCCCCACTCCGAGATACAGTGCGCCTCGTCCACCGCAAACAGCGATACCCGCAGTTGCGAAAGCACCTGGCGAAACCGCTCGTTGTTGAAGCGTTCCGGTGCGACGTACAGCAGTCGCAATTCCCCGGAGCGCGCCCGCTCCATCGCGTCGCGGTAGCCTTCGGCGTCGAGGGTTGAATCCAGGCGCTGCGCGGCAATGCCGCGGGCAGCGAGCGCGTCGATCTGATTCTTCATCAACGCGATCAGCGGCGAGACCACTATGGTAATACCCGGCAACGCCAGCGCCGGCAACTGGTAACACAACGATTTGCCGCCGCCGGTCGGGAACACCGCAGCCGCCGAACGCCCGGCCAGCAGATGGTCGACCACCTCACGTTGCCCAGGCTTGAAGCGGTCGTAGCCAAAGTGCTCGGCGAGCAACGTCGCGGTCTGATCCGGCATGGTGTCTCCCTTGGGAACCTCTGATTGGATCCTCGCGGTCGCGCCGGAGTGCTTTGCGCGTGGCTAGCAAGGAATGGCGACCGCACAGCCCCATTGGCGTTCAGAAAACCGTACCACGACTCTCTTTTCTCTTCGACGGCGCATTGCCAGGCTCATCGCCATGCCAACACGTAGGCCCGGCTTCCTCTCTTATTGCCTGGACGCCCACATCGCCAGCCGATGCTGGATGGCTTTTTGCGATACCTGCTCTTCGGGCAGTGGCTGAATGACACCGTCGTGCACAAAAAGCCGGTAGATATATTCCAGCTTGGCGGTCGCCGAATCGGTCGCCTCGAATTCAACCACACCGCGTTTCTCGCCGTACTCCACGCCGAGCGCGATCGCTTTCTTGACGAGCTCTTTTTCGTTCTTGAGTTTTTTCATCCGCATGTCCCCGCGTCGAGATGTTCATGATTCTGGAAGACGTCCCATCACTCGCGACGGCATCCGATACTACGCTATACGATGACGCCAATATCAAATGCGGTCGGCTGAATCGCCTGGAGTTGAGCTGCCGTCAGATCACCGCGCTTGTCGCTCTTGGTGAGGTCCACGGTATATTGTGCCGGCAATCATCGAATAGTGGCCGGCGGCGATTCAGCCCGAATCAGAATTGGCGCGTCCAAACGCAGCGGCCCGCTTGTAGAGAGGAAAAACGTCATGTCTTATACACCGTCCGACAACCGTTACGAATCAATGGTCTATCGCCGATGCGGTCGCTCCGGCCTGAAACTGCCAGTGGTCTCGCTTGGTCTGTGGCATAACTTCGGCGAAGACACGCCGCACGAGACCAAGCGCGACATCTGTCGAGCCGCATTTGATCAGGGCATCACCCACTTTGATCTGGCCAACAATTATGGGCCGCCTGGGGGCTCCGCCGAAGAAGCCTTCGGCCAGATCCTGCGCACCGATTTCGCTGGCTATCGCGATGAACTGGTCATTTCGTCCAAGGCCGGTTACGACATGTGGCCCGGACCGTACGGCAACTGGGGCAGTCGCAAGTACCTGATCGCGTCATGCGACCAGTCGCTCAAGCGGCTCGGCGTAGATTATGTGGATATCTTCTATTCCCATCGCGTGGATCCCGAAACGCCGCTGGAGGAGACGATGGGCGCGCTCGACAGCCTGGTTCGCCAAGGCAAGGCCCTGTATGTCGGCATCTCTTCCTATAACTCGCAGCGCACGCGGGAAGCCGCAGCGATCCTCGACGAACTCGGCACGCCCTGTCTGATTCATCAGCCGAGCTACAACATGCTCAACCGCTGGGTCGAGCAGGACGGCCTGGCCGATACGCTGGCCGACATTGGTATGGGGGCAATCGCGTTCACGCCTCTGGCCCAGGGCATGCTGACATCGAAATATCTGAACGGCATCCCAGAAGACTCGCGGGCCACACAAGATAAGTCACTCGATCCGAGCATGCTGTCCAAGCGCGCGGTATCGCATCTCAACAAGCTGAATGATATCGCCCAGCAACGAGGCCAGACGCTGGCCCAGATGGCGATCGCCTGGGTGCTGCGCGACGAACGCATCACCTCTGCGCTGATTGGCGCCTCGCGTGCCGAGCAGGTGATCGACTGCGCCAAGGCGGCGAGCCATCTGTCGTTCACTACCGAAGAACTGGACGAGATCGATACCCACGCCACCGACGAGGACATAAACCTCTGGGCGGCCTCGAGTAACGCCTGATCGAACCAGAGGTTGTGGCGTTCAACCGACGCGGTGGCGGCGCGAATGAGCTTTTGCGGCGTCGCCCCTGACTTATAGCGATTTCCCTCGGCAACTTACAAGATACGAGGTCATCTTCGTACTTTCCGTTGGATCTACTGGGACACACAACCCGATCCGCTGTGGTGAAACGTTTCTTGGCGGACACCAGATATGAAGGCGCGGACGACAAACACTGCCATCCGCGTCCTCATATTTCCGAACTGACTAGCCGTCAAGTGGGTTTGGTACCAATAAGTTAACCGACTCGACGACCCTGCGTGCATGCACGCCTTTTGCATCAGCTGGCTTGATTTCGCTGTCAGGCCGGTTTACCGAGCAACTGACTTCGGCGAACGCCGTTTTCTCCGCACCGTCGTTTCGGAGTCGCCTCGAGACGCGCGGTTAGCGATCTCTATTTCTTGGCGATCACGTATTCGAGCACGTCGACGACCTGCTCAGGTGTCTGCGCCCATCCCATGGCGGATGCGTCGACTTCCTTGAGCGCATGCACGATGTCATCACCGTGCAGGGTGATATACGGCCGCCCGAGCGCGGCGCAGTAGCCTGCATCGAACGCCGCGTTCCACTGTTTGTACTGATCGCCGAAGCGGATGACTGCCATATCGCAGTTCTTGATCAACGTCTGGGTGCGGATGCCGTTGATTTTCGACGACTGATGATCGCGCCAGAATCCGACATCCGGTTTGCCAAGCATGTCGCCGGCCGCATCACTGGCCGGATGATCGGTCACTGGCGAGACAAACTGCACCGGCAGATCGCGTGCCTCAGCACCCTGCTCGATCTGGTCGCGCCAATCGGTATGGATCTCGCCGGACAGATAGATCGTCCAGATGCGGCTGGCAGTCGTGTTGTTATTCATGTTTATCCAAATTACTGATTAATAAAATCATTCCAGCCGTGCGTGTCTATTCAAGCCGGAATTCTGGGACAGTGTGCAATGGCACTACCTTTATAGCCAAGTCTTTTAAAATCATAGGGATGAGTTGGGCTGAGAGCCTTGTCAGTCGTATCATCTGGGTACGACACCAAAGACAACAGACAAGGATCAGCCCGCGTGCAGGATACCAAAAAGACACGGCAGCCGATCTGGCGTATGGCCTGGCGGCATGTCGTCCACACCGTCCATGATCAATTAGCCGGCCTGCTGTCGCGTGAGACGCTGGCCAACCGCGCAGCCACATACGGTGGCGGGCACCGATCGCGGATCTATCCGCCGTTGACCACGCTGGGTCTGTTTATCGAGCAAGCTCTGGGCTTCGATGCGACTTGCCAGGCCGCTACAGGCTGGGCTCTGGGAGCGCGCACGGCCCAGGGGCTGTCGCCCAACAGCATGAATACCGGCCCTTACTGCAAGGCGCGTCAGCGCCTGCCGTTGGCGTTGGTCGATCAGCTCAATCAGGACGTAGCGACGGCTGCCGAGACGGCAGTCGATCCGCCGGGGCGCGAAGGCCGTACCCTCTTGATCGACGGCACGACCGTGTCGATGTCGGATACGCCTGAACTGCAACAGGCATTCCCTCAGAACCGCCAACAAAAGCCGGGCGTCGGGTTTCCTCAGGCTCGTATTGTCGGGATGATCTCGCTATCAAGCGCCTGTGTTCTCCATTGGCGGGTGAGTGCCTGCAAGGGGCCGCACACTCATGAGTCGCAGCAGTTATGGGCATTGCTCGAGCATGTACGACCCGGTGATACCGTCGTGGCGGATCGAGCGTACGCCTCGTATTTCTTATTGGCGGCGCTGACTCAGCGCGGCGCGTCTTTTGTCATTCGCCAACACCAGCGTCGACGCTCGAATCTGGCCAAGGCGCGTCGTCTGGGCGCGGCGGATCATCAGGTGTCGTGGGCTAAACCTCAGCGGCCCCCGTGGATGGGATATTCGACGTATCGTCAGTTGCCCGACACGCTCACGGTCCGTGAAGTCAGTGATCAGCGACTCACGGTCACGACCAACGAGACCGATCCAGAGACCCGATCAGCGCGTCAGATTATCCGCCAGTATCGTCAACGCTGGCATATTGAACTGGATTTCCGAGCGATCAAGTGCGTCATGGATATGACCGTCCTGCGCTGTCAATCGCCGGCCATGGCAATCAAGGAAATCGCTGTTCATCTGCTGGCCTACAATCTCGTGCGCGCCACCATGGCCCACGCCACCGGCGCACAATCCTCAGTCCGCGAATTCAGTTTTTCCGGCGCGCGACGCGCGGTGACTGACTTTCAGGCGCAACGACGTCACAACCCGCACGCCTCGTTTCACCGGGCATTACGTCAGCTGTATCAACGCGTGATCGTTGATGTGCTCCCATCGCGCCCCGATCGCGTTGAACCCCGTGCGAACAAACGGCGACCCAAGCAGCAGCGCTATCTCAACCAACCTCGCTACCTCGCCCGGCAAGCGTTGCGGGCGGCAGCTTAAGGTAGTGCCATTGGGGACAGTGTGCTTATCATTTCGCTCAAAAATTCGGAGCGGCATTAGAGATAAATGCGTTGCTCCAGCAACTGCAAACCCCTTCTACTCCAAGCGACTCTTGAGCACGCAGACAGATCTGTCTTCGTACGATTCCGTTCGATCTACCAAGGTCTCTCGCCGGCGCTCGCTACCGCTGTATCGATCATCAAACACGAAAATCGATGATAAAACGCCTTGCAGCAGCCTGACTACGGCCGAGCCGGCAGGTTCAAGGTGTAAATCAGACTGTTCTGACCGCCCGCCGGCACGGTGATATTCCAAGCAGGCTGAGTAGCCGTTCCGCCGGTCGTCCTGGGCGCGTCGTCGGCCAGTGTTGCGCCATTGGGCAGGTTTTCAGACACCTCGACAGTGTGACTTTTCTTGCCAACGTTATAGAGCGTGATCTTGACCGTACGACTTGGACTCTTGGCGTCGGCGGTCGACTGGTCGACGATCTGATGTGTGCCGGTGATATCGAAGGCCTGGCCGAGCGATAACTCGACCGGCGCGTTCTTTGGCGTATCACCGATCTGGCTGGCGCCCATCAGCTGGGCATCGCCGCTGGCGTCGTAGACACGGATCGCCCCGGCCGGCAGCGGCGCATCGCTGTGGTTAGTGAAAGATAATTGCACGTCGGCGTGGCTACGCGTCTTGCCGGTATCGGACAACGCATAGTGATTGAAGCGATATTCGCGCTGGGCCTTGAACGACGTCGGCTTGATCAGAGCCACCGCCTGAGTGATGCCAGCTGGCACATGCAGTCCGCCGGACAAGGGATACCGATAGACCGCACCGCTGGCCTGCGGCGAGCCAACCGCATCGCTCGCGGCCTTGGCGCGCGCCATCATCATCGGGCGCGGGCCGTGGCCGCCGCCGGCGCGGGATACGTCGCCGGCGACCAGCCACGCCTTGTCAGCGTTCAACGCAGCGTTGCCGCTGTTGTCGATCACGGCATTTGCCTGCAGCGCCAGCGTGCCTGTTATCGGATCAAAACGTCCGGTATAGCTGGCCTGCCAGCTGGGGGCCGCTATCTGGTAAGCGGCGGTGATTTTCTTCTGACCTGCGCTATCGCTGCGCAGTTGCAGGCGCAGCCGCGATTGCGCCAGATCGGGGCTATGGCTGTCGTCGAGTGCCCAGCTGATCTGGGTCGGCGAGCCGGCTGTGATGCGTTGCATGCGGCCATTCACTCGGACATAGGCCGTATCTGCGTTGACACTCATCAGCGTGCCCTGCCGAGCCTGGCCGTCGTTGTCCGACAACGTCACGGAGTGACCGATTCGGGCAGAAAGCGGGTCGCTACCCGGGCGGCCGTTGCCAGACATCTGGAAGCCGATCAACTGCATGCCCTGGCCGGCGACCCACAGACTATCGGCATCGACCGCGCCTGCTGCCGGCCAATCGACGGTTTGCGTGCCCTTGGCGAGATCCAGCCTGCGGCTGTTCTGCACCACCGCCGCGCCTTGGCTGTACAGCGTGATCGCGTCTACCGCGCCGGGTACGTTATCGGCGTTGGCTGACGATTGGCTTTGCGCGGCAGCAGTTACTGGCAGCGCGATAGACAGAGCGGTCACGCCGGCCACGCAGCAGGCAGCATGGAAATTCGAGTTCATCTGTCGGGCTCCGTAGTCGCAGGGCTTGGCTCGCGCTCAACATAGATCAGCCAGATCAGCAATGCGATAACGGGCAGCCCGGCAATCGACGTATCGATAAAAAACCAGGCATAGCCTGCGTGATCGACCACCCAGCCGGTAAAGCCGCCCAAAAACTTGCCCGGCAACGTCATCAACGATGAAAACAGCGCGTACTGGGTCGCTGTATAAGCCGTGTTGGTCAGGCTGGACAGATAGGCAATAAACGCCGACCCGGCCAGGCCGTTGGCAAGATTGTCAGCCGAAATGGTCATGGTGAGCGCGCCAAGCCCCGGATCATGAACGGTGGCCAGCCAGGCGAATATGAGATTGGTGGCAGCGGTCAGAATCGCGCCGCCCAACAGCGGTTTGAGAATACCGAAACGCACCACCAGCACGCCGCCGAGGCCGGCGCCGGTGAGCGTCATCAACAGGCCGAATATCTTGGAGATACTGGCGATCTGATCTGGCGTGTAGCCGGAATCCAGATAGAAGGGATTGGCCATGACGCCCAACGTGATCTCGGCCAGCCGGTACAGACTGACAATCACCAGGATCAAGAGCGCCTGGCGGCCATAACGGGCAAAGAAATCCCAGAACGGGCAAGCCACTGCGCCGATCATCCAACGCTCGAGCCCGCGCAGCCAGTCGGGCTGATGGGCGCGTGCATCCAACCAATCGATAGCCCATTGCTCGCGAATCTCGGTATCGCGGGTGATTGATTTATCAGGCTCGCCCAGCACCAACACGGTTATCATGCCGACCAGCACCAGCGCGGCCATCACGTAATATGCCATCGACCACGAACTGGCGGCTGCAACATAAAACGCACCTGCCCCAGCTACCAGCATGGCGATGCGATAACCGGCCTGATAGGTGGCCGCCATCGTGCCTTGCAGATCATCGGCCACCGCTTCGATACGCCAGGCATCGATGGTGACATCCTGGGTCGCCGAGGAAAACGCCACCAACAAGCCGAACCAGGCGATCTGCTCCAGATTCGCCGCAGGATCAGTGCCGGCCATACCGAACAGGCCTGCCATCAAACCGATCTGAGCCAACAACATCCAGCCGCGTCGCCGCCCCAGCAGCCGGCTGAGTATCGGCAACGGCAGCCGGTCGATCACTGGTGCCCAGAAGAACTTGATGGAATAGGTCAGCCCGATCCAGGAGAAGAACCCGATCGTGGTCTTGGAGACGCCGGCCGTGGTCAGCCAGGCCGACAACGTAGAAAATACCAACAGAAACGGCAGGCCCGAGGAAAACCCCAGAAAACCCATGCCGATGACGCGGGGCTGCGTATAAGTCGCCAGCGCGTCGCGCCAGTTGCGACGACCGTTGACACTGCCGCCGTCGTCTTTCGACTGACCGGCGCGGCCAACGACCCGAAACTCAGAATTCGACGTCATAATCGATCGTCAACGGCGCATGATCCGACAAGCGTTCTTCGCGATAGACGTGTTCGGCTGTGGCTTTAGCCGCCAGTCCGGGTGTCGCCACGTGATAATCAATCCGCCATCCCACGTTGTTGTCCCAGGCGCGCCCGCGATTGGACCACCAGGTGAACTGGTCTTCATCGGGGTTGATACGCCGGAATACATCGACCAGCCCTATTTCGCCGAACAGCCGGTCCATCCACTCACGCTCGTGCGGCAGAAAGCCCGAGTTCTTCTTGTTGTTCTTCCAGTTTTTGAGATCTATTTCCTTGTGCGCGATATTCCAGTCGCCGCAGACCAGATATTCACCGGATGCGGCCGATCGTTCGGCCAGCAGCTGGGGAAAATGCTCGAGGTAGCGCTCCTTGGAATCCTGCCGATGATCGCCGGATGAGCCCGACGGCGCATACAGACTGGCTATATTCAGATAGCCGCCCGGCATCTTGAAACAGGCTTCGATATAACGGCCCTCGCCGTCGAACTCTTCGTGCCCCATACCGCGGATGATCTGGTCTGGTTCGCGTTTTGAGTACAGCGCGACACCCGAATAACCCTTGCGATTGGTCGCCTCTTCATAGAAACAGTGATAGCCGGCCGGCCAGAACGCCTCGACGCCCTCCAGTTGATGCTGCTTCGCCTTCAATTCCTGAATGCAGACCACATCTGGATCCTGGCCGGCCATCCATTCGAAGAAGCCCTTGCGCTGGGCAGCGCGGATGCCGTTGGCGTTGAAAGACATGACCCGCATCAGCAATCCCCATCGTCACAAAAGATTTGACGCGCCTTGCCCATCGGTCGCCGGCGCGCGAAACAGCCCGTATCATACGTGTTTCGCCAGCCCATTCGACAATACAGGGAACCGTTTAATGCCCGAGCAGCCGACCGATTTCAGTCACGAATTCCTAGCGCTTGCCGACCGCTACGACGCCCTGAAGTTCGGCGAGTTCAAGCTCAAATCCGGTCGCATCAGTCCGTATTTCTTCAATATGGGGGCGATTGCCTCAGGTGCCGGCATGAAACAACTGGCCGCCGGCTATGCTGCCGCCCTCACCGCTGCCGGCATCGACTACGACAGCCTGTTCGGCCCGGCCTACAAAGGCATCCCGCTGGTCGCAACCGTTGCCTACGCGCTTGCCGAGCATGGAAAAGACATGCCGTTCACCTACAACCGCAAGGAAGCCAAGGACCACGGCGAAGGCGGCACCCTGGTCGGCGCCCCGCTCGGCCAGAAAGTGGTGATTGTCGACGACGTGATCACGGCGGGTACGGCCGTGCGCGAAGCCATCGCTCTTATCCGTGCCGCCGGCTCAGAGGTCGCCGGCGTACTGATTGCGCTCGACCGGCAGGAACGCGGTGCCGATGAACGCTCGCCCTTGCAGGCCTTGGCCGAGGACGAAGGCATTCCAACGGTGGCGGTGGCGACGCTGGCTAACGTCATCGACTACGCGCGCGATCGATACAGCGCAGACACCGTCGCCGCAATCCGCGACTATCGCGCGCAGTACGGCGTCGGCTGACTGACGTCTGGAGGGGATGCCGTCGCAGGCTTCATTCGGTAAAGGGCACACCGGCAGTACACTCGCGTATACGCATTTCGGCGCTGGGCAACACCGGAAAATGTTCGAAGGGACTCTGGATCTTCTCGATCAGCCCAGGCTTCTGAGCCAACAAACCTTTACGTACGTCGGCTAAAAGCAGGGGGTTTAGTTTCTCGGCTCACAGCTTTTCGAACCGTGAAGGTTTGTATTTCTGTATCAGTTCAGCGGGTCGGTGCCGTCGGCGAGAATATCGAGATACTCGCGATAGGCATAAATTCGGTTGCGTTTCTGGCCCGTGATCTCTTCGACCATGCCGATTTCGGCCATTTCGTCGAAGGCACGAGTAATGCTGGTGCGATTGATCTCGGTGGCTTTTGCGGCTTCTGGAATCGTCGTCAGCGGGTGGTTCTGCAAGTGCTCGTGTGCGGCCAGAACGGTAGCGGCGATGCGCCCCATCGGACGGATGCGTTCTCGATCGTTGTCGAACAGCTGCAGCAGAATCCGCGCGGTTTCAACGGCCTGCTGGGCGATGTCGGCGACGCCGTCCAGAAAAAAGACGAGCCAGCCTTCCCAATCGCCATGGATCCGCACGCGCTGTAGTTGCTCATAGTATTCCGCGCGATGGCTTTTGAAATACAGACTGAGATAGAGCAGCGGCTGTTGCAGCAAGCCATCGACTGTCAGCATCAACGTGATAAGCAGGCGCCCGAGCCGGCCGTTACCATCGAGAAACGGATGAATGGTTTCGAACTGCACGTGCGCCAGGGCCGCTTTGATCAGCGTCGGCAGGCCGCTGTCTTGCTCGTGCAGAAAATACTCCAAGCGCGCGAGGCAGTCATCGAGTTGTTCTGGCGGCGGTGGTACATAGGCGGCGTTGCCAGGCCGGCTCCCGCCAATCCAATTCTGCGACGTGCGGAACTCCCCCGGCTGCTTGGCCGCCCCGCGGCCTCTGCTGAGCAGCTTTTCATGCATTTCACGAAACAGACGCAGACATAGCGGAAAACCATCGCGAATACGCTCGATACCGTGGTTGAGAGCCGCTACATAGTTGGAGACCTCAACGACGTCGCTCATCGGGACGCCGGGTGCTTCGTCCAGCTCAAAAAGCAGCAAATCCGACAACGAGGATTGCGTGCCTTCGATCTGCGAAGACAGTACGGCCTCTTTACGAACGTACGAGTAGAGAAAGAGATTTTGATTCGGAAGGCGATCCAGGATGCCGTAGCCATCGAGCCGACCGAGAGCTCTGCTCGCGCGTTCCATCGACGCAATAAGGATAGTATCGAATGCGAGCGGCGGATCAGGCGGCAATGGATTCGGCACGAATGCTCGATAACGCGCGCCGACTACCGAGCAATCGACGTACCGACCGGTTGCGCGTTTTTGATTCATCTCGTGACCGTTCGCAGGTTAAATCGCATCTGCGCTGTCATCCCATAAAGTTACATAAGGCACACCACGCCGATTCTTAAGCAGACTTATTATCGTAAAGCAGCGTAAAAAACGCAATCCGTAGTCTTATGCAGCTTTCCAGCGTAACGAATTCCGGCCGGGCCTTTTTATGCAAGGCAAACCGCTAAAGTCTGCGCTGCGGTTCTCGTAATGAATTGCATCGGCGATCCAGCGCCTACTGTATAAGCCGATAGAACGAGGGCTTGCGGCGATGCTTGTCGCGTATCCGCGCGTCGTAGTAGGCGTGGGTCTCGAACGCGCCGAAATCCTTGATCGCCCCGGCCAGGTGAGCACAAGTTTCAAGATGACGCGCTGCGTGCTTGTAGCGGCTGGCGCGGGTTTCCTCGAGCGTGAAGTCGATCATGGCGCGTAGCAGCAGCGTTGCGGCCAACGGGCTTCGGCTGGCCAGCGCCTCGGCCGCCGGCCCGAGGATGTAGTAGCAGTCGCCGTCCATTTCATCGGCGCGCTCGATCACCAGCCGCGCGGCGCCGTCCAGATCGGGCCAGTTGATCAGAAATGACAAGGCCTGGAGTGGCATGGGATGACGCAGTGCTTGGTTGAGCGCTTGTTCCTCGGCCTCGAGATCATCGTCCAGCCGTTTGAGATAAGCCTTGAGATGCGGCGCCGACAACGCGCGCTGGAAGCATGACCAACGCGCGGCCTGCGCGTCTTCGCCTCGGCCGACCCCGTCGAGTGCGGCGATGCGTGCGTCTTCCCAGTCGAAATCGGGCCAATGCCAGTCATGGTGACGGTGCTCGGCGGCTTCGATCGTGGCCAACGCCTCTTGCGCGCGGCCGGCTGCGATCAGCCGCTGCGCGATGTTGGCCGCGATCTTTGGCACCTTCTGCGTGGCTTCGTCGTACTGCGCGATAAACGCGTCCACGTCGCCCTGGGCGTCCGCTATATCCTGCAGGGCCAGTTGCACACGACGGACACGCGCGCCCTCGGCAATCTCGTCGGCATACATCGGCCCGCTCATGCCGACAGCAACCACCCGACGCTCAGCGTCTGGCGGGCGCTGCACCGGCGTGTTGGACAGCTCGGTCATCCGGGCCTTGAGATGCGACAAACCCTCGGCACCCAACGCGGGCGTGAGGATCTCGATCAAGCCGTCGTACTGGCCGTAATTGTTCGCGATCAGCGCCTCGTAGGCCTTATCGGCCAGGCTGTCCGACGAAACACGCGCAGACTCGGCAATCGGACCCAGCTTGCGCAGCGCAAAATAGAACACATCGGCCACGCGTCCGCTGCTGTCGTCGCAGCGCTCGAAGATCGAACTGGCCAGGCCCAGGAAACGCCACAGCAGATCCAATCCCTCGCTGGGTTCGCTGGGGGCAACGCGATCGACGATCGCGCCGAGTTGCGTTTCCAGATCCTTGATCAGCACCGCTTTTTTCTGCCAATCCACGAACGACCGGGATTTGGCAATCGTCGCCAGCCGCTTGCGGACTTCCTGGGCAACTTCCGGCGTGCCGACGGACCCGGCCAGTGCCAGCCGCAGATGGCGCTTGGCAGCGGCGTCGCCGGCGCTGATTTCCAGCAGCAGTTCGGCCAGGCGCGGCGCGCCCAGCGCTTCGAGGTTCTTGGCGTTAAGCGTTTTCTTGGAGGCCATTAGCGTTCCTGAAAAGGTCAAGTTCAGCCAGAGTTTCTTTGCTGGCTCGCGGCGCTCTGCCGAGTTTAGTCTGCGTTTATCTGCGCGAATCTGCGGATAAAAAGTTTTCTGTTTTTGATATCGCTACGCTTATTTCTGCGGATTGGTGGAGGCCGCGCGTAGCGCAAACCGGCGGCTTCTACAGCGGTTATTGCAATTCGGTGCTGCGCGCCAGGTCGGCAATCAGTACATCCAGCTGGCTTTCTTCGTGCACGGCGACGCCGGCCGCCTGCATTCGCCCAGCCAATGCCGAATCCCAGCAGGCATCGACCGGCTCGCCGGCCAGCGGTACGCCGCCCGCAGGGTTGTAATCCGAAGCGGATAACCGCCACGGCGTGAGGTCGTAGCGGCGCATGAGCCCGTTGGCAATCGTGATGCCAGGCCAGTCGAAATCGCCGTGGTAGCGCAACTCGCAGCCAGCGGCATGTAGCTGGTCGAGAAGCATGCGTGGTGCGGCCGAGAGCTGGCCGTCGATACTGAGCATCGCCGGACAACGGTTGCCTAGTGCATCGGCGGCAGCCGCCAGCACTTCGGGGTTCTCGCAGACATGAATCGCTTGTCCGGCCCGCCATACAGGTGGCTGGCGGGCCAGCAGCCGCAGCGATAGATGCAGCGGTTCGCCGGCTTGCGCCGCCTCGGCTATCAAGTGATCGGCTACGCCATCACCGATGGACCACAGATTGAGCACGGCTACCGGTTTGGCCAGTTCGTTGACGAGTACGCCGTGCTCGGCCCATAAATCGCGCATGCGCGCATGTCGACGCTCGCCGTCTAGCACCCGCCGCAGCAGCGTGGCAACCGGACGCCCTGAATCGAGCGCGTGGGCATCACCCAGTACGCCGGCGGCCAGCCGCGCACGCGCAATGCCGTGGCCGGGCAGGCATGCGAGGACGGCTTCGGTCTGGTCGATCAGGCGGCGAGCCCGATCAGGATCGCGGCCAGACAACCGCTTGAGCAGCCCTTGCGTGCGGCTTTCGGCACAGGCAACAACAAGCTGTTCGCTCGGATATTCTGCGAACAAGGCTGACCATTCACGCGCCCGGCGCTCGCGTGCGGCATGCGTATCGACGATCGGCCCGTCCAGCCATTCCAGCGCCTGGCGTAGGTCGTCGGCCAATCCTGCGGCCTGCAGCGCATGATCGATGGCGCGATGCGACAGACGCAGCGATTGCTGGCCGCCGCGCCGTCGCCCAAGCAATCCAGCCAGCGCATCGCATTCGCTGACACTGAGCTTGCCCAGCGTGAAACCATCGGCGGGCAGATCAGACACGGCATAGCGCTTGCGCAGGCGCCGACGCAGGCCGGCGAGATCCTCGCCGCCCAACAGCCGGCTCAGACGTTCGCGATCAGGCGTCATCCGCCGCGGCGATGGCCATGGCCGGCGCAGGCGCGGCCTCGCGGGCCTTGCCGTTCCAGCGCCAACGCGAAACGAATACCGCATCGATATCGCCTCGGCGCACCAGATGACAGATCGACACGCCCGGCAATTCGGCGTAGCAGCCCCATTCGCGCTCGCTGGTCATCACGAAATCCAGATCAAATTCTCGGATCAGGTCCATGCAGTGGGCTCGCGCGCCGTCATCGATGCCAGCAAAGGCTTCGTCGAGCAGTACCAGCCGCGGCGCGTGGCTGGCGGCGCTTTCGTAATGACTCGCCGCAGCGGCGAACAGGGGCACGGTGAGGCCCAGTGCGCGCTCGCCGCTGGAGGCCGGTCCCGACAGCGGGCGCCATTTGCCATCCTGCCAGCGGCGTACACGAAAACGATGCCAGGCGCGGTAGTCGAGCGCGCGGGCCAGCTGGTCAATACGCGCTGCGCCGTCGTCGCGTTCACGCTCGGCGGCGATCCGTTGTTGCAGGAACGCGCCGACCGCGGTCCGGTCCTCGGCCGACCAGGCATCGCTGATCTTGTTGAGCAGGCGGCTGCGCACATCGGCCAGATTTGTAAGCGCGCCGTCGTCGTCTTCGATCGGCTGCCAGACCAGCTTGAACTTGACCCCGGTCGAGGTCGGGCGTTGTGCCAGCTCAGCGTTGATAGAGCGCACCCGAGCATCGGCGTCGCGCATCAGGCCCTGCAGCTGGGCGGCCACCTCGGCCTGCAGATGGTTTTCGATGATCTCGCTTTCCTTGGCCGTCAACAAACTGCGGCGCTCGGCAATCTCGTTATCGAGCAACGCCTGTAGCCGATGCGGCGCTTCAGAGCGCTGGTTGAACGTCACCCGCACCACGAAGCCGTGATCGGTGGGCTCGCCGGAGCTGTGATAACCGCGCGCCGACAGCGCGCGCTGCAGTTCGGTGAATTCGCTGCCAATCCGGTTCTGGACGTGCTGCCAGGCCTCGTCGCCGTCGGCGACCCTGACCAGTGCAGCCTCGGCCGCGCGGGCCGCGGCCAGCGCGCGATCGACCGTCCAGGTGGCCGTGTCGGGCAGCTCGATATCGGCGACCGCGGCGCGCAGCAGCCCGGTTTCCGCGAATGCCTGGAAATCCGTCGCCGTCTCGCTACGCGAGTGCTGGCGGGCCTCAAGCTGGCGCTGGCTGTCGGCCACGGCTTGTTCTGCCCCGCCCAGCTGCTTGTTGGCGTCGGTCAGGTGTTTCTGGGCGCTCCGGAGTGTGTCGACCAGTTGGCGCTGTTCGCGTTCCAGTGCGTTCAGACGCGCCAGCACGTCTTCGGCGCTAGTGCCGACCGTGTCCTTGAGCTCGCGATAACGCGCCGCGGCTTGTTCGGCTGCCTGGCGCTGTTCGCGGGCGCGCCCGGCCGCACTGTCGCGATCGGCCCGGCTAGCTTGTTCGCGCTGGGCCTGTTCGGCTTGTTCGGCCAATGCCTGGGCGTGTTCGCGCAGGCTGGACTGGGCTTCGCGGGCGGCCAGTCGGTACTGGGCAAGCTGCCGGGCTACGGTTTCGAGCGCGTCGCGATCGGCTGGCAAGCGCGCGTCGTCGGCATCCATAGCCAGCGCTTCGCGAGCCCGATCCAGCGCGCTGTGCGTGCGTTGCAGCCGGTCTTCGGCTTCGGCCAGGCGCTGACGCGCGCCGGCTGCGCTGCGTTCGGCGGCCGCCAGTGTCGCATGGCGGGAACGCAGCGCATCGGCGCTGGGGCGTTCGGCGAGCAGATCATCGAGTGCGGCGCGTTCACGGCCCAGCTCGGCCAGCGCGTTGGCGATCGTCTCCAATCGGGTCGCCAGCTCGGCCAGTTCGGTGTCTATCACCGCCAACCGTCGACGCCGCGCAGCTTCGCGCGCCGTGGCCCCGATGTATTCGGCCACCGGCTTGCCCCAGGCGCCGTGCGTCGGACCGATACGATAGCGCCCGTCGGCGGCGAGCCAGAATTCTGCATTCGTCTGATCGACGTCGGCGACAGCAATCGCGGCCAGGATGGTCTCAACCTGACCGGCATCGATCGACGCCGCGCTCGCGTCGTCGGTATCGATCACGACATCGAGCAACGCGCCAAGGTTACTTGGCTGGCGCGGGCGTTCGACCAGCCATAGATCGCGCGTATCGGGGGCGAGCAAATCGCCGGCCGGGCTGACCCAGGCATCGAGCACGCCCGAGGCCTGCAGCGCGGCCTCGATCCCGGCCCGCTCGGCGTCTTCGACCTCGGGCTTGAAATCGATGAGCTGCCAGAGCGGCGCGCCGGCGCGCTCACTGCGATCGGCTTCGCGGGTGAGCGGCGCTGGTGGCAGGCTTTGACGGCCCTCGCGCAGGCGTGCCTGTTCTTCGAGCAGGGGTTCGCGTTCGGCTTCGACCTGTGCGCGTTGTTGGCGGGTGTCGCTGACGCGTTCGGCCAGGCGCTGGCGTTCGCCGTCGGCGACGGTCTGGGCATGGGCTTCCAGCGGCGAAGGCCCGTCCAGGCTGTTGACCCAGTCCACCAACGCTTCCTCGGCGTCTGGCCAGTCGCGGCCGGCCACGGCGCCCAGCGCGGCGACCGTGCGCTCGCCGAAATTCTGCCAATCGGCGATATGGGTTTGGGCTGCCGTCTGCTGTGCCTGGCGTGCCTCGGCCACTGCGGATTCAGCCGCCTCGCTGTCGGCGAGCCGGGCATCGCGCTCGTGTTGGGCCTGGCCGTGCTGCTGAGCAGCCGTGTCGACGGCGGCGAGGCCACGCCGGATCTGGTCGATCTGGCGCTCGCGCTGGTCGGCGAGATGGTTCTGGGACGCGGTGATTTCACGCCGCTGTGCAATATCCAGCTGGCCCAGCGTATCGGCTTCGCGGCTATCGCCCCAGCTAATCTGATGTACCAGCAGCACACCCGCGCGCTCGGCGTGATCGTCGGTTGCCTCGATCGCGCTGGTCAGTGTCTCGCGCGCTTCTTCGCTGGCTTGTTCGCGCCGGGCAAGACTGGCTATGTCGTCGACATGGCGACGTTCGGCCTTGTCATGGTCTGCGCGGGCCTGGCCGGCAGCGCGTTCGGCGTCCTCAGCCGTGCGCTGGGCGCGATGCAACTCACGCGCGCTGCGCATTTCGGGGCTGTCGCGCAGCACTTCGATCTGGCTGCCGGTTTCGGCTTGCCGGGTTTCGGCCGCCTCGACCTGGGTCTGGCTGGTTTCAAGGGCTGTCTGGGCCGCAGCTTCGGCTTCGCGCGCGGCGCGGGCTTCGGCGCTGGCGTTGTCAAACGCGGTCTGTGCCTGGCGCAGATCGCGGGCGCGACGGCGTGCCAATATTCGCGCATAGCGGCCGTAAGTGGCATTGAACTGCGCTACTGCGGCCTGCATGGCGCGATAATCATCCAGCTCGTCGCGATATTCATCGAGCTGGGTCATGGCTTCGGCGACGTCTTCCAGGACGTCGCGTGTAATCGGCGGAAAAGCCTGCGACAAGGCCGCCGAGAGATTATTTTCGTTCGGCTGCTTGGATAGCTGTGGCTGGCGCAGCTGGATGAGCGTATCGATAAGCGCGCGATACCGTTCTGCACCCAGCCCGAACAGCCGCTCGTCGACTGCCCGTCGATAATCACGGGCGGTGGCAAACACGCCGTGTCTGCCCACCGCCTCGATCAAGCGATCGCGAGTGGCAACGGTCTGTTGTTCGCTGACCAATGCCAGATCAACGCCCACGCGCTGTTCGGTCACAAAGAACCAGGAGTCCACGCTGGCCCGCCCTGCCGTGGCGCGCAGACCGCAGCCCAGCGTCAGGAAACACGGCGTGCCGTCTTCGCCGTCGAGACGCCCGAACTCGATCCACGCATAGCCGGTGCGCCGTTCGTAGCGCCCGCCCATGAGCAGATTCCATTCCATGCGCTTGCCGGGGTCGGCGTCCGGCTCCAGACGCGCCGACGACAGGCTGGCATCGAGCAGAAACGGCAAGGTCAGCGACAAGACCTTGGACTTGCCGGTGCCGTTGTTGCCACGCAGCAGCAGATGGCCGTCCTCGAACCAGAATTCCTCCTGATCGTAGTGATACAGCTCGACCAGCCCCAGTCGCAGTGGTTGCCAACGAGCGGTAGTGGGCTGCGGGGCGGCAACGCTCATAAGTCTCCCAATAGATCGGTTTGCTGGCCCGCGACCCGTGCTTCGCCCAGCCGGAAACGACAGACTGCCGGCAGCGGTTCGACGGTCTGTTCGGCGCGTCGAATCAAGCGCAGCGCGGCCAATCGATCCAGGGCGGCGGCGGCCAGCTCGCGCTCGGCGCCGCTTTCCTGCGCGGCCTTGCGCCAGTATTTGCGATGCTCGCTGGCTGCCTGGCGCATGAAAGCGAAAATCTCGGCCTGCGGCACCGGCCCGGTCTGGCCGGCACGCAGACGTTCGGCCAGAAACTCGGCCAGCAACAGCGTGGCATGGGCATCGGTGCCCTGCTGCGGCAAGGAAATATCGGATAGTTCACCGCGTTGATCCACCATGGCCGTGCCCTCGGCGCGATGTTCGGCGATCAGCCCGGTGGCCTCGGCCAGGCGGCGGCCCATCGGCCCGCGCTGATTGATGAAATACTCGCGTTCTTCGCCCGCCAGATCGTCCAGATAGATCAACGGATCGTCCAGCAAACGGCGCGACAGGCGATGGCGCAGTACGGCGCGGCGTGCGTCTTCGCCTTCGACCGGATTGTCTGCGGTCAGGGCTTGCAGCCGGCCGTCGGTGGTTTGTATTGCCGCTGTATCGCTATCTGCCAGGGTCGCCGTAAGAGCAGACGGGCCGCGATCGCCGGCCAGCACGGCCGCCAGAATCGGCCGATGAATATCGTAGAGCGCATCGCCGGACTGGTTGATAAACGCCTGCTCGTCGCCGGCGACCCGAGCGATGATGCCCAGATCCAGCAACAGCCGGCAGACAGCCACCAGATCACGGCGCTCGGTCTGACGGTCGAGCGCAAAGACGAATCCGCTGGCTGCCAGCGTCGAGTCCAGCGCTTCAACCATCAGCCGCTCGCCCAGCCGCGCCAATGTGATCTGTACGTCCTCGCGTTCCAACACGGCCAGTGCCAGGCACAGCAGAATATAACGATTGCGATTGAACTCGCGCGCGCCGCGGGTGGCGTCGCCGACGTCAGCGGCACGCTTGTCCAGACGTGCATGACCGCGCTCGACGCGCAGCATCCAACCGCATTCACGGGCAAACCAGGTCCGCAGATAATCAGCATGGGCCCGCACTAGCGAGAACGCGCGGTCCTCGGCGGTCATCAAGGGCCGGGCCAGCAAGCCGCGCAGCGCACGCTGGCGCTGCTCGTCAATCTCGCGGGTTTTCGCGTCGATGACAGCGGCTTCGGCCATCAGGCGTTCGCCTCATGGTTACTCATTGTGCATGCAAGGCGGCATATCGGCCGCCATCATAATGGAAAAATCCAGTCGCACAGAACCCGCTCGAAGGCCTGTGGGGGACAATGCAGTAATAACGACACGTTTATTCGCAAATAAAACCCGGCAATACGCGGCCGCCTAAACGCCAGTCGTTACTCACTACGTTCATGCAGACGGCCTTCAACGTATTTATGCAGAATACTGGCCACCAGAGTCTGATACGGAATACCGTCGGCAAGCGCTTTCTTCTGTAACCCGCGCAAGTCTCTGGATGTAATCCGTATATTGATCCGCGCATCCTTCTTGAACATGGCTTCGGCATAGGCCTCATGCCGTTTTTTCGTGTCCAGTGCGTTTTTTACGCTTTGCGTTCGACCGGCCTCGAAAGCCTCTAGAATCTCTCTTTCTTCTCGATCGAGCTTGTTCATTTACTGCCACCTCGATAATCTCGTTTCGCTTTCCGGCTCGGTATGATCGTCTTCAGAAAAACCTCGTCTTCCGATTCTACAAACGGAACCAGGTAGACATATTCCTCGATCGCCAGTACGTGGATCTGCTGGCCGGGATAACGCTTTTGATTCGGATGCGCGATTGTATCGAGCACATCGCCGGCCATGATGTGAAAAACCGCTTCTTCAAATGAGACACCTCTTTGCTTCTTCAGAAGCGCGTTCTTTTCAGGGCTCCAAGATATGGGCTTCATCGGTTAAAAATAGCACATTGTGTGCCTTTTGGAGGACATTTAAAACACTGAATTCCCTGCACTATGATCATCGATAGGGTCATTCGATTTCGCGCACGTGAATCCAATGATCGCGGCCAGCAAAGACGCCGGCGTCGGTTTCCAGCGTCACGATCGGCGCGTCGGCGATCGGCTTCAAGGTGAGCGCCAGACTGCCGTCGGTGGTCATGCGCTCAATTATGTCATGCGGGTCGTGCATCGCGGCCAAAGCCTCGCCGAGCACGTCGAGAAACAGCGCGAATGCATGCCGATCCAGCCGGCCGATGGCGGACAAGCGGGTGATTTCGTCGGTGGCCAGACGCTGGCGGGCCGCTTGTATCTGGGCGTCTTCGGCCGCGATCTTTTGGGCCAAAAATGCTTTTTCGACGGATCGATCGCGCACCCGCTGCGGACCGCCAGCGTTTGGCAGGCGCCCGCGTTCGCGCAGGGTCGGCTCGATGGCGATTGCGGGGGCTGCGATCCACGGCGTAGTGGTAGCCACTTCATCTTCGACGGTGAGCGCCAGATGACGTGCCGGCGACAAGGCAAAAGCAGCACGCCACAGGCGATGGGCCTCGGACTCATCCCCGGTATCGGCAAACCAACGCGCCAGTTCACGATAATCGGCGGTCCGATCGCTGCGTCCGGTACGACGCTCGTTGACCCGCGCAATCGCCGACAACAATCGCGGTATCGCCGAGCGCGCCCGGGCGCGTAGACGCTGCGCCTGCGACGGGCCGGCCTCGCTGCGCAGGAACCAGCCGCGCAGACCGGCCCAGCGTTCTGCCCAGGCAGCAAGCGCCCGCTCGGTAGCCGCCGCGGTCGCGTCTTCTTCGCCGGGTGCTGCGTCGCGGGCTTCGCGGACTGCAGCCAGGCGCAGCAGTTCATCGGGCGGCTCCAGTGCGGCAATGGTTTCGGCGATACGCCCGGAGGCAGCCACCAGATCGCCGATGAAGCGTTCGAGATAATCGATCAGCCGATCCTTATAGGCGACTACCGTTGCTGCATCGGCCGCCTGTAGCTCCACCGTGCGCGCCAGCCCAGCCATGAAATCCTCGGCGTTGCCGGCCAGGCCCTCGAATACGTGTACGAGTTCGCGCAGGGTCTGATGGATACGCGCACCGTCGAGCGGTTTTTCCTCGGCCAGATGTTGCAATGCCACGAGCTGGGTCTGGATATCCTCGAGTGCGACCGTCTGCAGTTCGGCGCGTCGCGACAGCGCCTCGGCAAACGCCGCCAGCCCGGTTTCCACTGCCTCGCCTTCACGCGAGAGCTGATAGAGGAACTTGGCGCGATAGAAATCCTCGATGGTGGCGACCCGCGCGGTATCGGCCTGGGCTCGCAGATTGCCCCATTCCACCAACTGGGCAAGGATATTCTGGATTTCTTCCAGACTCGGCAAGATGCCGTCCGGCCAGCCGGCCTCGGCACGTATTTCATCCGGGCGCAGATGCAGGCGGAACTGGCGTTTGGCCGCCGCGAATGCTGCCAGCACCGCCCGATACAACGGCGCCCGCTCGGCGCTGACGTGGCGAAACAGTTCGGCGGCGTCGGCCATGGCGCTCACGGGCGATCGCCCCGTGGGCTGGTAGCAAGATGGCGTATTGACGTGACCATGGACAGCACAATACAGGCTCGATCGTTGATTTCGCTGATGAGATCGCCCGTTTTGGTTTCTAACGCAGGCGATTGTAGCGAATACGGATGCAGAAGAGCCCGCTTTGATATGCTTCGAGCTGTTCTATTCTATCGGACAAGCTTGCATCAAAGTTGTTAAGACTTTGTCTTGACTGCGGTTATCTTTACCATCGCGTTTTCGAGTGTTCCCATGACAAAAGCGCAAGTCCTTGCTATCGATGCCCTGCTGCTCGATACCGACCAGCTCTACGACCTGGCACCCGAGCTTGTCGTTCAGCGCGGGCTGGATGATTTCAAGGACAAACGTGTAACGAACTTGTCGCACGAAGACGAGCGGTTGTTCGCCGAAGTCGAGGATGCCTCGAGCGGCGACATGATGCTGCTTTCGCTGACCTCGGATCCAGACGGTAACCCGGTCGTCGACTGTCTCTGCAATGACGACAACGACGACTTCTGCCGCCACGCGATCGCGGCGTTATTCGCCTACGCCACCGAACACGGCAAGACTGCTGATACGCACGGTGCGCGAGAAGAGGCGCTGGCGGAACGGCGCCAGCGCGGGCGCACCGAAGTGAAAGTGAGCAAGGTCGACGGCCAGCCCTGGTTCGGCACCTGGCAGGCCCGCAGCGTCAGCCGTGAAACCCATTTTCCGCGCGATTACACGGTGCATATCCGCTCGCTGACGCGGCCGGCTAACTACTGCAACTGCCCGGATTTCAAGGTCAACCAGCTCGGCACCTGCAAGCATATCGAGGCGGTTCTGGGTCGTATCGGCAAACGCCGCGATTTCGATCGGCTGGCGCGCCGGGCGGCACCGGTGCCCTATGTATTCGTCGATTGGGACGTCGACGAAGCGCCGCAGATCCGCCTGCATCGCGGCGCGCCGCTGCCCGCCGACCTGCAAGGCGAGCTGGAGCAGGCTTTCGACGCCGAAGGGGTTTTTTGCGGGCGACTGCCCGAGGATTTCTTTCGTCTGAGCGAGCGGCTCGACGGCCGCGACGATATCCATCTGGGCACGGACGCCGTAGAACACGTTCAGTATCTGGGCTCCAGGACACGCCAGCGTGAACGAGCCAGCGAAATTCGCGCCGAGATCGGGCGCTCCGGCGGCCGCCTGCCCGGCGTGCGCACCCGACTGTATCCGTTTCAGGTCGAAGGCGTCGGTTTTCTCGCCGGCAACGGCCGCGCGCTGCTGGCCGACGATATGGGCCTCGGCAAGACGCTCCAGGCCATTGCTGCGACCGTCTGGCTGCAGCGCAACGCACAGGTCGAACGAATCCTCGTGGTCTGCCCGGCCTCACTCAAGCAACAGTGGGCACGCGAGATCGAGCGCTTCGCCGACCTCGAGACCCATATCGTGCAGGGCAGTCCGCCTGCTCGGCGCCAACTGTACCGACAGGGCAGCGGCGTCTATATCATCAACTACGAATTGGTGCGGCGGGATTTCGACGACATCAGTGCGCTGTTGAGCCCGGACCTGCTGATTCTCGACGAAGCCCAGCGGATCAAGAACTGGCGCACCAAGACCGCGGCCGCGGTCAAGCGCATCGATTCGCGCTATGCGTTTGTGCTAACCGGCACCCCGCTGGAAAACCGTCTGGAAGATCTGTACAGCCTGATGCAGGTGGTCGACCAGCAGGTGCTCGGCCCGCTCTGGCGCTATCTCGCCGATTTCCACGTCACCGACGAGCGCGGCAAGGTGCAAGGCTATCGCAACCTGTCCGAGTTGCGCCGCCGGTTGGCGCCGGTCATGCTGCGCCGCGACCGGCGGCTGGTGCGCGATCAGCTGCCCGAGCGGATTGAGCAGCAGCTGGATATCGCCCTGACGGCAACCCAGCGCGATCAGCATGATTCGGCCCGAGCATCGGCCAGCCGCCTCGCTGTCATCGCACAGCGCCGGCCGCTCACGCCGACCGAGCAGAATCGTATGATGGCCGCGCTGCAGCAGGCTCGCATGGCCTGCGACGCGGCCGAACTGGTTGATCCCGAAACTTCTGGCTCGCCCAAGCTCGACGAACTCGTCCCGCTACTTGAGGAGCTGTGTATCCAAGGCGGCTTGAAGGCCGTCGTCTTTTCGCAGTGGGAGCGTATGACCGCACTGGCCGAACAACGACTGACCGCGGCCGGCCTCGGCTGCGTAAGCCTGCACGGCCGTGTGCCCACGCATAAACGCGGCGCACTGGTCGAGCAATTCCACGAGAACGACGCCGTTCAGGTCTTTCTATCGACCGATGCCGGAGGTACCGGGCTCAACCTCCAGTGCGCCTCGGTGGTCGTCAATCTGGACGTGCCGTGGAATCCGGCCGTGCTCGAACAACGCATCGCCCGCGTGCATCGTCTCGGCCAGTCGGCGCGCGTGCAAAGCATTCTGATGGTGGCCGCAGACAGCTTCGAGGCACGCGTGCTCGGCTTGATCCACGACAAGCGGGAACTGTTCGACAGCGTGGTCGACCCGCAAGCCGAAGGCGACGTCGTAGGCGTTTCGCGCCGGCTGCTGGAAACGATCAAGGAAGATCTGGCCGACAACGCGCCGGAAGCTGTCAAGGAAAATGACACGGCTGCCGACGCCGAGTCGATTCTGGAACCAACCGACGCAGAAGACGACGAATCGGCTTCACCTGGCCCGGATACGCCGATCAAGCCGGACGACAACGTCGAGTCAGCGCTGCAACGCACTATCGAGCGTATCCAGGCAGCCTTTGGCAGACGCATCCAGCGTATTCTCGGCGCCGGCGGCGGGTTGCTCGTGGTGCTCGACCGGCTCGATCCCGAAACCGACGAGCTTGCCCGACAGCTCAGCGACGAAGTGCCCGTCGCTGCGATCGACCCGCTCAGCCTGGCCGGCATGGCGCGTCTTGGCGTGTCGTCTTCGTTGAATGAAATCAGTATTCCCGACGCCAGCGCCGAGACAGTCGAACAACCGGGCGCCCGGCTTGCCGCACAGGCACAGGAAAAATTCCGCGCCAGCGGCGTCCTGTTGGAACAGGACTGCCCATCAGCAGCCATAGAACTGCTCGGCTCGGCCTTGCTGGCTGCCGCCGGCGCACGTGCCGGGCTGGACACGGCGCCAGCGGCGAACAAAGCGACCGTCTGGCTCTATGAAGAAGCATTGCCACAGGGATTGCTCGACAACAACCAAGCGGCGCTGATCATGCGTGCACTCGGTCTGCAGCAGGCCGCTGCCGTACCTGCAGAACTCATTCGATCGCTGTTCGACGACGCGTTGTCACTCGTGGGCGAGGAGTCGCCGTCAGAGGCTGACCAACTCTTGAAGCTGTGAGTCTGACATCTCACTGATCCACTGTTCGCCGCTGGCTACAGTCAAATCGGCCAGCTCTTTCTTCGACTGGATCATCTCGTCGATCTTTTCCTCGAACGTGTTTTCGGTGATCAATCGATGG
The DNA here is from genome assembly GCA_027858915.1 of Salinisphaera sp. Taxonomy (GTDB): domain Bacteria; phylum Pseudomonadota; class Gammaproteobacteria; order Nevskiales; family Salinisphaeraceae; genus Salinisphaera. The sequence goes on from JAQIBT010000155.1 coordinate 54,791, forward strand.
ACGACGACATTCCGATGCTGGCCGATACGATAGGCGCGGTCGGTGGCCTGGCGCTCGACCGCCGGATTCCACCACAGATCGTAGTGGATCACCTGGCTGGCGGCGGTTAGGTTCAGGCCGGTACCGCCGGCTTTCAGCGACAACACCATGGCGCGGGCCCCTTGATTGTTCTGAAAGTCTTCCACCATGGCGTCGCGTTTCTTACGGGTGAGCCCGCCGTGCAGAAACGGCACCTCCAGCCCAAGCTCGTCGCGCAGCGCCGTAGTTAGCAGGGCCCCCATGGTTCGATACTGGGTGAAGATCAGCGCTTTCTCGTCCGCCGCGTCGACTTCGCGCATGATGTCGACGAAGGCAGCGAGCTTGCCGGATTCTTCGATCTGGGCGGTCTTCTGGCGGCCGAACTGGGCCGGGCTGTTGCAGATCTGTTTGAGCGCGTTGAGCAGTTTGAAGATGATGCCGCGGCGTTCGATGCCCTCTGCTGTCTTGTCCAGCTCGTCCATGATGGTGCTGACGGTGTTCTGGTACAGCGAGGCCTGCCGGGGCGTGAGCGCGCAGTAGTGGTTGGATTCGATCTTGTCGGGCAGGTCGGCAATGATGGATTTGTCGGTCTTGAGCCGCCGCAGAATGAACGGCGCGGTAATCGCTCGGAAGCGGTCGAGTGCGGCTTGATCGCGGTCGCGCTCGATCGGGTTGGCGAAGACTTCTGCGAAGCGTTTCTGACTGCTCAGATATTTCGGATTGATGAAGTCGAATACGCTCCAGTATTCACGCAGGCGATTTTCTACCGGCGTACCCGACAGCCCGATCCGGATATCGGCCTGGAGGCGCTTGACGGCCTTGGTTTGTGCGGCCTTGGGGTTTTTGATGTTCTGGGCTTCGTCGAGCGCCAGCAACGCCCAGCGTGGCTTGGCCAACGTTTTTGAATCCGAGCGCACCAGACCATAGCTGGTCAGAATCACGTCATGTTCTTCCAGGGCCAGCCGGCGGTCGACACCGTGAAAGATCTGTACCGTCAACGACGGTGCAAAACGCTCGATTTCGTGGCGCCAGTTGCTCAGCAACGAGGTCGGCACAACGACCAATGCTTTCGATTCATCCAGCCGACCGGCCTCTTTCAGATGCGCCAGGAGTGCGATGACCTGAATAGTCTTGCCCAGCCCCATGTCGTCCGCCAGCAAGGAGCCGAAACCGAGCCGCCCATTCTGGGCCAGCCATTCATAGCCGCGTTTCTGGTACGGGCGCAATTCGGCGTGCAGCGTGGCCGGCACCGGCGGCGGCGATTCGGGCCGGATCAGTTGATCGAACAGTTCGCGGGCATCGTCTTGTGTGGTGACCTGGGCGCCGTCCAGTTCGCCGGTCAGGCCGGCTTGCAACAGATCCACCCTCGATAGCTCGGTCGGCGGCGCGGCCAGCTTGTCCAGAACCTGTGCGACTTCGCGTTGGTCGACCATGACGTATTGATCGAAAATACGCACCAGGCCGGATGCGTCTTTCACCAATCGCTGAAATTCTTTGGCCGACACACGGGCATCGCCAATCGCGACTTGCCAGTCAAAATCCAGCAGCCGGTCGAGATTGAGATAACTCACGCCCTCGCTGCTGTCGTCACTCGACAGCGACAGGCTGGCCTGCGGGCGCACCAGCTTCTGCAGTGCCTTGGGCAGCATTACGCCGATACCGAGCATGCGTAGTGCCGGCAAGACCTCGCGAAAGACCGGCGTGAATTCATGCAGTGAGTAAATCAGCGTCGCATGGTTATCGTCCGGCGCGAGATGATTGTCATACAGCCGTTCGACGTCGGGGAAATAATCAGCAAGCACCGCCAGATCAGCGAGTACGGCCGAGCGGGCCTCGCTGTTGTCACCGCTGTGGTCACGATTTGGGCCGGCCGCGGCCAACCAGTCGGCGACCTCGGTAAAACCGTGGTCGTCCTCGACCGCAAGCGACACGCCCATTTCATCGTTGCTGCGTTCATCAACCATGAGATGCAGCCGGTGCGCCCGTTCGCCGAGCGTCAGGCGTCGCAGCCAATGGGCGATGAGGCGCGGTGTTTCATGGGTTTCAAACTGATCAAAACGCACCGCGCGGCCGCTAAAGAACAGCTGTTTTATCGGGTCGGGCGCACGCGCCTCGGCGGTGCTCTCAAAGCCACGGCGTACAAAGAAAGCCAGCAATACATGCAGCGCCGCCAGAACCTGCGTTGGCGCGTCAGCGTAATAATAGCCGCGCTGACCATCGGCCTTCCTTTGAAGCTGGACAAAATCCGGCGGGCAGAGGCCGCACAAGCTATCGAACAGTTCCCGAATCGGCTTCGCCAGCCGCGCCGGGCGCCATTGCACCAGGGTCTGCTCGGCGCTGTTGGCGGCAGCCTGCGGCACATAAGCGCCCTGCTCGATCAGCTTGAGAGCAAAGCGCAGCAAGGTACGCCAGAGCCGCAAGCTGTGCGACAGCCGTGATTCACGGTCGGCGGGCAGGCCGTGCAGACAGGCCAGGAACTGTTCCAAAGGATCAGGCGCGCGTTTGCGCTGTACCGCCTTGAACACGCGTTTATCGTTGGCGCGCATCTCTACAAGCGCGCCGTTGTCGTCGATCACCGCGCGCGCCTCGGAAAGCAGCTCGACGCCTGCGCCCAACACATCCACATCGCGATCGAACACCTCGGCCTGACGACGCACGCGTTTGTACTGGGCTGCCAGAAGCTGGCGAAAATCCTTGGCGTGAAACAACGGCTCGGCCGACAGGATCGTGAATATCCGCGATTCCAGTGCCGGAACCCGCGACAGATCGATCGCATCGAATACGTCATGCGTCGGCGCTTGCGCGCGCGTGACCTGCGGCTCATCCGACCATGCCTGCGCCAGCACCGGCAGCTGCGCGAGCGAGGCCGGCTGTACGCCCGAGCGTTGTGCCAGCACCGCAGCCAGATCCATACCGTGCAACGAGAAGACCACAAACGGGTTCTTGTCGATCTCGTTGGCCAGCAGATAGATGACAGCTGCGATGTGCTTGCACGGCATGGCATCGTCCGGACAAGAACAACGCGCAGTCATATCCCGCCAGGACCGCGGAAACAGCCGAATACCGCGTTGCTCCAGCAGCGTCGATACATGCGCCGGCAACTGACGATTGAGCAGCCGGGACAGCAGCACCGGGCTGTTTTCCACCGTCGCCAGAATCACGTCGTGATCGGTTCGAGAGAACGGATTCAACGTCACCTTCACGGCATAAGGCGCGGGCCGACTGCCGGACACCAGCGCCTTGACCGTTTTCTCGCCGATTTCGATGGAACGCACCGAGCCGTTGTTGGCGTAGCGGCGCCCGCGCTGCAGACGATTGGACTGATCGATCCCGTCGAAGGCAGCCAGCCATTGCTGGCCCCACCAGTTGCGTCCAAAGTCGGTCATTCGCGCTCAGCGAGCAAGCTGCGGCTGGGGAAATACAGCGGGCGATTATAGAGCCTCTGGCCTATCGCCGCTTGCGGCGAACGTCGTGGCCGATCAGATAAGCCGCTCGCTCAGCTGCATCTGCCCCGCACGAGCGCACTGCCTCAGATGAAGACGCATAGGTGCCCAGGCTGTTCATCAACCGAGGCCGCGGCTTAGGGCGGCGTTGGTGGGACATGCGTACCTGCGGCAATCGAGCCTCGGCCGAAGCGTTTCGCAATCAGTGATCGCGAATCGCTCGCGTACCGTAGCGGGTTGCCGTGCGCGAGCCGTTCTCAGCGAAGATCCGCTATACCCGTCGCTCAAGCCGGATATCAGACTCATCGCCAAGATGAATGAGCAATCGGCCCTCGGCCGTATCGGCTGCCGTCAATTGCAGCCAACCTCTGCCGCTGACGTCATCGCCTTCGTCCATACCCGCCCATGAAAACGCGACATGATCGCCTTCAGCGCCATAGCGCAAATCAAGTTGACCGGTCACCGCGCCAAAAACGAAATTGCCGATGTCACCCTCGAATCGAAAATGACCGGGCTCGACCAGATCGACGAAGTCCCGATCCCATTCCTGCATCCAGGTGATTTTCCAGTAGCCGTCAAAAGCTTTCATGGCACCTCTTCAATCTAACCCGCGACAACATCCATCAGCTTGTCGTAGGAATCAACTACGTCTCAGCGGACACGCACCGAGGCGATGGTGTCGAAAAATCGTCGCGCGCATTTGATCTTGCTGTGTTGATCTCACGTAGCTTCAAGGTCGGCATTGAACCTCTGGTTTCGGCCACGAAATAAACGTGCTATGCCTTGCTGATCGCCTTCGAGGACTACGCAGGTTCGGGGTCGTTTGCCACCGATTCTCTGCTGTCTTCACGCCGAATCAGCGTCCCCACACCGGCATCGGTAAACAATTCCAGCAACACGGCGTTCTCGACCCGGCCGTCGACGATATGCACCGCTTGTACGCCGGCAGCAACGGCGTCCAGCGCGCACTGGATCTTGGGTAGCATGCCGCCGTGGATGGTGCCGTCCTCAATAAGGGACTCGACCTGTTGCTGCGACAGACCGGTCAGCAGATGCCCCTCGCGATCGAGCACGCCGGGGGTGTTGGTCAATAGCATGAGTTTTTCGGCCTGGAGTACCGCGGCCATCTTGCCGGCCACCAGGTCGGCGTTGATGTTGTAGCTGCGCCCGTCTGCGCCAACGCCGATCGGGGCGATGACGGGGATGAAGTCGTCGGCTTCGAGACGCTTGACGATCCGGGGATCGATGCTCGATACCTCGCCGACGAAGCCCAGATCGGTGTCGTCGTCGACCAATGTCAGCTTGCGCGCGGAGATCAGGCTGCCGTCCTTGCCGGTCAGGCCCACGGCACGCCCGCCGTGCTGGTTGATGAGGTTGACGATTTCCTTGTTGACCAGGCCGCCGAGCACCATCTCGACTACATCCATGGTGTCGGCATCGGTAACGCGCATGCCCTTGATGAACTGGGTCTGCTTGCCGACGCGCTCGAGCAGCTGGCCGATCTGCGGGCCGCCACCATGGACCACCACCGGATTGAAGCCGACCAGTTTCATCAATGCGATATCGCGGGCAAAACCGGATTTGAGCTCCGGATCGGTCATCGCGTTGCCGCCGTACTTGATGACCACGGTCTTGCCGGCAAAACGACGGATATAAGGCAGAGCCTCGCCGAGTACGCGGGCAACCCGGGCGGCTTGTTCTGGATCCAGCGACATACGTTTGTTCTCTTCCACGAGTCAGGCCGCGCCGGTGGAGCCAAAACCGCCGATGCCGCGCGCGCTTTCGTCGAACTCCTCGACTACGGCCAGTTCGGCCGCGACCACCGGTACCAGCACGAACTGGGCAATGCGCTCGCCTGGTTCGATCGTGTAGGTCTTGTTGGACCGGTTCCAGGCCGACACCTTGAGCTCGCCCTGATAGTCCGAGTCGATCAGGCCAACGAGATTACCCAGCACGATGCCGTGTTTGTGACCCAGTCCCGAGCGCGGCAGGATCATGCCCGCCAGATTCGGATCAGCGATATAAGCGGCGAGCCCGGTCGGCAACAGTTCGCAGGCGCCCGGAGCGAGTGCGACCGGCTCACGGACCATGGCGCGCAGATCGACCCCCGCTGAGCCGGCGGTCGCTCGCTCGGGCAACGGAAAATCCTGTCCCAGGCGCTCATCGAGCACCTTGACCTGCAGTTGCGTCATATCTGTTCCTGACTGTCTGTGTTTGATGTAGCCCGTTCGTCGGCCAGCCGCTCGACAATCATCTCGACCAGCGTCCGCGCCAGCGCTTGCTTGGAGTCTTGCGGCAGGTGCCGCTCGCCGTCTTCCCAGACCACGAAGAGACTATTGTCGTCGCGGCCGAATGCATGCTCGGGCCCGACGAGATTGCCGGCAATCATCGATAGCTTCTTGCGCTCGCGCTTGGCACGTGTAGCGTTTTCCAGATCGGTGGTTTCGGCAGCGAATCCCAGCGTGAAGACGCCAGGATATTCAGCTGTGACGTCGGCAATGATATCGCGCGTTCGCGTCAGTGTGAGCTGCGCGTCCTCGGCCGTTTTCTTGATCTTGTCGGCTGCGCTCTGTGCCGGGCGATAGTCGGCCACCGCCGCTGCGCCGATGAACAGATCGGCGTCTGCTACCGCAGACATGACCGCCGCGCGCATGTCCGCAGCCGATTGCACACCGACCCGCGTGACGCCGGTTGGGACTGCAAGCGAGGTCGGCCCAGACACCAGCGTGACTTGCGCGCCAGCGGCACGACAGGCAGCGGCCAACGCATAGCCCATTCGGCCCGACGAATGATTGGTGATAAAGCGTACTGGATCGATGGACTCGCGCGTTGGTCCGGCGGTGACGACCACGCGATGGCCGGCCAACGGGCCGCTGCCCCTCGTCTCGGCGAAAAACTCTGCCACGACATCCCGAATCGCTTCTGGCTCGACCATGCGCCCAGCACCGGTTTCGCGTTCGGCGAGCGCGCCGTTGTCGGGGCCGACAAATTTGACGCCGCGCTCGACAAGACGAGCCACGTTGTCCCGGGTGGCCGGATGTGCCCACATCACATGATTCATGGCGGGCGCGACCATCAACTCGGCGGTGGTTGCAAGACACAACGTGCTGAGCAGATCGTCGGCGCGGCCGTGGGCAAGCCGGGCCAGTGTATCGGCCGAAGCGGGTGCGATCACAATCAACTCGGCCCAGCGCGCCAGCTCGATGTGACCCATATTCAACTCGGCGTCTTCATCCCACAGGCTGTGACGCACCGGATGGCCGGAGATCGCCGACAGCGTCATCGGCGTGATGAAGCGCTTCGCCGCCTCGGTCATGACGACCTGTACATCGGCCCCGGCCTCGACCAGCCGGCGCACCAGAACCGGGGCCTTGTAGGCCGCAATGCTGCCGGTGACGGCAACGATGATATGGCGTTGAGACAGCGTTTGCATGCGGCATTGTACCCACAGCTCGGCCCATGCCGACATGGGCACCGGGCGTCAGACCTTGCAAATCGTCGCCAGCGGCCGATGTGGATTGAACAGGGGGCATCGAACGAGGGGACAGCATGCGCATATCCGACTGGCCGGCTGCTGAGCGACCACGCGAGAAATTGCTGGCGCGCGGCGCCGACGCGTTATCCGACGCCGAACTGCTGGCGATTTTCCTGCGCACCGGCGTTGCCGGCCAGAGTGCGGTCGACATGGCACGCGCGCTGCTGGCCGAATACGGCAGTCTGGGCGCGCTGCTATCGGCCGATCACCAGCGATTCACCGCCACGCATGGCTTGGGCGTGGCCAAATACGCCCAGCTGCAGGCCGTGCTAGCCATGGCACGACGCTACGCGACAGAAACCCTGGCCGATCGAGACGTGCTCAGCGATCCCGAAGCCACACGGCGGTTTCTTTCCACCCAGCTTGGCCACGCCGAGCAGGAGATCTTTGCCTGCGTGTTTCTGGATACACGCAACCGGGTGATCGCGTTCGAGCAGATGTTTCACGGCACCATTGACGGCGCGGCCGTCTACCCGCGTGAAGTAGTCAAGGCCGCCTTGCGTCATAACGCTGCAGCCTTAATCGTGGCACATAACCATCCCTCCGGCGTTGCCGAGCCCAGTACGGCAGACCGCGATATTACGCGCCGCTTGTCCGATGCTCTTGGGCTGGTCGATATTCGTCTGCTTGATCACGTCGTCGTGACGCGCCAGGGCAGCACCTCGCTGGCAGAACGCGGATTGATGTAGGTCGGCTTGACGAAGCGACAATGTCTGATATTCAGCAAACGTCTGCCAATTTACGGTCCGGCGGTTGTGCCTCGGTTTGTTTGATGATTTAATACGCTGCTAGCTGATGCCGACTGCGCGCGATAAAGAGGTTTTGAAGATGTCCCAGATTTGTCAGGTCACCGGTAAACGCCCGCTTTCCGGTAACAATGTTTCGCACGCCCATAACAAGACGCGCCGCCGCTTTATGCCCAATCTGCATTGGCATCGCTTCTGGGTGGAAACAGAGAAGCGCTATGTACGTCTGCGCGTGTCCGCCAAGGGCATGCGTATCATCGATCGTCAAGGCATCGATATGGTACTGGCCAAGATCCGCAAGCAGGAGAAAGCATAATGCGCGAGAAAGTACGCATGGTCTCGACCGCGGACACCGGGTTCTTCTACACCACGTACAAGAACAAGCGGAACACGCCCGATAAGCTCGAGATGAAGAAATACGACCCCAAGGCCCGCAAGCACGTGGTCTTCAAGGAAGCCAAGATCAAGTAAGACTTCCGGGCTGTCTTGACGGCACCAGGATCGGAGAGAGCCGGCTACGCGCCGGCTTTTTCATGTCTGCGATTCGAGCCGTTAAGCAGGTCCGTTCGTCGGCCCGTGCGAGAAAGGATTATGGTCGGCAGCCTGATGCATGATGGCGACTGGCTACGCGCGGCGCGCCAGGAGCTTGGGCCGTAGGAATCGTGTGAGCGAGAGCGCGCCGATTAGAGACAGATTTTGCGGTCATTTGAGGCGAATGGTGGTTCCATTTAACGAAAATGACCGTGAAATATGGCCTAATCGGCGTGTTCGCAGCCGCATGTGTTTCTGCGGCCCAAGCTCCTAGCTGCCGACGTCCTACAGTACGCCTGCCGAATCCTTGCGAGTACGACCGACTCTTGCCACGACACGACGCCCGACAGCCCCAGCCCATGGCACACGAGGAGCACAGCGATCTGCTGCGTGCGCAGGGGCTCTGTCGCGACTACGCCGGGTCGCGCGTGGTGCACGACGTCGAGATATCACTGGCAGGCGGCGACGTGCTGGGTGTGCTGGGCCCCAACGGCGCCGGCAAGACCACCATCCTGCGCATGCTGGCCGGTACGCTGGCGCCCAGCGCCGGCCGTATCTGTATCGCTGGCGCCGATCTGCGCGAGAATCCAATCGCTGCCAAGCGCCATATCGGTTATTTGCCAGAACGCCCGCCGGTATACAGCGAGCTGACCGTCGATGAATATCTGGGCTTCTGCGCGCGATTGCACGGTATTGTGCGTGCCAAGCAGCGTGCAGCGATCGCGGCTGCCAAGGCAGACTGCGAGCTGGAAGCGGTAGGCAAGCGTCCGATAAGCCATCTGTCGAAAGGCTTTCAACAGCGCGTCGGCATTGCGCAGGCCATCGTGCATCGGCCGGACGTATTGATTCTGGATGAACCCACAGCCGGGCTGGACCCGAACCAGCTGCGCGGCGTACGCGCGCTGATTGCCCGCCTGGCTGCCGATCACAGCGTGATCGTATCGAGTCATATTCTGCCGGAGATCCAGGCCGTGGCCTCGCGCGTGATGATCGTCAACGCCGGGCGGATTGTGCTGGATGCGCCCATGACAGATCTCGACGGCCAGGCCACGGCCCTGGAAGTCGGCTTTGCAGCCAGCCCGGACGCCGCCACGCTCGGCGAGCAGAGTGGCGTGACAAGCGTCGAAGCAATCAGTCCCGGCCGCTGGCTGCTGACGCTCGACCCGACGCATGCCGATATCCGCGTCGCGCTGGCCGAACGCGCGGCGGCCGACGGCTGGCAACTGAACCTGCTGTCGCCGCGATCGGTCACGCTGGAGGATCGTTTCCTGCGACTGACCAGCGGCGACTCCAGCGACTGCATGCCGGATGAAACCCCATGAGCCATACGCTGAGCATGACCGCGGCTATTGCCCGCCATGAACTGACGCGGCTGTTTGTTTCGCCGCTGGCGTGGACGCTGCTGGCCATCACCCAGTTCCTGACTGCCTTGCTGTTCGTGATGTCGTTAACCGATATCACGCTCAATCCGCAACATCTGAACGCCTACGACGGCGTTTCCGAGCTGGTGGGCGCCGGCATGCTCCGGTTTGTCACCCTGGTGCTGCTGCTGGTGGTGCCGCTGTTGACGATGCGGATGTTTGCCGAAGAACGAAAGACCGGCAGCATCGAGCTGTTGCTTGCGGCGCCGGTGACGCCCAGCGCTATCGTGCTCGGCAAGTTTGTTGGGCTGATGGGCTATCTCAGCCTGATGCTGGTGCTCATCGCTGCCATGCCGTTGTCGCTGTGGCTGTTCACGCCGCTCGACATGGGCGTGATCGCCTCGGGCCTGATCGGCCTATGGCTGGTGATGGCTGGGTTTGTGGCCATCGGGCTGTTTGCCTCGGCGCTGACCCGCGAACCGACGCTGGCGGCCATCAGCTCGCTGGGCGCCCTGCTGGCGCTGTGGCTGCTGTATGCGCTGTCTGCGATCGACTGGCAGCCTGTCCTGTTTGGCACGCCAATCAAGGTCGGCGATTTTGCCCGTCATCTGTCGCTGATCAGCCACGACAACGCGTTGTTGCACGGCATGTTCTCGAGCGCAGACGTGCTGTATTTCCTGATTTTCGTCATCGCGTTTCTGGCATTGACTGTCGTGCGTATCGACGCGGATCGAGACTGGCCATGCGTTTGACTCATGTCATATCGATGCTGTTGATTGGGGTGGTCGCGGTACTGGCCGGCGCCGCCAGCCAGCGTTATTCGATCTCGGCCGACTGGACCCAGGGCAATCGCAATTCGCTGACCCACGCCAGCCAACGCGTGCTGGCCGCACTCGATGCCGGTCCCATCCGCCTCACGGCTTATATCTATCCGGGCCCGCAACGAGCCGAAGTGCGTCAGCAACTTGCCCGCTATACGCGCGCTTCCAGTCGCGTGTCGCTGAATTTTGTCGATCCAGCGCAGAAGCCGACTGTCGTGCGCCATCTGGGCATCGGCCGCGACGGCGCCGTAGTTCTGCATTATCAGGGCCGCAGTCAGGCCGTTACTGATTATTCGGAAACCAGCGTCACCAACGCGCTGCAACGTCTATCGACGGCCGGCAACGCCTGGATCGTGTTCGTCACCGGGCACGGCGAGCGTGCGGTCGACGACAAGGCAACAGCCGGCTACAGCAAGCTGGCCAGCGCGTTGAACGCCCAGGGGCTGACGGTCCGCCCGATCAATCTGATCGCCGCCGGTGCGATTCCCGACAACACCGGCGTGCTGGTCATTGCCTCACCGCAGAAGAATTACCTGCCCGGCGAGATCGCCATGATCCGCGCTTATATTGCCAACGGGGGCAATGTGCTCTGGGCCGACGACCCCGGCCCACGCTATGGCCTGGCGCCGGTCGCTCAGGCGCTGGGCATTCACTGGCTCGCAGGCACCCTGGTCTATCGCGACTATCGGAAACTCGGTACCGGTAATCCGGCGATCGCGCTGGTGGCCAACTATCCGGATACCCCGATCACCGATCATCTCAAGGAACTCACGCTGTTCCCCTTCGCCGGCGGCCTGGCGGCACTGAGCAATACCGATTGGCAGCACCAGGTATTCCTGCGCTCGGGTACGCAAAGCTGGCTGGAAACCGGCTCGCTGACCGGTAGCAGTATTACCTTCCAACCACAGTCAGGCGATCGCGCCGGGCCGGTCGATTTTGGCATGGCGCTGCATCGAACTTCGCCTAAGGCCAATCACGGCAAGACGACGACCGGCGACTCACGCCCGCGCGCACAACGGGTAGTCGCCGTCGCTGACAGCGATTTCATGGACAACGGGCATATCGGCGACCTTGGCAACCGCACGCTGGCCTTGTCGATCTTCCAGTGGCTGGCTCATCGCGACGCCCAGATCGCCGTCAATGTGGCCAAGGCGCCGGATGATCACCTGCAGATGGCACCGGCACGGCTGACTCTGTTCTGGTGGATCTTCGTGGCGGGTATACCGCTGACACTGCTGGCGTCCGGGCTGGGCCGCTGGTGGCTGCGGCGACGCAGATGACGATGCGCCGTTCTCGCATTCTGTTCAATACGCTGCTTGCGCTGGCGGCCATCGGCCTGGCGGCCGGCCTCTGGCTGGCGCGCGGGCCAGCACCGCCGCCGGCCCTGCCCACCCTGTCGAGTATCGCGCCCAACGCTATCGACCATATAACGGTGCGCCATGGCAGCGAGCTGATCGTGCTCGAACGCGGCGGCCCAGACCGGCCCTGGCGTCTGGTCTCGCCGGTCAAGGCGCGACCCGATCCGACGCAGGTTGCTATCCTGCTGGCACTGGCGCGGACGCAGGCGACGCACGCCTATCCGTTACAAGTCATTGCCGATCGCACCACTGGCCTGTCAAAGATGCCACTGACCGTGCGTTTCAACGACGAGGCCCCTGTTCGACTGGGCGCGGCCGGCCCCGAGCCTGACAGCCGCTACGTAGCCACGGCGTACCGATTACTCCTCGCCCGCCTGCCGGATACCCGCTCGCTGACACGCAGTTGGAGCCATTGGATCGATCCGGCGCTGGTTGCGCCGAACACACGACTCACGCGTCTTGTGCTGCCCGATTTCACGCTCACTCGAGACACCGCCGGTCTCTGGCACGCCAGCCCGATCCACCAGCGCAGTGACGCGGCGGCCCGAGCCACGATCTCGGCCTGGAAGCGCGTGAAGGCACTAACCGTGGTACCGGCCGATCGCTCGCGCAAGCGTATTGCGCGTATCACGATGGATTTCGCCGACGCCAAGCCGCGACATCTGGACGTCATCGAGCGCAATCCCAACCTGATCCTGCGCGATCCCCGCCTGCAGGTGGACTATCACCTGGCCGGCAACCGCGTGCCGCCACTGCTCGAGCTCGAGCATCCGGGGATACCTGATTACTGATCGATCAGTAACGAAAAGTCATTTGTCCGCAAATAGACGCACCGCCCTTCAATCAGGCAAGGTCATGGCAGAATAGCGCGATGCCCGAGCTGCCTGAAGTCGAAACCACCCGCGCCGGTATCGAGCCGCATGTGCGTGGGCAGTCGGTGCGAACGGTGATCGTACGCCAGCCGCAGCTGCGCTGGCCGGTCACCGAGACGCTGGCCTCCGACCTGCCAGGCCAGACGATTCACGCGGTTCGTCGTCGGGCCAAATATCTGTTGTTCGTCGCTGACCGCGGACATGTCTGTCTGCACCTGGGGATGTCCGGTCGCCTGCGTATCGTGCCGGCGGATACGCCGGTGGCCAAGCACGACCATCTGGATATCGTGCTCGACAACGATCAGACGATTCGTTTCAACGACGCCCGACGCTTTGGTTCGGTGTTCTGGCTTACCGGCGATCCGCAGGCATTCTCGCTGCTCAGCAAACTCGGGCCAGAGCCGTTGTCGGACGATTTCGACGGCGCGTGGCTGCATGCACGCGCGGCCGGCCGGCGCACGCCGGTCAAGAGCGTCATCATGGACGCGGCCGTGGTAGTCGGCGTGGGCAATATCTATGCCTGTGAAGCATTGCACGCCGCGGGCATACATCCACGCCGTGCCGCAGCGCGTATCAGTGCCGGCCGTTACAATCGGCTGGCCGAGGCGATCCGACAGGTGCTGCGCGATGCGATTGTCGCCGGCGGGACGACGTTGCGTGATTATATCGGCGTAGACGGCGATAGCGGGTATTTCCAGCTGCAACTGGCCGCCTACGGCCGCGCAGGCCAGCCCTGTCCGCGCGGCTGCGGGCCGATTCGACGTGAGATCGTCGGCCAGCGAAGTACGTTCTTCTGTCCGGTCTGCCAGCGCTGACGAAAGCGTTCGGCCGATTCGCCATATTTTGTTCTTCTCGAGGTCTGTCCATGCGCTATATCGCCCTCGTTGCGGCCGTGGTGGCCACTGTTGTATTCGCAGTGCTGACGGTCATCATGCCGCGCTACTTTGGTCTGTTTCTAATCGTCAGCCTGTTGTTCCTGGTGATGGGCGTAAACGACCTGCTGCAGAAAGAACACTCGCTGCTGCGCAACTACCCTCTGCTTGCGCATTTTCGCTGGCTGTTCGAAGCGATCCGGCCGGAGATCAGACAGTATCTGATCGAATCCGATACCGAGGCCGCGCCTTTCTCACGCGAACAGCGCAGCCAGGTCTACGCTCGTGCGAAGGGCGACAACGATGCCGATCCCTTCGGCACCGAGCTCAACGTCTACGCCGAGGGCCACGAATGGCTGACCCATTCGATTACTGCGCGCACGCCCTGCGAGACACCGTCACGCGTGCCAATCGGCGGCCCTGAATGCACACGCCCCTATGAATCGTCGACGCTCAATATCTCGGCGATGAGCTTTGGCTCACTGTCGGCCAATGCGATTCGCGCGCTCAACAAGGGCGCCGCACGCGGCGGCTTTGCCCACGACACTGGCGAAGGCTCGATCTCGCGTCATCATCGGGAGTTCGGCGGCGACCTGATCTGGGAGTTGGGCAGCGGTTACTTTGGCTGTCGTGCCAAGGACGGCTCGTTCGACCGCGCCCAGTTCGTGGACCAGGCCAGCGACGACCAGGTGAAAATGGTCGAAATCAAGCTATCGCAAGGTGCCAAACCGGGTCACGGCGGCGTGCTGCCGGGCGCCAAGGTGACCCCCGAAATCGCCGAGGCACGCGGCGTCGAAGTCGGCCAGACCTGTGTCTCGCCGCCGTCGCATACGGCTTTCTCTACGCCAATCGGGATGATGGAATTCATTGCCGATCTGCGCGAAGGCTGCGGCGGCAAGCCGGTCGGCTTCAAGCTGTGCATCGGTCACGGTTGGCAGTTCATGAGCCTGGCCAAGGCCATGCTCAAGACCGGCATCACCCCGGATTTCATCGTCATCGACGGCGCTGAGGGCGGCACCGGTGCGGCGCCGCTGGAACTGGCCGACAGCGTCGGTACGCCGCTGCGTGAAGGCCTGGTCTGGGCCCACAATACGCTGGTCGGTGCCGGGCTGCGCGAGCGTATCCGGATTGGCGCGTCGGGCAAGATCACATCGGGTTTTCGCATGGCCTCCAATATGGCGCTGGGTGCAGACTGGTGCAACTCAGCGCGTGGATTCATGTTCGCGCTGGGCTGCGTGCAGTCGGAGTCCTGCCATACCGATCGCTGTCCGGTGGGCGTGGCTACTCAGAATGCCTGGCGTCAACGCGCGCTGGTAGTGCCGGACAAGGCCGAGCGGGTGTACAACTATCAGCTCGCCACGGTAAAAGCCATGCAGGAAGTCGTGGCCACCGTTGGTCTGGATCATCCCAACCAACTCAAGCCCGAACATCTGTGCCGGCGCACGCGCGATTCCGAGATTCAGACAGCCGATCAGGTGTATCGTTTCCTGCAGACAGGCGAGCTGCTGACGGTCGCCGGAAACGGTCGCTACGAGCAGTCCTGGGCAAAGGCCCAGGCCGAGAGCTTTCTGCCCCGCAGCCGTGCCTGAGACCGATCATATTGCTGGGTATTGCGCCACGGCGCAGGAGACGACGACCATGTTGGAGCGCTGGAAACGTTACCGCCAAAATCGACAGGCCAGCGCGCGCGACGTGCCAGCCTTGCCGGCACGGCCAGAAGCCGAAACAGATGCGCAGGCTCGCGGGCCACAGACCGTGAGCGAGCTGACCGGCTATGCCAATCAATATTCGGATACGCGCTTCTGGAGCAAGATGTCGCGCGTATTCAAGCGGGCCGGCTACGAACTGCTCGAAAAAGCGCTGTGGCTGCACTACGCGGCCCAGCGCCCGGATACACCGCGCTGGGCACGCATGACGGCCTACGGCGCGCTGGGTTATTTCATCCTGCCCTTCGATGCCATCCCCGACTGGCTGTTCGGTTTCGGCCTGACCGACGATCTGGGTGCGTTGACGCTGGCTGTGGCCACTATCTCCCAATACATCGATGACGACGTTCGTCAGCGTGCCACTGCGAAGCTCGACAGCTGGTTCGGACGGCCGGCGCATCGCAGCCCGAACCGGCGCGTCGACTCGTGATCACGGAGAAATGTTCTCAACGACGCGTCTTGGTGACTGGCGCTTCGAGCGGCGTCGGCGAGGCCGTGGCGCGGCAGTTTGCGAGCGCCGGTGCTCATGTTGCGATCGCGGCCCGTCGACGCGATCATCTCGAGGCGGTGGCCGCCGAAATCGGCGCGACCGTCATCGTGGCCGATGTCTCGAACGCCGACGATTGCCGACGCCTGATCGACGAGGCTGCCGCGGCCCTGGGTGGCCTGGATATTCTGATCAATAACGCCGGCTGTCATCATCGCGGCCTTTTCGTTGATCAGGATACGGACGCACTGGCCCAGATGGTGGATACCAATCTGCGGGCTCCGCTCATGCTCTCGCATCTGGCACTGCCGTGGCTGCAACAAGCGCCGCGCGGAGCAATCGTCAACGTCGGCTCGGTGGCTGGGCGCATGGCCGTCCCAGGTAGCGCCACCTATTCGGCCACCAAGGCCGGCCTGAGAACACTCACCTACGCGCTGGCCGAAGAGCTGCGCGGCACATCTGTTTCGGTCAGCGTGGTCTCGCCTGGCCCCATTGCCACCGACTTCATCCTGTCGGATATCGACGCCGTGACTGACCTGACCTTCTCGCAGCCGATGAGCACGCCCGAGCAGATCGCCGATCTGGTGCTTGCCTGTGTCGCCGACGGTCGAACCGAACGCACACGCCCGGCTTCAACCCGCGTGATGACAACGCTCGGCTATCTGTTCCCGTCGTTGCCGCGCACGCTGCGGCCCCTGCTCGCGGCCAAGGGGCGTCGGGCCAAGGCTCGCTATCGCCGCAAGTGATGGTCCTGCGGCACAGCTGAGCGCGTGCAAAACAGATCGCATACAGCTATTGAGGCCAATAGCCATCCCGGAAACTACGTCTTGCGGTTGTCATGGGCAGCGCGCACAGTCATTCAACTATTTCAAAGAACTCGAAGGAGTCGTACATGGGGATTATTGCGTGGATCATCTTCGGCCTGATCGCCGGCGCTATTGCCAAACTGATCATGCCGGGGGATGACCCAGGTGGCATCATCGTTACCATCATCATCGGTATCGTCGGTGCTGTAGTCGGTGGTTTCATCTCCACCGCGCTAGGTTTCGGGGCCGTAAGCGGATTCAATATCGGCAGCTTCATCGTGGCGATCATCGGCTCGATCGTGCTGCTGGTCATTTATCGCATGGTGGTTGGGCGACGATAACGACTAGCACAGAGCGACAGGAAAAGCCGGCGTCATCGACGCCGGCTTTTTTATGCCTGTCAAAGCCTGGGCCATCGTCGGCGCAATCCTCGGCAAAGCCGGACCTGCGGTGGATAAAAGATTGATAATATGGACGTTTGCGGCATGCGTTTTGCGCGTCTGACGTCCAGTGGCGGATGATAGGAAAAGACTGCGGGTCGGCATAACGCCGCCATGATCAACGAAAAAACACCCACCGTGCTGAAAGACTCTATCAATGGACGGTCTGTGCGCTGCCGGCCAGCCACAGACGGCCAACACACGCTGCCAGCGCGCCACCGGACAGGTGCGAACTGATGCTGGAACCGGCCTATATTCCGGGCCTTCTGGCAGCAATAGGCGTCTTTTTCCTGCTCCTGTGTATCGCCCGTCTCCGTCAGCGACGCCTGATGGCCGCAGCGCGCGCCGGCACCGGGGCTGGTGTGACACTGGCCATCACGGCGGTGGTCGTGGCATTGGCGCTCAATCTCTATACCTATCGGCGGCTGAGTTACGAGCGCCCAGTAGCCAACATCTCGTTCGTCCGCGTCGGCCCCGACGATTTTCGCGCAGACCTGAAGCGACCCGGGCTGCCCGATCGACAAATGTCATTGACCGGCGACGAATGGCAACTCGACGCCCGTATCCTCAAATGGCGGCCAATGGCGAATCTGCTGGGTTTTAATGCGCTATGCCGGCTGGAACGCCTGACCGGGCGATATCGAGATATCGACGCCGAGAACCAGCATCCGCCGCATGCCTATCCGCTGGCCGACGGCGAGCCCGGTATAAGCGTATGGCAGGCTGCGCACCACGCCCCGCGCTGGCTGGACCTAGTCGATGCACGCTACGGCAGCGCGGCCTACCTGCCCATGGCCGACGGCGCGCGTTTTCGGATCTCCGTCTCGCAAAGCGGGCTGGTGGCACGACCGGCCAACGAGGCCGCTTCCGCCGCGATCGACGATTGGTGGGATTGAGGACTTGGGACTTGGGACTTGGGACTTGGGACTTGGGACTTGGGACTTGGGACTTGGGACTTGGGACTTGGGACTTGGGACTTGGG
>JAQIBT010000028.1 GCA_027858915.1 Salinisphaera sp.
CGCTCATGCTGTAGCCGCCCGCTGCATAGGCCAGCGCGATCGATTCGTCTCGCGACCGGTGTCTTCGCTGACTTAATCGTCAATCGGCCGCGCCCGCCCCGACCGCTGATGGCGGGGTAAATTGCCATTTTTCTACCAAAGTATGATTGGCAGCCTCTTCTCAAGATAAAAATCGGAGCCTTTGCAAATATTTTTACAACATTTGCGATGTACGTTTGATCTGGAGCCAGCGATAGCGAGGTGACGTTATGCAACTCTTGAAATCACGCGGCGTACAACTGGAACGACAGCCCGTAAACAGAGGCAAAGCAACCGATTTGAAATGCCCGCGTTGCCAGCGGGTTCTGTACGCTGACTTTTACGGAAGCTATCACGCCGCGCCTTGGGCGGCGATACGCGGGCAACGACGGTGTGAATGTGGCTACCGAATGTCGTTTTAATCCTTGAACATTCTGCAGATAGATTACTCAACCCTCAATCGGCCGCAATCCGAGTTGAATCAGTTCAGAGCAACTCTGACTGCCCAGCTTGCCGTCAACTCGAGCGCCCGGCCGGCCAACGCGCCGCAATCGCCATACAAACGCCGCCGGCCAACGCAAACACCAGACACACGCCGCAGACCGCAGCCCAGCCGAACCACTCGTAGAGCACGACCAGCGCGCTCGAGCCAACGATACCGCCGGCGAACACCGCAGCCACAAACAACGCGCTCACCGTCGCGGACTGCCGGCGCGAAAAGAAATCGTTGAGCAGCACGATCTGGGTCGCCTGTTGGAACACCATGGCCGCACACATGGCTACCACGCCCACAGCCAGCGCAACCTCCCCACCCCAGATCACACCAAGCAGGCCAGCGAAGAACACCACGCCCGCCACAGCGGTCGCATTGGGCAAACCGCCGGCCCAGCGCGTCGCCGCTGGCGCACCCAGCGACGTCACGATGCCGGCTGCATAGCCGGCATAGACCAGCGTCAGCGTGCGTGTGCCATCGCCCGCGTAACCGATTTTGAGCGGCAAGACCGTGAGAATCGCCGTCAATGTGGAAAACGCCATGGCCAGGCCCGGAAACGCCAGGCTGACCGGCGCCAGCCAGGGCTTGTCATGGTCGCGTACCGGCGCAGGCGTCGCATCGGGTGTTTCACTGGGCGGGGCACTCGCCTTGACGATGTTGGTCAGCGCCGGCGGATTACGCAGTACAAAAACTGACACCAGCAACGCCGCTGTCGCTGCCAACCCGCCCAACTGCCAGTGCTCAAAGCTCGCCGACGCCAGCGCAAACAATCGCCCGGCCACACCGCCCACGATCGTCCCGGCCGTATACAGCGCCAGATCCCGTGCCCGGCTGGTAGAGCTGGCCAGATTTGACGAACTGGTAATGATCGCCGGTATGAGCAACGGCAGAAGCAACACCTGCATGCCGCGCAGCACAAAATACGCGGTCGGCGATTGCGTAAACGCCTGCACCGCAAACAACAGCGCCAGCACGAGCTCGATGCCCACTATCAGGCGCATCGCCCGTTCCAGCGTAATGAAACGGCTGAACAAAATCGGGCCGGACGTCAGCACTACAAACGCAAACGTCATCGGCATGGCCGCCCACACCGCCGCCACGCCGAAGTCTTCCTGAATACGTGCGATCAACGGCTGCGGGAAATACAGCGCCACACAGGTAGCCGCTGCTGCCACCGCCAGACGAATCCCATCGCGCGCACCGCTCATCATTAGACATCTGCCTTGCGCAAACGCGCAGGAAACCTGGGTAGACACTGTGGCATACCGATCTTGCGATCACGCTATCTCTCAAAGATTAAACCGTAGTGTGACCCAAATGGCACTTATAATACGATTTGCATAAGATCGACTGCGTCCGTTGCCCAGGGAGGAATTACATGTGTGAACTGCTCGGCATGAGTGCCAACGTGCCGACGGATATCTGCTTTAGTTTCATGGGCTTTCTTCATCGCGGAGGGGGTACCGGTCCGCATCGGGATGGTTGGGGCATTGCCTTTTATGAAGAAGGGGGCTACCGCGATTTCCGTGATCCGCACCCTTCTGTGGATTCACCCATCGCGCGACTGATCTGTGATTATCCGATCAAGTCTCACGTGGTGATCAGCCACATCCGTCAGGCCAACGTCGGCCAGGTCCAGCTGGCCAATACCCACCCCTTCGCCCGGGAGATGTGGGGTCAGCCCTGGTGTTATGCGCACAATGGCCAACTCGACGACTGGCAATCGTTGCCCTTGGCGTTCTATCACCCGATCGGCGATACCGACAGCGAGCATGCCTTCTGTTTCCTGATGGGCGAGCTGCGACGGCGCTTCGCTTCTGCGCCGGCATCCCGTGACGTCATGTGGCGCGTACTGCACGAGCTCTGCGAACGCCTGCGACATCTGGGCGTGTTCAACCTGCTGCTGTCCGACGGCGACTATCTGTATACCTACTGCTCCACCCGGCTTGCGCATATCACTCGGCGGGCGCCCTTCGGCAAGGCAAGCCTTTACGACGCCGAGCTGAGCGTCAATTTTGTCGAGCACACCACCCCCAACGACATCGTCTCGGTCATCGCCACGCAACCTTTGACGGATAATGAGGACTGGTTGCGCATGGCCCCCGGCGAGCTTCTGATATGGAAGGATGGGGAGATCCAGGCGCGCTTCAATTCGGATTGATACCGCAGGCAGGGCCGAGTCGGACCTCTCCACACGACACGATTGACCGTATCCCATAGGATAACTGTCTCGACCGCAGCTGTTTCGCCGCGCGCCCTACCCACCACGCGAGAATACCCATGGCTGAATACCACGCGCCCACACGCGACATGTTATTCATGCTCAACGAGCTACTCGACGCGAAGGCCATTCGAGCCTTGCCCGGCTACCACGAATACGAGCCGGATACCGTGCGCGCGATTGTGGAAGAAGCCGGCCGCTTCGCAGGCGCAGTGCTGGCCCCGCTCAATGCCACAGGCGATGCCCAGGGCGCGCGTTGGCAAGACGGCCACGTCACGGCCGCCGACGGGTTCGGCGACGCCTATCGGCAATTTGTCGAGGCGGGCTGGAATGGCCTGACCGGTAGCGAAGAATACGGCGGCCTGGGGATGCCGCGTGTGCTGGGCGCGATGGCGACGGAAATGTGGAACGCGGCCAATATGTCGTTCGCGCTCTGTCCGCTGCTGACGGCCAGCGCAGTGGAAGCACTGAGCCATCACGGCAGCGATGCGCTCAAGCAAACCTATCTGGAAAAAATGGTCAGCGGCGAATGGACCGGCTGCATGGACCTGACCGAGCCGCAGGCAGGTTCCGACCTCGCCGCGGTGCGTACCCGCGCCGAAGCGGACGGCGACAACTATCGCCTGTTTGGCCAGAAAATCTTCATCACCTGGGGCGAACACGATGTCGCCGACAACATCATCCATCTGGTGTTGGCACGCCTGCCGGGTGCGCCGGATGGCGTGAAAGGCATCTCGTTATTCCTGGTGCCCAAGTTCGTGCTCGATGACGCCGGTAATCCGGGCACGCGCAACGATATGCGCTGCGCGTCCATAGAGCACAAACTCGGCATCCATGCCAGCCCCACCTGCACCATTACCTATGGCGACGACGGCGTGGGCGCGCTCGGCTATCTGGTCGGCGAGCCCAACAAGGGCCTGGCCTGCATGTTCACCATGATGAACGCGGCCCGCCACAAGATGGGGGTGCAGGCGTTGGGGGTGGCCGATCGTGCTTATCAGGCGACACTGGCCTACGCGCGCGACCGCCAGCAGGGCGGCGCGGCGATTGTCCAGCATCCAGACGTCAAACGCATGTTGCTGTCCATGCGCAGCCCCATCGATGCGCTACGCGCCATGAGCTACGACACCGCGGCGACCATGGATATCGCCGAGCGCAGCGAAGATGATACCCAGCGCGCGGCCGCACAAACCCGTGTCGACCTGCTCATTCCCATCGTCAAGGGTTGGGGCACGGAACTGGGTGTGGAACTCACCAATACCGGCATTCAGATTCACGGCGGCATGGGTTACGTGGAAGAAACCGGCGCCGCGCAATATCTGCGCGATGTGCGTATTGCGCCCATTTACGAAGGCACCAACGGCATCCAGGCGATCGACCTGATCGGGCGTAAACTCATCCGTGACAACGGCCAGGCCATGGCGGCGCTGATTGCAGATATGCGGACCACGGCTGCGGGTGATACCGGCCTCACACACGCAGTGGACACCCTGCAACGCGCGACCCAAACGCTACTGGCCGGCTCTCGCGACGCCGCCATGGCCAACGCCTTCAACTACATGATGCTCGCCGGCACGGTCGTCGGTGGCTGGTACGCCGTACGCATCGCCGCGACCGCCCATGCGGCGCTGGACGCAGGCACCGACGAAGCCGATTTCTATCAAGCACGCGCTGCCTGTTCACGATTTTATGCGGCACAGATTCTGCCGAAAGCGCAGGGTTATGCCGGGATGATCGATGCCGGAGGCGATGTGGTGAACGAGGTCGACACGGCCCGGCATTTGTAGCCCCGGGCCGTGACCCGCCGCGGCTGAAAGAAATAACAGCCGGCGCATGAGTCAACTCAGCCTTCGCGGCTTCGACCCACGACTCGAGAAAAGCCTCCGCGAGCTCGCAGCTCGAGATCACTCATCACTTAACAGGGGGCCGCGCTCAAGCTCGTGCGCGGCGCCGCCGGGCTAGACGCGGTCGTGTCGAGCGGACCCGGCATCGGCGACCAATTGAGGCAATTAGTTGAATCGACTTCCCTGGATCGCGTATTGCCCCACAGCTCGCTGGCCTACAACAGATTGTCGTCGTCGCCCCAACCGCCGTCGTCGAAGCCGTTGTTGCCGGGGTCGTCGTAGCCCGAGTTGTCGTTCTGGCCCCAGTCGTTGTTGCTGCTGTCATCAGCCAGAAACGACCTGTCGCCGCCGCTGTCGAAGCCGGCATCCATGGGCGCAGCACCGCTCGGGTCGCCGAGCACGTTGACGATCTCTTCCGGCTGCGAGTGGTGAAACATGTTAGTCAGCATTTCCGCCATGACCACGCCGCCAGCCACGCCAACCGCTGTTTGCACTGCCCCGCCCAGAAAGCCCGTTCCGCGCGCGGCCGGCGCGGCGTAGGGCGGCGGCGGCGGCGCACTGGCGCTACTCGCCGGTACCGCGCCTGACGGGCGCGTACCGCCGCCGAACAGGCTCGACAAAAAGCCCCCGGCTGCCGGTTGGGCACTGCTGCGCTGCTCAGAATCGGCCAGCCGCTGTTCCAGGTCGGTGACTTGCCCATGAAGCTTGTTGAGCGCCGCCTCCTGGATCAGAAGCGCCTGGGCCATGTAGTAAGGCGCGTTGGGGTGCTCACGCAACTGCTCCTGAATACGCGTCTCGGCTGCCGCATCTCGCGGTGCGGTCTGGCGCTCGGCCTGACGTAGGCGGTCGAACAAACCGTCAATCAGTTGTTTTTCCTGATCCTGCATATCCCGACTCCTTGCCCTACCGATCGACTATCGCCGGGGCCGACGCTGTTGATAACCCTCTATTTGAGCAGGCGCGACGGGAAAAGTTCACTGCACACCGGGCGTGACGCGGCTTGGATAGTCTACGGCGGCTCACGCAGCGCAAGCTGGCGGCCTAGCGAGCACATTTAGAGCACGTTTAGGGTCTTGCCTTTTGCCTTGCTCTCATGTTTTCGATTCGCTCGGTCGCCGGCTTTAACAATCCGACTGATACGAGAGTAATGGAGTCCGAAATGCGTGCCGATCTCCTGCATGCTGTAACCACCAGAGGCATATGCAAGCACGATCGCCGCATCGCGCGTATCGGTGTCAGCCTCGTATTCGCCAATCGGTCTCGCACGGCCAGCGCGCTGCGCTCTCGGCACCTCGGCGAGCGGCCGATTCAATTGCTCGATACGGTCACGCATATCGTCGATGAAGTGTTCATCTCCCAAAAACACCTGGTGCGCTATATCTTCCCAAGGCCCAGGCTGGCCGCGACCTTCACTAACAAAACGGCGATACGCCAAGTACGCCTCTGAAATCCGCCTGTCGAAGGCAGAAAGAATCCATTTGATCGTCAGCCACTCTGGCGGATTAATCCGCCCTGCCGTGGCGCGATAACTGCTCCATGGCCAGTCACCAGCGCTGCGCGTCATCTCAGCTCGTACCGGATTCAACACGATGTAGCGCGACACTTCGAGTAGATACGACTCTTTCTGCACGAGAATCGCTTTGTAACGCCCCTGGAACAGATGCCCTACTCGGCGGTGGCGCCGATTGCTGTACTGGGTATACACGCCGTTGAGCTGGCGCATGCCCTGGGCGAGATTGCCATCCGGCGTCTCGATCAACAGATGGTAGTGATTGCCCATCAGGCAATACGCATGAACCAGCCAGTTGAAACGGCCCACAACACTGGACAGAACGCTCAAGAAAGCCGAGCGATCCTCGTCGTCCTCGTAAATCGGCTCCCGGCGATCGCCACGGGAGGTGACGTGGTACAACGCGCCGGGAAATTCGAGTCGTAGCGGTCTGGCCATAGACCTATATTACGTCGCGAAACGGCCAGAGGCAAAACGCAAGACTTGACCCCAAGCCTTGGTCCAAGCCTTGGTTCGAGGGTTGGCACCGAAGACCATCGTCGGCGCGAGCATGCGACGGCTGGTGCACATGATTTATGGCGTGATCAAATCAGGGCAGCCATTTCAGGCCAATATCCCGATGGCCGGGCTTGACACTCAAGAGGGTATCTGACCCCATTGATGTGATGTGATTGCTCTACCAGAGGCAAAACGCAAGACTTGACCCCAAGCCAATTTGCGCACGATTCTGCCCCGACTGGCCGGAGCCGCTGCCACGACAAGGCCTTGCGCCGAGCCGCAGCTCAGGCTGGCTGAGTATTAGAACTAATCAAGAAACGCCTTAACTTAGCGCCATTCGTATCTGACTCCAATTACAGTTCTTATTACGCTAATGCTCAATGTCGTTTTCCATAAAGTCTCTTTGCGGATTCAACAGGTCGCTTCGTATTAACAAGAAGCTTTCTCCGTATATCGCCGAAAGGTTCGGAACACCACTCAGCTGAGAGCCCTCTCCGAACGCTTTCATCTCTTAAGGGCGAATACAAAGCTTCCATATAATTAAAAAAAGTTCGGACTCGATCGCGTCTAAGTCGGATCCGTTCGACCACATCACGCTCGGCTTCGACCTTGTCTGATAACGATTTCAATTGCTCCCAAATTGCTGTATCACCAATAAAAGTGTCCATCTGGACATTTTCGAGGAAGGTAAAGTCTGCCAGCAGCTCTCGGACAACATAACCGGCTAAACGACTAGGATAAAAAAGGCTTGAAAATTCAACGGCAGTTTGTCCCGCGGTGAATAGAAATCTCAAACGACACAAATCACTTAATATTTCGAGCGTTTTATCTGCGCTGAAGCCTATTTCCTCCAAACTTTGGCGAATTGCATCCCCCTCTACAAACTGTCCAGAGCCAGTGGTGTTGTATTGAACCAAGGCCGACATTATATAAATCCTCAGCAGCTGGGATTTATTCTGTGCTAATCGGGAGTCGAATGGGTTGCCAATGACCGACATTTTTTCAGAATAAACAGATTGCTTGCCAAGCAAGATGGCTCTAAATGCTTCATGGCGAGGAAGAACGTAATCTTTGCCGGCTTGATAGCGTTGTATGGCCTTGCCAAACGCGGTGTAGCCTGTTTCTAAAAATTCTCTACACATCCGAAGCGCGAGGCGCACATCAGACGTAGCCAAAACGTCAATTATTTCGCCAACTTTTGTACCGAGCACGGATGATTGAATCAAATCGACGACATTTGCTAGATCTTCGATCTCGACTCTTGCGCCATTCTCGGCGTCAAACGAGGCAGACCGGCCGCTCAAAAGCTGCTTAGTCAAGAAAAACCGCTTCGATAATACCGAATGAATGTTTGGCGGATCAATGTAAATTGGGTCTGTATCAAACGCGTTAAATGTCGGCGACGACCGATGCCGAGCAAAAG
The DNA here is from genome assembly GCA_027858915.1 of Salinisphaera sp. GTDB lineage: Bacteria > Pseudomonadota > Gammaproteobacteria > Nevskiales > Salinisphaeraceae > Salinisphaera. The sequence continues at coordinate 8,008 of JAQIBT010000028.1, forward strand.
TGGCATCTCGCAAACCCAATACTAAATTAACGCCCCATTTATGGGCCAAAGCCATGGAATCTATAAACAGCTTCGATTGCAATTCGTCGTTTTCTAATTGATCGATATTATCTACAACAATGAAAACCGGCGCCTTGGTAGTCGCGTAAACTAAAAGCTTGTCTACATAGGGATTTATCTTCTCGTAATCAGCCATCAAATACTTGACGATTTCTTTATTTACTTGCGCCTCGTCGGAAGAAAGCAACTTTAGAGGACCGGAAGTTAGCGACCTAATCTCATCACTATAGGCTGGCCTGATTGACTGACTATAATCCGAAAAATATTTATCTTTAGAGAAGTAATCGATAACGTTCGAGTAAATGTATTCGACCGCATTTTGACTCTCCGAGAATCCACGAAAGTCTATATGCATCCAGTGTGGATGCGGCTCGGCGGTATCGACATCAAAATATTCTGCGGCGGACACCTTTCGCGTGTAGTGAAGAAAAGTAGTCTTCCCAGCACCGACAGTCCCCAGAATTAAAATTGCTACTGGGCGAATACGCGTTTTTGCGGCGTCTATCACATCATTTAGAGCGTTGCGGTTTTTCCGACGCATTGGCCGTTTTAGTTCTCGCCGAAAATCGGGAGTAACTCTTTCAATGTGCATATTTATGCGACGGTCGAATTTCGTTCGATCAGGACTTCTGACATAGCACTTCTGGAGAAGTTCAGGATCGTCGTCTATTATCGAGTCAGTGAAAGCGGTTAATATCGCGTCTTCAATCAGAGGGAAGAGCGGGTTTGGCCGAACTTTATTAAATCGATTAAAATAATAGTTATTGAGCCGCCTCTCCGCTATTTGGTCGCCTGTACGACCTAGCAAGGCATTTTCTAGCGAACCCTGTATCACCCCTTCTCGGCTAAGAAGCTCTCTAAACTCGTCAGAATCGTCGCGTAGAACTGACTCCAGATTAGGAAAAATGATTGCAGAAGAATTTGTGAAAGTTATTTGATCGGTTCGAATGGCAGGAAAAATAATCCACTGAGCACCGTTAGTCACAATCGCGAACTGGATTCCCAGCGCGCGGCAATAATCTCGCGCCTGCTTTATGAATTCGCCGGTAGGCGTTTTTATAATCTGGCCGCCTAAACGGACTCTGCGCTTAGTTGTTTCTTCAGAAAACGTTCGACCTATCCGCTTGGCCTCGATCACGAATGCTGATCCGGCCGTTTTGATTACGTAATCAGAAAATTGTGTCTGGCCATCTTCGCTAGCACGTTGTTCGACTTCGACATCGTCGTGAGACCAGCCAAGAAATTCAAATATAATCCGATCAATTAGCTTTAGTCGTGTTTCCGCCTCATTCGCGTCAGACAGCTCTAGCTTCTCGAACTGCTGCAGGATGTCTTCGGCTAACTTCATAGCGCACCAGTTAAAATTTATCCCAAAGCAAAAAAAGCGGGCCAAGCCCGCTTTAAATACTCAATCAATCCCAGCTAAGCGCCCCACCCGACTGATACTCAATAACCCTCGTCTCAAAAAAGTTTTTCTCTTTCTTAAGATCCATCATCTCGCTCATCCAAGGGAACGGATTCTCGGCCCCCGGATACAGCTCAGCCAAACCAATCTGTGAACAACGACGGTTGGCAATGAACTTCATGTACTCGTCGAACATGGCAGCGTTGAGGCCCAGCACGCCGCGGGGCATGGTGTCGTGGGCGTATTCGATTTCCAGATGCATGGCTTCGTCGATCATGGCGCGCACTTC
>JAQIBT010000032.1 GCA_027858915.1 Salinisphaera sp.
AATCGTCGTCACGCAAGGACCGGGCATCTGTTTCAAGGCCGATTCAAAGGGATTCTTGTGGACGGCGACAGCTATCTGCTGGAACTGGCGCGGTATGTGGTGCTGAACCCGGTCCGAGCGCGGATGGTGGGCCAGCCCAGCGAGTGGCCGTGGAGCAGCTACGGCGCGATGATGGGTGTCGTGTCGTCACCTGGGTGGTTGGCGACAGATGGGCTTTTGGCCGCGTTCGGTACACGCCGTGCCATCGCACGCAAACGTTACCAGGCGTTTGTTTTCGACGGCATGAATGCAGAGTCGATCTGGACTGGCCTCAAGGCCCAGGCGTTTCTCGGGGATGACAGCTTTGTCGCAAGCAGCCTTAAACACGCGAACGCTCACGATGATGTAAATATACCGAAAGCGCAGAGGCGGGCACCGCCGCCAGCTCTGGACATGATTGCATGCAAACACTCCACACGAGACGAAGCGATCGTGGCGTGTCATGCCAGTGGTGGGTATAGCTATACCGAGATTGCCGATTACTTTGGATTACATTTCACGACGGTGGGTCGGATTGTGCGCGCGAGCAAATCGAATGGGAAAGTGCGGTGATAAACCTTACCCTATCTGCACTATTCGCATAAAAGCAACTCTACACATTGGAGCTCGGCGCTGTTAGGTCGACAATTTGCAAATTGATATACCGAAAAATGTCGCCGAATTGGCGTTGGGTCCTACGGAAAATCAGCATATACTCGATATATGAAGTCTATGAACAGTGCCGAAGCTATCGAACGAGAAATGCTCCGGCTTGACCCCGCGGCTCGGGCAAAGCTTGTGCATTCGCTCGTCAAAAGCTTGGAAAATCTCTCGAAAACCGAGCTAGAGAGCTTGTGGCTGGACGAGGCCGAACGCCGCGACACTGAACTTGAGTCAGGTTCGATCAAGGCCGTTCCTGGCGACGAGGTATTCAAACGCATTCGAAGCCGCCACGGCTTCTGATGCTTGCCTATGAGTTTCACCCCCTCGCCGAAAAAGAACTCGATGAGGCAGTGGCATACTACGAGGCATTGGAGCTTGGCAAAGGTCGCGAACTCTTGCAGCAAATACAAGCTGCAATCGAGCAGGCTCGCCAATTTCCGGAATCTGCTCCCAGCAGTCGCGGTTTGGTCCGTTCGCTCGTTGTTCAGCCTTCGCAGCGGTGGAGCTACACGCTGCATTACCGAGCCACTCTCAGCACTATTCGTATTCTCGCGGTGGCACATCAGACGCGACAGCCGTTCTACTGGCTTCAGCGCCAGTAATTGCTGTAAAGCAGGCCCAACGGGTCGCTGCAGTTGACCGCCTAAAGCGCTGCCGCGCTGCGCGCTCCGGCGGCAACTGAGCTTACGCGTTGGGTTGCAGAAAGACGCCATCGTTGTAGTCTTTAGGCATGGAACCAGATGATCAAAAAATAGACGCAGCAGTACTCGCTCTCATGTACGTCACGCTGCACGACGAAATGCGGGCTTGGAAAGGATTCCCGTGGGAAGCGACAGACCGTCTTTATGAGCACGGCTTCATTGAAAATCCTGTCAATAAAGCCAAGTCCGTCGTCTTTACGGAAAAAGGGCGCATCGAGGCAGAGAAGATGTTCAAAAAGCTATTAGCGAAGGTTTGAAACTAAAGAGATCCAGCCGTTCACCACCCAAAACAATGGCGTGCCTTGGGTGTCTACCGTGGCCGGCGGCCACTCCGGCGGCAACTGAGTTTGGGCGTAAGCCGCCGATGGGGGCTACGTCAGGGTTGGCGGCGCAATTCTCCGCTTCAATTGTCGGCTAACATGTCAATGCGGCGGACGCGGTTCCTGCGCCGCTGATTTTCGATCTCAGGTTTTACAAGGAGGCAGTTGAAAGTGCTCGAACCAAAGCAATTCCAAGCCAATGACGCTTGGCTTGCATTCAAATTGAATGATGCCCCAGTTTGCACGGAAGCCGACGGCGACTTTAATGTAATCGCTCTAATGGATGCGGCGAGCTGCTTTATTTTAGGTATGGAAATGATCAGCGTTGATTCTGCAGAGCCAACGCAACTGGATTCAAAACGCTTGATTCAAAGTGCGTATGCTCATAAAAACAAGCTGGCGCGCAAACTTTTTATACCAACTCAGCAAAAAGCAGACCATTTAGCCGCCGAAGCTGCACAGCAAGGTATGTCAGTGGTTCGCACTCCCGAAGACGACTTGCAGTTATTCATACGAGAGGCGCGTGAAGGTTTTCAAGAGCACGTCGGCGGCCCCAGATCGCATTGAAACCTCACGAATCGCGGCAGTGGACCGGCAAAAAGGCGGCAGCGTTTCGGGTTCCCTTTTTAGCCTTCATCCGCCACTGTTTGTCAGTCAACGCGGGTGTCCCCCGATCGGTGGCCGCAAAACCGTGAGGTTCACCGCTTGGCGTCGGTGGAGGAGGCGACCAGAAGTTCACTGCTTTTTTGCGGCGATTAGCCCGGAAGTTAACCGACCACAAACTGGCCCATCATGCCGTTGTCTTCATGTTCCAGAATATGGCAGTGGTACATGAACGGATAATGCTTATCCGCCGGATGTGCGAAACGCGCGACCAACTCGACGGTTTCGCCGCCGCGCACCAGGACGACGTCTTTCCAGCTCCGCTCGTGGGCTGGCGGCGGCTGGCCGTTGCGGGAACGGATCAGAAAGGACGTGCCGTGCATATGAAATGGATGCGCCATCAGACTGATGTTGGTGACCTGCCACGGCTCGGTGCTGCCCAGCGCAATATGTGCGTCGATGGTCTGCATGTCCATGAACCGGCTGTTGATAGCGAACAGCTTCTGATCGCCCACACCGGCACTCATGCCGCCCGGACCGGTATTGCCGCGCGGGCTATACCCATGACCGGCGCGCAACCGATCCCAAAGCTCGGAGCCGACCATGCCGTTGAGTAAAAAGCGTCGGGGTGGCTGATTGGCGGTCAGCGTTGGCTGATCGACGAGCCGATCCGGCAGCCGCGTATCAAGGCCCAGCGAGGGGCCGACGCGCAGCTCGAGCAGATCGAATCCGTGGCGATCCAACCCATCGACCGCGGATGGCATGCGATACAGGCTGGGAATGATAGTACTCGAGTCACTACGCAAGACCACACGCTGGTCGCGATCCTGGCTAAGGTCGACGAGGATCTCGGCGCGCTCACCGCTCGACAGCAGCAGGTGGGTCACCGGTGTCGGCTCTGACAGCAGGCCTGCGTCTCCGGCGATCACATGAAACCGGCGGCCGTCGGCGAACGCGATATTGTAGTTCCGGGCGTTGGACGCGTTGAGCAAGCGTAGACGCAGCCATCCTGCCCCTGCCTCGAGATACGGCTGTTCGACTCCGTTGACCAGAAACCGATCACCTTTCATTCCCATGAGATCGCCGATAGCGTTCATATAGGCCAGCTGGCCGTCGACGCCCAGTCGCCGGTCCTGAAGGACCACTGGGATATCGTCAATGCCGTAGGTGTGCGGCAGCTTGAGTTGGGCATCGACACCGTCGTCGACCCAGAGCATGCCGGCCAGACCTCCATACACCTGCGGGCCGGTATAGGCATGCGGATGCGGGTGATACCACAGCGTGGCCGCCGGCTGGGTCAGCGTATACGCGGCCTCCCACGAATGGTCAGGTCGAATAACGCTGTGCGGCCCGCCGTCGACGCGCCCGGCGACCTGCGCGCCGTGCCAGTGCGTGGTGGTGGGCCGATTGAGGCTATTGCGTACGTGAATATTGACCGGTTGATCGCGCGGTACGCGCAGGGTCGGTCCGAGCCAGGCGCCGTTGTAACCCCAGGTTGATGTTTGAAGGCCCTCGACCAGCTCGCTCGTTCCGTAGCCGGTGGCCAAGCGATAGTGGCGGATGCCCGCGGCGTCCAGTTGGCCGGTCGACTCGACGGGTATGGGCAACGGGCGGCGGAATGCGCCCCGGCGCGGCGCAGACGCCCGGCCCGCGGCCCCGATCACCACGCCGCCCATAGCAGACTGCGCGCGCGCCAAAGGGATTGAGCCCGCAGCCAATCCGGCAGCAAGCCATTTGAGCGTTCTGCGTCGACCGTTGCTTTGTATACCGTTAGCCATATGCAAAAACGATTGCGTGATCCATTTCAAACCACTAGGGCTCGTTGCCGTTTCATACGGCTCCGCGTTGCGACCCCATAGAAAAATTTGCTATGGCGCGTCAGACAAGGCGCAGAGCGCCGGCCGCAGTCCTCTGCGGTCAAGCTCTGCAACGCCGGATGGCGGGATTTTGGGCCGCAACGCCCAATAAATTTCGATAGGACGACGGCTATTTTTCCGCAATCCACCTTATAAGCTCGCTTATGTAGCTGGGCTACATCGCGCTCCCTGCGCCTTGTCTTGCAAAAAATAGCCGCCGGCGCGGTGTCGCATGAAGCGGCAACACGCCCTCGAGTAACCAAGAGAAAGGCACCCTGCCTTGCGTCGATGCTGCGCATCGATGCCCTGCGCTGCTCGCCGGGAAGGGCGCCTTCGGAACTCGCTGCGCTCGGACAGCCGGCGGCTTGACCCCTTCCCGGCTGCGCTGCTCGGCGCTTCGCCCAAGGGGTATATACAGACCAATACAGACAGGGCGGCGGATTCTCGCCTCCTTTGCGGAAGCGCCGTCTGCTTTCAGTCGAAGTCCGCGCACGGAAACGGCATGGCAACGAGCACGCGTTGCTCACCATTCATTCCAAACCTCATCCTTTAAAAGGTTCCAGACCGCATCCATCACCGCCGCCTTTGAGCAGTGTTCTCGGACACATCGACCCAGAGGCGCGCCACGGCAAATTGGCGAATCGATCCGTAATCAG
>JAQIBT010000045.1 GCA_027858915.1 Salinisphaera sp.
GCCGTAAGCGCGATGCTGGCTTTCGTCGTGCTGTCATGGGATTGGCTTCAGGAACAACAAGGCGACTGGGTCAATGGTGCGCCCGGCTGGATTCGAACCAGCGACCGACGGCTTAGAAGGCCGTTGCTCTATCCCCTGAGCTACGGGCGCACTGGACCAGAAACTGGTCTGTACTGACGGCGCGATTGTACCTGTCACGACGACGCTGCACATAGAAAAATCAATGGAGCGCAATATCCGGTTGGCACATTTCTGGCACGGTGACGGGTAAGTTCGACCTTTGGCAACACGCCCAAGGCTGCGTCAATTGCCACCCGGATTGGATAGAACGGCAATCTTCTGAATGCCGGCTTCCTGAAGCGCCACCATGGCCTTCGCTACGCGCCCGTATTTCACCCCCGCGTCTGCCTGTAACTGAGCGGCAATATTCGGGTTTTTCTGGTGCGCGGCTACCAGCTGCGTTTTCATATCTGTGATGGTGACGGGCTCCTTGCCGATGTAATAGCGACCATCCTGGTCCACGCTCACGACCAGCGGCTTGTGGGTGTCCGGCGGAACCACAGCATCTGTTTTCGGCAGGTTGATCTTGACGGCAGTGGTCACGGCCGATGCGGTGACTATGAACACCACCAGCAGCACCAACATGACGTCGACCAACGGTGTGACGTTGATTTCACAGAGGACTTCATCGTCGCTCGATTTAGCGCCTATGGCCATGACAGAATCTCGGTGTTGGTACAACGGCTATTCGCGGAGTGCTCTGGATTCAGGCGCTGGCGATCTTGCTCAGGCCGACGATGGGCGGCTCGAAGACCGCTCGACGCTTGTGCTGTCGAACCCGGTCTGCTCCGACAGGCTGAAGAATTCATTGGCGAAGTCGTTCATCCGGTGCACGGCCGTTTTGAGTCGCCTCAGCAGAAAGTTATAGATCAGCACGGCTGGCACCGCTACTGCAATACCCATGCCGGTGGCAATCAGGGCATGGCCAATAGGACCGGCGACAACCTCCAGACCGCTGGAGCCGGAATCACCGATATTGACCAGTGCGCCCATGATGCCCCACACAGTACCAAACAGCCCGATGAACGGAGCCGTCGAGCCCAAACTGGCCAGTATAGCCAGCCCACCTTCAAGCGACCGGCGCTCGCGCTCAACCTGCTGGCTGAGAATACGCTCAAGACGATCAGACTTGTTGATCCGCCCGGCGAGATCCCGGTTGCCCGGAAGAATATCGCGACCGGTGATGACCGCAAAACCCGCCTTGGCAATATCAGCCATCGGCCCCGCAGTCTCATCGCTGACCGACTCGCCCTGCTCGAGACTATCGATCCCCCAGAAGCGTTTCAGAAATCGCTTATCCAGCGAGCGGGCACGCCCGAACTGTACGAGTTTCACAAGTAGGATAGCCCAGGTAACGACCGACAGGGCAAGCAAAAGCCAAAGGACGGCTGGAACAACCAGCCGCGTGATCTCAGTATCCAGCATGATGATGTTCCATATCTTGAATCACTTGCTTCTCTAGTCTGGCAGCTTGAAGCTGATGGATTGCAACGCATAGCCGCGGATGGGCGTACTACCGCGACGCGCCGGTTTGAATTTCCATTGCTCCACAGCTTCAATCGCTGCCTTGTCCAATGCCCTATGGCCGCTCGACTTCACCACCGTGACCTTGCCGGCGGTACCGTCGGGCTCCACCAGTATCTTGAGCTCAACGACACCCTCCTCGCGCCTGCGCACTGCGCGCGCCGGATATTTGGGCGGCGGGTTATTCAGCCCCTGCAATCCGGACACGGCCGGCGTGATCCTGTTCGACGTACCCTGGCCTGAGGGAGATTGCGGTGCTGTCTTAGTTGCTGTCCTGGGCAAGGGCCTTGGTTTGGGCGCCGGCATCCGGTTGCTAGCCGGCTCAGGGCTCGGTTGTGGCTTCGGTTGTGGCTTCGGTTTCGACGTGGGTTTCGGCTTGGGCTTGGGCTTGGGTGCCGGTTGTGTCGGCTTCGACGGCATCACTGCATGCCGATCGATCACAGATGCCTTGGCTGTCGGCTTCGGCGGCGATTCCAGCGTAATCATTATCGGGCTCGACGCCTGCTTGTGCATCGGTTCCGGCTCGGCCAGCGGCGACTGCTCATAAAGCCACCATGCCCCCAGATGGAGCAAGGCCGACAGCACGACGATCGCCCCAATTTCAATCGTCGTCAGCGAATTTCGCGGCTTGAGAACGACGCTTGGAACGCCACTTTTCTTTCTCGCTCCGTCGATCATCAAATGCCAGTTATCGGGACAATGAACGCAACCGTCGAGGCCACGCGTGGAAACACAGGGATTCACAAACAATCAGGCGCGCCCGATGCTAGTCTTTAGAAAGCCGTCGCAGGCTAACGCAACCTGGCAGCCTAACGACAAGACAACTCGAAAGACTCAGATCGGCCGCACCGCCGCGTCGCCGACGCGACGTTCATCGGTTTGCCTCGTTAGATCCGCTGCGCCCGCCGTTATTATCTCCTCACATGGAATTTGACAGTCACTCCGGCTTCACATATCAACGGAGTAGGCGACTGAATACTTGGACTGGCTATCTAGCAAGTTATGTACGACGACATGATAATCGGCGGAGGCATCATCGGCTTAGCGGTTGCGCGCGAGCTCACACGGCGCCGCCCGCAAAGCCGATTATTGCTGGTCGAGAAGGAAGAGCGTTTAAGCGCTCACCAGACCGGTCACAATTCGGGCGTCATTCATGCCGGTGTCTATTACGCTCCGGACAGTCTGAAAGCGACATTCTGTAAAGCCGGAAACCGCGCAACCCGGGAATTCTGCGACGGGCACGGCATTCCATACGTTGACTGCGGAAAGCTCGTCGTAGCGATCACAGAGGCCGAACGCGACCGGCTTGGGCAACTGTGGCAGCGCATCAAAGCCAACGGGCTGGAACGGCGCTGGCTCGATAGTCGAGAGCTGGCCGAGTACGAACCGAGCATTCGCGGAACGACAGCAATCTTCGTTCCTGCCAGCGGGATTGTAGATTATCGCGCGGTGGCACAGGCGTTGGCAGACGACGTTATCGCGGCTGGGGGAGAAATCCGTTGTGCGACTCAGGTCACGGCCATCCATGAATACCCAGACGAGATCGTTGTTGAGACATCCAATCGCGCATTTCATACCAGGCGCCTGACGGTTTGCGCGGGCTTGATGGCCGATCGGGTCGCCCGCTTGCAGGGTCTCAACCCAGACTTCATGATTTGTCCATTCCGCGGCGAATACTATCGATTAAAAACCGAACGAAATGGATGCATTCGACGTATGATCTATCCGGTACCTGATCCGGCCCTGCCATTTCTGGGCGTACACCTGACGCCAATGGTCAACGGGTCGATTACAGTCGGGCCGAACGCCGTACTCGCATTCGCCAGAGAGGGGTATCGTAAGACCGACGTCTCGCTAGCTGATAGCGCTGAACTTCTAGGTTTTCCGGGCATTCGAAAGATGCTGGCGGCAAATATGAGATTCGGCCTGCATGAATTCGGCAACTCGATCTTCAAGCGTCGGTATCTGCACCAAGTTCAGCTATATTGCCCTTCATTGACGCTGGATGATCTTCAACCGCATCCAGCCGGCGTGCGAGCCCAAGCGGTCGGCCGCGACGGGGCGTTGATCAGCGACTTTTTATTCCTGACGACTCGTCGCAGCCTGCACGTATGCAACGCACCCTCACCGGCCGCGACATCCGCGCTGCCGATCGCGGCATATATCTCGAACCGGCTCGATGATCTTTCCTGATAGCAACAATTTCGCGACAAACTCGCTTCAATCCTTCCAGTTCTTGTGCACTCAATCGTTCAAATAACGCTGTATCAACGATTTTTCTTCCGTCCGATAAAGCGAATCGTCGATCAAATGCTTATCGTGCAGATGCTTGAGTGCTCGAAGCTTGGATTCCAGCGTCGCGGGAAATGGCTCGGTGGACGGCGATGTCGGCCTGGTCGCGTCGGATGAAGTTGACGATGAAGGGGCAACAGAACGGAGCGCAGGCGTCGGATGTTCCGCAGGCAGCCTGGAAGATGACGGCGACTCGAGATTGATCACGATCCAGTCCGGCCGGCTTGCCTCCCGGCGCCGGGCGAAAGACGGAAGAACCAGCACACCGGGACCTTTCCCCGCAGCGGCTCGCGAGCCGATTTCCCGCATGTAATTGGCGGCGCGATCGAGGCGCGGGCTGGGCGCTGCCACCGCCGACGTTACAGTGTGACCGGGCCTGATTCGATCGGGATTCTGTCCCAGGGTACCGAAGATGAGATTTAGTTGCCCATGAACCACGAACGCACGCAACGCCGTAACCCGTGGGCTCCGCTGCACGCCGAAGAAGGCATTGCGATATTGTTCCACCCGGATCGCGACATCCTGCCTCGGCGTTGCCTGGGCCAACTCATGGCTGAGCGCATCGGCAACCGCAGGAAGACGACGAGCGGTAAACACCGAGCGCATTTGGCCGGAACTATCAGTCAGCTCATCCAGCGCTCGCGCAGGCAACCTGACCTTCAACTGACCAAGCCAGCGCTCGAGACGGCCGACAGGGATCTGTTGCGGATGATCGCTGGGCTGCGCCGAGGCCGCGCTGGAAACTCGCGTCGCCAAACCGCCAAGGCCCAGATTCGGACCTGATGACGACGATGCGAGATGCATACCGCACCCGGCCACAGCGAGCGTCAACAGCAACGGAGCAATTCCACGACCGACCGCCCGCGGGACTGCATGCCTAACTGATAAATTAAAATTTTCGGCTGACACAAGAGCCCCCATCCAACGGATATTCTGCTGAATTCATCAATCCAAGGTGTGCGACGCGGGCTGCCACATCGCTGCGACGGCCCGCGCCATAGGTGCAATCACCAACGCTGCTAGAACGCCAGGGTGACAGCCAGACTCACTGTATTCTCCCACTTGTTGTTGTACTGCCCGCTGTTTACGTTAGCAAACGCAGCGTTTTTCCCGAGCACATCTTCCAGATAGATATTGAAATGACCGGTCGAGATGTGTGCGCCGAGCAGATTGAACTGCGAATTATTGCTCGTAAACTGATCATTGCTGCCGCTCTTAACAAAATCGTAGTCGTCGTAAAAAACGATCGCCTTGAACGGTCCGACAGCGATCGGATGCGTATACGATAATCTTGTCGAGTAGATCTGGCCCTTGGCGGCTACAATTCTGCCATCCGACAACAAAACAGAATCACTCAGGTTATTGCCGTTAAAGGTTGAGTCCCCGTTCTTTACGTTGCGGTTGAAACCCATCCACTGGAGTGTGGCGCCAAAATTGCCCTGTTTGTAGTTGACAAACGCAGCGGTCGCCCACTGATCACCTTCATAGCTATTACGTAAATTATTGTATAAGCTACTGAATTGACCGTTGGCACCCAATTGAGCGGAACCACCGTTATCGAGGTGAAACGTGTATGCACCGCCACCACCCAGAATATTATCTGGTCTAGCGTTGCTTGCAAAATTACCGCTGACGCCATTAACCGTCGTCGTTGTGCTATTACCATAAATCTGATCCGGACGGAAACGGGCACCGGCCGAAGTCGTTTCGGGATTTTTCATGAAGCTGGCAACCAGTTCCACGTTCCTTGTCTTGTAAATGCCCTTGATGCCGATGTCTGGATTGTTCTCGTAGCCGAGCCACAGCGTGGCATCGCTCAGGTAGCTGTTGTCATAATACGACCCGTCGACCCCCGCACCGAGCGGCTGGTTGATCACGCCACCACGCAAAGTAAAGTGCTTGGAGAAATTGTAGCCCACGTACATCCAGGCCGGGAAAAATAACTGGGTGGAAACCTGATAATCGAAGCGGGATCCGTAGTACAACCCGTTATCGAAATCGCCGCTGGCATAAACCTCGATCTTGTTTGTGAATGCGCTACCTCCTTGCTTTTCATTAGATTTATTATAATTTTGATACTGATATAGCGACTCGAAGCCAACGCCCACATGTATTGGCACCCGCTTGTTCATTTGCTTGATCTGTTTTTCTATAGTGGACATGCGTCCCGCGAGATACTGGTTCCCGCTCTGATCGCCTACGTTTGCCTGCTCCATCCCAGGCGCAGCAAGACCAGCCGTAGCCCACAATGCAAGGACCGAGCCGCCAACAGCAGCCTTTATCCGATTTTTAATCATTGTTACTCCCCTCCGACGCTTTGAAGCGTCGTATGTTTTATTTATTTACGCAAAATAATTTCCTAATTATTATTGCGCAATGCGTAAATTTTGCAGCAATGTAATTGAATCTATATTATTTGGCGTTGCCGAATAATTTCGCGTACCGACACTGTATTTTGATAAGTGCGCAGTCATGGTTAAAAGTGATATTAACTTTAGGATACGCACCGCTATTCGTTTTCTATCGGTACAGCTAAATTTACAGATCGCGCTATCTTAGGCAAGCAATGATATATTCATTTTGATAACTTTTATTTAAAAAAAACGAAATTAATATTTCCTTTATGAACATATTTCATTTATCGAATGCAATAAGATACATACCGCAGACCCATACCGCAGTGTGTAGCTCGAAAACCAATATCCCTGTTTGCGTGGCGCGTTCAGATCGACGCCATTCACTAATAAGCTTTAGCAACGCGCGCTATCGATTCGCTATGCATGGGATGTGGGTGAACACTCAGGCTGAGATCAAAAGCGATACTGTCTGTCTCGGTCGCATGCTTGGCCTCACCTGTCAGATCCCCTGTGTAGCAAGCCCTCTTCGACAGCAACGGTCTGAGCTGAGATAGATTCCAGGGCCAGGGATTGAGACGCGATAGATACGCCCGAGCGAGCGCTGCCACATCCGCCCACCACTTGTCTTAGACGGGAGGACGGCGGCGACGTCGAGAAATCGCGGTCGGCGTTAATCTCCAACGCGACGGATTGGACGTGGCAATACGCGCACAGCAAACTCAGGAAATCTACAGACGTGCCCCGTGCTGATTCCTGCGGCACACTTTTAATTCTTTCGTTGCGTGCGTTCGGATCGCCAAGACGATGATAAGCGTCCTCCGTGCAATTGCGTTGCACGAAGACGTCGGTATCAAAAGAATCCGAAAACGCGTACTTGGTAGTCCCCGAAGTGCGGACAGCGCAGTAACGGATAGTCAGTCAATACGTTTATCTGGAGGATGGAAGCGCAGACTTCGGCACATACAGATCAGTAATTGTGCCTTCGGCTATTTCGGCGGCCAGCGCAACCGTCTCGCTCAATGTAGGGTGCGGGTGAACGGTAAGGCTGATATCAGTAGCGGTGCTGCCCATCTCGATGGCGTGGGCGACTTCGGCGATGAGATCTCCTGCGCCGACTCCGACAATCGCGCCGCCGACAAGGCGTCCTGTATCCGGATCGAAAAGCAGCTTGGTCAAACCCTCTTCCCTTGCCATCGCCAACGCTCGGCCGCTCGCTGCCCAGGGGAAAGTGCTTTTTTTGACCGGAATGCCTTGTTCTTTGGCGGCCCGCTCGGTCAGCCCGACCCAGGCGACCTCCGGGTCGGTATAAGCGACCGAGGGAATCGTCACGGTATCCAAGGCACTGACATGGCCGGCGATGACTTCAGCCGCGACCTTGCCTTCGTGGGTCGCCTTGTGGGCAAGCATGGGCTGCCCCGTGACATCGCCGACCGCGAAGATATGCGCTACGCGCGTGCGCTGATAAGAGTCCACTGGGATAAATCCGCGGTCCACTTGCAGGCCAACTGCCTGTGCATTCAAGCGATCACCATTGGGTCGACGCCCGACCGCTACGAGCACACGGTCGAACAGATCATGCGCCGGTGCCTCCGGTCCTTCGAACGAGACCTTGATCCCGCCTTTTTCGGCCTGCATGTCGGTGACGCGCGTCCCGGTGAAAAGATTCTCGTAGCGCGTCCGCACACGCTTCTCGAAAGGCCGGAGAATATCGCGGTCCGCTTCCGGCATGATCTGGTCCATGAGTTCAACCACGGTCACTTTCGAGCCGAGCGCGTCATAGACCGTCGCCATTTCCAGGCCGATGATGCCGCCACCGATCACCAGCAGGCGATTCGGGATTTCATCCAGCCTCAGAGCATCGGTGGAGTCCATCACCCTCGGGTCGTCCAGCTCAATGTCGGCGGGCGCCACCGGCCGTGAACCGACAGCGACAATCGCGTGCCTGAAGGTGACCCCGCACTCGCCATCCGCGCGGTCTATCTTGAGTTCATGCGGCCCCGTAAACGTCGCTTGCCCGCTGATGGTTCGTACCTTGCGCTTGCTGGCCATGCTGGCAAGCCCGCCCGTGAGCTGGGCCACAACACCCGATTTCCAGTCGCGGAGTTGCTCAAGTTCGATCGCTGGCCGATCGAAGACGACTCCCTGATTCTGGAGCTGTTCAGCCGTGTCGATGACGTGGCCCACATGCAGCAGAGCCTTGGACGGAATGCATCCCACATTGAGACATACACCGCCCAAGGTGTCGTAGCGCTCTACGAGAATCGTTTCAAGCCCAAGATCGGCGGCTCTGAATGCCGCGGTGTAACCGCCCGGACCCGCACCGATGACCACAACATCACAATCTCTGTAATCGGGGGTGCCAGCTGCCGGCTTTTCGACCGACTGTAGGGCTTCAGATGGATCGGACGTGCCGGCTAGCCGCTTCGTCAGGCCATCGGCCGCGCTATTTTCTGGCGCGTTACTCGTTGTGTTCGCCATAACCGTTCCTTGTTAACGCAGACTTATCGCCGCGGCCGCCAACTACGGCGGTCCGCGCGACAAGCGACTGTCAGGTGGCGTGAACCCACGCCACCGGGTCAGATCAGCATTTCTCGCGGATCAGCGAGCATGCGCGCGTAGTGAGTCAGAAAACGCGCGGCGTCGGCACCATTGATGACGCGGTGATCGTAGCTGAGGCTCAGCGGACAAAAAGCAGTTGGCGCGAACGCCTCGCCGTCCCAAACCGGCTCGACCGTAGTCCGCGTAAGACCCAGAATCGCGACCTCCGGCGGGTTTACGATCGGGGTAAACGATTGCCCACCAATACCGCCCAGATTACTGATCGTCATGCTGGCGCCAGCCATTTCGTCGGGACTCAGCTTTCGATCACGCGCGCGTCCGGCCAGATCGATGATCTCGTCGGCGATAGCGAATATTCCTTTGCGGTCCGCATCCCTGATGACCGGGACCATCAGGCCATTCGGGGTATCCACGGCAATGCCGATATGGATGTAATGCTTGAGCCAAAGCGTTTCGCCATCCGTGGAAAGCGACGCATTGAAACGCGGAAATATTCGCAGGCTGAGCGCCAGCGCCTTTACATGAAACGCAAGGCTCGACAGCTTGGTTCCACGCGCCTGTGCTTCATTCTTCAAGGAGCTCCGGAACCGCTCTATTGCCGACATATCGGCCCGGTCCTGATGAGTGACGGCAGGAATAACCTGTTGTGCGGCGCTCAAGTTGGTCGCCGCCAGACGGCTGAGACGCGAGGTCGGTTCGGCCTCGACCGGACCGAACCGGCTGTGGTCCTGATCCCACGGCGAGGTATCTGACCTCGGCGCTGCGGTCGGTGCGCTACTGCCACCGAGCTTGCGTTCCACGTCCGTTCGGTTCAACCAGCTCTGCCCAAGCTCGTGCGAGAGCGCATCCAGATCCACCTCGCGCTCACGAGCAAATCGACGGGTAGACGGGGACGCCAGGGTCTGGGGAGTCTGCATACGATTCACCAATTGGTCGAGATGTACTGGCTTTCCATGAATTCGAGCATGCCCTCATGCCCGCCTTCCCGGCCCAGGCCAGACTGTTTGACACCGCCGAACGGCGCCGCCGGATCCGATACCAGCCCACGGTTGAGACCGACCATGCCGAACTCCAGCTGCTCGCTCACCGCCAGACCGCGCCTCAGATCTTCCGTGAATACGTATGCCACCAGGCCATACTCGGTGTCGTTGGCGCGCGCGATCACGTCAACCTCATCGGTAAAGGTCTGAATCGCAGCCACCGGGCCGAATATTTCCTCGCGGCAGCAATCCGCGTCGCGCGGTACGTCGGTGAGGACCGTCGGCGGATAGAAAAATCCCTTGCCCTCCGGGGCTAATCCGCCACAGCGGACTTTTGCGCCTTTGGCTACCGCGTCGGCAACCAGCGCTACCACCTTGTCGCGCGTCGCAGAATTGACCAGCGGGCCCACATCGGTACCGTCAGCCAGACCATCGCCGACCTTCAAGGCCGCCATACGGGCGGTGAATCGCTCGATGAACGTCTCGGCGATCGATTCATGGACGAAAATCCGATTAGCGGCAGTGCAGGCTTCGCCGAGATTACGCATCTTGGCCAGCATGCAGCCCTCGACAGCCGCGTCGATGTGGGCATCCTCGAACACTACAAATGGCGCATTGCCGCCCAGTTCCATGGCCGGTTTGATCACCTGCGATGCCGCGCTCCGCAGCAGCGTACGGCCTACGGGCGTTGAACCGGTGAACGAGACAACGCGGACACGTGGATCCTGGAGCATCGTATCCACCACCGGGCCGGGCTGGCGTGTCGGCAGTACGTTGACGATCCCGGGAGGTACCCCTGCCTCTTCCAGCAAGGGCATGAGCGCCAGCATGGTCAACGGCGTTTCCGCCGCCGGCTTGATGATGACCGGGCAGCCTGCTGCGAGTGCCGGTGCTATTTTCCGGGTGCCCATGGCCGCCGGATAGTTCCACGGCGTCACCAGGACCGCGACTCCCGCTGGCTTGTAGTGGACGAGCGTGCGCGCTCCTGATGACGGGGCCTTCGCCAGCATGCCCTCGCCGCGCACAGCCTCTTCGGAGAACCAGCGGAAAAACTCTGCCGCATAGGTCGCCTCGCCCATTGCATCCGCGCGGGCCTTGCCGTTTTCAAGGGTGATCAGCCGGGCAATATCCTCCAGCCGATCGTGCATCAGTTCGAAGGCCTTGCGCAGGATCTCGCCGCGGTCCCGGGGCTTCAGCGCAGCCCAATCCGGGAAGGCGCGCTGTGCCGCGTCAAGCGCGGCGATCGCATCATCCTCTGAAGCCGACGCAACGCTGGCGAGCAGTGTTTCATCGGCCGGGTTCAAGACGTCGAAACGCTCGCCGCCAGAACCTGGGCACCAGGTTCCATCAATATAGAGATCGTTATATTTCATTGAGTTCTTAGTAGACGTAGCCAAATCGGATGTCAAAGCAGGTGGCGCAGCGGGCTCTCGACGCGCTCGGCAAACGCGGTCAGCATCACGGCTGCCGCATCTGGACTCAGGGCGTCCTCATCGAACGCCAGACGCATTTCCAGACTGCCGCTGGCATTGGCCTTGAAGACGGTCAGGGTCGGCACGCCACCAGCCCCAGGCACGTTGAACTCGGTCAACGGGCTGGCGCTCAGATCGTGTATGCGTACCGTCGGCGTCGTATCGTCCGCGTCCACGGTGCACTCAGCCGCCTGGGTCAGTCCGGTTCGATCGGGATCGACCAAAGTCAGCGGGGGGCGCCCGCTGCCCGGGGCGGCGAGGTGCACGACGATGGGTTGATCGCCCATATCGCTTGCCAGGGCAGACCGCCAGCTGCCTGCCACAAAGGCAGCCAGCAAAATACTCGCGGGTGTGGCGCCGTCGGCGCGGCCCGCAAGCCAACCTGCGAAGTCAGCAAACGCTGCTCCATCAACGGCAGCTCGCAGACTCGCGCTGGCTGCGATCGACGGCCTGTCGGCCACTGCGACCACCTTATCCAGGTCGGCCACATGAAACGGCTGCGGCACGCCCTGCCGGACCAACTGCCGCAGATCGATTCCGCGCTCTTGCGCCAGACGCCGCGCCTTCGGCGACGCCAGAATTATTGCGCTACCGGGCGCCGGCATCGGCGTCCGGATCGCAGCTGCAGGCTGCTTGTTTTCTGCCCCTGCTGCCTTGGCCGACCTGATCGGTTCAGCAGGTTTGGGTTGCGGTGCGGCTGCCAATTTCTTTGCCGAGGGTGCAGACGAGGCCGTCGCATCCGGCGAATCGCCGATGATAGCGACGGTCTCTCCGACCGGCACATCGGAACCGGCCTCGGCGCGGATCGCTACGAGATAACCATCGTAGCCAGCCTCAACCTGTACAACGGCCTTGTCGGTCTCGACGTCCATCAGATCGTCGCTTGCCTTGACGACATCGCCTACCTGTTTGTGCCAGGCCACGACCTGACCGGCATCCTGAGACATGCCCAGTGCCGGCATGATGACCTCGTACACGGTCCCATGCCCGGTGGAATCGGATGCGCTGGCCTGGTCTGCGGATTCTGCGCCTGCGACCGGCTTCGATGAGGTCGTCGTGGCCTCGGGTGAATCCCCGATCACCGCAACCACGTCGCCGATTGGGACGTCGGTCCCTGCCTCGGCACGAATCTCGGTGAGATAGCCGTCATGGCCTGCCTCTACCTCGACAACAGCCTTGTCGGTTTCGACGTCCATCAGAATGTCGCCGGCCGCCACCGCATCGCCTACCTGCTTATGCCAGGCCACGACCTGACCGGCATCCTGCGACATGCCCAGAGCCGGCATGATGATTTCATGCGACATCGTGGAGTCTCCCTTCGACCACCGCGCGTACTCGCTCTACCACGGCATCGACGGTAGGGACCGTAAGATCCTCCAGCACCGGAGAGAACGGCACCGGAACGTCCATCGCTCCGACCCTCTGTACCGGCGCATCCAGATAGTAAAAAGCCTTGTCGGCGATCCGACTGGCGATCTCTCCGGTAATTCCGTAGTTCTGATGGCCTTCGTCAATCACCATCGCGCGACTGGTTTTTCGGACCGAGGTGATGAGCGTGTCCTCGTCCAGCGGCACCAGCGTGCGCGGATCGATCACTTCCGCCTCAATCCCATCGGCTGCCAGCGTTTCCGCGGCTTTGAGCGCGACCTGAACCATGGAGGACGTGGCAATCAGGGTTATGTCGCGGCCCTTACGCAGTACAGCCGCCTCGCCGAAGGGAATCAGATACTCTTCTTCCGGAACGGCAGCCTTCTCCTGGTACATCAATTTGTCTTCGATGATCACGACCGGGTTGTCGTCACGGATCGCTGTTTTCATCAGCCCCTTGGCTTCGTACGCCGAAGACGGCATGGCCACCTTCAATCCGGGGATATGGCAAACCAGCGCGTGCAGCGACTGGCTGTGCTGAGCCGCCGAGCGGCGCGTCGCCCCCAGGTTCGTGCGTAGCGTCAACGGGACCTTGAGTTTGCCGCCAGACATATAAGACTGCTTGGCCGCCTGGTTACAAAGCTGATCCATGACCAGGAACAGGAAATCACCAAACATCAGATCAATGATCGGCCGTGTTCCAGTCATCGCGGCGCCGACCGCAATGCCGGTGAAACCCGGCTCGGAAATCGGCGTGTCGATAATTCGGTCCGTGCCGAATTCCTCCACCAGTCCGGACAGAACCTTGAACGGTGTTCCGGCTTCAGCAACGTCCTCGCCCAGCACAAAGGTCGTCGGATCGCGCCGCATCTCTTCGGCAATGGCTTCGTTTACGGCCTGAGACAGAGTTATTTCGCGCATGACATTCCTATGCGTTTGCCGCGTAGACATGCATGTCTACCTCGGACAAGTCGGGATAAGAGGCTTCAAGGGCATACTCCACCGCTGCTTTGGCGTCGGCCTGCACCTGTTCGTCGATCGCCTCGAGTTCTTTCTCGGTAGCAATCTTCTGTTTGCGCAGCCAAGTGCCGAACAGCGCGATGGGATCACGATTGTCTTTCCAATCGGACTCTTCTTCCTTGCTACGGTAATAGGTGCGATTAATGTCGCCGACGTGATGGCCGTGGTAACGATAGGTATTGAGCAGTACAAAGAACGGCCCCTCGCCGGCTCGTGCCCGCGCTACCAGATCATCGGCCAGCGACTTGACCGCCAGCACGTCCTGGCCGTCCAGCTCATGGGCTTCAATGCCGAACGCCGTCGCTCGGGCGCACAAGTCCCCAGCTGCCATTTCAGACACATGGGTGTACTCGCCGTAGAGGTTGTTCTCGCAGACATAGATCGCCGGCAATGACCATAGCGACGCCATGTTCATCACTTCGTAGAGCAATCCCTGACCAAGCGCGCCGTCACCAAAGAAACAGACGGCGACGTCTTTCTTGCCCAGGAGTTTTGACGTGAGCGCCGCCCCGGTGGCAATACCCGCAGAGCCGCCGACAATGGCGTTGGCGCCCAGATTGCCGTTGTCCTGATCGGCGATATGCATCGAACCGCCTTTACCGCGGCAGTAGCCTTCTACCTTGCCCAGCAGTTCACAGAACATTTCACGGAAATGCGCGCCCTTTGCCACACAATGGCCATGTCCACGATGGGTCGACGTAATGTAATCGGTACTCTCCAACGCTTCACAGATGCCAACCTCGGCCGCTTCCTGACCCGAGGACATATGCGTCAAGCCCTGCATTTTTCCGGACAGATACAGCTGGTTGGCGTTATCCTCGAAAGCGCGAATTCGACGCATTTGACTGTAGATATGGAGATAACTCTCGCAGTCGTCTTTATTTTCAGCAGCCATGATGTCTCTCTTTGTCTACCTGCCCCAGGGTCCGGCCTTTACAACGAACGCCCGCGAGGCCCGGTCGAAAATTCTTGAATCGTCGCTCTATGCGGCCTGACGGCCGACATCGACCGAAAACCAGGAAAACTGCACGAGCGCGGTCACTTGTGGCCGTGCCCATGGCAGCAACCGCCCCCATGACCTGCTTGATGGCTGTGATGGGAATCACGGCCCAACGAACCAGCCACACTGGCGGCTTTCGACGCGGTATAACGCGGCGGCGGCTTGGCACTGGTATTCAACACGGCACTTGCGAGCGCTGCATTCGAGGCACAGCCGCAGGCGGTCGCTGCCGGCAGACGCTTGTTGACACGAGTGCTTCGCTTGAGGCCGGCGGTCCGGATCGCCACGCCGGGAGCAATCACGTATCGGATTGCTTCGCCGGTCTCGGGATGATGAGTCAACCGAGTTTCGTTGAGCGCTTGTAGAAACTCGTACCGGACGTCCGGATGCTCAATGGATTCATAAACATAGGACGGCATTAGCGACCTCCTTCCAAACAGCGAAACCGACACCTAGTAGGCATTGGCAACGAACAGTTCCTGGGCTGGGAACAGTGTGATCACACGACAGCCGTCTGCGGTCACGACGACCTCTTCTTCGATTCTTGCTGCGCCATTACCGTCAGCCGCAGGGCAATAGGTCTCAAGCGCAAACACCATGCCTTCCTGCAACTCGAATGGGTTGTCCAGGGACACGAGCCGGCTGATGATCGGCCGCTCGTGTAGCGCGAGGCCAAGTCCGTGGCCAAACTGGAGGCCAAAGGCTTCCATCTCGGAACTAAATCCAAAATCCTGAGCGCGCGGCCAGACCGCTGCGATCTTGTCCGTGGTGACACCCGGCTTGACCAGGTCGATCGCATTGTCTATCCACTCACGACATTGACGATAAGCGTCGGCCTGGGCGGTTGTGTATTTGCCCACATTCAGGGTCCGGTAGTAACAGGTCCGATACCCCATATAGGATTGGATGACATCAAAAAACGCTTGGTCACCAGGACGGTACATGCGATCGGTAAAGTTGTGTGGATGCGGATTGCAACGCTCGCCAGAGACGGCATTAATCGCCTCTACGTCATCCGAGCCATTGTCGTAGAGAAATTTGTTGGCGATCGCCACGAGTTCGTTTTCCCGCTTCCCAGGCTTGAGCTCTTCTGCTATCACCTGGTAGACCCCATCTACCATCGAAGCGGCCTGATTGAGCAGGATGATTTCGTCCTTGCTCTTGATCTGACGCGCATCGAGCATCACTTGTTGCACGTCGCGGATGTCCAGACCCTCGGCCTGCAGGGCAAACAGCATCGGCGGCTCAACGATATCCACACCGAGCGGCAGGGACGCCAGGCCCTCGGTTTTTAGCAGATCCGCGATCTCCTTGGCAGCATCACGGAATAAACCAGCGTCCGCGTTAACCGCGCCACGCAGGCCGAGCATCCCGGCACGGCAATGATCGTTATCCAGCCACGGCGCATAGATCCGGTGATGGGCTGCTGCGGAACCGAAATCCCACAGATAAGGGTCCGAGTTGCCCGTGAACAACGCATACCGACAGAACTTGTCGCGTGTCCACTCACCAATGACGCTGCTGGTCAGGTACCGAATATTGTTGTTGTCGAAACAGAGAATCGCTGCGATATCGGAATCCGCGAGCGCCTGCCGCACGCGCGCCAGCCGATAACTATGCAAACGCTTGAAATCGACCCGCTCCTCGAAATCGACAGCCATTCTGCCCGGCGAGTCGATCGGCCTATCCCAATTCCAGCGTGGAAGAATATCCTCGCTCTGGCTCTCCGGCATATTGATTTTACTTTGAGCTGTCATTTTCCCGTTCCTCTGTCTTATACTCTGGATCTGTCCCGCAGTTACTGAATAACCATGCCGCCATCAATCATGAGCAGCTGGCCGGTCATATAGTCAGAATCGGGGCTGGCAGCGAGAAACGCCGCGGTGCCGAGAATATCTTCGGGATAGGAATAGCGCTTCATCAGGATCATGTTCTCAGCAAGGGAATCCATGGACTCGCCTTCTTTCTCAAATTTCCCGATGGCGACAAGATCCTTGTCCAGCTGCTCCCATAGCTCGGTACGAACCACACCGGGGCCGTATCCATTGACGGTGATGTTGTGTTCGGCGAGCGCCTTCGCGCCGCCCTTGATCATCGCAAGTACTGCATGCTTGGAGCAGCTGTAAGGGATCACGTCATCAAAGACTTCACGTGAGAGAATAGAGCCCACATTGATGATTTTGTAAGGCCCGTTGTCCTTGCCCTGAGCGATCATCTGCTTGGCTGCTTCCTGCATACAGATCAGCACGCCTAACGCGTTGACCTTCATGATCTGATTCCAGTTTTCTTCTGTAATATCGAGGAACATCAGCGGCTTGTTGATTCCTGCGTTATTCAGAATAAGATCAAGACTACCGAAGGCCTCAACCGTGGCCTCCACCGCAGCAGCGACTTCAGACCGATTGGTGACGTCTAACCTGGTTGCGATAGCCTCACCGCCGTTCGCTTTGATGCGCTCGACGACCTCATTACAACCATCGATATTCAGATCGCCGACACAGACTCTGGCCCCAAGCGAGGCATAATGTTCTGCCACCGCAGCGCCCATACCTTGAGCCGCGCCCGTAATAAGACAATTTCTACCTGCCAGTCTTTCGCTCATGGACTTATTCCTCTGATATCCGGATTTCCCCGAGTTTTTTGAAACAAATAGCATAGGGGACGCCTGTCTTTATCAATTAAAAACCTCGGCGCGCCAGGCTGCAACAGGCAGGAAGTTCGAAACGAATAAGTTCATTTTGGGGACTATGGAGCAGCCACAGAGAAGCGCGGTCAATCAGCGCACAGCTTTGGAAATCGAAAGTGAAAAGTTCATCCGCGCCGGGTATATCTTCGCCGTCGAATGACAACGGCGGCCCGCACTGCTGCAGTGCGCGGCCGGGGGAAGCTATTTGAGACAGAGAACGCGGATGCTCATCTGGTATTCGGCCGGAACATCTGCAGCGCCGTACATAGCAGCAGTCGTAATGGCTTGGAGCCCGTTAATCGGTTTTGCGATCCAATCAAGATCAAGCACGCTCATTGATAACGGCTTATTTCGTGCGCAGGCTCATGACGCCACGACCATACGGTTGAGCTGTTGTGATGAGGCATGGATCGCTGCAACCGTGGCCTGGACGGCATAGGCTTCGGCAAAGTCCGGGAAGGCGTGTCCATCAGTCGCATAGGCCCGGAGTAGACCCGCCACCTCGATAATCTTGAGATCGTTGAATCCCAAATGATGACCCGGCGCTGGGCAGAATCGGTCGTAGGGCACATGCGTCGGGCCGGCCTCGATCCGCGTGAAGCCCTGCTGCCCGGAGGCCGCATCGGAGCGGTAGACCAGAAGTTCGTTCATCCGCTCCTGGCTGAAGCTTATAGCGCCTTGCGTACCAGTCACCTCGAATGACAGATCCATCGTCCGTCCGGTCGCCGCCCAGTTGGCCTCGACGCTACCAAGCTGCCCACCCTGAAACCACAACAGCGCATGCGCGTGATCGTCGACCCGAACCGCTGCCGTCTTATCCGAGCCTTCGAAGACCGGGCGTTCGGGGTAGATGGTGGATGTTGAACCGCACACCGAGACAATCGGGCCGACCATATACCGCGCCATGGATAGAATGTGACTGCCGATATCGGCGAGTGCGCCACCGCCTTCCGGATCGGTGCGGAAAGAATGCGGTGCCTCGGCGCGGGCCATATAGTTCTCCGCATGTCGCCCACGGAAAGAGGTCACTTCGCCGATCTCGCCAGCCTGCACCAGCTCGCGTGCCATCCGGACCATGGGATTGCAAAGGAAGTTAAAGCCTACGAGATTGACCACGCCGGCCTGGGCGACGGCGTCGCGCATCCGAGCCGCCGACGCCAGGGTCGTGGACAGCGGCTTTTCGCAGTAGACGGCTTTGCCTGCTTGCGCGGCGGCCACCGCGATCGGCTCGTGCAGTTTATTCGGCGCGGTGATAGCGACAATATCTATATCAGGGTCCGCCACCAGCATTCGCCAGTCACCCGTCGAACGACGAAAACCCAGAGTCGAAGCGGCCGATGCCGCACTTGTCTCATCCATGTCGGCCAGCAATTCCAATTGCGGCGCGACAGGCAGGTCAAACAGGCCGTTCACGGCACGAAAAGCGTTTGCATGACACTTGCCCATGAACCCGGCGCCCACCAGCCCGATCCGCACGGGTTTTTTCTCGGTTACGTTCATCGTCTGGAATCCCTCCCTATTCCGCCATAACTGGCCGCTCTCGCAACACGAGCAGGACCTCCCTGGACTCGACCTACCGGACGTGATCAATAACTTTGGGTACGGGACCACCAAGCGAAATCGAATCAAATTCAGTCTTGAGGCGAGGCCGCATTCAGAAGCTTGTTCTCAGTCACATCACTATGACTGAAGTCGCCGGTCAGACGTCCCTCACACATCGTAAGGATCCGTTGGCTTATACCCATGATTTCGGGCATCTCGGAGGAAATGACCAGCACCGCCAAGCCCTCCTCTGCAAGACGGGCGATAAGCTTGTGGATTTCGGACTTGGAGCCCACATCGATGCCACGCGTCGGTTCGTCGAGGATCAGCAGTTTGGGTTCGGTGGCAAGCCATTTGGCGATCACGAACTTCTGCTGATTTCCGCCACTGAGGTTGACTACTGGTTGTTTTGGGCCGGTAGTACGAATCTGGAGCGATTTCTTGTATTTGTCGAACAGTGCAGTTTCCCGCCCCCTTTGCATGAAACCGAACACATTGAGTTCGTTGACAAGGGGCAGCGTGGTATTGTCCCGGCCACCCATCCCAAGCACGAGGCCTTGCCCCTTGCGGTCCTCTGGAACCAGCCCGATACCGAGTTTCATTGCTGCTTTTGGACTTGTGATCTGCTGGGGCTGACCACGCCAGAAGATAGTACCGGCGTCTGGCTTGCGAATACCGAAAATGGTTTCGGCTACCTCGGAGCGACCTGCGCCGACCAGGCCATACATGCCCACGACCTCTCCTGCTCTGATATCGAAACTGATGTCGTCGATCAGTCCCGTAATGGTCAGACCCTCCACTCTGAGGAGCTCGTCCCCTGGTTCCGACTCGGCGCGCTCGAAATAAGAATCGAGCGATCGTCCGATCATACGATGGGTGATGTCGTCGGCATCCGTGTCCGCCGTATTCATGGTCCCCTGAGTCTTACCGTCTCGTAATACTGTTATACGATCCGTAATCTCAAATATCTCGCTCATCTTGTGCGATATATAGACGATGCCGACGTCCTGCGCCTTCAGTTTTCGAATAGTCTCGAATAGCGCCTCTTTCTCCTGGTCGGTCAGTGACGCAGTCGGCTCATCAAAAATAACTACGTTGCAGTGAAAGGCATCTGCACGAGCAATCTCGACCATCTGCTGCTTGGCGATCGACAAAGAGCCGACGATGTCGCTGGCGCGAAAACTACAGTGCATATCCTTCAATACACGGTTGGTTTTCTCGTTGAGCATCCGCCAGTCGACACGTCCGAAACTCTTCAACGGCATACTGCCAAGATATATATTCTCAGCGACAGACAACTCTGAGACCAGAGAAAGCTCCTGGTGAATCAGCAGAATGCCACGCTCCTTGGCCTCCAGCGGATTGTTGTGCCGAACCGGCTCGCCCATATGACGAATGGTCCCACCATCCGGCTTATAGTTACCCGCCAGCACCTTCATCAGAGTGGACTTACCCGCTCCGTTTTCGCCGACCAGGGCGTGAACCTCGCCGGGTTTGACATCGAAGCTTACCTCGTCGAGTGCCTTGACTCCGGGAAAAGTCTTGATGACTCCCGACACCTCGAGGACGTACTCCGTCGCCGCCGATACGGCAGCCTGTGCGGCATTTGCAGTCATCTCTCACGTACCTCGTAGATCATGTGGAGCTGCCATGGCCTGGCGGTCGCGCCAGGCCATGGTGCAGTGGTTCCACGGTCGCCTAGAAAACGGGCCGTTGGTACTTGTCTATGTTTTTCTTTGTGATCGGTGGCGTGTCAATATAAGACGTCTCAGGCACACTCTGACCTTCCGCGACTTCGACAGCCGTTTTCAGTGCGTTCTGAGCATCTTCCACGGGCGACTGCACGACGGAGCCGTAGTAGCAGCCATCCTTGATGGCATCGTAGCCAACCCCGAAATTGGTAGCCCCCGTAATCTTGATCCGGCCACAAGGGATACCCGCGCCTTTGATTGCGTTCAGCACCCCTGCACCCATGTTGTCATCGGCTGCGAAGACACCATCGATTTCCTTGCCATATTTGGTGATGAAACTCTCCATTACGGACTGCGCCTTCGCCCGGTTCCAGTCCGCCGGCTGGGCATCCAGAATCTTGATGCCCTTGTGCTTGCCGACGGCTTCATCAAAGCCTTTTTCACGATTGACGGCTGTGGCATAGCCCGGTGTCCCATTGATCACCACCACCTTGCCTTTGCCGTTTAGCGCTTTGACCATCATCTGGCCGGCAACGCGCCCCTCCTCGGTGGTGTTGGGGCCGGAAAAAGCGACCGTGCACTTGCGTCCAGCTTTGTCGATACGCGAGTTGGTGATCACTACCGGTATACCCGAACGTTTTGCACGGCATACCGCAGGCACTACGGCTTTGGCGTTCGTCGGCCAGACGATCATTACATCAACCCGCTGTGCGGTCAGATCCTGGATCTGATTGGATTGACGAGCCGGGTCACCTTGAGGATCCAGTACGATAGCTTGGATACCCAGCTTCGCCGCGTAGTCCTTGAAGCTCTGCTCATAAGTCGTCTCATAGGCATCGACGCCCGCATTGTTTTGCGTGATGCCAATTCGAACCTCGCTCAGCGGCTTCTTCAGGGGCTGCTTGAGCCATGAGGGAGCATCCGCAGCCGAGGCCACTGTGCACGCGGCGCACAACGCCACTGCTGCTGACACGGTTTTCAATGTGTTATTCATTATAATCCTCCAAAACGATCGTCTGATCGCGTTCTAAAACAGCCCCTTGCGGGACACAAGAAACGAGTCCGGCAGTGCCCAGTCTCCTGAATCCCGTCACTCGTTATTGAATTGCTTGTCCACGATCAGTGCGAGAATCAGGACGACTCCAAGCAGGACAAGTACGTAAAACGGCTGGACATGCATGAGGTTCATGCCATTACGCAAAACGCCCAGTGTGAGCACGCCACCCAGCGTGCCCCAGAGAGCGCCCGCGCCCCCCTGCAGTTTGGTGCCGCCGAGCACGACCGCGATAATCGTCCACAGTTCATAGTTCGTGCCCAGGTTTGGCGTCGCGGCACCCATTTGGGTTGACATCGTGATCCCGGCGACCGCCGCCATGAGCCCGGAGACCATGAAATTGATCACGATGTGACGCGACACTTTGACTCCGGCATTTTCTGCCGCCTGGCGATTACCGCCGATGGCATAGGCTTCGCGTCCGTGACGAGTGCGCGAAAGTGCCCACTGTGCGAACGCTATGAACACCAGAAACAGAATGGCAATCAGGGACACCGGACCAATCGAGATCATGCCGAAATTCATGAAACTCATGTTGGTCGCCGACAGGGAGTTCTCTCCGGTATAGACAAACACCAGTCCACGAATTCCGATCAGGCCCCCAAGCGTCACGATGAATGAGTGCACGCCAGTCTTGACTACGATGATGCCGTTTAGAAACCCGAGTAGCAGACCGGCCCCAAGCGCCCCCGTTATGGCCACCACCAGACCATATTGCTGAAGGCCAATAGCAAGACATGCGCAGAGCGCGAGTGTCGATCCCACCGTCAAGTCAATCCCGCCGTTGATCATGATCAGTGTCATACCGATCGACAGGAAGCCGATGAACGCACTCTGGACCAGAATGTTCGACAGATTGAATACCGTAAAGAAATACGGACTGCCGAAACTGAAGCCGATCAAGCAGACAATCAGGATCACCCAGATCGAATTACGGCCAACCCAGTGCAATAAAGAGCCACCCAGGAATCGTTCGTGCTGAGTGCACACCACAGACTTCCGGGTTGGCGCATCCTGAGCCATGGACTTGTCAATCGAGTTTACGGATTTCATTCGAACAAACTCCCGCGTTTGGACGCTACATCGAGCCATACCGCGCCAATGATCACACCCCAGGTCACCAGCCATTGGACGTAATACGCGAACCCGAGCAACAGCAGACCGTTCTTGATGAAACCAAGAATAGTTATGCCGATAACGGTCTTGAGGATTGTTCCGGACCCACCTAGCAGACTGGTACCACCGAGAATGATTCCGGCGAGAACCTGAAGCTCGTACCCCTGCCCGACGTTATTCTGAGAGCCCATCACACGCGAACCCAGGATAACCGCGGCCACTGCCACAGTCAGGCCGGACAGAACGTAGGCGCTAAATACGATACGTTTTGCATTTATCCCAGAAGCGCTGCTGGCGACCTCGTTGCCGCCAACCGCGTATATCTGTCGACCGTAGGCCGTCTTGGCCAGCACCACGCCCAACACCAGAGCGCCGCCAAGAAAGATCCATACGGGCACCGGAACGTCAAGGAAATAACCCCGTCCAAAGATCGCGAACCAGGTCGCGTCCGGGTCCGCAATGCCGACGTTCTTACCGCCGGTATATATCAGGGTGACGCCCTGCAACGCGGAGAGCATGCCGAGGGTGACAATCAAGGAATTCAGACGCACATAGCCGATCAATATTCCATTGACCGCCCCCACAAGAAGCCCGACCAGGAGCGCAACCAGAATGGCCGGCCCTGGACCGATCTTGTCGTGCAGACCAACCACGACAACCGTAGTCAGGGACAGCATCGAGCCGACAGACAAATCGAGTCGCCCGCTCAGGACCACAAACGTCACGCCCAAGGCCATCGTGCCCACGATCGAAACCTGCCGCAGCACCTGCAACACGTTCCCGATTGTCAGGAATGTGTCCGAATTCAGCGCCACAACGACCAAGAAAATCACGAAGGCGATTAGAATCCCTTGCTGGCGCGCCAAATCGGGCAAATTCATCCGCTTGATTAATGCGTCCACTGCTTTTTATCTCCTCCACCGGTGCTGCCGCTTGGCTATCACCTGCAGTTAAAGCAAATTGTATTTAGTGGGGCCTTGCCGCAATCTCTCTACTTTTGACCGTATCCATGGTCAGTATCTGTCGTATGTTGGTCAGTGGCGGCCCGAGAAGCTGATCTCGAAATGTTAGTCGCTTGGAAATTTCGCGTGCCAAAGCCGTCCGCGATACTCCGTTTCATAAGCCTTGCCCTCTGGATAGCTCA
Organism: Salinisphaera sp.; assembly: GCA_027858915.1. Taxonomy (GTDB): domain Bacteria; phylum Pseudomonadota; class Gammaproteobacteria; order Nevskiales; family Salinisphaeraceae; genus Salinisphaera. The sequence continues at coordinate 23,866 of JAQIBT010000045.1, forward strand.
CCAGTTCCAACTGCATGCCCCAGGGCGTGAGGAAATACACCCATGCCTCACCGGCACTAGGCCCCCGCGTCTTGTACTCGGGGTCACCAAGAACAGTCAGGCCATGGCCACGCACATAGGCAACTGCCTTCTCCATATCGTCCACGTAGAACGCCAGATGGTGGCCACCAATATCGCTGTTGCGCGGCGGCTCCTGCGCCTGTCCAGGGGCCTCATATTCGAACACCTCGAAGTTCGAACCACTCCCACAACGCAGCAGTCGGATTCCCTTGATACGAGCCTTTGGATCAACATTCAGTCGCCGTTCCATCCAATCGTCTCCGGCCGATATTGGCCCCATGGGATAAAACACCTCACAGCCGATCACATCACGAAAGAACGCAACTGCCTCGTCGAGGTTTGGCACGGTGAATCCAATATGATCCGTTCCACAGAGTCCCGGAATGCCTTTACCCACTTTTCGCTCAACCATAAAGAAACCCCTCGTCCGTCCTCTCGCGACCTGCCCGTTTGGATTTTTTTGGGCGAATCGGGCTATTCGAAACTTATGCTTCGATTATCGGTCCAGTTTTTTAATATTGGAATAGGCAGTTATTCCGCTTTGGAGATTATCCAAACTGAATATTTTCCGAGTCCGAGATCAGTACTGGTATGTGTAAACAGCACTCTATTTAGTCAAAATAAAACGCCTCGGCAGGTGACTGTTCCTGCCAGATATCTGCGTAAACTTTGTGCCAGAACCGTTGGATTCAGCGACGGATTTTCGGTTGCATATCCGCCCTGCGCACGCAGCTGAGGCGCAATCGTGGCTTTCCGGCTACCACACGGTGTAGCCACCATCGGCCATCAGAAGATGGCCCGTGACGCTACTCGCGGCATCGCTCGCCAGAAAGAGGACGACGCTGGAAATCTCCTCGGGTTCACTCATGCGTCCTATCGGGACATTCGACATCCAGGCCTCCATCAGGCCACCGTTCCGACCTGCAGCCAGGGGCATATCCGTCGCCACGTAGCCCGGGCCGACTGCGTTGACACGCACACCGTGCGGCGCCCACTCTGATGCAAGCACACGGGCCAAATGCGCGACGCCGGCCTTGGAAACGCTGTACGCGACATGCGACTGGGGCCTGACATCTACTACACCCGCCATAGAGGAGATGTTGACGATGCTTCCGCTTCGCTGTTCAACCATGTGCCGACCGAACTCGCGACAGCAGTAAAACACGCCGCTTAGATTGACCTCCATCTGTCGCGCCCATGTCTCGTCGGTTGTTTCCAGTGCATCAGCGTTGATACAGATTCCGGCATTATTAACCAGCACATCGACTCGTCCCTGGGTACTGATAACTTGCTCTGCGGCCCACTTCACGGCTTCAGAATCCGCAACGTTGACCGGCACGAAACTCGCTTGGTAACCTAGGTCAGCTAGCGCCAGCACCGCCTTTTGACCCAACTCCGGATTCAACTCCGCTACAACCACCGTCGCGCCCGCCTCTGCCAATGTTCTGGCTATCGCAAAGCCAATCCCGCGACCAGCACCCGTGACTACGGCCACACGATTTTCCAAACTGAAAATTTTTCCGCTCAAAATTCACCCCTAAGTAAAAATGTCCAAATTAAAGCCAATCGTCTCAAGTGCCTACCACGTAGGCTGACTAAAGTTCTTGATGGTTTCGGCATCAACCTTGGGCGTCGGAATATGCTGCACCTTCGGAACAGGCTTGCCTTCGGCAACACGAATCGCTGTCTGGATCGCAAGTTTTGCGTCATCACTGGGCGACTGCCAGACAGAACCCGTTTCCCATCCGTTCTTGATGGCTGTGTAGCCCTGACGGAACATGTTCGCCGTCACCAGCTTGATGCGACCCTTCTTTATTCCCGCACCCTGAATGGCATTGAGGACACCCAGACCCATGCCGTCATCCTCGGCGTAAACGCCATCGATTTTCTTACCGTATTTGGTCAGGTAGGCCTCCATGACCGACTGGGCCTTACCGCGATTCCAGTCGGCCGGCTGTTTATCGAGAACCTTGATCTCGGGGTGCTTCTTGATGACATCCAGGAAACAGGATTCACGGATCATCGCTGTGGCGTAGCCAGGCGTGCCAAGCACCAGGACAATCTGTCCCTTGTCATTGAGCGCCTTGACCAACATCTCGGCTGCTTTGCGGGCCTGTCCACAATCGTCCGGGCCAGTAAAGGCCACGGTATATTTGCGTGCTGATTTCTCGATGTGCGAATTGGAAATGATCACGGGAATGCCTGCCGCGTGCGCGCGGCGAATCGCCGGTGTCACCGCCACAGCGCTCGTTGGCCAGACCACCATTGCATCCACGTGCTCAGCGATCAGGTTTTGAATCTGGCTGAACTGTTTGGAGGGGTCGCCCTGCGGATCCATGATTGTGGCCTTGACGCCCAGCTGCTTGGTATATTCGGCCGCCGTATCCGCATAACGCGCCTGATAGGAATTTGATTCCGGATACAGCACCGTGATTCCGAGCCGAATCTGATCGAGCGGCTTTTTCAGGGGCCCCTTAAGCCAATCGGGTTGATCAGCAGCCGCAGCGCTCAACGCAAATCCGGCCAGCGCCACAACTGCAATAACGCGTCTAAAAGTGTAAAAATTCATGATTTCCTCCTCAGAATGGCTTGGTCTTTCTGTAAACGCTTTTTTACCCAGCGCTGTCCGAGAAAACTAGCACTCAAGGGAGCAAGTCACTAGCTGGAAGGCATTCACAATGGGAATCCCCATCGAGAACAAAATAGAGGAGACGATCAGCCTTGCCGTCGTCATCTGGTTTCACAGGGCACCAGCTGCTATGCGTAGTCAACCTCAACAGCGAGCAGCTAACCTATCGGCCATGAGCCGCGGGAGTTTGTGCTTGCGATTGAGACGCCAGGCGGTTCGCCAGCTCATGCCGAACTGGCGCATGAGTTACAGGACCGGGATATATTTCTGGCGTGCAGGAGCAGATGCGTGGTCAGGAAGCAGACCGTTACAACGAGCTGGGTCGCATGGCAGCTTGTGCCGGCCGTGACGATGCCCTGACCACGACAACGCTGGCACTGCAAGATGCGGCGGCGGCCGCTAGTCGTCCAATTGGAACCGGTATCAACAACAGGCAGCCCTAATTCCAGAACGCTCCAGCAGCGCCATATGTTTCAGTAATGGCGGTGAGCACGCATTAGTTGATCGATTTGCGACTGGGCTCGTGACAGCGCATGGGATGGTGTGACGTCACCACGCATCATGTCATGTATCTCTCGGCCGAGAACGCGCACGATGTCATTGAATTCGGGCACTGGCGGCCGCTGCCAGAACTTGAGTCGACCCTGCTGCGCCAGGTTATCGACTGTCTCGATGATCTGGCTCATGTTTCTAACCTCCGGGTCAGCGTTGACGCTGAAACGGGGACTCACAAGGCACCCCTTCTGCATATAAAATTTCGTCACTGCAGGGGACGTGAGATATTTGATCACGCGCCAAGCCAGATCAACACGTTCCGGCGCAATATTGGCCGGGATCCCGAATGCATAGCCACCCATTGGAGATATGCTGGTTCCTCCCGCCCCATGCGGGTGGGCCAGGTAGCCGGCCTTTCGATAGGCCGGCGATTCGGGGTTCAGATCGAAGCGCGCTGCACGGCCGGACCAAGCATAGGCGAATGCCACGTCGCCATCACTGAACCGCTGCACGGTCTCGTCCCAGGCCAGCTCAAGGATGTCACTTGGCGCAAAATCCTTTAGCCTCAGAAGATAGTCGGCCGCAGCAAGGCCTTCTGGCGTGTCGATGCAGGGGCGCATGTGTTCGCCCTGAATGCAGGAAAGATCGAAGTCACCGTTCACAAATGGCAAATCAATTGGCGGACGGCCAAAGTCCCCCATGATCTGCATGAACATATGGGCAATCGGGGCCCCAGCGGCGGCACAGAACGTTATTCCACCAAGGTCCGGACGTCTCCTGCGCAGTGTAGAGAGCGCTTCCAGTAGATTATCTGTCGTTTCTGGCGGTTCGATATCCTCTGCCTCGAGGATATCGCGCCGATAGAACAGAAGCTCCGGGGTGGGCTCGATCGGCACGCCATACTGCACGCCATCATACGAGGACGCATCCCAGGCCGCAGGCTGGAAATCTGAAGGATTGAAATTACCGAGGGCTACTAGATCATCTATCGGGTGCAACACGTTGCCGCGGTGATACTCGCCAAGCCACGGCAGATCGAAATCGATAATGTCGTAATTGGACAACTCCTCGCTTGCATTCTCCAAGGTGAGTTCACGTAGTTGGTCCAGACCGACAACGGTGATATCGACATGGCCGCCCAGCCACTGCTCAAGATCTCCGGTGACTCGCTGCAGGATAAGAAAAGTCTGGTCGTCGTTTGTCAGGAAGCGCAAGGTATTGTCGACGCCGATACCTTGCCTCAGAACAGTCGGCGCGGGGATGATATTGGCAGCAAGGTAAGATGCACCGAAATAGTAATTGCCACGGCCCTCCTCATCCATGGGGAAGCCAAACGTCGTCGCCACGAGATGCTTCATATCTAGTGCGTATTGATGAAACCGGCCGACCAGTTCTTCGCTTGGGTGCAGAGAGAATGATTTGCCAGTCACGGTGCGAGCACGCTTGATGACCAAGCCTTCCTCGATCATATGGTCGATTTTTCGTACGGCTGTGGTGTACGGAAAATTGGTACATTGGGCCAGGCTGGTCACCGTCACCAGCTTGTTTTCCAGATGGCGCCGCATGACGAACAGCACCATATCCCAAATCGGCTCCGTAATTCCCAGATGCTCCGTTGAGAAGCCGCGTCCTTTCTCCGCAAAAGCGATAATTGTTTGCAACTCTTCTCTAGTCACCCTTAGCCCCCAGTAGCCTACTCCGAGCACGCTTTATGATCGTACCAGTGTCATGGGGCCTTTCACACCGACCACAGGCTCCTCAAGCCACGACCGGCAGTTCGATGACTTCATAGCCATGCTTTATGGTCCGATCGCGCACCGGGTCATGCAGCGCCATGCGAAAGGCTCGCGCGGGGCGCACGCCGTCTGTCACACCGAGGGTCCCACACAACAGGCCAGCCACCGAACCATTGCCTGCGGCCTGGCAAATACCCGCATCGGCGATCAGCCGGTCGAGCGGACAAATCGCCGCCAATGTGCCGCACTGATAAAGCGTCCAGTCGTCGCCGTCGCTTTCCTGGATCCACGAGCGCAATTCAAGGCGTTCGAGATGGTCTGCGACATCCTCGAATCGCCAGAGTTCGCCTGCCACCGGCTTCGGACATATCTGCTTGGACAGCGCCACCGAATGGCTTTCCAGTTCACGGTCGGTATGGTCGGAGGCCAGGCCCAGATATAACGCGCCTGCCTGGGCCACGATAAAAGGCTCGACCTCGCCGGAGCTGCCGCGGCCGACCACCTCAATCACCGGCGCTTGCGTCAGGATGCCGCGTGTGACCCGGTAATAAAGTGGCACATTGGACGGCGGCGTCACGCCCAGGGCGGCCAGCTCATTAATATGATGCTGGATGGCGCTCTGGTCGCGCCCGGTCCAGCCCGCTACCGTACAGTGGCTGAACTCGAAGGTTGTCGGCGTGCCATCGAGACTGAATTGAAGTGTCTTAGCCATTGATACTCACTCACCTGGGCCGAAACTGCGCGGGTCGTCGGGTTGTTAGCGCTCGCCAGCAGGGGCAAGGATTCATACCGCATTACCCGAAATGCGTGGGCAGATACAGTGCCAGACCGGGAACGACGATCAGCATCACCAACATCGCCAGCATCACCAGCACATAGGGAATGGTGCCCAGCATGACATCGGTCATGCTGCCGGACTTGCGCGCGCTCTGAACCACGTAGAGATTCAGGCCCACGGGTGGAGTAATCAACGCCATCTCGATCATCACGATCAGGAGGATGCCGAACCACACCTTGTCAAAACCCAGTTGGATGATGATCGGCACGACGATGGGAATGGTCGCTACCATCAGCGACAGGGTTTCGATGAAGAAACCCAGCACGATATACATCCCGATAATCACCGCCAGCGTTCCCAGCGGGCCGAAATGCAGGTTGCTGAGGGTGTTTGTGAGCAGCTGGCCCAGACCGGCCGAGGTCAGAGTGAAGTTGAGAAAGTAGGCACCCATGATCACCAGCGTGATCATGGAAGTAATGCGCACTGTGCCGACCAGGCTCGATCCGAACATGTCGCGGGAAATACCCCCGTTGGCGGCCACGATCACGAGTGCCATCACGACCCCGATGGCCGCCGACTCAGTCGGCGTGGCCCAACCGGCATAGATGGCGCCGACCACCACGAAAAACAGAACTGCGATGGGCAGCAGATGAACCAGGCTCGCCAGCCGCTCGCCCCATCCAAAGGAACGGCTTTCGCCGCCGAGCGACGGTTTGATGGTGCAGAGCACCGCGGTGACGATAACAAAAACCAATGCCATCAACAGGCCCGGCACGAGGCCGGCTAGAAACAGCTGCGGAATCGACGTCTGAGTCAAAAAGCCGTATACGATCAGGTTGATCGATGGCGGAATCATGATGCCGAGCGTGCCGCCGGCAGCGATCGCGCCTGAAAACAGCTTGGGGTCGTAGCCGAGCCTTTCTGCCTGGGGCATGGCGACTGTGGCCACGGTCGCAGCGGTGGCCACCGATGAGCCCGACGTGGCCGAGAACATGGTGGCGGTGCCGATGTTGGCGTGGATAAGACCGCCCGGCAGCCAGGAGAACCACTTGTCCAGCGCGGCATAGGTGTTAGTGGCAATTCCGCCACGTACCAGAATCTCTCCCAGCAGCACGAAAAAAGGAATGGCGATCAATGTCGACGAATCCGACGACGACCAGACCACCTGCCCCAGCGCCCGCATCAGGGGGAAAAACGAAAAGAACTGGCTAATGCCAAAGCCGAGCAGGAACAGGACAATGCCGACCGGTATCGACAGTGCCAGCAACCCCAGCAGGGACAGACTCAGCGCCAGAATCACTGCTCGAGCTCCATCTCGCTGCGCGCACCGACCAGCGCATCAGCCCGCTGCAGGTCACCCCGTGCCAGTAGCAGCACAGTCAGCAGCACCAGCAGGCTGGAGCTGAGGGCAAACCATATCCAACCGGCAAACCAGATCGACTGTGGAATCCACAACGGGGTCGCCATGGAAGTGTTCGCTCGCGCGTGATTGGTCAACGTCGTGTGCAGCACCGGCCAGCACTGGAAAGCGATGGTCACCGCGGTGGCGGCCACCGCCAGGATCGCAATCAGATCCAGCATCGCCTTGCCGATCGGCCGCAGCCGCAGCCGGATCAGATCGATACGCACATGGGCCAGCTCGGTCAGGGTGAATGACATCCCCCAACTGGCGACACCGGCCATGACGTAGCCGGAGATTTCCGACGAACCGCCGAATGCGATGCCGCATTTTCGTAGCAGCACGGCGACGAGTATCAACAGCACGCAGCCGATCAGGGCAATACCGGCTGCCATCGCGATAACGCGGTTGATGCGCCGGATAACGCCAATCATACGATCAATCATGACAAAGCCCTCTTCCGTGCGTGAATTCCGGAGCCCGACCGGACTCCGGATCAAAACGACCAGGGCCTAGTTCAAAGGCACTTGCACGCCAACCGTTTTCCCGACGGTTTGATTCCAACGCACAATCCATTTCCTGTCGGTATGGGCGGCCCATTCGGGCAGCACCTTGTCATGCAGAATCTTGCGGGCCTTGGCTATATCAGCCGGACTCACCTTGACCAGCTTCATATGGGCTGGCTTGCCAGAGGAGCAAGTACCGTTGCCGGTCAGGCAGGCAATGTTGTTCTTCAGCGCACCGGACGCGGCCTGCCAGGCCGGTTCTTCGAACTGGCTCTTGATGTTGCTGGTTATCAGCTGCTGCATCTTGGGTGACAGGCTGTTCCAGCTGTTCATGTTCATGGCGGTGATCACCGGGTCCCAGCCGCCCAGCGGAATGGGCAACAGGCTGTGGCTGACCTGGTACCAGCCGGCGCTGTAACCGGAACCAGCGCCGGTCACCGCGCAGTCAATCACGCCCCGCTGCAGCGCGCCTGGCACCTCCGAGAACGGCAGGTTGACGCCGGTCGCTCCGAGCGCCTTGAGAAAATCGGTGGTCATGCGACCGGAGCCCCGCACCTTTTTGCCCTTGAGGTCGGCCAGTGATTTGATGTCGCCCTTGCAGAACACCACCTGGGGCGGATAAGGCGCGATCGCCAGCACCTTGGCGTTGAACTGCTGCTTCATGATGTCATCGACCATCGGCCGGGCCGCCTTGACCATGGCCTGCGCCTGAGCCGCGGTGGTGGCAACCATCGGCACATCCACGCCTTGCAGCGCTGGCGCGTCGCCAACCTCATAGTCGGCGACGGTCATGCCGACGTCGAACACACCGCTGCTGAGCAAGCGAAACACGTCGCTGCCCTTGATGCCCATCTGGTCAAAGGTCGTCATCCTGACGGAAATCTTGCCGCCGGAGTCGGCGGGCAGGTCCTTGGTCCAGAAAGGCACTTCGAACTTCTTGTGCAGTGGCAGGCTGCTCCAACTGCCGACTACCGACAGCTCCTTGGCGTTTGCGGTCGATGTCAGCACGACAGCACCCAGCGCAACCGCGGCTAAAAGAACGTGTAATGATCTTTTCATCAGTACTTCCCCTGTCTGCTTATATCGATTTATCGGGAGTTCGAACTGGTATTTATCAACGTTTATGCGGGCGTTGCCATCACCGAAAACTCCGCCGCTTCGGCGGATACGTCGGTAATCAGCATCATGCCCGGCTCATGGGTGATCGCGAAATCAGGGCGAGCGTTGCGAATCGCTACCTGCGGCGTCACGCCGCAAGCCCAGAACACCGGAATATCGCCCTCTTCGAGAACGGGCGCATCGCCGAAGTCCGGTTTCGACAGATCCTGGATGCCGATCGCTTCGGGCTGACCGATATGCAGCGGTGCACCGTGGGCGAGCCGATAGCGGTCGGAATAAAGAATGGCCTTGATCGCATTCGACGGCTTGAAGGAGCGCATGGAAACCACCGTCGGACCATGGAAGCGCCCGGCTGCAGCGGTCGGCATATTGGTTTCGTACATAGGCACGTTGCGGCCGTGATCGATATGGCGCAGCGGCACACCGGCCCGCATGAGCGCGTCCTCGAATGTGAAAGAGCAACCCAGCACAAAGGTCACCAGATCGCTGCGCCATATCTCGCACAAATCGCTGACCCGCTCATAGTCCGTGCTCGCGCGAAATACGCGATAGCCCGGCAGGTCGGTGCGGATATCCAGATCCTGGCCCAGCGCGGGAATATGCGGCGAACCCGGCTCGGATACCCCGATCAGGGGACAGGGCTTGGGATTGCGGACGCAGAACTGTAGAAAATCATCGGCCAACGCCTTGGGCAGGATGGCCAGATTGCCTTGCAGATAGCCCGGCGCGAAGCCAGCCGTCGAACCCTGAACGCGACCCGCGCGAATGGCTCGGCGCGACGCCAGCGGTGAAATACAAGCGGCGCGTTCAGAGTTCGGTGCCGGGGCGCTGTCGTCGATGGCCATGGGCCGATCCGATGATTGTCGATGACGCTACGATAAAAAACTTTTGTGATCTATATAAGCTATCAATTTGTCTATAAATAGATCGTATTTAACGATCATTGTGATCGAAGGCCCGCGCGGTATTTGCGACTGCCTCGCCAATTTCCCGGTTACGCTCCGGAAAGTAGCTGATCACGAACTGAAGATCCGTCAGCGATGCCTCCGCCTGCACCCGGATGGGTTTGGTCCGATCCGAGTCACTGCTGGTTTCAGCCATGGACACGGGTAAAACGCCGATGCCGAAACCGCTACTGACCAGGTGCTTGACGGTCGACAGCGAAGCCGAGCCGTGCAGCGACGGACTAGGCACATCGGGCGCAGAAAAGCGGCTTTCGATTTCCCGGAACGGCAGCGTAGTCTTGGAAAAAGTCACAATGGCGTATTGCGCCAGCTCTGCCAGAGACAACGGATGGTCGGGAAGAACCATATGCTCGGGGCAATACCAGCCCAGCCTGACCGGTTTCAATGAAACCCCTGTCGCGCCCCGGGGCACCGATTCACGCAGCAGAATCACCACGTCCAGGACATCGTCGGCCAGCGCACCGGCCAGGTTCATGGAAGTATCCACAGCCAGCTCGAAGCGTACCATCGGAAAGTCGTTTTTCAACGCGTTGAGGGTATCGGTCAGCAGCGTGTGAACGATGGTTTCTGCCACACCAATGCGCACCGTGCCGCTCAGCCCGCCGGCATGGGTCATTTCCTGCCAGATCCGATCGCGCCCTCTCAGTAGCCGCTGACTTTCTTCGAGAAAACGACGGCCGCTTGCGGTCAGCCGTACCCGACGGTTGGCACGATCAAACAGCGGCACCCCCAGGCGTTTTTCGAGGGTCGATATCCGGGCAGAAATGACCGACTGTGACAGTTCGTATTTTTGGGCCGCCGCACGAAAGCCGCCGGCTCTGACCACATCCCGAAGCATCTCGATATCCTTGAACTCAAACATCGTCTGCCTATTGCCTCGTGCCGTTCAGGCCTGGGTGTTTGATTCCTCGGTATAACGATACGGTCTTATCAACGAAGTTAACAAAGTCTTTATGACTCCGTCCGTTCAGTGACCAAATAACTGCCCGAAGATACGGAAACCGGCGACGTAGGTACCAATCGCCGAACCGATTGTCGAAAACAGAAATACCAGCAGCGTGCGCGATACGCGGTTTCGCCACCAGCCGCGCACGCTGGTCACATCCTGCTTAAGGGTAGAGAAATCGCCGACCCGTGGCTTGCGCAGCCACAGTTCGGCGGCGGCCGTCACCATGCCGGCGCCAATGGTCGGATTGAGCGAGGTGATAGGCGCAGCAATGAAGGCGGTGACGATAGTCAACGGATGCCCGAGCGCGATCAACGCGCCAAGCGCCGACAGCGCGCCGTTGATCACGATCCACTCGATCACCAGTTGCTGGCCAAGCCCGGTGCTGCGTGAAAAACCCAGCGCAAAGCCCGCGAAGATGGCGACCACAATCAGCCACGGAATCCATTTCACCCAGCGCGCACCGGGCGGGACGTTGTCCAGTGACACGATGGTATCGGCGGGATTTTGCATGCCGGCTTCCAGATACGCGGCCATTCCCTTGAGATGGCCGGCTCCAATGACGACCAGTGTGGTGCCAGGCAGGCCCTGTTCGAGCAGCTGTGCTGCCATGTACCGATCACGCTCATCGATCAGCGCTTCGTGCATCGCCTCGGATTCCTGGGCGAACTCGTTGAAGGTCGACTCCAGCATGTCGCCCTCCTTGAGTTTTTCGATATCTTCTTCGCTGATCTTGTCGCTGGACACCAGACTCGCGGCCAGCGCGGCCAGCGTGCTGACGCGCTGCCACCAGGGAATTCCCCGATAGACCCGCTTCAGCGTGATACCGATGTTGCGATCGATCAGCGCCAGCGGCAGGCCCGCGGATTCGCTGCCGGCAATAGCCGCCCGCATTTCCGCGCCCGGCTCGATACCGAATTGATCGGCCAGCCGTTGCTGATAGGCCCCCAGCGCGAGATTGGCCGCGACCATGCCCGCCTTGCCTTGGCGCAGCACCTGGAACAGGTCCATCTGGGCGACCTCGTCGCCACGGGTCAACGCCGCATGACGCGCATCGCAGAGTTCGATGGCGACCGCGTCGTAGCGGCCCGACTCGATCTCGGCGCGCACTTCCTCGGCGCTCGCGCGCGAGACATGGGCCGTACCAAGAATGACAAAGCGACGGTTGTCGCAGACCACGGTACGTCGCGGCCCGGCCTGTTCGAGCGTTCCTGCGGTTTGGGTTTCGGACATGAAAGATCTCTGTACGGCACATTGAGCCGGGCTTGAACAGCAGTCAGGATACAGGGCGAATAACGGTTACCGTCGACCCAGCCGCCCGCGCGATCGCAGTTTACGCGATGGGGCCAGACGACGGACGACGTTGGAGGATCGCAGATGCACGGTTGTCGACAAAGCGCTAACTCCGCGGATGAAACACCGAGCACCAACCCTTCGAAGCAATCGGACTTTGCACAATCTGGCACTGATTGCTGTCCTCTGATTCGCCCACTTCGAAGTATTTGCACTGAGCGCAGAAGTGGCCGTTTCTGGGCGTGTCCCGATACTGAACGACCAAATGCTCAGCCTTGGCTGCGGACGCGTCGCGCGAGGACAGCGCCAACAGGGGAACAGCGGCAGTGCCGGTAGCAGCGACCGTTTTCAGAAAACAGCGGCGCGAGCGGTTGTGCATCATCGTTTTCTTCATGTGGGTCTTTTAGAAAGTCTATCGCGTCCACGCTCTACTTGACGACCTCACGGCGAACGATTAAACCGGCAGACATGCAGATCGGTATCGTCGGCGACATACATGCCGCGTGGGATACCCACGACACCGCGTTCTTCAATAACTCGGATTACGACAGCCTTCTATTCGTTGGCGATCTGGCGCGTATCACCGGCAGCCTGCCTGTTGCTCGCCGACTGGCTGAACTGACCAAGCCGTCCTGGGTGATCCCCGGCAACCACGATGCGGTGACTCTGTTCCAGCTCGTGGCCGAACTGAAATCCCGGCCGCTGGCGGCAAGAGTGGGTGCGGTCGGCATGCGCTGGCGCGTGGCCCGACTCGCCGCCGCGCTCGGCCCTGTCAGACTGGGCGGCTACAACCGCGTGACCCTGGCCGATAACCTCGGGCTGATCATTGCGCGCCCCCATGCCATGGGCCCGGACCGGCCTTATTTTCGGCCTTATCTGAAACGAGCCTTTGGCGTCGATGATTTTCAGACCAGTCAGCAGCGGCTGTGCGCGCTCGTGAATGACAGCCCGGTCGATCTGGTGTTTCTGGCCCACAACGGGCCGGCCGGCCTGGGTGACACGCCCGATTCGCTCTACGGCTGTGATTTCGATCCGGGGCGAGGCGATTTTGGCGATCCGGATCTCAAAGTGGCAATAGATCATGCCCGCGCCACCGGCCATCGCGTGAGCGCGGTCATCGCCGGGCATATGCATCATCGCAGCAAACACACCGGCGAGTGGCGCCAGACCTCACTACGTCGCGACAACACGCTCTATATCAATGCAGCTCGTGTCCCCCGCATTGAAGGCCACGGCTCGCGTCGACATCACATCCGTCTGTCGATCAACGCCGATGTCGTAAAGGCACACGCGGTATTCGTCGATGATCGGATGCAGATCATCAGCCAGGAGCGGCTGGCTTGAAGGGTTGAATTCAGACCAAACGACGCTTGTCTGCCGTGATCAGAATCCGCAGCGGCAGCGCCATGCCGAGAATCGCCACACCCACCAGGCCGTAGACCCAGTCATAGCCGATCAGCGGCCCAAGCACCAGGCCGAAAGCCGGCCCGATCGCGCCGCCGAAATCCGAAGATAACTGGTACACCGACAGTGCCCGGCCTTGCAGACGCGCCGGTGTGACATCGCCTAACAGCGTGATCATCGGAATGCTCAGCCCGCCGGAACCGATGCCGACCAGCAACAGCGCGACCACGGCTACCTCTACGTTCATCGCCTGGCCAAGCAGCACGAACCCAACAGCCACCAGAAGCATGGCCGGCAGCAGGAGCCGCGTCCGATACGTCGACCGATCCAGATAGCTGCCACAGGCCAGCGATGCCGCGCCGCGCGCCCCAATCACCACCGCCATCAAGATGCCTGCACTGCCCTGGGCGTCCAGACCGAACACAAACAGCGCTCGATGCTCGACCAATACGGCCGTGGTGGCCAACAGCACACCAGAAACCGCCAGAAACTGCAGCGCATTCGCGGCCCAGATCACGCGCAGCGTCGGCACACGCAGAATACGGCGCCAGTCGACCCGCCGACGCCGAGCGCTGGCACTACGCGAGCGTTGCAGACGTGGGCGCTCCATAGGTCGCCTGACCTGAGCCGGAACCAGAAACGGCGCCAGCAACGCACCGGCCAGGCTCCGGGCAGAGGCGACGAAAAACGCCGCCGAGCTGGAGACCAGATCAGCGACCAAGCCGCCGAGCACTAGCCCGCCCGGCGCACCCAGGCTAACCGCCGTGCGCACCCGCGCCGTCATGCTGCCCCGAGTCGCGTCGCTGGCGATCGCCATCACCGCCGCCAATGCGCCGACCAGCATCAGCGACGAGCCCATGCCCCAGATCACACGGCCAAGCAGGAACCAGGCCGCCGGATGCGGCAAGCGCAGCGCCAGACAGAACACCAGCGTGCCGACGGTTTCCAGGAGCAGCCCTGCGGTCACTGGCCAACGAGCCCCAAAACGATCCAGCAGGGTCCCGGTTACCGGGTTGAAAGCCAGCCGCGTAAGACGGTTTGCGGACAGGATCAGACCGATCATGAAATCCGAGATGCCCAGACTCATGCCGACTACCGGCAGAATCGGAAACACCGCACCGCCGCCCAGGCCGCCGATGAAGGCAATGCCGGCTATGGCCCAACTACGCCCCTGGCGATCTGCAAGTGGCCTATCCCCGAGCGGTTGCGGCATCGTCCGAACTCGAGGCAGATGATGCATAACGCCTTGCAATGAAGGCACAGGCAATCAGCTGGATCTGATGGAACAACATCAGCGGCAGCACAACGGCACCCAGCGAGCCGGATGCAAACAACACCTTGGCAATCGGAATGCCGCTGGCCAGGCTTTTCTTGGAGCCGCAGAACAACAACACGATCTGGTCCTGACGATCGAACAGCTGCCGGCCAACGCCGAACGTCACCAGCAATACAATCGCCAGCAGCCCCAGATCGACAGCCAGCAGGATCGCCAGCGCCGAAAGCGGGATCTGATGCCACAGCCCTTCCACAACCGAGGCACTGAAGGCGCCGTATACCACGAGCACGATCGACCCCTGATCGACAAACTTTACCAGGCGCGGATGCGCTGCCACCCAGCCGCCGATCCAGCGCCGCAGCAACTGGCCCGCCGCAAACGGCGCCACAATCTCCAGCACGATATGGCCGACGGCTGACAACGACACGCCAGCACCTGCATCGGTTGCGATCAGCAGGCCGGCAAGCAACGGCGTAATCACGACACCCAGCAGATTCGACAGACTCGCACTGCAGACCGCAGCCGAAACGTTGCCGCCGGCAATCGAGGTAAAAGCGATCGACGACTGCACGGTCGACGGCAGCAGGCAGAGAAACAACAAGCCGGTATAAAGCTGTGCCGGCAGGATCGACGTCAGAAACGGCCGCGCCAAAATTCCAATCAGGGGAAACACGACAAAAGTGGCTGCGAGCACGCATAGATGCAGCCGCCAGTTCGACGCCCCCGCAACGATGGCGCTGCGCGAGAGCTTGGCACCGTGAAGGAAGAACAGCAGCGCGATCGCAGCCAGCGTTGCATGGTTGTAGATCGCCCCGGCTACACCGCTGATCGGCAAAAAAGTGGCCGATAGAATGGCAGCCAACAACGCCAGCACGAAATTGTCGGGAAGAAAGCGCGGTCGTTTCATCATGCAATGATAACTGGCATCCAGCGGCCCGTGCCTTGCTGCCGGCAATCCAGCCGCGGCCGGCGTGGGTGAGGCTATGCTACGAGGCGCTTGAGTCCGACAGCCTCATGAAGCACGCCATTAATGTCTGATTTTATTGAAATACTTTTGACCCCCAGCCCTGAAGCAGAAGGCATTTTATCCGCAGATTGACGCAGATTGACGCAGATTCTCGCAGATTAAGGACAAGGACACGGCAAGTTTTCAGACCGACCCTGCTTACGCTGCAATCTCGTCGGGTCAGATCATCTGTGACACGAGTTGAGCGGCTTTTGTCTTCGTCTTCAATCCTTTTAATCTGCGCAAATCTGCGGATAACCCTGTCTTGGTTTTTGCTGCCTAGAACGCCCGCGCATACTGCCGGGGCGGGCTGGCGTTGTCCTTACCGTGCAGCTCGTCGGCCGCGCGCAGCGGAAAATACGGGTCGCGCAGCAGCTCGCGCGCCAGCAATACACAATCGGCCTGGCCGGAATGCACAATATGCTCGGCCTGCACCGGATCTGTGATCATGCCAACCGCGCCGGTCGCGATACCCACTTCCTGCTTCACCCGTGCTGCGAACTCGGTCTGGTAGCCGGGGCCCACCGGAATCCTGGCGGTCGGCGTATTGCCACCACCGGAGCAATCGAGCACGTCAACGCCTTCGGCTTTCAGCCAGTGGGCAAATTGGACGGTCTGCTCCATATCCCAGCCGCCCTCTTCCCAGTCGTTGGCCGAGATACGAAAGAACAGCGGCTTGGTCCTGGGCCAGACCTTGCGTACCGCACGCACCACTTCCAGCGAAAAACGTACGCGGTTCTCCAGACTGCCACCGTATTCGTCATCCCGCCGATTCGACAAAGGCGACTGGAACTCGTGCAACAGATAACCGTGAGCCCCATGCAGTTCGATAACGTCGATCCCAGCAGCATCAGCGCGGCGCGCCGCCGCGACGAATGCCTCGACGAGCTCAGCGATCTCTTCCTTGCTCAACGCTTTTGGCGTAGGCGAATTCTCCGAAAAAGCAACCGCGCTTGGACCCACGGTCTGCCAGGCGCCTTCATCGGCCGTAAGCGCACGGCCGCTGTCCCACGGCGCCACACAAGAGGCCTTGCGACCAGCGTGTGCCAGCTGGATACCGGCCGCCGCCCCCTGGGCCTTGATAAAATCAGCGTTGCGCTTGAATTGGGCCACGTGATCGTCGCTCCAGAGCCCCAGATCGCCGGGCGTGATGCGTCCATCGGGGCTCACCGCCGTGGCTTCGGTCATCACCAGTCCAGCACCACCAACGGCGCGGCTGCCGAGATGGACGAAATGCCAGTCGTTGGGAAAGCCATCTTCTGCCGAGTACTGACACATCGGCGAGACAAAGATGCGATTGCGAAAAGTCACATCGCCGATGGTCCAGGGGTTGAACAAGTCACTCATGCGATCGCCTCGGCAAAGCGACGACCACGCGTCGCTGAAAATTAGTTGTGCGCAATAAATGCGGCATGCCCTGCGGTTTTCAAGCATGTGGTTTGTGCATCGGGTAGACCGCGCCCCCCTCAGCCGTTCTCATACGACATTCACCGGCGTTTCGACCGCCGCCCCGGCATCTCATCTGCTGGTATGCTCCACCGCTCGTTTACGAAAATATTTCGTTCCTGACAGCACACGTATCGATGACTGCCGTCACTGGCACGCCGACAGATTCCAGAGACCTATTTATGAGCGAGATTCACCATTTGTCGGCCAGCGACCTGGCACAGCAGATTGCCAATGGAGAGATCGGCAGCCGCCAGGCGCTTGAGCATTATCTGGCGCGTGTGGATACCTTCAACCAGACCATCAATGCCGTGGTTGCCTTGGATGTCGACGGTGCGCGGCGCCACGCCGACGAAGCCGATGCGGCACTGGCACGCGGTGACAGCTGGGGGGCTCTGCACGGCGTGCCGATGACGGTGAAAGACACCTTCGAGGTCGCGGGCATGCCAACCGTGGTCGGCGAGCCGAAACTCAAGGATTACGTCAGTCGACGCGATGCGGTCTGCGTATCCCGTTTGAAGAATGCTGGCGCCGTGATATTCGGCAAGACCAATACCCCGCGCATGGCACAGGACGTACAGACCTATAACCCGGTCTACGGCACGACCTGCAATCCGTGGGATATCCAACGCACCTCGGGCGGTTCATCGGGCGGCGCGGCTGCGGCGCTGGCGGCCGGCCTGACACCGCTAGAGATCGGCTCGGACCTCGCTGGTTCGATTCGTACGCCGGCTTCCTGGTGTGGCGTCTATGGCCACAAGCCGAGTTACGGCCTGGTGCCGCTGCGTGGACATGTGCCAGCCGCGCCCGGCACCCAGGCCGAGCCGGATCTATGCGTCGCTGGGCCGCTGGCCCGCAGCGCGACCGACCTCGAACTGGCGCTCGGCGTGCTCGCCGGGGCGGACGAGCTCGACGCCAGCGCCTGGCAGATCAAGCTGCCGCCAGCGGCTGCCACCGAACTCGCTGAATTTCGAGTGGGGTATCTGTTTTCCGATCGGTTCGCGCCGATTGCTGAAGCCGTCGCTGCGAAACTACAGGCTGTGGTCGACACGATGGCCGGTCACGGCACCGTCAGCCAGCCGCTGGATACCCTGCCCGGCGGTTTCGATGACAGCTACGATCTCTACGATCGGCTGCTCAATGCCATGATCGGCGGCAGTATTCCG
Organism: Salinisphaera sp.; assembly: GCA_027858915.1. Lineage (GTDB taxonomy): Bacteria > Pseudomonadota > Gammaproteobacteria > Nevskiales > Salinisphaeraceae > Salinisphaera. The sequence goes on from JAQIBT010000045.1 coordinate 42,090, forward strand.
GACAAGCTCTACACCCGGGCCAGACGCGGCGCCAGGCTTTACTCACTGCTGCGCAAGACCGGGCGGGGAACGCTGGGTGGCTTCTCGGCCCGCGCCACCGACAGTCATCGCGCCTGGATCGCCGACAATGAGCAACGCCAGCGGCTACGCTACGACTGGCATCGTCTGTTTGCCGATCACGACGTGATACTGCTGCCGAGCGTAGCGGTGCCGGCGATTCCGCATACACACGAGGGAAATCTGTTCGATCGCAGGATTGATATCGACGGTAAACCGTATCCGTATACCCACCTGTTCCGCTGGATTGCGCCGGCCACCGTGGCCGGTCTGCCGGCCACGGTCGTCCCGATCGGTATCACCGACGGCGGTCTCCCGGTCGGCCTGCAGGTCGTAGGCGACTACGGTCGGGACCGCACGACCATTGCTTTTGCAAAAGCGCTGGCAGACGCAGGCATCGGCTATACGTCGCCGCCGGATTTCACCTGAGGCCAACCCGGCACTATGAGTCAGAAGCGCGTTGGGTAGTCGTCGCCTTGGCAATCAGTGGCCCGAGGGTCTGCATGATGCGATCGAGCAATGCGGGTTCGGCCGCAGCTACCGGATGGATGCCGTCGGCCTGAAACTGGCTGCGATCGGTGGCGATCGGTGCGAGAAAGAACGGGTCATATGCCAGATGGCGCTGCTCGGCGAGCGTGTCGAACACAGCATGAAACTTGCGCGTATAGGCAGGCCCGTAATTAGGCGGGATACGCATGCCCAGCAGCAGCACACGGGCGCCGGCGCGCTGGCTGTCGCTGATCATCGTGCCGAGGTTCCACTGCATGCGCGCCAGCGGCAATGCCTGCAGTCCGTCGTTTCCGCCCAGCTCGAGCACAACGATATCCGGTTTGACGCGTTTGAGCGCGGCCGGTAGTCGTGCCAGACCGCCCGCGGTGGTTTCACCGCTGACGCTGGCATTCACCACCGAAGCTGAGGGATAGTTCTCCGACAATCGTTTTTTGAGCAGTGCCACCCAGCCGGCTTCCTGCGGTATACCGTGGGCAGCACTAAGGCTGTCACCGAACACCAGGATCCGCGGACCTGCCATGGCAGGCAGCGCCACGCACCACAGCAACAATACAAGCGCCAGCAGCCGGCTGGTGCAAGCGGCCGCGCCCGTTGGCCAACCACCGGTTTGCCCGAAGAGATTTCGAATCAATGTCGTCCCCGATTGCCATTAATGCATCCAACATAGCCAAACGCGTCAACAGCGGCCACGGCCATCTGACTATTCTCGACCATCTCAGCCTGCAGGTTGCCCACGGCGAGCGTTTGGCGATCGTCGGCACTTCAGGCTCGGGCAAGTCTACCCTGCTGGCGTTACTGGCAGGGCTGGACGTGCCGTCCGAGGGTCAGATCCAGCTTCTGGGCACCGAGCTGACAGAACTCGACGAGGATGCGCGCTCGGCCTGGCGTGCTCGTCGCGTGGGATTCGTGTTTCAGTCTTTCCAGCTGCTGTCGAGCCTTTCGGCGCTGGCCAACGTGATGCTGCCGCTCGAATTGACCGGCGCGGCGCCGGACAGTGCTCGCGCGCGTGCTGCGGTGTTGCTCGAACAAGTGGGGCTGGGTGCTCGGATTCAACATACGCCGCGTCAGCTCTCCGGTGGCGAACAGCAGCGGGTGGCGCTGGCCCGCGCATTTGCCTGCGAACCCGAGGTGTTGTTTGCGGATGAGCCCACCGGCAACCTGGACTCGGACACCGGCCGGCACGTCATCGACCTGCTATTCGCACTGAACAACAATGCCGGCACCACGCTGGTACTGGTGACCCACGATGACAAGCTCGCGGCCCGCTGCGACCGTATCGTGCAGCTAGCCGACGGTCGTATCGAAACGGCCGACGAGAATGCGCCATGAACCGATCGGCCTTGATGGCAGCGAGGCTGGCCTGGCGCCAGGCCCTGGCAGCGCTCCGTGCTGGCGGCGCCACGCGCCTATTGTTGATCGCCTTGGTGGTAGCCGTAGCGGCTGTGACCGCCGTCACGCGCCTCACCGATCGCGTCGACGGTGCCATGCGCACTCAGGGTAGCCAGACGCTGGCGGCTGATCTCAAACTGATGCTGACCGCGCCGATCAGCGACCAACGCCTGTCGCTTCTTGCACGTCATCACGCGCGAACGGCACCGGTAGCGACCTTTCCCAGTGCCATCAGCGCACACGACCGCGTGGTGCTCGTCGCAGTCAAGGCCGTAGGCCCCGCCTATCCGCTGCGCGGACAGCTGACGATACGCCGAGGTGCGCCGGGCACACCAACCCAGGCCGTATCACACGGGCCGCCGTCGGGCGCGGTATGGGTTGATCAGTCGCTGCTCGACCGGCTAGATCTGCATAGGGGCCAGACCCTGCCGCTGGGTAACAGTCACCCGAAAATTGCTGCGGTGCTGGTCGATGAACCCGATCGCAGCCCGAGTTTTATCAATATCGCCCCGCGGGTGATGATCGCGAACGCCGATATCGCTGCCACTGGGCTGATTGGACCCGGCTCGCGTATTCACTACGCAGAACTTATCGCCGCCAGCCGGAACAACATCCGCGACCTACAGCAGGCGCTGACGCCAACGCTGGCAGCCGGCGAAAGACTGCAGACACCTGCCCAGGCCAATCGAGGGCTTTCGAGCGCGCTGGCCAAGGCCGGGCTCTTTCTGAATCTCTCGGCGTTGGCCGCCGTGGTCCTGGCCGGGGTCGCTATTGCGCTGTCTGCACGCCAACACGCAAGGGCACGCCTGGATGAGATCGCCCTGCTCAAGACGCTCGGCGCTGGCCGCGGCGTGCTGCGCCAACTCCTGGCCTGGCAGCTCGGCTTTCTAGGCTTGGGCGGAGTGGCGATCGGGCTGGCGGTTGGAGAGTTGGCAGAGCTCGGCCTGGGGCTGGTTGTACACGCCGGGCTCGGCGTGACGCTACCCGTCGGTCATGTGCTGGCTGCCTGGCCTGCGCCGTTGGTAGCCTTCACGCTGCTGGCCGGCTTTGCCTGGCCGGCTGTCGCGAGCGCGCTGGGCACCCCGCCGGCGCGTGTGTTGTCACGCAGCAGCGAGGGCGATACGGCCCGGCGCTGGCCGGTCTACCTGACGGCCAGCATCAGCGTGAGCGCCATGGCAGCGATCGCAACGAACGACCTGGGACTCACCGCCGCGGTCTTGCTCACGGTCGTCGGCGGCGCGCTGGTCTTCGCGCTGGGCGGCTGGCTGTTGCTCAAGATACTCGCCTGGGTGCAGCCGCGCATCGGCAACCGTTTCGGACCTGGCCTGCGGCTGGGCGTAGACGCCCTGCTGCGCCGTCGCGGTGTCGCCATTGCCCAGTGCGTAGCGCTGGGTATGGGACTGACACTGATCTTCATGCTGGTGGTGGTGCGCGGCGACCTACTGGACAGTTGGCGCGCCAGTGTATCGGCTGATGCGCCGAACCGTTTTCTGATCAACATCACGCCGGATCAGACTGGTCCAATCGGCGATTTTCTAAGCAGTCAGGATATTCAGCGTCCGACGTTCTATCCAATCGTGCGGGCCCGCCTGACTCGTGTGAACAAGCAATCGCTTGCGGCGTCTCCGGAACTGCGCAAATCAGCGGGTGGCCTGTCGCGCCGGGCGCTTAATCTATCGTGGATGGCTCGGCTGAAAGCCGACAACGAGCTGGTCAAGGGGCATTGGTGGACGCCGGCGGACCGAGGCAAGGCGCTGGTATCACTAGACGACTCGGTAGCTCGTCGCCTGGATCTATCAATCGGCGATACGCTGGCCTTCGACATCGCAGGCCAGTCGCTGACCGTACGCGTGGCAAGCATTCGGCACATCGACTGGTCGAGCCTGCAGCCGAATTTCTTCGTGCTGGCCCCACCCGGCCTGCTCGACCATTATCCACAAAGCCTCATTACCGGTTTTTTCCTGCCGCCCAATGACCACAAGATCATGGCACAGCTGGTACAGCGTTTTCCCAACGTCAGCGTGATCGATATCGGCAGCCTGCTGGCCCAGATCGAAAACCTCATCGATCAGGTCAGCCTTGCCGTGGAGCTGGTGTTCGGCTTCACCTTGCTGGCGGGCCTCGTTGTTCTGGTCGCGGCCCAGAGTGCCACCCGGGACGTCCGTCGCCGTGAAGCTGCCGTACTCCGCGCAATCGGCGCCCGCGGCACATGGCTGCGGCAATCGGTATGGGCCGAATGCCTGTTCATCGGAACGACGACCACGCTGTTGGCTGCAGCGGCTGCCCAGATCGGGGCTAGCGTGATTGCCACGCATTTTCTGCATCTGGAATACCATATCCGCTGGGATGTCTGGTTGGTCGCAATCCTTTTCGCCATCGGTGCCATCGCGCTTGCCGGTGCGCTCACGCTAGGCAATGTCATGCAACAACCCGCGTGGACGGTGCTCCGACAGGCCGACGCTGACTAGGGCCTGGTGAGCTCGTTGCTCGACTCTTCCTTTTCAGCAAACATTTGCTGAACCTATAGCGGGCTTCTTGAATTTATCGCCATCGAATCTATTATTTCGATTGAGTGTCCGAACGGCTTATTACCGGTAGGATGCCAAGGTGATTATCCTTCTATTAGCAAGGAGGTAACTGATCATGTTTGAAGATCTATGGCGGTTCGCGACGCCCCAGCTTGGCGGGCGAGACTGGCTGCGTGAGATGCTGGACGATGCGTTTCTGGATCGGGGCGCATCGGATATCCGTGCTGTACCACGTGGCACGTTTCCCATGGTGAATCTGGGCGCCACCGATGATGCGGTGTACGTCTATGTGTTCGCCCCCGGCGTCGACCCGAAGGCATTGGATATTTCCATTCAGGACAATGTCCTCACGCTGCGGGGGGAGCGCCGGCTTCCGGGCAAAGGCACAGACACAGAGCAATGGCCGGTATTCCATCGCCGCGAACGGATGGGCGGCCATTTTTCACGCGTGCTGACGCTGCCCGAGGGCGTGGACGGCGATGCGACCGAGGCGTTTTCACGCGATGGCGTGATACAGATCAAACTGCCCAAGCGCGCAGAGCAGAAGCGGCGCAAGATTGAAGTCAAGGCACAATAAGCAGGAGGTGATCATCATGAGCCAAGGGAAAAATACAGATGATCAGCAGGTTGCAACTCAAGGGCAATCGCGCAATGTGGCAACTCAGCGATCCGAGCGTCCATTGCTGCCGCCTGCCGACATTTACGAGGAGGCCGACGCAATCCGCGTAGTGGCCGATATGCCGGGCGTCAGCAAGGACGGCTTGAACATCGAAGTGGACGGTACGGAGCTCACCATCAGCGGCGATATCCGGGTCGATACGCCGGAAGGCCTGACGGCCTCCTATGCCGAGATACGCGGCTCCCAGTACTACCGCCAGTTCATACTCGGCAGGGAAATCGACAAGGAAAGGATTAGCGCCGAGATGGACAACGGAGAGCTCACGGTCGTGTTGCCGAAGAAAGAGAGTCATCGCCCACGGCAGATCGAGGTCAAGACGGCCTGATCACCACCAGTGGCGCCGCGCCGTAATGCTGTGTAATCAGCGCGTTGCTAGTCAGGGAGCCCTCTGCACTGCGGCCGGAGTCATGCGAGGTTGAGCTATCGTCTCAAGGGCCGGGAAGTTCGCTCCCGGCCCTTCACCGTTCAGGCACTTGATCAATATCCTGAAGTTCAGTATAGCCAGTATCCCGCGTGAACGCTGCGTTGCAGTACACCACTCAAGGACCGGGACTATCGATTGGTTCTGCCTCGGTGATCAGAACCGGCGCCTGCCACGACTCGCCCCGGTTGCCCGAGCGTCTGATGCCATGCCTCACCAAGCGTCAGCGAGATCTCCCCAGGTAAGAACGCACTCCGTCACTGCACAACCGCCGGATCTACGCCGCTCCGCCTTGATCACGAGAGCTTCCCGGTTTTTGGCCCGCTCGCCCTGCTCGGCAACGCCTTGTATCCGGTTCTTGTTCGTCGGCTCGCAGCTTCGCTCCACGCTTCCTCCCCACGGTCGGTCGCCCTTCCGCAGTTGCGCTTCGCTTCGCTCGTTGTGATCAACTCACGGGAGGACTTGCACCTCCAACAGTGCGCCCATGCTGGGCGCACCAAAAAAAGCGCTCCTTAGAGCGCTTTTCCTTATCAGCGACCAACTCGCCAGATCATTCGGTGGCGGAGTCCGCCTCTTCAGCCAATTCCTTCATCGACAGACGAACACGACCTTGGCGGTCAACTTCCAGCACTTTCACCTTGACTACCTGGCCTTCAGACAGTTCGTCGGTGACCTTTTCGACCCGATGCGGCGCGATCTGGGAGATATGCACCAGACCGTCCCGGCCCGGCACAAGATTCACGAACGCGCCAAAGTCGACGATACGCACGATCTTGCCCTCGTAGATCTGGCCCGCCTCGATGTCGCGGGTGATGTCTTCGATACGCTTGATTGCGAGATCGGCTGCGGACTTGTCGACAGCGGCCACATGGATCGTGCCGTCGTCTTCGATGTCAATACTCGCACCGGTTTCTTCGGTAATGCTGCGGATCGTGGCGCCGCCCTTGCCGATCACGTCGCGAATCTTGTCGGAGTCAATCTTGATTGTGAAGATACGCGGCGCCCACTCGGACACTTCCTCGCGCGGCGCAGCGATCGCTTCATCCATGGCGCCGAGGATATGCAGCCGACCTTCCTTGGCCTGATCCAGCGCGACTTCCATGATCTCACGGGTGATGCCGGCGATCTTGATATCCATCTGCAGCGCAGTGATGCCGTTCTTGGAACCGGCTACCTTGAAATCCATATCGCCGAGGTGATCTTCGTCGCCCAGAATATCGGTTAAAACAGCGAATTTGTCGCCGTCCTTGATCAGGCCCATGGCCACGCCGGCCACCGGCGCCTTGATCGGCACGCCGGCATCCATCAGCGCCAGACTGGTACCACAGACGGACGCCATCGAGGACGAACCATTGGACTCGGTGACTTCCGAGACTACGCGCATCACGTAGGGGAATTCCTTCTCCATATCCGGCAGCACGCCCATGATGGCGCGTTTGGCCAGCTTGCCGTGGCCGATCTCACGCCGCTTGGGGCTGCCCATGAAACCGGTCTCACCTACGCTGTACGGCGGGAAATTATAATGCAGCATGAAGGGATCGTCGTACTTGCCTTCCACCGCGTCGATCATCTGCGCATCACGGCCGGTACCCAGCGTGGAAACCACCAACGCCTGGGTCTCGCCGCGCGTAAACAACGCCGAGCCGTGGGTGCGCGGCAGCACGCCGGTCTTGATAGTCAGCTGACGAACCGTACGCGTATCGCGACCGTCTATACGCGGCTGGCCCGCGAGGATACGTGAACGCACGCTGGTCTTCTCGAGCGCGCCCAAGGCACCCTTGACGTCATCTGCCGAGTAGCCCTGTGCGCCTTCGGCGGCTGCCAGTTCGTCGACAACCTTGGTCTTGATCTCCGACAGGCGCGCGCTGCGCTCCTGCTTGTCGGCGATCTGATAAGCCGCGGTGACGTCATCGCCGGCCACACGAGCTACAGCCTCGGCCAACGACTCGTCTTTCTCGGCTGCGGTCCAGCCCCAGGAGGGCTTGCCTGCTTCGCCAGCCAGCGCCTCAATTGCCTTGATCGCGGCCTGGAGCTGCTCGTGGCCGAACAGCACGGCACCCAGCATAATCTCTTCGGACAGCTGCTTGGCCTCCGATTCAACCATCAGTACGGCATCCGAAGTGCCCGCAACCACAAGGTTGAGCTCGCTGCTCTTGAGCTGGGTCGCACTCGGGTTAAGAATGAAATCGCCGTCGGCATAGCCGACCCGCGCGCCGCCAATAGGGCCGGCAAACGGCATTCCCGACAGCGCCAGCGCAGCAGACGCACCGATCATGGCCGGAATATCGCCGTCGATCTCCGGATCCACCGACATGACCGTCGCAACAATCTGGACTTCGTTATAGAAGCCCTTGGGAAACAACGGGCGGATTGGACGATCGATCAGCCGACAGGTCAGGGTCTCCTTCTCGCCGGGACGACCCTCGCGCTTGAAGAAGCCGCCGGGAATCTTGCCGCCGGCATAGGTGCGTTCCTGATAGTTCACGGTTAGCGGGAAGAAGCCCGCATCGGCCCTGGCTTCCTTCTTGCCCACGGCGGTGACCAGCACCACCGTGTCACCCATGCTGACCTTGACTGCGCCGTCGGCCTGACGCGCAATCTCACCGGTTTCGAGCGTGACACTGTGCTCGCCGTACTGGAATGTCTGCTGACTGGTTACTTTGACGTGGCTCACGTGATTTTCCTGATTCGGTTTTCGAAACAAAAAAGCGCCCGACCCGGGAGACCGAGGGGCGCTTTCTCTAAACGCTCGGAGTCGCGATGTTATCGGCGCAGACCGAGGTCCTGAATAATAGTTTTGTAACGCGACGCGTCGTGGCGCTTGACATAGTCGAGCAACTTGCGACGCTGATTGACCATCTTGAGCAACCCACGGCGCGAATGATGATCCGCCTTGTGGCTGTCAAAATGCGAACCCAACTGAGTGATTCGCGTGGTCAAAAGCGCAATCTGCACCTCTGGCGAACCGGTGTCGCCCGCTGCGCGAGCGTGTTTTTCTATGACTGCGGCCTTTTCTTCGGTCGACAGGGCCATGGATTACTCCTGATTCAAGTACATGGGCTACGGCCGCCACCCCAGGCGAAGCCAGCCGGCTTTTTCCAAATCAGCAACACGCATTCTGCCGGATTTGGAAAAAGCCCGTCCGCTTGCATAAAGCGAGAGGGACCGTAGTTTTAAGAGCACATATTCTAGCCGTTCGCAGGTCTGCTGTATAGCACTGAAAAACGAGTACTGCCGGTCTTTTGAGTACCGGCAACCACCGCATCAGATCTGCGGCCGTGCAAACAATCTTTTGGGTGCCAATCGGCCGTCGGCGTCCAGGAATCCGATGCCGAGCACACCGGCCTGAGTCCGGAGTACGAATACGTCGTTTGTGTCTGCATCGCAAGGGGCGCTGTGGCGGTCCACGCGCTGGCCCTGCGCGATCGCCGCAGCCTGCGCTGCATCCAGTCCGACCGACGGCCAATCGGACACAAGCATCGACAATGGATACAGCCATCGGCCCAGGGCCTCTGGTGCATCGACGGCTGCATTCTGCAACGTGTCGAGCGTCACCATCGGATACTGCATCCCCAACGCGCCGACGCCGGTACGCCGGAGCTCGACAACGTGCGCCCGGCCATCGAAGGCACGCGCGATGTCCTCTACGAGCGTCCGGATATAAGTACCGCCAGACACCGTGACATCGAGTGAAAATCGATCGCTTGCCCGATCGACGCAGGCAAGCTGCTCGATACAGATCGGTCGTGGCTCGCGCGCAATAACCTGACCGGCGCGCGCGTAGGCGTAGAGCGGCTTGCCATTGACCTTGAGCGCCGAATACATGGGCGGGATCTGGGTTTGATCACCGCGAAAAGTCTCAAGCAGGCGCTCGAACGCGTCGGCCGGCGGAACAGCCTGCTGACTGGTGCTGGTCGGTGCGCCCTCGAGATCTCCTGTTTCGGTCTCGTGACCGACGCAGGCTGTGACCCGATAGCGCTTGGACGCCGACAGCAGGTAAGACGATAACTTGGTCGCTTCGCCGAGGCAGATCGGCAACAGCCCGGTCGCCAGCGGATCCAGGCTGCCAGTGTGCCCACCCTTGCGCGCATCGAACGCCTGTCGTACTCGTTGCAACGCATCGTTGGACGATAGATTCAAGGGTTTATCCAGCAGTACGACGCCGTCGATCTGGCGCCCCTTGCTACGACGTCCCATCGCTCGAAGCCGCATCCGGCGTGTGACGGCGGTCAGCGTCAACGGCGTCATCGATCAGCTGACTCATGCGCTGTGCTTCGCGCTCGGTCGGATCTTCAAGGAAAGTCAGCTCGGGCATGACCCGCAGACGAAGGCGCCTGCCCAGTTCACGCTTGAGGTAGCCGCGTGCCGCAGTCAGCCCGGCTATCACTTCCCCCGGCTTTTCGACGCCAGCGGTCACATCGAAGGTGCCGACATGGACCTTGGCATATTTCAAGTCCGTGGAAACTTCAACGCCGGTGATCGCCGCCAGATGCACTCGCGGATCCTTCACATGCGTTGTAATCAGGATGCCGAGTTCACGTTTGAGCTCCTCGGCCACCCGATCCCGACGTTTGAATTCGCGTCCCACGAATCAGGCCGTTTCCGTGCTCACGACCTTGCGCTGGATCTCGGTGCGCTCATACACCTCGATCTGGTCGCCGGCCTTGATGTCATTGTAGTTCTTGACGCCGATACCGCACTCGGTACCCATCGGCACGCGGTTGACGTCGTCCTTGTGGCGACGCAACGACTCCAGTTCGCCCTCATAGATCACCACATTGTCGCGCAATATGCGGATCGGCTGCCCGCGGACGACGTTGCCCTCGGCCACGATACAGCCAGCGATGGCGCCCAGCTTGGACGAGCGGAATACGTCGCGAACCTGCGCCAGACCAATGATCTCTTCGCGCATCTCTGTACCGAGCAGACCGCTTACCGCATCGGTGACATCCTGGATCGCTTCGTAGATAACGCTGTAGTAGCGCACATCCACGCCCGATTCCTGGATCGATTTACGCGCCTTGGCATCGGCGCGCACGTTGAAGCCGATGATGATTGCCTGCGAGGCCACCGACAACTCGACGTCGGACTCGCTGATACCACCGACCGCACTCGAGACAATACGGATCCTGACTTCTTCCGATGGAATCTTCTTCAGCGACTCCACCAGCGCCTCGACGCTGCCCTGCACGTCACCCTTGATGACCAGGTTGAGATCCTTGGCTTCGGCCGGGCCGTCGTCGCCAATCGTCGAGAACACTTCTTCCAGGCGCGCGGCCTGTTGCTGAGCCAACTTGTTTTCGCGCTGGTGTTCCTCGCGCTGCTCGGCAATCTCGCGTGCTTTTTTCTCGTCCGCCACGACAAAGGCATTGTCGCCGGCCTCCGGCGTGCCGGACAGGCCCAGAACCTCGACCGGAATCGACGGCCCGGCCTCTTGCAACTGCTCGCCCAGCTCGTTGAACATGGCGCGGACGCGGCCGAAATGCGGACCCGCCAGAATGCTGTCGCCGCGCCTGAGGATGCCAGCCTTGACCAGTATAGTCGCGACCGGGCCACGCCCCTTCTCGAGACTGGACTCAATCACCGTGCCGCGTGCCGGTACGTCCAGCGGCGCCTTGAATTCGCTGACCTCGGCCTGGAGCAGCAGCGCATCCAACAGCTCATCCACGCCTTCGCCTGTCTTGGACGATACCGGCACGATCTGTGTATCACCACCCCAGTCTTCCGGGATGATGTTCTCGGCGGACAGACCGGATTTGACCTTGTCCATATCGGCGTTCTCGACGTCGATCTTGGTCACGGCGACCACAATCGGTACGCCGGCGGCACGCGCGTGCTGAATCGATTCCTTGGTCTGGGGCATCACACCGTCGTCGGCCGCGACGATCAGAATTGCGATATCGGTAATCTGGGCGCCACGCGCTCGCATGCGAGTGAATGCCGCATGTCCGGGCGTGTCAATGAACGTGATCGCGCCCTTGGCGTGCTTTACGTGATAAGCGCCAATGTGCTGCGTGATGCCGCCAGCCTCACCTGCCTGCACCTTGGTGCGGCGGATATAGTCGAGCAGCGATGTCTTGCCGTGGTCGACGTGTCCCATGATGGTCACGACAGGCGCACGAGGCACACCCTCGACTTCCTGTTCGTCGGCGCGCACTTCCTCGACCAGCGCCTCTTCGGCGGTTTCAGTCTTCACAGGCTTCGGATTGTGGCCCATTTCCTCGACGATGATCATCGCGGTGTCCTGATCAACCGTCTGGTTGATGGTCGCCATGACGCCCAGCTTCATCATGCGCTTGAGCACTTCGCCACCCTTGACGGCCATCCGCTGCGCAAGATCCGCGACGGTGAGCATTTCCGGAAGCTCCACGTCCCGAATAACCGGCGCCGTCGGACGCTCGAAACCGTGCTCAGTCGCCACGTTGACGTTCTTCTGACGCCGCCCTCCGCGCTTTTTCTTGTCCTTGCGACGGCCCTGTTTGCCTTCTGCCACGTGCAGTTTCTTGCGCGGGCTGCTATCACTATCGCTATCGTTGTTACGAGTGCGCTCGCGGTCCACATCTTCTTGGGTACGCCCGTGATTCGCAGCAGCACGACGAAGATTTTCGCGTGCTCGCGAACGCGCATCGTCGACACCGACGGTGCGTTTGGCACGCTCTTTTTCCAGCGCGGCGCGATCCGCCGCCTCTTTGGCATCCCGTTCGGCCGTAATCTGCGCCTGGCGTTTCGCCTCAGCTTCAGCCGCTTCGCGCTCAGCGGCTTCGCGCTGGCGTGCCTGCTCCGCTTCCTGGCGCTCGGTCTCTGCTTGACGCGCCTTCTCGGCGGCATCGGCTTCTGCCCGCTGGCGATCGTTCTCAGCCTGGCTCGCCGCGGCGGCCACCTCATCCATCGGCGGCTGATCCGGGGCAGGCGGTCCTTCCGGCTCGGCTTCCTGCTGGCGGTTGGCGAACGTGCGTCGCTTGCGCACTTCAACGCTGACGGTGCGACCCGACGAGCTACCTCGGCCTGTGTTGACCTTCAACTCCGAGGTCGAACGTCGACGCAGCGAAACATTCGAGCGCTTGGCGCCCAGCTTGCTACTGGCCTTGCCACCGTCCGAATCACGCAGATGACGCAAGAGCTTGAGTTTATCGTCATCGCTGATGCCGTCGTCGGCCGTACTGGCAGACACGCCAGCCTCGGCCAAGCGCGAGACGAGTCGCTCGACCGGAATTCCGACTTCCGATGCCAGCTGCTTGACTGTCGTTTGCGCCATACTTCAATTACTCCGTGGTGCCCGCGCCGGTTTTGTCCGCGGCGGGCGATCCGTTTATACCGATTATGGTCATGCCAATTCTCGGTGTGTCTATTCAGCGCTGGCTTGCTCGTCGGCAAACCAGTGAGCACGCGCGGCCATGATCAGCTCACCCGCGGCTTTTTTATCCATCTCGACGATCTCGATCAGCTCATCCGTACCCAGCTCGGCCAGGTCATCGCGCGCCACCACACCGGCGGCGGCCAACGTGTGGGCCATATCCTGGCTCATCCCGGCAACCTCGAACAGGTCGTCTTCGGGCGCAGCGTCGCCACCTTCGGCACTCGAAATCGCTTTCGAGAGCAGATAGTCGCGCGCCCGGCTACGCAGTTCTTCGACGATGACCTCATCGAATTCCTCGATCTCAAGCAACTCCGATTCCGGCACATAGGCAATTTCCTCCGTAGAGGTAAAACCTTCCTGGACCAGAATTACCGCCACTTCCTCGTCCACATCCAGTTCGTTGCGGAACATCGTGTTCAGAGTCTCGGTCTCGGCTTCGCTCTTGGCGTCGGCGTCTTCCAGCGTCATGACATTCAGATGCCAGCCGGTCAGCCCCGACGCCAGGCGAATATTCTGTCCGCCGCGGCCGATCGCCTTGGCCAGCGACTCTTCGTCCACTGCCAAGTCCATACTACCCGAATCTTCGTCCATAACGATCGATTCGACGTCAGCAGGCGCCATCGCGTTGATGACAAACTGGGCCGGGTTTTCGTTCCACATGATGATATCGATACGCTCGCCGGCGAGCTCGTTCGACACGCTCTGCACACGCGAGCCCCGCATGCCGACGCAGGCACCCACCGGATCGATCCGCCGGTCTTTGGCCTGCACCGCAATCTTGGCTCGCAGGCCTGGGTCGCGGGCAGCGCCGCGCAACTCGATCAGACCCTGCCCGACTTCGGGCACCTCGAGCTTGAACAACTCGATCAAAAATTCCGGCTTGCTTCGCGACACAAACAACTGCGGGCCGCGCTGCTCAGGGCGCACATCGTAGAGGAAACCACGGACACGGTCGCCCGGGCGCATCGGCTCGCGCGGGATCATCTGATCACGCGGGATGATGGCCTCGGCGTTGCCGCCCAGATCGAGGATTACCGACCCACGCTCCATCCGCTTGACCAGCCCCGTGATGAGCTCGCCGACGCGATGCTTGTACTGTTCGACGATCTGCGCACGCTCGGCTTCGCGTACTTTCTGTACGATTACCTGCTTGGCGGCCTGCGCGGCAATCCGGCCGAATTCCACCGATTCCATCGATTCCTCGATGAATTCGCCGGGGTTGATTTCCGGATGATTTTCGCGCGCCGACTCAAGCGAGATTTCGCGCTCGGGGGCTTCAATAAATACCGGCTCGCCGTCTTCGTTCTCGCTACCCGGATCGATGACTTCCCAGCGCCTAAACGTCTCGTAGTGACCGGTTTTGCGATCAACTTCCACACGCACGGCAATCTCTCCACCGTGCTTTTTGCGGGTGGCAGATTCTAGCGCGGCCTCGATCGCCTCGAAGATGATCTCGCGATCAACGCCCTTTTCGTTGGAAACCGCTTCGGCAACCAATAGGACATTCTTGTTCATTGCTACACCCGAGTGTTCGTCATGCGTTTACCGCCCCGCTTCGTGCCGCCTGTCGGCGCCGCATTCAATCCTCGAATACCGGCTCCAGACTGGCTTTGGCCATATCGCCCAAGGGAAGCTGGTATGTCTGGTCATCGCAGCGCAAATCAACCGACGTATCGGAAACACTTTCGATGACACCTGCAAACTTACGATGTCCGGCGACTGGCGCGAACATACGCACGCGTGCGCGCTCGCCAATGAATTGCCTGAAGTGCCCGGCAGACACCAACGGACGATCCAGGCCGGGTGAAGAGACTTCCAGCGTATAGCCTGCGCCACCTTCATCGTCGACATCCAGCGCCGCACCGACTTCATGACTGACTTTCTCGCAGTCTTCCAGATCAATACCGTTCGGCGAATCAATATAAATACGCAACATAGCGTTTCGGCCACCGCCGACAGATTCCAGATACCAAAGGGTATAGCCGAGATCCTCGACGATCGGTTCCAACAGAGTGATGAGCCGTTGCGACATAAATCCAATACGTTTGCGCGATTATGAGTCGCCAACAAAAAAGCCCCACGTCGGGGGCTTTTCGTCCAACCAATAAGTGGTAGCGGGGGCAGGATTCGAACCTGCGACCTTCGGGTTATGAGCCCGACGAGCTGCCAGACTGCTCCACCCCGCATCCGATTGCGCGAAACTATACTTTAGTTGCCGGTCAAAACGCAAGGACAATCTGGATTTTGTCTTTGCTAACCGGCCAGTTGTCTGTGCGACAACCCTCCCGCGAGGCGCGCATCATGGCAGAGCCCCGATTCGAACGCAAGCATTATTTTAGAACTCCTTACGCCGCGTTTTCCATGTCTGCAGAGTACTCGCCCCTGGACGCCGCGCTGTTGTTACGGGCGCGTTTCAGGAATGCCCGTTGCGCCGCTTCGACGTTAGCCTGTTGACCACGCCACGCCGCAAGCGCTGGCGCCTGTAGCGCTCGGCCATAGGAGAACGTCAACGCCCAGGGCTGCACGCCCTGACGATTCACCGCATTCAGATGCGCGGTCGCCAACTCATCGCTTTGGCCACCGGACAGAAATACGATACCCGGCACAGCCGCAGGCACATGGCGACGCAGACATCGCAGCGTGGCCTGCGCCACTTCCTCAACGCCCGCTTGCGTCGAACATTGCTTGCCGGAGATGACCATGTTCGGCTTAAGCAACATCCCCTCGAGCAATACCTGCTGTGCTGCGAGTTCGGAAAATACGGCTTGTAGCACTCGCGAAGTCACTTCTTCGCAGCGCTCGATCGAATTGTCCCCGTCCATCAGCACTTCCGGCTCGACGATCGGCACAACGCCGGCTTCCTGGCAGAGCGCGGCGTATCGCGCCAGCGCGCTCGCGTTCACGCCGATGCAGTAATCCGTTGGTTTGTCGGCAGCAATATCAATCACCGCGCGCCACTTCGCGAAGCGCGCGCCCGCGGCACGATAATCGGCCAGACGCTCGCGCAGGCCGTCCAGGCCTTCCGTTACCATTTCATCATTGCTGTTCGCCAGCGTCTTGGCACCCATATCGACCTTGATTCCGGGCATGATGCCGCGCCCGGCCAGCAACTCGACAAACGGTGTTCCATCGTGTGCTTTCTGGAACAGCGTCTCTTCGTAAAGAATGACACCACTGATGAAGCCCTCCACACCCTGCGTGGTGAACAGGAGATTCCGATAGGCTTGTCGATTGCTCTCGGTTGATTCGACGTCGATCCCCGCCAATCGTTTCTTTATCGTACCGGTTGACTCGTCGGCAGCCAGAATCCCCTTGCCTGCCACAACCATTTCCCTGGCGGTATCGATCAATTCCTGTCTATGCATGCGCCCTGCCCTCCAGCGTGTTAACGGATCAAGCGTTAGAAATGCCCGATTACAAAGATACTCGGACGGGTTGGAACTCGTGGCGGAGAGGGTGGGATTCGAACCCACGAGGGGTATCAACCCCTGCCGGTTTTCAAGACCGGTGCATTCAACCGCTCTGCCACCTCTCCGAAAAACTAGTCGGCTTCAACTGAACCCGCGTTGACTGCGGCGGCTTACCACCCGCCGGCACCGTAACAGACCGCATTTGCGAGCGGCAGTATGCCGGTAACAGTATCTCAGCGCTATACTCTCGCGATCAACCACCAAAGCACTTCCGCCCCGCGGATACGACACAAGCGCTGCCCATACTCGGTCGAAATAATCGCCGTTCGGCTCTTAGCACAGCCGCGGATTGTCCAATCGACAACCTTTCTTTATACTGCGCGCCTCGCACGACCCCTGCCGGGGTAGCTCAGTCGGTAGAGCAACTGATTCGTAATTAGTAGGTCGGAGGTTCGATTCCTCTCCCCGGCACCAGACATACTGTTAAATCAGTGACTTAGGGCAGGCTTCACGGTCTGCCATTTTTCTTGCCCAACATCAAAAAAATGCCCCATTGATGCTTGGCGGCTTGGTGTCCTGCGCTAATCCGCGCGCTGCACTGCACAAGCCCGGTTTCGAGCGTGATTGTCTACCGGTAGATATACGGCGCATCGATCAAGTCGAACGCCACGGCATCCCGCGTCTTACCCTTGGCCCACTTGTAGGCCATCGACGCATCCAGGTACTTGCCGCGCCAGCCGTTGATCGGCTCATAACGCTGAATACCCGCAACCGGCTCGCCGTCCACGATCACCAGCCAGTCGAAGTCATCGTGACTCTTGGCCTTGCGTAGGCTGTAGCCCGCGCTCTGCGGCTCTGTGGCGGATTGTGCGGGCATATCCGTCAGTAGGTGAGCAATCACGCCAGCACGCGACTGTCCGCGCTCTGACGCCAGCTTGTCGAGTGCGGTTAGGGTATCTACTGGTAGATAGACTTCGACGCGCCTACGGTCGCTGTTATCTCGCCAGCGCTTTTGATCCTGTGCTCTTGCCATGACTACGCCTGTTATCTACCGGTAGAGATAGCATAAGCGCAGTGTCTAATAATGTCTACCGGTAGACACAAAAAAGCCCATAGGCACCGCCTACAGGCTTCCTGCCGACCATGCGCCCGGTGACTGCGCCGCCAGCTCTAAGATTTAGGCTCTCAGGGGCCTTGGCACGTTATCTAAGCGACTTCGAGCATTGCCACGTCTGAGCCGTTCAGGGTTACGCCGTGTTCAGTGACGGTTGCGAGGTCGTAAGCGTCTGACAGCTTCACGCCAGCACGTAGCAGGCCGTTGTCACACTGCCAGCGTTGATTAGCCTGTAACCGTTCGTGGAACAGTTCGACGCTCTTGCCTTCGCTCGCAGACATCCAGGTGCTGGACAAATGCCAGTAGTCAGGTGCTCGCGGATCAACGACCGGCATCAGCGTATGCCCGCCGAAGTCCAGGCGTACCGGCTCGAACTCTCGTTGCCAGTCGTAGCAATAGCCGATAACGCGCTTGTCGGCGCGGCTGAATCCAGCATGGAGCACGATCAACTCGCTTGTGAGACTTTTCTGAGTCATCACCAGTTCACGGAGCACCTCGGGCGCCTTTTCGTTCACGGCGTCGATGTCGCCATCGCTGTGATTGTTCAGCCACCATTGCCAGGTGCGGGCATACAGCAGTGAGCCTGCACAGCCCACCAGTAACCGACGTTCTGGGTATGTGGCTATCTTGCATAGCTCGCCCAGGGATTCGCCGGGATGATCGGCGTCGGCGCCTTTGACGGACATATCAGGCAGCGCGGTTTCGTGGTGGTATGCAGCGCGGTCCTGCGTCATCCACGCCCGCGAAGGCGTGATCGTGAGGTTGAGCGTTGTCATGGGTTCACCTTGTTCAGTTGGATAGGTCCGGCAATATCGATGCCCGCCCCTACGGCGAGGGCACCAGCGCCGCCTGCAAACGTTGATGAGCTTGCGACTAGCCCCAAGCCTTCCGGGCCTAGTGCCCCACCCGATACCACGGTTGCCGCAATCGCAACGCCGATAAGCAAAACAGAGGCGAGGATCTTGCCGTTCTGCGGAGTAGGCCGGATCGTGACTTGCACGCCGTCTTTCAAGCGGGCCTTTTCGATGAACGTCGCAGAGACTTCGCGGCCGTTGATCCACGCATGAATCGGCGCATCGCCGCATATCTCGCGGATCGTCTGGCCTGGCGCGACTTCGGCCGTTATCCAGTCATCGTGCAGCGGGTGCTTGCTGGCTTGAATCGTGATCATGAGTCATCGCCGAAGTTCAGCGCAGACTTAACCGCTGCGTCGGCCGCGTCCATCCGCTGCTGCATCTCGCTGGCGCCAGGATCGCGCATGGCGTGGACGTTGGACATGTACTGCTCAAAGCCTGTGGTAATCAGGTCGCGGGCACGCTCGTACCGGGCGCGCTTATTGATCAGGTCCGGAAACTTGCGTTGTCGCCAGTTGTGCTCGATGACCTGTGCCTCGGCCGGACGCATGCCGGACAGATAGGATTTTCCGCTCATCACCGCGCTAAGCGTGTCGTCATCGGCTTGGGATAGAAAAGAACGGCGCTGCTCGTCGCTCAGACCTTTAACAAAGGAGCGAATCTCCTGCTGCTCGGCCGGGGTCATGCGGGCTTTCGTGTCGTGTTCAATCTGCGTGTCGATCTGCGCGATCTGGTTGTTCAGCTGATCGGTTGCCGCCTGTGCCCGCTTGCCCACCGGCTCCAACGCCTGGGCGGCTATTTGCGACACGCGCAGATCGTGAGCGGCCGTTGTTTTGGTGGCATCGGCTCGAATAGTCACTTCTCGGTCGTACAGCTGATCAAGCGCGGACGCATAGGAGTTAAAGGCGTTCTTTGCCGCGATGATGGTCGGGTCGGACTCATCGGCCACCATTTTGACGTGATGCGCAAAGGTCCGGCTATCAAGCGACATCGGCGTTTTGCGCTTCTTGAATGGCTGATTTGCGTGATTGGCTGCAAACGCCTGTGCGGGGCTGACTGATCGTTTGCCTGATACATCGGATGTGCTCATCGTATGTGCTCCTTAAAATCCTACTATTCGTTGAACTTTCACCGGTTTACGTTCCTGACGGGTCAACGCATATCTGCAGCTATCGGCTGCGTGGTCGGCGGCGCGGGTGTCCAGGTCTTCGGGCTTCCTTGGATCGCGGCCCAAATACGGCACGGTTGCCCAGAAATACTCGGCGCTGCGTGAGATATAGAGACCGGGCACGTCGGGTTTTCCAGCGTCTTGCAGCATCCTCCTCATAGTTTCCCAACCGCTTTGCCTGCTGCCTTTCTTGGCTGGCATGAAATAGACGCCAGCACGCTTGAACTCGTCGGCGATGCTGCCGGCCTGCGAGCCGTGTTGAGCGAATATCGCGTCATCGGCCACGCCATCGGGACGCATGCCCCAGCGGTCCGCCATCTCGCGGATTTCATCGGCCAATCGCACGGCGGTGTATTGCATGCCCGCGTCCAAATGGCCCGGCTGATTAGTCGCCAGCTCATCCACCAGCACAACCGAACCGCGAGGATAGAACTGATGATCCGGCCCTTCGCCGCCCGGACTTTCGCAGCAGACATATGTGACGCTCGGCGCGCTGCTCCCGAAGTCATGGGATAAATACATTCTCCAGCCATCGCCCAACTTGCCCGGCTCCCACGGCGCAACCGCGTTGCGGTCCTCGTCCAACACGCCAGCAAAGTACGCGCCACGGCTCACAGACCAATCACCACTCAGCCACGCCCGCAACAACTCGGGATCGGCGGGACACGATGCCTCTAGCTGGCGTCTGTACTCGTCGGCGTCGATAAACGGATTGTCGGTGAACACGGACGGGCAGTGGACCCACCAGGCGCCGGTCTTGGGCTCTTGGAAGGGTTGCCACGGTGCAGCGCGGAACACATAACGCTGAGCTATCCACTGATGGCCCGGGCCGGCCGGATTGGCGGCCCTGATCTCACGGATAGGCATGCCCTTCGGCCCGCGCAGGTTCGAGCGCAGACGGTCCAGCAGTGACGGTGCAGCGAACTGTCCGGCCTCGTCGATCAGCAACAAGGTGAATGATCGGCCTTGATACTTCGGGTAATCGTTGACGCCCTCAAGCTGGCCTAGCTCCATGACAGCGCCACTCGGGAACTTCCAGACGTGATCGGTCGCGTTGAACTTTGCCGCCAGGCCATAGGCGCTATGGAACAGGTCGCGGGTGATCTGCTCGAAGTCGGCCAGACCGCGATAGCTTTGCCTGAGATACAGGATTTTGGCACGGTTGCCGTATTGCTCGACGTGACGCAACGCCATCAGGGCGAGGCAATAGCTTTTCGCACCACCTCTGCCACCACCAAGAAAAAGATTAATTGATTCAGGCACTTCCAGCACGCGTGCCTGAAACGGCGACGGCTCGATGCGCTCGGCTACCTCAGTCGTCATGCGAGATAGCCTTGGCCTCGGCCTGCTCGACGCTCAGCAAGCGCCGGTAGGTATTGGCGTCCAGGCTAGCGGGTAGGTTGATAACAACGCTTGAGCGGCCCTCAGCGCCGTCTGTAGCGCCGTTCTCTCTGAGGCCGTGCCGAGCGCCCAGTATGAAGCGTGCGGCCTGCACATCGCCTTCCATGGCGAGGCTATACATTTTCCCGACTACGGAATCGCGCTCGATTGCTTTGGCCTCGGTCCACAGCGCTTGTGCGTCCTCGTCATCGCGCAGTATTCGCGTCCATACCTTGTAGGACAGGCCAAGAGCGCGGCAAATCTTGGTCGGTTGCAAGGCAGCGTCCTCGGCACACCGGAGGATGTGGCTGCGTGCACCGCTGGGTAGTGTTTTCCTCGGTCTCGGCATCGTTTCGCCCTCACAATCGCCGCTATGGGCCGGAATAACTCGCCAATTCGCCACGAGTTGTATATATATACAGTATCTGTTTTTGTTGGGTAAGTCAATGGGTAAGTGCAATAAACGCCAGTAAGTCTCTGATAAAGCAATACGGTATGTAGAGGCAGTGTCCGCCATATAGGTGGCAATGAGAATCACCACCACAATTTCGCCAAAGAATCGCCAGGGATGAATCCGGTTCAGGACGGCCAGATTGCCCCTGCCGGGCACTGGGGTGGTTTCCCTGTGTCCCCGTAGGGGTGGCAAATCACCCCGCACCCCAGCTTGATACATAAGGCTTTAGCCGGGGTGGGTGGGGTGGTTTTGAATTCACCCCACTAGATAGCCGCATCCTTTGGCGGGCAATGGCTCAGCCGGGGTGGGGTGGCAAAAGCGGGGTAGTCACCCCTCACCCCACCACCCCACCTAATAGCCTTACTTCCACGTCCGCAGTACGGCGTGCGTCGCGCCCTCTGGCGTGTGTTCGCTGATATGCGACTCCTGAATTGCGCGTTTAGCCATGCCGCGCAATCGCTGATCGCCCATGTCGAACACGCCACCACGCCCGGCATAGTCACGTAGTCGGCGCATCGTTAGCGGGTTGCCGCTTTCCTGTGCCCTGCGGACGAGCGTTTTCAGCTTGGCTACCGTGTCCTGATAGCAGTCCTCGGCCTCGGCATCGCTCTTGCCGGATTTCTTCGGCTGCAAGTCAGTGAGCGCCAGTACACCACCCTCGCCACGCTTGAGCCATGCGCCATCCCACATAGCGCCGCCGTTCTGCTTGATTGGCTCGGCTCGCACGTACTGGCGTGCGTCATCGGGATCGACGTTGAACTTGCTTGCCTCGTCCTTCCTGAGCGTTGCCATGCCCAGGCCGAACCGAAAGCCATCAATCAGCGCCGATGCGCCACGCATGCCGTCTTGGTGCAGCCCGTCGCTGGCTCGCCATGTGTTTTTCGCGACGTGATGAGCTACCAGAACCGTTGCGCCGGTTTCTCTGGCGATACGCTCCACTTGACGCACAAACGCCGTTGCATGGCTGTTGCTGTTTTCCTCGCCACCACGAAAGCGGCTAAGCGGGTCGAGCACGATCAGCTTTATAGGGCGTTCAAGCTGTTGCACCAGTGCAATGATGCGGTCGCCTATCAGGGTTGGTTCAATGTCTCGGTCGATCTCTCGGGTCAGCCGGTCGTCACGGCCGATGCGTGAGTCGATAAAAAACTGAGATTCGATCAGTTCGATATCTGCATCCGTCAGGTCGCCGTCAAACTTCATGCTCTGGACAATGGCCCACAATCGCCGATGGATCTCGTCTCTGTCGTCCTCTGCGGTCAACATGAGCACGCCGCCGGGGTCAGGTATCGACGCGCCCATGAAAGGCGCGCCACAGCTAACGGAGACGCCCATCTGCATGATGAGGAAGGTCTTACCTGCACCACCGGCCGCTGATACCGCGCCGACAATGCCAGCGGGCACCAGACCATCGACCAGCCATCGACGCTCGGGCGGGTTTTGCCTGAGCATGTCCGACACGCCGATTGCGTTGGGATCGCATAGCGGCTCGATAGGAGATTGCGGATTGATCTTTATCGCCTCACCCATGGATCACCGCCGCATCGTTGAAGTCGCTTCCTTCGACGCCATCGGGGAAGTCGGGAAACGCCACCAGCGCGCCCGCCGCCTTGGCTGCAATTCGTGCGCGTTCCTCGCCGACTGCATCGCAATCGCCACAAATGACGATCGCGACGTCTGGCCACTTCTGCCGCGCGCCCACTGCAACGGCTTCCATGTTGTAGGCGTCCACAGCAGCCAGCACGAGCGCGTCTGGCTCGCTTTCTGCCAGGGTCGCGCCGGTTGCCCATCCTTCACAGATCAGCACGCGAGACGTAAGCGTCCGGGCATTCCCGCTTTTATCCGATAGCGATCGTGTTCAGTATTGCCGTGTCATTCATTAGCCGGGGCTGGACACGCGATAGGTGTCCACCTGAAAATAAGTGGACACCTCACCTGCGCCCCCGCGTCGCCAATACTCTGATCGTTACCGTCGCCAGGTCGTCGCCGAGACCTGGCGCGGCGGCGAGTCGGTCTCCGAAGTCGCCCGCCGCCATGATCTGAACACCAATCTTGTGTTCAAGTGGCGTCAGCGTTATCCGAAGCTGACTTCATCCGCAGACGCGTCATCAAGCTTGATCCCGATTCATCTGACGCCAACGCCGGTTGGCACCGACGCGATCTTGCCAGCCGACGGTTCACTGGGACAGATCGCGATCACGTTGCGTGGTGGCCACCAACTGAGTCTGAAAGGCGCTGTGGACCCGACGTTGGCTCGCGCCGTGCTGGAGAGCTTGCGATGATCGGCCCGGCATTGAATACCCAGATCTGGCTGGTGGCCGGCGCCACCGACATGCGCCGCGGTTTCGACGGCTTGTCGGCCCAGGTTCAGACCACGCTTGCCATGAGCCCATTCGCAGGCCATCTATTCGTGTTCCGCGGCCGGCGCGGCGATCGGGTCAAGATTCTATGGTGGGACGGCGACGGGCTGTGTCTGTTTTATAAACGCCTGGAGCGGGGTCGTTTCATCTGGCCGCGGGCCGAAGATGGGGCGGTGCACTTGAGTGCCGCGCAGTTGTCGATGTTGCTCGAAGGCATTGACTGGCGGCGCCCTCAGCGCACACAAAAACCTGAAAAAGCCGCGTAAAAACAGTCTTTTCTGTCTCGGTTCGCGTATAATAAATGAATGCCAACCGCCTGCCATAGCCTGCCCAACGATCCGGCTGTGCTGCGCGAGCAGCTCGCCGCGAGTCAGGCGGCCGTGGCGGCGCGTGATGCGGTGATCGCCACGCGTGACACCGAAATCGAGCAGTTGCGTGGACGCCTGTGCTATCGCGAAGCCGAACTCGAAAAGCTCAAGTTTGAGCTGGCACGATTGAAGCGGATGCGTTTCGGACGCTCGTCGGAAAAGCTCGACGGCGAGATTCAACAGTTGGAGCTGTTGATCGAAGCACTCGAAACGCCGAGCCCCGCGGCATCGCCCATCGCGACGGGCGACACACCCCGGCGACGCCCGGTGCGCCAGGCCCTGCCGGATCACCTGCCGCGCGAATCGCACGTCCATGACGCCGGCTGTGTGTGCCCCGACTGCGGCGGCGCGCTGCGTGTGATCGGCGAAGACGTCACCGAGATCCTTGAGTACGTGCCCGAACACTGGAAAGTCCAGCGTCACGTGCGGCCGAAATCCGTGTGCGGTGACTGCGACACCCTCGTTCAAGCACCGGCGGTCTCGCGGCCGATCCCGAAAAGCTATGCAGGCCCGGGGCTTTTGGCGCATGTGCTGGTCAGCAAATACACGGATCATCTGCCACTGTATCGCCAGTCGAGGATTTATGCCCGCGACGGCGTCGAACTCGATGTCTCGACGCTGGCCGGGTGGGTCGGCCAGGCGGCCGCACTGGTGCGCCCGCTGGTCGAGGCGATCGGGACTCACGTCATGGCCGGCGCCAAGCTGCACGCCGACGATACGCCGGTGCCGGTGCTTGATCCGGGTCGCGGCCGCACCAAGACCGGGCGGCTATGGACCTATGTGCGTGATGACCGCAATAGCGGCGACGAGACGCCGCCGGCGGTGCGCTTTTGTTACACGCCCGATCGCAAGGGCGAACGACCCCGTCAACACCTCAAGTCTTTTACCGGCACCCTGCAAGCCGACGGCTACGCCGGCTTCCACCATTTGTATGCCAGCGGCACGATACATGAAGCGGCCTGTTTGGCCCACGTACGACGCAAGTTTTTTGACGTGCATCAGGCTACGGACTCGCCGATCGCGGCGGATATCCTGGAACGGATCCAAGGCCTGTATGCGGTGGAGGCCGAGATCCGCGGGGAACCGGCGGATCGGCGCTGCGCGGCCCGGCAATCCGACGCCCGCCCCGTGCTCGATCAGTTGAAAACCCAACTGATCGCCGCGCGACGCACGATCTCGGCCAAGTCGGCGTTGGCGGGGGCGATTCACTATGCCCTATCACGCTGGCCGGCACTGACGCGCTACTGCGATGACGGGGTGCTGGAGATCGACAACAACATCGCGGAGAACGCGTTGCGATGCGTTGCCCTTGGTCGCAAAAACTACCTGTTCGCCGGCGCCGATAGCGGCGGCGAGCGGGCCGCGAGCGTCTACACGCTGATCGGCACCGCGCTACTCAATGGCGTCAATCCTGAAGCCTGGCTCAAGCATGTGCT
>JAQIBT010000059.1 GCA_027858915.1 Salinisphaera sp.
GTTTCGAATTGGATTTTGTGCCCAGCAGCTTCCGACAAGAGACATTGGCTGTGTCCAATAATCTCCCGCCTGGACTCTTCGGCTGCGCCGATCTTGTCGGCATGAAAAAGCCCGGTACGAAACCGGGCTTGACAAGCAGCACTCACAAAATGGCCGCGCTGCTTACCAGCGCTCTCGATAGAGCCTGGCTATTTGCTGTTTGACTGCTGCGGCATCGATGCCTGCAGCTTATTCCGGGTGGACTGCATATCGGATAGCAGTTCGCCCGTCTTGCTGTTCTGCTTCTTCATAGCAGTGATCGTATCCTGCTCCAACTGCTTGCCGGACTTCTGGATCGCAGGGTCCTGAAGGGCTGCGTCGCGGGCCTTCAGCATTTTCTGACGCTCAGCCTGAAACTTCTTCATGGTGGCGGATTTTTCGTCGTCGCTGGTGTTTTTCGACTGCAGCTTCTTGGCCATGGCCTGCATACGTTTCTGGCCTTGCTCTACATTGTAGCCGTTCTTCTTGACAGCCTTCTTGACCTGCGTCTGGAACTGATTCTGTTCCTTGGCCAACTGCGGGTTGGCCTTGATCGTCTTTTCGTGGATTTGTTTGAGCTGCTGGGCATCCTGACGATACTCCTGCATCAGCTTCTGGGTCTGCTGCTGGTCGTTGCCCGAGTTGCTACTATCCGCAGCAATGCCTGCACCCGAGAAGGAAAGGGCTGCGATAGCGAGAAAACAGAGTGTGGTTACGCGTTTCATCATATGAATAGAACCTGTTGTACAAACGTTTGTGAATGAGGTGCGACCGCGGCAGAGCCTAACAGTTGCCCGATCGCGAGAAAAAATCTCCGATTATCGATTGGATGCCAGTTTATCGGCCTGCCGAGTCGGCTCCGGCAGTTTATATCCTGTCAGCATCCGCACAACCCAGGCCAGTGCGGTATCGTGGCCGACACGATGCCCGGGTGAGATGAAGATCGGCTTAACGCGGCCCCGGGACCGCAAGACCGTGCCGATTCTTTCATCGCCGTCGAGCAGCAACGTATGCGACTCGGGCGCTTCGCCAACTTCTTCATGACGGCCAGTGAGTCGCTTCTTGGCCACACCGATCGTGGGATAACCGCTGATCAGTCCGAGATGCGTCGCCACGCCCAACCGCCGCGGATGCGCAATGCCGTGGCCGTCGACCATCAATAGTTCGGGTTGTATCGTGAGCGCTTCGAGCGCCGCCAGAGCCGCCGGCACCTCGCGAAAAGACAGCAAACCCGGGATATAAGGCATGCGGGTGGGCTGGCGAATCAGGACCGAGTCGTGCAGCTCTCGGCTGGCAACATCGACGACCACAGCCGCAGCACGGGTGGTGGCTCCGCCGTCCTCGAAGCCGATATCGACGCCGCCGATTCGCTCGACGTTCGGCAGGTCGTCCTCTATCCGGACATGATCGCGCAGCGCCTCCTGGATAGCGCGCGCGCTGGCATAGTCGGTCGGCCAGCCGTGCCGTATCTGCCGATAGCCGTCCGCGCCGTCTGAGATATCCAGGAGTCGATCAGAGATAGTTGTCAGGAGCCTCTGGTTTCGGCGAAACGCCGCATGATGTCGATGGTCTCAGCGCTGACGTGGTGCTCCACGCCTTCTGCATCCTGGCGCGCAGTGGCCTCGGATACGCCCAGCGCACGCAGAAAGCGCAGGACGATAATGTGGCGCTCGCGCGACTCTCGGGCCATATCCTGGCCGGCGGGCGTCAGGAATATCGAGCGGTAGGGCTGGCTGGTAACCAGCCCCGCGTCGGTCATGCGTCGGATCATCTTGCCGACCGTGGCCTGAGTCACACCCATGCGCTGAGACAACTCCACCGCGCGCGCTTCGCCCTTGGCGTCAATGAGGTCGGCGATCAGCTCGACATAGTCTTCGACCAGCTCAGTCTCGTGGGCCTTGCGCACAAAGCTGTACTGGCGCGCATGGATCAGCGGATCCAGCAATTCGCCAGACGTGTCCTGTCGCAGGACATGATCAAGTTCGTTAGCGGAGGACTGACCACTCATGGCAATCATTATACCGTGTATGGGCCAAGCCGCGGGTTGGGCCGCAATCTGGCGATGATTGGGGCCGTTTCGGGCCGTATGCCCCGCCAGAGCGCAAAAGACTCGGCGGCTTGTTCTACCAGCATGCCGAAGCCGTCTGCCTGCCTGGCCACGCCGTTTTCACAAGCCCATCGCAGAAAAGGCGTCGGTTGATCGGCATACAGCATGTCGTACACCGCGTCGGCGTTGGCCAGCAGGTCAGCAGGCAACGCCGGCATAGAGCCGGATAGCCCCGCAGATATGGCATTGATCACCAGCGATGCCTTGCTGCCCGGGGCATCGAGCCCGCAGGCGGTAACGCGCGGATCGCCGCAGGCCGTCATGATCGCCTTGGCTTTTTCCAGCGTGCGGTTAGCGATCATGATGTCGAGCGCGCCGGCGTCGAGCAGCGCCGGAACCACGCCGCGTACCGCACCACCGGCGCCCAGGATCAGTATCCGCTGGTTTGCCACCGTGATCCCGAGATGATTGACCAGATCGGCGAGCAGACCGGCGCCGTCGGTGTTGTCGCCGAGAATGTTGCCGTTGTCTTCCTTCTTCAGCGTATTCACGGCACCGGCGTTGCTGGCGCGCGCGCTGAGTCGATCGCACCAGGCAGCGGCTTCCTGTTTGAAAGGCAGCGTCACGTTGAGTCCGGCGCCGCCGTGGGCGAAGAAGTCTGTCGCTGCGGCCGCAAACCCGTCGGGCGGTGCGGCCAGCCGGTCATAGGTCAGACGTTCACCGGTCTGCTGTGCGAACAGGGCGTGGATCTCTGGCGAGCGGCTGTGTTCGATCGGATGGCCGATGACGGCATAGCGGTCGAGGGTGTTGGGCATACAGGCGTTCCGCCGGAATTGACGCGCCATGGTGGCCTGACCGCGTGGGCGGCGGCAAGCGTTGGCCGTTTCGTAGGGCGCCGCTGTTCCGATCAGCCGTCGAACCGATGCAGCGCGTGAATCGCCGGGTCGCCCGGCGTGAGGCAGGCTGCAAGCACATCGGCCACGCTCAGATCGCGCATGCAGGCGTTATGCCCCAGAGGACAGACACGCGCTCGACAGGGCGAGCAGTCCAGCCCCAGCCAGAGACGCTGTGAGTGCTGCGCCAGCGGCGGCGCATAGTCAGGGTCTGTGGGGCCATAGATGCCGATGACGCTGGGGGCGGCTGCGCTCGCCAGATGCATGACGCCGGTGTCGTTACCTACGAAACGTGTGGTCAGAGCGGCCAGATCGACAATATCGGTGAGCGAAGTGGCCTGGCAAAGATTCACGGAAAATCGCGGGGCGGCCCTGGCCATGGCGTCTGCGACTTCGCGATCGGCGCCGCTGCCGAAGATCCAGCAGGCCCAGCCTTGGCTGTCCAGCTGTTCTGCGAGTTTCGCGTAATACGAGGCTGGCCACTGTTTGGCCCCCCCGTAGGCGGCACCTGGGGCAAACCCGACCACTGGCCGGTCCAGGCTGAGTCGGTGTGTTTCGATCAGACGTGCCTGGTTTTCCGAATCGATACGCAGGGCCGGATAATCGAGTGCCGATAGCGTGTCGCCTTCGGCCGCCAAGCCAAGCAGCGCGTAATGTTCGGCCTTGAGTGGATAGCGGCGCTTATCCAGCGTGCGCACATCGTTGATTAATCCGAACCGCCACTCGCCGCGATATCCGGTGCGTTTCGGAATGCGGGCCAGCCAGGGCACCAATGCGGCCTTGGCGCTGCGCTGCAGCACGATGGCTTGTTGATAGCTGGCGCCGCGCAGTTCGCGCGCGGTCTGTCGGCGCTTGCGCCAGGCCAGTTTCCCGTGCGCGATGTCCATCAGTACGGCGCGGTCGATCTCTGGCATTCGGGCAATCAGCGACGCGGTGCTCTGCGGCGCCAGCACATCCAGCCGCGCAGCCGGCAAGCGTTTGCGCAACAGCCGGAACAGGCTCTGTGCCATCACCATGTCGCCGATCCAGCTCGGGCCGACGATCAGAATATGGGGCGTGCTCGGCATGGGCGAAACAGTCGGTCGATAGAAATAGAGGGGCCGCAGGTATCGCGTACAATTATGGCGATACTTTGCGCATAGAGCCTGATCTGCCCGATGGTAGCGTCCGCCCGCGACAGTCGCCAATTCACGATCGCGCATTACGTGAGCCTGAGCGGTTTTGGCGGCGTGGAACAGCAGTTCGCCGCGTTTGTCGAGCGCGCGTCCCGGCGCGTCGATCTGCGACAGGCGGTAGTGGTCGCCAGCAGCACTATCCATCCTCATCATCAAGCGATTCTCGACCTGGCCGAGGCCGGTATCCACGACGAAAAGCGGGTCGCCGGATTCAAGCTCGGCCATCGCCCGAAAATCCTCAGGCAGGCGCGCTACCGCTGGATCGCGCGCCGCGTTGCGCCAGACGTCGCACTGCTGTGGAATCGGCTGGGACAACAGGCACGCGTGCTGGATGCGCTCGGGCCGCGCCGCTGTCTGTACTGGGAACACGGGTCGGCCTGGCTGGCCGGCGAGCAGCAGAGCAAGGCCGCGACGCTGGCTCGCTTGCCGGCGGTGATCTGCAACTCCGTGGCTGCCCGGCGCATGCTGGAAATCCATTGGCAGTATCAAGGCAGCATCCGCGTGTGCCTGAATGGCATGCGCGCTGGGGTCGATCGACAGCGTGCCCGCTGTCTTCCGGTCGATCGACCATTGCGACTGGGTACGGTCAGCCGCCTGGTGCCAATCAAGGCCACGGTGCTGGCCTTGCATGCGCTGGCCGTGCTGATCGAGCTCGGCGCCAACGTCACGCTGGCCATTGCCGGTGATGGGCCGCTGCGCAAAGAATTGATGCAGTGGTCAACCCACCTGGGTATCGACGAGCAGGTCCGCTTCCACGGCGTGGTCAAGGATATGCCAGCGTTCTACAACGACATCGATCTACTCCTGCATCCAGCGCTCAGGGAACCGTTCGGCGTGGCCGCAGCCGAAGCGATGGCCGCCGGTTGTCCGGTGATCTGCAGTGCCGTGGATGGCCTGCCGGAAGTGGTCGTCCACGGCGAGACCGGCCTGTGCGTGCCCGCGACAGGCGATCTGGCGCGCTATCGTGAGCTCGGCGGCCATACCGATGGCTTGCCGCCGGTGGTCTACGATCCGCTGACCGATACTGTCCGCCCGCCGCAGATATGCGAACCCGCGGCACTGGCAGACGCCGTCATTACGATGCAGAACGAGCCGAGCCGTTACGAGCGCATGAGCACTGCCGGTATCGCCCGCGTCGCTGAGCGCTTCGATTTCGAACAGCACGTCGACGCGGTGCTGTCGGCGGCCCGTGAATATGCGGCTACGGGGACACTGACGTGAGCCTGCGATCGTTGCTGCACTACGTCAGTCTGGACGGTGCGGGTGGGGTCGAGCTTCAGTTCGTGGAGTTTGTGCATGCTGCCAGGCAGTTGACCGGCATACAGCAGGCCGTGGTTGCCTGCGGTGACCAGATCAATCCGCTGGTGGCCGATCGTCTGGCCAGTACCGGTGTGCCGGCAACGTTCGAGAAATATACCGGGCCCATCAAGCTGCCGAAATGGCCGCGCGCGATCCGCGCGCGCCATCAGCGGCGCCTGGTCCGTCGGGTGCGTCCCGATGCGGTGGTGATCTGGAACCGCCTGCGCGCAAGCCTCGATACGCTGGCGGCTGCCGGCCCGCAGCGCTGTGTCTACTGGGAACGGGGTGCTAGCTGGTTTGCCGGTGAGACACCGGCCAAACGCCAGTTTCTGGCCAACGTGCCCGCTGCCTTGTGCAACAGCTTTGCGGCCCGTCGCATGCTCGAGCTCAGATGGGGCTATCAAGGCCGCGTCCAGGTGGTGCCCAATGCCCTGCGGCCTTCGCTGTTGCCCGACCGGCCAATGGCACGCCGTGCGCCGACAGGCGAGTGTCTGCGCCTGGGGCTGGTGGCGCGTCTACAACCTATCAAGGGCGTGGCGGTCGCACTGCAGGCGTTGGCGACGCTGCGCGCGCGGGGCGTGGAGGCCAGTCTGGCGATCGCCGGTGACGGGCCCGGGCGCGAGCGCCTGGTAAATCTCGCCGAGCATCTTGGCATCAGCGATCGTGTGTGCTTTGAAGGGCTCGTCGCCGATATGGGCGCCTTTTATCAGCGGATCGACGTACTGGTTCACCCGGCGTTGCGCGAGCCGTTCGGACAGATCGCGGTGGAGGCCGGTGTCTACGGCGTACCGGCCGTAGTGGCTGCGGTCGACGGACTGGTGGAAGTCATCCGTCATGAACAGACCGGTCTCTGCGTGCTGCCGACGCTGGCGCTGTCAACGTATGCCGAACTGGGCGGGGGGACGTCGGATCTGCCGCCGTTTGTCTATGACCCGGCCAGTGACCAGTTACAAGAGCCGAAGGTGGTCGATCCGGCCCATCTGGCCGATGCGCTGACGCGTCTGATCCACGATGTCGATCTCTACGAACGACTCAGCAAGCAAGCCGTCGCCGCCGCGATTCAGGATTTCGATTTCACCGAACACGTGCGTGACGCGCTGGCAGCGATTGATGGATTTGTTGGCTAGACGTCCTCTGGGGCTCGCTCATGCGCCGCAGCCGGTAAATAGTCGGTGAGGTGGTTGCGCGTCCCGCCCAGGATCACACACAAGGCGTCAGCCGTGAGGGGCGGTGGTCAGTGGCCGACACCGGTCCAGCGTTTCAGCTTGCTCTTGAGCGCGGATTTGCGTTCGTGCTGGACCAGGCGCTTGTCAGCGCTGGTGCGCCCGGTCTTCTGTGCCCAGGCCCAGGATTTGTCCTGCACCTTGAAGTTTGCATAGTCGGGATGCCCGACCACCAGCAGATCGAAAATAGCGGCCACGTTGGGTTGTTCGATCTGGTCGGCCGATAGTTCGCGAATACTGATGCCGTCGGTGGCGGTCTTGCCTTTAGCCTGTGCGTCGGCATAGCGCCAGTCGTAGTCGTCAAACAGGATCCAGCCGCCGGGGCGCAGCAGTTTGTCGGCCAGAAAGAACGCCATGCCGTCGATCGTCCAGTTCTTGCTGCCGTCGATGAAGACGAAGTCGTAGCAGGGCGTGCAGACGCCCTCTGTGGTCTGTTCCTCGATTTTCTTTTTCAAAAACCAGTTGTAGGAATTGATTTCGCGATGAATAGAAACGCGTGCGGCCAGCCCCAGCGAATCCAGCGTATGTTCGATCGTGGGTGTGAAATCGCGGCTTGTCTCCAGATCGACGCAGGTCAGATGTCCCGCGCCGAGCTCGTCCAGCGCGGCCGCGATATAGCCGCTGCCTGCGCCATGCGCAAAGCCGAGTTCGATGCAGTCAGCCGGGCGCTGGGCGATCAGGAAATCATAGAGAATAAGCGCCGAATGCCGCGAAATATGTGGGATATTGGCGAGCTGCTCGGCGGCTTTACGAAATTTCATCGAGGAGTGTCTCTCCGTAGGGCATTGATGACAAACGCGCGCGCAACGCCTGATTGAAACGCGGCCATTCGCTGGCGATACTGCCACACGATAGGTATCCATCGGTTGGTTCAAGCGAGTCTCAGTTTTCAGCGGTTAACCACCGGGGGCTGATATATCAATGCCGGTATCATGTGGCTGGCTCTAGATACGGTCGCAGACCAGAACGTGCGGGCAAACATCTACTATGGGCTCTTTCGGGGGGGGCGAATGGTCGGTTTCGACCACAGTATTCAGGTGACGGCTACCGACATGATCAACTGCCTGTATGGCGTATCGCGAAAGCTGGCGTTGCGAAAACGCAATCGCGTCCTGACTTATCTGAAGAAACTCGGCATGGAACGACGGCTTCAGGCGCAGGGCGAAGTCGTCTACGAATACGACGGCCGTCGTATTGGCGTTGATCTGGCCGACCATGTCGGTCTTGAGATGTTCAAGAACGGCTGGTACGAAAGTCTCTATGTTGATTTTATTCGCCGGCACCTGACCGATCCGGCCGGGGTATTCCTCGACGTCGGCGCCAATGTCGGCAACTACAGTCTTGCCCTGGCACCGTTCTTCAGGCAAACGCTGGCATTTGAGCCGAATCCGGCCGTCTACGACAGGCTGCTCGCCAACTGCAGCCATAATCCGTCGCTGTCGATCCGGCCGTTGCCCGTTGGCCTGTCGGCGCGGCGGGAAACGCTCGAGTTCCATATTGCGGGCGAACACAATAGCGGCGAATCGAGCTTCGAGCATGACCCGGGCGCTCCGGCCAGCCAGCGGCTGAACCTATCCGTGGTACAAGGCGACGAGTACTTGAGCGCGGGCGAGCGCGTTGCGCTGATCAAGATCGATGTCGAAGGCCACGAACTGGAGGTCCTGGCAGGGCTGGCGAATACGCTGCGTCGCGACCGGCCCACGATCTGTCTGGAATGGCATACCGAACTCATGCAGTCGCGTGGCGGATTCGAAAAGCTCGAGACGCTGCTGCCGGACGATTACGGGATCGTATACTCGAGACGACGCGACCGCATCGATCTCGCGCCGCTGTCGCCACCCTATCGAAAGAAATACAATCTGATTTTCTGCTTGCCGCAACAGCGTCTCGAACAGTTCGGACTCGGTACTGGCACGATCTCGACAGGCAGGTGACCGGTTACGCGCCCCGCCTCAAGCCCATGCGAACCGTCGATCAACGTGCCAACCAACGCGCCGCGTCCTTGGCAAAGTAGCTGAGAACGCCGTCGCAACCCGCGCGCTTGAAGCTGATCAGGCACTCCAGGACGGCGGCGCGCTCGTCCAGCCAGCCGTTGTTGATCGCGGCCTTGAGCATCGCATACTCGCCCGAGACGTGGTACGCAAAGGTCGGCACGCCGAAGGTCGTCTTCACGCGATGGACAATATCCAGATAAGGCATGCCCGGCTTGACCATCACCATGTCCGCGCCTTCCTTCAGATCAAGCGCGACTTCGCGCAGCGCTTCGTCCGAGTTGGCCGGATCGACCTGGTAGGTTCGCTTGTCGGCCTTGCCGAGGTTGGTTGCCGAGCCTACCGCCTCGCGGAAAGGGCCGTAATAGCTGGAGGCGAACTTGGCTGCATACGACATGATGAGGGTATTGACGTGGCCGCTGTCCTCCAGTGCTTCGCGCATGGCGCGAATACGGCCGTCCATCATGTCGGAGGGCGACACGATATCGGCGCCGGCCTGGGCGTGTGCCAGGGTCTGTTGCACCAGAATATCGACCGTCGGGTCGTTGAGCACGTAGCCGGCGTCGTCGATCACCCCGTCCTGGCCGTGGCTGGTGTAGGGGTCGAGGGCGACATCGGTCATCACGCCCAGATCCGGGAATTCGGCCTTGATCATGCGGATGGCCGTAGGAATCAGGCCCTCGGAATTGGCGGCCTCGGCGGCGTCGAGCGTCTTTTTGTCCGGGTCGATCACCGGAAACAGAACGATTGCCGGAATACCGAGATCGGCGACCTCGGCGACCTCGCGAAGCAGGCCGTCCAGCCCATGCCGCCGCACGCCAGGCATGGACTGCACATCGATGGCCTCGCCTTCGGTGACGAACATCGGGTAGATCAGATCATCCACCGACAACCGATTTTCACGCGCGAGGCGGCGTGAAAAATCCTGGGCGCGGGCACGGCGCAACCGCGTGGCGGGATAGTGGCCGGGAAAATTCGATAACATGATGATTTATGACGCGTGGATGTGGCAGGACGATAGGAGCGACCGGATCATGATTCAACTCCTGATAGAATTGATTGATCGATCCAGTGATGAAGATGGCGCATGCTCGATATCGCCGACGTGTCGGACCAGCTGACTGATTTTCCGTATCTGCAAAGAGATCGTCTGCATACCCTGCAGATGAATCTCGGCTATCTGTGCAACATCGCCTGTACGCACTGCCACGTCGACGCCGGCCCCAAACGCACCGAGTTGATGGACTGGTCGACCATGGCAACGGCGCTGGATTTCATAGTCGCCCAGAACATCGTGAATCTGGATGTGACCGGCGGCTCGCCCGAGATGAATCCGTATTTCCGTGAATTCATGATCGAGGCGAAAAAGACCGGCGTGCATCTGATGGATCGCTGCAATCCCACGATCATCGAAGAACCCGGCTACGAGTGGGTGGCGCCGTTTCTGGCCGAGCATGGCGTGGAAGTGGTCGCCTCGCTGCCGTGTTACACGAGCGACAACGTGGACATACAGCGGGGCAAGGGCGTCTTCGATGCCAGCATAGCGGCCCTGCGCAAGCTCAATGCGCTTGGCTATGGTCAGCCCGGCAGTGGGCTTGAGCTCAATCTGGTCTACAACCCGGTCGCGCCGGTGCTGCCGCCATCGCAGAAGACGCTGCAGGCCGACTACGAACGATTCCTCGGCGAACGCTTCGGGATTGTCTTCAACCAGCTATTCACCATCGCCAATATGCCGATCAAGCGCTACGGCCATATGCTGCTGCGCGATGGCGGCTTCGGCGAATACATGGAGCTGCTAAAGAGCGCCTATAGCGCACAAAATCTGCCCGGCGTCATGTGTCGCGGACTGGTCAGCGTGGACTGGCGCGGTTACGTCTACGACTGCGATTTCAATCAGATGCTTGAGATGCCGATGGCCGGCGAGGGCGCTATGCATCTGCGCGATCTGATGTCGCGCGATTTCGAGCGCCAGCCTATTGCCATCGGTGATCACTGCTACGGCTGTACCGCAGGGCAGGGCAGTAGTTGCGGCGGGGCGCTTAATTGACTGGCCCAAAAGCACCCGCACGGATTGAGTTGCGCCCGCGGGATCGTCACACTAACGCAATCGTACAGGGACACATCACATTCATGATTCATGACAGCGGCATCTTGCATCTGCGGGACAGGGCCTGACACATGGCCGATCGTGAACAACTGACCGAATGGCTGACCGCCACCGCCGCAGGCGACGAGAGAGCGTTCCAGCAGCTGTACGGCGCGACCTCATCGCATCTCTATGCCGTCTTGCTGCGTATTTTGCGAAGTCCGGACCGAGCACAGGACGCACTGCAGGATGCCTACATCCGTGTCTGGCAGAAAGCCGACACCTACAGCCCGGACAGAGGAGCACCGCTGACGTGGCTCATGTCGATTGCACGCTACAGAGCGCTGGATCTGCTGAGACGCAAGCGGCCTGAAGTCGCCATGCCCGAGGAGCCTGACATGATCGCGACCCTGCTGGAAGACGAACAGAGCCTGTCGCCATTGGAAGAGAACGAGAATCAGCAGTCGCTCGATGCAATACGCCACTGCCTTGGCACACTCGCGCCGCAGCAGCGTGACAGTGTATTGCTGGCCTACTACGAAGGACTGACTCACCAGGAATTGTCCGCGCGCATGGATGCGCCGCTGGGCACCGTTAAAAGCTGGATTCGACGTGGCCTGCTTCGCCTGCGTGAATGTCTGGCGGAATCCTCGGTATGACAGGCTCGGACAAGAACAGCGATCTGCGCGAGTCGTCGATACTGGACGCCGCAGAGTACGTGCTGGGCACGCTAGACGCCGAAACGCGTCGGCAAGTTGAGCGCGATATGGCAACCGATGCTGGCCTGAGCCAAGAGGTCGCCTACTGGCAGGACCGCCTGGGTGTGCTGGGACTCAGTCTCGAGCCGGTGGAACCACCGGATTCGATATGGCAGTCGATCGCCCGGCGTACGGGCATCAACACGGTCGACGCGCAGCATGAACATGATCGCGTGGTTTCTCTTGACCAAAGGTCAGCACGTGAAAAGTCTGCACCTGAAAAGCGCTCGCGCAGTCGCGTCTGGCAAGGCCTGGCTGTGGCGGCGTCGGTGGCGGCGGTGGTAATGGCGGCGCTGCTGTTCTCCAACGTCGCAGCCGACCGGTCACAGTCCGGGCAGCCGGCCTATGCCAGCGTACTTTACGATAAGCCGACCGGTATGAGCTGGCTGGTGACTGCGTCAAGGCAGCCGCACAAACTGTCGGTGATGGCGATGGGCAGTTATCCGCTACCGCAAGGCAAGGTATTGCGCTTATGGTTGGAGCCGGAAAATGGGAAGGTTGTCTTTCTCGGAAAATGGCCCGACAGCCGCGGTGAGCACACCTTGAAAATGCCAGAGGCCGTAGCGGCCAAACTGGCGCATGCCAAGAGGCTGATGGTGACTATGGAAGATGCGGGTACCGCGCCCGGTGCAGGGCCGTTCAAGCGCTTGATGTGGGTTTCACCGGTGGCACGGCGTACGGGTTGACTGGGCCTGTCACGGGTATTTTGTCGATTCAGCGAGGCTGCTCGTGTCTGTGGCAAGGCGTGTCGCGCCGGCAAGGGTCATTCATTCCCTTGCCAAGCGCCGCAACGCAGACCACGGGCGTGCGCAGCCTCGCCCATGGTTTACCGCTGCGCCTTTTTCTCGACATTGCTCTCGCTGTTTAGCGACCAGTCGTAGGCGTAGCCGTCGATGCGGTGCAGCGAGTCCAGACGTGCCGACAGCGCGGGTGCCGCGAACTGGCGCAAATGGCTGATCACGCCGGCGATATCGCCGCCGAAGTCGGCCTGATACCAATCGTAGATCTTCGATACCGTGACCTGATTGTCGCGGCTTATCGACACGCCCTCGGGGCTGTTGATGTAGTCGGTGGCGTTGTCACGTAATGCCTGGTCGACGTTGGCCCCGGTGAAGGCCGTGGCGCGCAGACTCGGACAGGACACCGAGGCACAATTGACGCCGTAGTGGGTCATGCCGTCTGGCCAGATCGGCCGCAGAATACGATGCTCGATATCGTTCAGGCTGAGTTTGACACCGTCCACGGTCAGCACTTTCTTGTCCCAGGGCCCGCGGTTGAAGAATCCGCCCTTGACGTCCTTGATCGAATCCACGGGATAAGCGTCGAGTACCAGATCCAGGGTTTCGGCGTTGTACAGGTTCATCCAATAGGCCCGCTGCACATGGCGGTTGTATCGCGAGATCCTGAGCTTCTCCATGGCCTCGATATAAGACTCGAGCTTCTTGCGACCGGCCGCCGACACATCGCTGTAGCGCACGCCGTTGGGGCCATCCTGATGAACGACGACGTACTTCTTCAGGAACTGGTTGTAGATGGTTTGATCGATGGCGTCTGTGGATTGCGCGTCATGAGCTTGCCAGCGCGGCCAGAGTTTTGCCTCCGGTGCGGCCAGTGCCAGCGAGGTCGTGCACAGCAGAGACAGGGCAATGAAAAAACGAAGCATAGGAAAAGTTCCGGTTGAACGACGGGCGGCCTGTGCGCCGCCGCCGCATATCGAATGGTTTGGCTACTTTTCAGTCGGCTGGTAGGGATTGACCCCCGTGCGCTTGAAGCGCTGATGCAGCCAGAAATACTGCGCCGGGTCTTCGTTCACGACCGTCTCGATAATGGCGTTGATCCGGCGGGCATCGGCCGCTTCATCGTCGCTTGGGAAGTCGGCGAGTGGCGGTTTCACGATCAGCCTGTAACCGCTGCCATCAGCACGGCGCAGCGTGAAAAACGGCACGACAGCGGCCTTGGTCATCTTCGCCACACGGCTGATCGCAACATGCGTACGCGCGGGCTGGCCAAAAAAATCGACGACCACATGCAGCCGATTACCGGCTTTCTGATCGGCGGCATACCAGACGGCATCACCGCGGCGCAGGGCAGCGAGCAGGGCGACCACATCGTCGTCCGGAATACTGGCGCCTCCGATATGGGCATCGCGGCGCTGCTTCATCACGCGATCAAGGACCGGATCGCGCGGCGGTTTGTACATGGCGGTCGTCTCGAACCCAAGCCCCGCCATGTACTTCTGCGCCATGCGTACGCCGAGTTCCAGCGATGTCGTATGTGCCGACAACAGAATGATGCCGCGGCCACGGGTTGCTGCGTCTTCCAGATAATGCAAGCCCTCGATTTCGGCCAGATTATCGATCTTGCTCTGGCTGCCCCACCAGCAGATACCGGTTTCCAGTGCGCCCTGACCGACCGAACGAAAGTGCGCCTTGAGCAGACGTTTGCGATCCATATCGCTCATCGCGGGATAACAGAGTTCAAGATTGATGCGCGCCACGGCTCTCCGGCTGGGCACCAGATAATAGGCCAGCACGCCCAGACCGGCGCCGATACGCATCTGCAGCCCATAGGGCAACTGACTTAGCAGCCAGCCCAGGCCCATCAGCATCCAGCTGGGCCAGTGGCGGGGCGCGTAAAGATTCGGAGGGGGCGTGTCTTGAGCGCTTGATCGATCCATGCAGGGTGCAGGCACGCCCTATGATCTGCCGATCGCGGGGCGCCTGTTGTCTAAAAGCCAGGGTCCGCGCTACACAGGGCGCGCGAGGCTTTGTATCATGCGGCAATTCCTTTTGTGGCGAAAGCCCCGATGCGCTCCACCCCATCTTTTTCCAACAGTCGAGTTCTTGTGGTCGGCGATGTGATGCTTGATCGCTACTGGTACGGCGATACCGGGCGGATATCCCCCGAGGCGCCAGTGCCGGTGGTTCGGATCGGCGATGAGGAAAGACGGCTGGGTGGCGCTGCCAATGTGGCGCTTAATCTGGCGTGTATCGGCGCCCAGGCACGGTTGATCGGCGTGGTCGGGGACGATGAACCGGCTGCTACCGTGCGCGCGCTGCTGGCCGACGCCGGTGTCACCGCCGATTTCGTGACCAGCGCCGCACATCCCACGATCTCCAAGCTGCGGATAATGAGTCGCAACCAGCAGCTGATCCGACTGGATTTCGAGAAATCCTTTGCGCTTGACGGGGCGTTCGATCAGGCAGCGCTTGCAGAACGTTTCGAAGCCGCGCTGGCGCAAGCAGACGTGGTGATCTGCTCGGACTATGGCAAGGGCACGCTGTCGCATATCGAGGCTATTATTGCCGCGGCCCGCCGGCACGGCGTACCCGTGCTGGTCGATCCCAAAGGACGTGAATGGCATCGCTACGCCGGGGCGTCTCTGATCACACCCAACGTGGCAGAATTCGAAGTCTATGCCGGCGCGCTGGTGGGCCCGGATGAAGCGGCCGACGACGCCAGGCTGGCCGATCGCGCCGACGCGGTGCGGCGTGATCTGGCGCTGGATGCATTGCTGATCACGCGCAGCGAGAAAGGCATGAGCCTGTTCGATGCGGCCGGCCATCTGCATCTGCCGGCCCACGCGCGGGAAGTATTCGACGTGACCGGCGCGGGCGATACCGTCATCGCCATGCTGGGCGCCGGGTTGGCCGCCGGCCTGGCGCTGGGCGAGGCCGCGTCGCTGGCCAATGTGGCAGCCGGTATTGTCGTTGCCAAACTGGGCACGGCCACGGTCACGCCGGCCGAGCTCAATCGCGCGTTGCGCCGTAGTACCCACGAGCATCAAGGCGTGCTGGACGAGGAAACACTCGCGGCCCTGCGCGAGGAACTGCGTGCCCACGGGGAACGCGTGGTCATGACCAACGGTTGCTTCGACATCCTGCATCCGGGCCATGTGGCGTATCTGGAAGCGGCACGTGCGCTGGGCGATCATCTGATCGTTGCGGTGAATGACGATGCGTCGGTAGGCCGGCTCAAGGGCGCCGGGCGCCCTTTGAACGATCTGTCGCACCGAATGCAGGTATTGCGCGGTCTGGAAGCCGTCGATTCGGTGGTCGCATTCTCCCAGGACACGCCAGAGCGCCTGATCTGCCGATTGACGCCTGACGTGCTGGTCAAGGGCGGGGATTATCGGCCTGAGGAGATTGCCGGCGGCGAATGCGTGCTGGCGGCCGGTGGTGAGGTGCGGGTGCTCGATTTCGTCGACGGCTTCTCGACCACGGCGATCATCGAACGCATGCGCAAGGATCCAACACGGGCCGCCGACTCGGACTGCGACTGACATGGCCCCGCTGTGATCTGGCGTGCCGTCTATTGCCTGGCCACCTGGGCGGCATTGCCGCTGGTGCTGGTGTATTTCGCCTGGCGGGCTCGTCGTGAGCCGGCCTATGCCAAACACTGGTCGGAACGCCTGGGCGTGGTGGCTCGGCGCACGGATCGGCCACTGTGGGTGCATGCGGCATCGGTCGGCGAGGTCATACTGGTCGCGCCGCTGATCCATGCGCTGCAGGAGCGCTGGCCCGATCACGCCATCCTGCTAACGACCATGACCCCCACCGGTCGCGCCGAGGCCAGGCGTCGTTTCGGCTCATCGTTAGCGCTTGGCTACGTGCCGCTGGATACATGGGGTGCCACGCGTCGGTTTATAGCACTTGCGCGGCCGTCAGTGGCTATTATTGCCGAGACCGAGCTCTGGCCGAATCTGATTGCGGCGGCATCGGCTGCGAATATACCGCTGACCATGGTCAATGCCACACTCTCTGCGGAATCAGCCCGTCGATTTGCCCGGTGGCCGCTGGCGTCTGTCGCGCGGTTCATGCTGTCGCGATTCGCACGTATTGCCGCGGCCAGCGAACAGCACGCCGAGCGGTTCGTGCAGCTGGGTGCCCTGGCCTCGCATACCAAGGCCGTTGGCAATCTGAAATACGACCAGCCGGCCAGTCGCGATCTGGCGGAGCAGGCCAGCCACCTGCGCGCCGATTGGCAGGTGGGTGAGCGACCGATGTGGGTCGCGGCGAGCACGCACGCCGGCGAAGAAGCCGCATTGCTGAATACGTTCCGTCGATTACGTCAATCGACGCCGAACTGTCTGTGGGTGCTGGCGCCGCGTCATCCACAACGCTTCGACGAAGTGGCCGATCTGCTCGGCCGGTCCGGCTACCGCATTGCACGCCGTAGCGTCGGTGACCGGGTCGACCGCGATATCGATATCATTCTCGCCGATACCTTGGGCGAGGTGCCGATGTTCTATGCCGCGGCCGACGTCGTTTTTGTCGGCGGAAGTCTGGTAACCGGCATCGGCGGCCACAACGTCATCGAAGCCGCCGTGGCCGGTCGAGTCGTTGCAACCGGCCCGCATGTGGGCGAATGGCAGGACATCATCGACGCCATGGCACGGGTGGGTGCCGCCGCTATTGCCAACACGCCCGAGGCGCTGGCCGATCAGTTGTCTGCGTGGCTGGCTGATACGGCCAAGCGACAGGCAGCCGGGCAGGCCGGCGCGGAGCTGGCGGCGTCCCATCGTGGGGCGTTGACGAAGACACTCGCACAGCTGGAGCCGCTGTTGGCCGCGAAGCAGAACGGCTGAAACTCTTTATCGGTCCGCGGAATCTTCAATCTCGACAATGATCGGCGCGGCGCAGCCCACCAGCCCGCGCAAGCCCGGTCGTCGGTTTAAGGCACTTCCCCGAAAAAAACCTAAAAAGCCAGCAGCACTCCCATGCCAACCGCCATGTTGTCGCCCAGGTTGTTATTACCTTGGCGCAAACGTTCCTGGCGTATTGCCAGCCCGCCCTGAAAACCCACGCGCTGATTTACCCATCCCTGCTTCATGAACCCGCGCAGGCCGTTATCGCGGTTGAACAAGGCAGAGCTTGGGTCGCTTTTAAATTGCTGCGTCGCGGCGATCGACGTAGTCGTCAGCAAACGCTTGTTCTGCGCTGGCACCTGTTGGGGACTGTTTTTACCCGGGCCAGATGACGCCGCCACCGGCGGAGCGACCAGATGATCGCTCGCAGGCAGCGCCAGATCGAGCGGCGCCTGCCTTGCCTGGGTCGTGTTGTCGTCCACATCGGGTGTATCGGCGGCGAGCGCCTGTGTTCTCGTGCGATGTGAGGCCGCGCCCGTCTTACCGGGCTTGCTTGGCGTCTGATCGTTCTGCATCAGTTCGCTCATCGGTGACATTTTCAGCGCGAGATGCAGCGGGGCGACGGGGGCAACCGTTCGCGCGCCCGGCACCGGCGTTCTTGCCACCTGCTGTCGATACGCATGCGGGACGTCGGGCGAGGATGGGCGGTTTTTCAGCCACGCATAGCTTGCGCCGCCGATAAGGCAGCCGCCGACTAGAACGGCGATGCTCACTGTCGTCTGTCGCTTCAGCATGGAGGGACCGGCGGTTGGTCGCGCAATACATAACGAGTATACGACGGCGGACGCGCTGACCACCAGCGTTTCTAACTGTTCTATCGGCTGATCATAACCCCGGCCCAGACACAAAAACGCCCGAGTCCCTGACGGACCCGGGCGGTTCGACACTTCAGAACGTCAACTCATGCTGCCTCAATCGCCCGGAACTCACCGGCCGATTCCGTCGCCAGGCTGACGAAGTAGATTGCCGCCCACGATGCCGCAAAGCCGGGCATGATCTCGTAAACGCCGGGGCCGCCCAGGAAACTGCTGTCCCAGCCGAGCATGATCCATATGATCACCGTGACTGCGCCTACTACCAGTCCAGCGACCGCCCCTGAGCCCGACATACGTGGCCACATCAGCGATAGAAGGATCAGCGGACCAAACGCCGCGCCAAAGCCTGCCCAGGCGTGGCTGACCAATCCGAGCACCTCGGAATTCGGATTGCCGGCGATAATGGCCGCCACGATGCCGACCGCCAGTACGCTGATGCGTCCGACCAGCACGCAACTGCTTTCGCTCGCGTTCTTGTTCAGGAACAGCCGGTAGAAATCTTCGGTCAGCGATGAGGACGACACCAGTAACTGGCTGGAGATCGTGCTCATGACCGCCGCCAGCAGCGCCGCGTACAGGAAGCCCGTGATATAGGGGTTGAACAACAGGTTGGCCAACACGATGAAGATGGTTTCGGGATCCTTGACGTCAAGCCCGTTGCGCACCGCGTAGGCGCGGCCGAATACGCCAAGGCAGATCGCGCCAATCAGCGAAATGCCCATCCACGACATGCCGATATTACGGGCCCTGGGGACTTCGCGCACCGAACGCACGGCCATGAAACGCACGATGATATGCGGTTGCCCGAAGTAACCCAGCCCCCAGGTCACCGCCGACAGAAATCCGATGATAGTCAGCCCGTGAGTCCAGGATAGAAAATTCGGATCGACCTGGGCCAGCGTGTGCGATGCCTGGGGGTAGCCGCCACCACCGCTGCCGTACAGCACAACCGCAGGAATGATGACCACCGCCAGCATCATGATGCAGCCCTGGCAGAAATCAGTCAGGCTCACCGCGAGGAATCCGCCGACGACGGTGTAGGTCAGCACGACGGCCAGCGTGAACCAGATACCGACCGAATAATCGCTCATGGAGCCGATGTCGAACAGCCCGCCAAAGGCACTGGCAAACAGCTTGCCGCCAGCCACCAGGCCCGATGCGGTATATACCGCAAAGAACACGACAATAATCACCGCCGACACGGTTCGCAGCGCCATTGCCTTGCTGGGAAAGCGATTGGACAGAAACTCAGGAATCGTCAGACTGTTGTCGTAGCGTTCGGTCTGCTCGCGAAGACGCGGCGCGACCAGGATCCAGTTGACAAAAGCACCCACGAACAAACCAATACCGATCCAGGCTTCGACCAGCCCGGACGCAAACAGTGCACCCGGCAAACCGAGCAGCAGCCAGCCACTCATATCGGAAGCGCCGGCGGATAGCGCTGCCACTGCCGG
Organism: Salinisphaera sp.; assembly: GCA_027858915.1. Lineage (GTDB taxonomy): Bacteria > Pseudomonadota > Gammaproteobacteria > Nevskiales > Salinisphaeraceae > Salinisphaera. Next base: position 19,407 of record JAQIBT010000059.1, read on the forward strand.
GCTCAGTTGCCGGCCGCCGAGCATGTATTCTTCGGACGACGCGGTCGATTTTCGCCATGCATAAAAGCCGATGCCAATCATCAGGCCGAAGTACAGAAGTAGACTGATCCAGACGCCGATCGCCATTGCTTACCCCTTGGTTGAACCATTTAACCCTGAACAATTAAATCCATAGTCGGCGTCAGGTGTAAAGCCAATTGGGTTCGTTGCATATAACAGTAATATCGCCCGTGCTCGAACAAAAACCGTTGTTGTGACTGCATTTGTGACATGTCAGGAGAAATACTGAGATGTCATTCGATGCGCGGCAGGCCTGGTTTCATCAGACCTATTGACTAGCAGCACCCAGCAGGCAAAAGCAGGCTGTTCCGCAGAATAATTTCGGCGGGATGGAACGTGTTGGACCTCCATATCAAGACACGCCAATCGAAAACGTTATAAAACGGGCGGAGCCCTTGGCATTGCATTCGCGCGGCTGCGAGGATGATAAAACTGATATGAACACCAGCGATTTCACGGGTCGATAATACGAACGTGCTTGCCATGTATTCGCATGCTCCGCGACTGATTCGATGCCATCAGGGCCTATTGCCGTATGGAGCGGCCGCAGGCGCCGCTCCAGATCGACTACGACTTCTCGCTCAACGCAATGCGAACGGTTGTCCCGCTAGGATGTCATCGGCCATTTGCTTTTTTCGTGTCGTCTTCATTGATGTGCCCTATGTCATGGGCGCGACACTCATGAGTCAATCCATGTACCTTTGCAAGTTCTGCCTCCTGCTCGTCGTTTCGATCATTTCGTGCACACTCGCCTCGACCGTTATTGCGGCCCCCCGCCCAGGCCCCGTAAGCTATACGGTCGACAAAACAGTGCACCTCGGGGCGCCTGATAGATGGGACTATCTGCATTTTGATGCACCGTCCGACCGCGTCTATATCGCCCACGGCAGCCGCGTGACGGTAGTCGACGGTATGAGCGGAAAAATCGTCGGCCAGGTGACTGGCATGCCGGGCGGCACGCACGGCATCGTCATTTCGCACGCGACAGATCAGGGCTTTACCGATGACGGAAAAGCCGGGCAAGCCGATGCGTTCGATCTCAAGACTCTCAAGGTCACCAAACGAATAAAAGCACAGCCCGACGCTGACGGCATCGTGCTCGACCCGACCAGCGGCCATGTCTTCGTGATCGACGGCGACTCCGGCAAGCTGACCGTGATTGACCCTCATACGGACCAGGTCATTGCCACGATCGACGGCGGTGGGGCGCTCGAATTCGGCGTGGCCGGGAACAACGGGCAGCTGTATGTGAACGGCACCGCAGCGCATGAGATCGTGCGTATCGACACCGCCACGAACAAAGTGACCGCACATTGGCCGATGCCGGATTGCCGACATCCGCGCGGGCTCGCGATCGATCGACAGCACCAGCGGCTGTTTGCAACCTGTGGCAACCAGATCATGGTTGTAATGAATGCCAGCAACGGCCATGTCGTGAGCCAATTGCCGATCGGCCGTGTGTCTGATGGGGCCCGCTTTGATCCAGAACGCCAGTTGGTGTTCAGCTCCAACTTCGACGGCACGCTGAACGTCATATCGGAGAAGTCACCCGATCATTATGTTGAGCGCTCGCCGGTCAAGACCACGTTTGGCGCCCGAACCATGGCTCTCGATCCCAACACGGGGCGCGTCTATCTTGTGAGCGGCAAGATCTCCGTCAATTTCAACGCGGCGCCGACCGATTATCGGCATCGTTATCACGTCAAGCCGAATTCGGCGACGCTTTATTTTCTCGATCCGACGCAAGGATAGCGAATAAAAAACACCAGTCTGTCCTGTAGGGCATCGAGCGATCCGGACAATAGTTGATCTTCGAGGGAACGGTCGGGCATCCGTCTGCTTATGCGATCAATCGCGTCGATAAGAGTCAGGGATACTGCCGGATGGCAACACGCCGGTCAGTGTCCCGTCCGACCAGTACCGTGGTTCATTCGCATTCCGCAGATACACAGGGGTGGCCGGCGGTTGGGCATGAATACGGCTGACGTAATCCTGGATGGTAAACAGGGTCGTGTAGATCGCCGCGGCGAGGGTGATTGTCACTAAAGTAATTTTGAGAATGGTATCTGCCGGTCGGGTTGATGCGAGCAATGGAATCGGCGGCGTCGGTTTGTATAGCGCCAGAGCCAGCGCGATCACCGTGACCATCATGTACTGACTGGCCGGCATGACTACGACACCGCTGACCAGGGCATGCACGCTGCCGGCAACGAGCGATGCGGTCACGGCCACGACCAGCCATTGCTCGGGGCGATTGTTTCTCCGGGCATCGCGCCGCGCGAATATGAGCCACTGGAAAAGCAGCGTGGCCAGTCCGCCGAGGGCGAGCACCGCGGCGGGCAGGCCCCATTCAGCCGCCCACTGCAGCACGGCGTCGTGAGGATGGGCTGCCAGGCCGGTATCCAGCGCGGCGAACATCATGGGGCCGATCCCCAGCAGCGGATGGGCAGCGATCCGGTCCAGCGCGATCCGCCAGAGATACAGCCGGCCGTTCGGCGCCACCGACAGCAGGTGTTTCGGATCGCCGCCACCGCCGGCAAACATGATCTGGTAGACGAGATACCCCGCCAATGCGAAGCCGAACATTGTCAGCGCATAGCGACGGCCCGCACGCCCGCTGATCAGCGCGACAAAGACGCTGGCGATGGCACAGGCATAGCCCGTACCGCGCCCATCAGAGCGCCAATACAGCGCCCAGAAGAAAACGCTGATCGTAACGACAAACGCGATCCAGAAAGGGCGGCGGAGTTTTGCTATTGGGGCAGGCAGCGCCAGGGCCGCGGGTAGCAACGGCAATAGCCAGGTCTGGTATTGGTTGAAGAACCGGATATTCGCAAAGGTGCCCAAGGGTTCCGGGAATCGCAGGGCAAAGCCGCTGAGCAGCGCGGCATAGACGATCGTGGCGATCGCGATACACGCGAGCGCCACCGGTACCACACACGCCAGTGCGACGAGACGTTCCGGCGAGGCTTGGATCGTGCGTAGCGACAGTCCGACACCCACGCTTGCCACGACCAGAAGCAGCGTATAGCTGACTTCCAGCGCGCTCCAGCTTGGCGCCGGGCTGAGTGCGCTGGAGGCGATACCGAGCGCCAGTACGGCCAGGCCCAGG
>JAQIBT010000072.1 GCA_027858915.1 Salinisphaera sp.
AGAAGACAACAAAGACACAGACGACAGTCGAAACGGGGCAGCGCCGTCCAGCTGCATGCAGCGAGAGAATTACAGCTTAAATTAAAAGTGATTCTGTCTTGACACTTGGGTCCACTTTAATAGCCGCAATATAGAAAAAACCGGTCGGATTAGTAAAGTTGACGGAGGCAATGCCTTATCGTTCCTCACTAACGGCTAACGATGTTTCGATCGATGGTTTCTAAAACCACTCTGCCCTTCAAGAGGCACGAAACCCAGCCGAGTTTTAAAAGTCCATTTATAGACGTACAGCTTACGAAATCGGTTTTCCAGACTTATTCAACAAGAATGAGTAAGAAAATCCGCTTGTCTAAAATATAATTAGATTATAGACGCCTATGGATTAGCGTACGAAACGACTCAGTTGGACTTCATCCCCGTTGACGCATCGTGACCGGTCAGAGTAAAAAACGACTCCGGCGTGAGCACAGTGGGCAAAGCGGTCACAATCAGCGGAATGAACGGTCACGTTCGCCGGAATACGCAAGACCAGTGCAAATTCGTGAGACTGGTTCGAACGTAGACTGAGTGCTGCAAACTGCCCATCTACAATCGCAACTTTCGATAAAATGATTTTTGCGGTGACGGAGAGCGCGATGACCAGAAAGGCCGTAAGGTAACTGCTGCGAACAACAGTACGGTCAAATGAATATAAACGCTACGGCAAGCAAAAGGAGAATAACGCCGGAGAATATCGACGGCCATTTCCCAAGTGACTGCGCGGAAGTGGAACGGTTCGTCAGCTTGCCGACCGAGGCCGCTACCAATGAGTTGACCGATGTTCCGGTGATGTTGAACACAATGCCCAGAATAACGACTGAAATCGCGATTGATGACGCTGACTTGTCTACGAATTGGGGCAGGAATGACAGCAGGAAGAGCGCGATTTTGGGATTGAGGAGGTTTACGATCACCCCTTGCTTGTAGATCTTGCTGATCGGTACGCGCTGCAGATTAGGATTAAACTCCAAGCTCTTGGCGACCAATACATTCTTGAGCCCGAGATAAGCCAGATAGGCGATCCCAAGCCATTTAATGATGGTGAATAGACTGTCGTAGTAAATAAACAACGAGGCCAAGCCGAAGGCCGAAGCTACGACATAGATCAGGCTTCCAGTGGTGATCCCGAGGGAAGATGCGATTCCAGCCCGAGTCCCCTGTTCCATGCTCCGGGCAGCGACGTAGAGCATGTCGGGGCCAGGCGTGATGTTCATCAGAATGCAGGCGGCTAGGAACCAGCCGAAGTCATGGATGCCGGGGAGCAAGTTCATCAAATTAAACCTGGCTGTCGTGGTGATCTAAGAAGCACTGGCACCATCGCTCGAAACAGAACAAGGTCCAGGCGGCGTAACAATCGTCTTCCTGGAAATTCGAAGCGAAGTCGATCAGTTTTTCAGAATCGAAGATCCCACGAGATAAGGCGCGCTCACTGGTTAGAGTTGTGGTCACTAGACTCCGATAGTGACCGGTAAGCCATTTCTCGAGCGGCACAGCGAGCTCCTGTTTCGGTCGGTCAGTGATCACCGAAGGTAGATACCGTTTAGCCAGATCGTAGAGAATGACCTTGCGCCTGTCCTCGTCGAGCTTGAACTTGGCGTTCAAGCGCGTGCCGATCTCAATGACCTTGCTGTCGAGAAACGGTTCGCGTACTTCGACAGAGTTCGCCATCGACGCGATATCGACCTTGACAAGCTGAGCCTCTCTCATCCAATGCTTGAAGTCGAATTGTAGTGCCGCATCAAGTCTTTTCGAGTTACTGGCAGTTTGCGTTGTGCAAACCAGCTCTGATTTCAGTTGGTCGAATATCTCAGTCAATTCGATTTGCTCTCGAGAAGCCTGACTGAGTAGCTCGCGCTTTAGCTGTTTTGAGCAACCTTCTGTGAGCAGTCCTAGATAGAATTCTGGAAAATCAGATGACTTCGTTGGGAGGTCGACGCAGCGTGGTAGCGAGTGATCGACCGGTACATCCGGGTAATCGACGACATATCGATATCGGGAGTACCCGCCGAAAAGCTCATCGGCGCCATCTCCACCGAGAACGACGGTGACATGACGCCGGGCGAGTTTGAACATCGCAAAGCTAGCGATTGACGACGGGAAAGCAAATGGCTCACCAAAATGGACAATCAGCTGCTCGGCGAATTTGAATGCATCGTCGGGTTCTATTACAAACTCGTGATGGTCTGTCTTGAGATAATCTGCGACGGTACGTGCATACGGGCTCTCATCAAATCGACCGTCCGCAAAACCTATCGAAAACGTGTTTAAGTTAGGTCCTTTAACGCGACGTGCAATCGCTGTAATAAGACTGGAATCCAGCCCCCCGCTGAGCATGGTCCCGGTTTTGACTTCAGCCTGCAGCCGTTTTTCGACCGATTCACATAGAGCACTGTCTAGCTCATCGAGCAATGCATCGTAGCTCTTCGTCCCGACGGGCGAGGATGAATACGAAGGACGCCAGTATTTCTCCTGATGGATGACGCCATCTGAGAAGCACGTATAACCTCCAGGCGGGACCTTGTTGAGACCACGAATAACCGAACGTTCTGCGGGGACCACTCGATAGCTTAGGTAGTAATTCAGACTATCGAAGTCGATCGATATCTGTTTGACCGTTTTAACCAGTTCGCCAGGCTCCGAGGAAAAATAGACGTACTCCCCGTCTTGATAGTAATGCAGCGGCTTCTTGCCTGCCCGGTCCCGCGCAAGCAATACGTCGCCACGCTCCTCGTCATAAATCGCGAAGGCAAACATCCCTTCCAAGTGCTCGAATAGGGATTTGCCGCAGTGCTCGTATAGATTGACGATGACTTCAGCATCCGAATCGGTCCTGAATTGGTAACCGTTATCCAACAGCCAGCTTCGTAAGCTGAGGTAGTTGTAGATCTCTCCATTGAACACAATAGAGAAGCGGCCGCATGAACTGACACACGGCTGAGATCCATTAGATAACGCAATCACTCGAAGTCGTCGGATGCCAAGACAACAGCCCTCACGATCAAGATACCCGACTTCATCCGGCCCGCGGTGAAATAATGCGTCGAGTAGTCGGTTTCTAGTTTTTTTGAGATGTACGGTCTCTCTGGCGGACAGCTGTGGTCCGATCTCGGCCGTGACAAAGCATCCTGCAATTCCACACATATTTTGTTGGCGCTTAGTAGCGGCGCTTGGCGCCGTGGGTAACACTGCGAGACTGTTGAATGTCGATATCTGAAACGAGTCCAGAGTCGATCATTTGTCGTACAGATGGGTTGTACTCGAGAAGACGTCTTTTAATGAGATCGAATTTATCGACCTCGCAGGTAGAACAACTTATCCGAATCGAAAGCCCAAACTGCGTGTCTTTAAGATCAAAATTCGCATGCGGCAGGTAGGCTTCTATCGCTTCGGTTATTTCATACAGTGATAGACGTTCGCCGTGTTTGTACTCGTCGCTATAGCGACCCAAACAGCGGTCAAATTTGTAACGGGCATGGCCGGACCGGTCTTGAATCGTACCGAAACCTGTGACGAGATCGTCGGTGACATACCTGAGCGCTGGGAAATGGTCGCGACCGAATGCTGTCAGCACGAGAATACTGGAGTCGTGTTGCCTCTCGGAACGGTCGTAAATCGCAGATGGAGCAACGGCCTCTGGGAAAATCCGGTCGTTGATGAGATAGCAATCGAGATCAGCATCGTAATGAGCAATCGATCCGATCTCGATGCTGCCCATGAGATCGATCAAGTCAGACCGATCTAGGTTCAAGGCCGCACGAGCGCTGCGCGCCCAGGCGTCGGTTACGACATCACCCAGAAGGATAACCTGCTTCAAATCTATGGCGAGGTCCCCGTGGTTGATTAGCTGATTGAGGATCATAGGCATTGTGAAAAGCAAATCCGGCTGAAACGCGTTCAACGCTGCGACGTGCTCATCGATCGGGCATGAGAAATCGATAGAGCTGTTCTCTAATCCAATGTTAGTGAATATTTCCTCTGCACTGGCAGCAGCGTGACCTGTGCCCAAGTCGGCGAACGCGCGGTAGTCCTTATCCTTGACAAAGTCTTCTATTATCTGAGTTCGATCGCTAATATAGGTTTTATGCTCGCGTTCCGAAAAGACGATTCTCTTGCGCAAGCCCGAAGTTGTTCCCGACGTAAAATACTCGTGCGTCATACCATTGAAGGCTTGCTCAGCGGTGTAGTATTTGTCTATCAGCAGGTCGCTTGTTAAGAATGGTAGGTCATAAATTCTAAGCAACACTTTGCCTTTAGGGATCAGATCTAGATACCAGGGAAAGTTCTTGCAGATTTTGCCCGTGTGGCCGGCTATAGCACTTGCTTCTGAATTGCTCAGAGGCGTGACAATGCTGTTCATGCTATCCATCATACGACTCCACCTTTCATGATCGTCCTGACGAATCAGAACCGCTTCTGCGGCGCTGTTACGCCTTTATCGAATGACACGAGCCCGCGGTGCTAACTCTTACCAGCGCGCCTCGTGGCAGAAAAAATCGGGAATGACGTGCTTCTGGTCTTCAGGCACGTGTTCGTTGATGAACTCACCGAGTGCCAGATCCAATACCCCGAGTCCGAAAGGGGAAACGATTACCCGGCCGTCTAGTTCGCTGCTGTTCGCTGAGTCGGAGCCCTTGAGCAAAGAGGGGATGTTCCACCTGACAAACTCGGTTTCGCCGGACATCTCGTAGGCGAGATGAACACTCGTTTGAGCACGGCAACAGTGATTGAGGTCATCGACGATGTTGGTCGAACCGAGAATGATTTCGGGATCCAAGTCGCGCAGTGACAGATGTAGTATCACCTGATCGCTTGTTGACTTCGGCATATCTTCGACGCTCACGTGGGGCGTGCTTGCGTTCGTCGCAAAAATCACCACATCGGCCTTGAGAGCCTCTTTGAGCGAGACGATCCCAGATGCATCGGCCAACTGTTCAGTCACGGCATATCTGGCTAGGTTAGCCGCACTTTCTTCGTCAAAGTCGCATACGTTGCAGGCTTGGAACTTATGGCCGCGAACTGAGAGTGTCCGAGCAACAGTGCGGGCAATAATACCCCCGCCGACAAAAGCGATCGTCGCAGACTGCTTTTGCCCATTGGTGATCAATTCGTAGGTCAACACCGCGGACAGGGCTGTTCGAACTGCGCTGATCTCGGCGCCATCCATAACAGCCAGAGGTAGACCAGTCGCACCGTCGTTGAGGATCAGTAGGGCAGAAGCTCGAGGAAGGTTCGATTTGATATTATTCGGAAAGCTGCTGATCCATTTAACCCCCGCCACTCGCGTCTCGGTACCCAGTGAACTCGGCAGCGCGATAATTCGGGCTTCAGGTTTGTCATCGAACGTCAAGAAATAGCTTGGTGGATTGCTCGCCTGCTTATCGCCGAATGCGATATAGGTATCTCGGATAACGTCGGCACATCGGCCGAAGTTGTTCCATAACGATGACTGGACGCTTTTCCCTGGAATAACACTCAGTCCGTGAGTCAGGGTAGTAGTAGTCATATTAGTATCACCAGTTGCTTATGCCGAAAGTGCGCGATGCCCACTCGTCGGAATACAGTGTGTCTAGGTATCGCTCCCCCATGTCCGGGCAGATCGCAACAACGACATCGGAGTTCTGAAAAAGATCGCGATCCTCGTAGATCGCAGACAGCACCGTGCCTGATGACGCACCGAGAAGAACCCCATATTTCTTAGCGAGAAAACGACACATCCTTACTGAGTCGATTTCAGGAACTGATCGCTTGAGTAGTTGGGGGCTGTCGCAAAATAACGGTGGGACGCGGCTGGCGCCCAAGCCCGGAAGGTGTCGCTTGCCTGGGCTGCCTCCGAAAGTTATAGAGCCTTCACTGTCGACAGCGACGAGCCTTGTTGGCAAGTCGTGCTCGTCTATATATCGCTGGACACCCATGAGTGTCCCTGTGGTGCCCGCACCGACATACAGATATGAGATTGAACTGAAGTTTTCGAATATCGACGCTGCCGTATAGGCGTTGTGAACCAGAACATTTGCCTCGTTTTCATATTGGTTAGTCCAGACATAATCGCCTGAGGAATCCAAGGAGCGTTTTATGAAATCAATTCGGGTGCCTAAATATCCGCCGTTGGCGTCCTTCTGATCGACCTCATGAATCGTAGCGCCATACGCCTCCATGAGTTTTATGTTGTGACGCGACGTGTTTGGATCGACGACACAGACGAAGCAATAGCCCTTCTGGGCACAAATAAGAGATAGCGCGACACCTAGGTTGCCGGATGAGGACTCGATAATATTCGTGTGTGGGCCGATGTCGCGGATGCACTCAATGCTGGCGATTAGCGCAATGGCGGTTTTCAGCTTTATTGAACCTCCGAGGTTAAGACCCTCTATCTTAAGATGAAGTGTTCCGGAGACCAGGCCGTCGATCTGGTGGAACTGAGCATCGTTCAAATGCGTGCGCTGGAAATCTGCGTCGCTTGTACGCGCAATTTCTCGTGAGTATTGAGCACTCTGGTCAAGCGCTCTGAGCCCGGTTTGCTGATCTGTTTGAAGGTTTAAAGATGACTGTCCAATCACCCATCCCGAGTCTTCACTACCGTGGCCAAAGAGTGATCTATTCATAAGAGTAATCTATTCACGACGCTACATTCGCCTTCATGGAAGTTTTGAGAGTCCGGCGTATTCCGGTGAAGATAACCGCTCATTTCGAAAGACTTTCTTGGTTGGCCCTGGAATGCGCGGTTTCTGCGATCTCGCCATCGTGCCGCTGGGCGACATTACCTTCGCGAAAGACTTTACCCACCATCAGCCCGGTCTCGGCTAAATGCCCTACCATCGACATATAACCCTGCCCACCGATAAATAAATAAAGACTCTTCGAATCGGTTTGCGCCGTCCGCTGCGCGACTGCGTAGCAGTCGGCCGTCGCGTTGCCGATGGAACGTCGCGTCTTAAAGAAATATCCCTGTTGTTTTTGGAACATGAGATCGTCGCAGCCTAAATCGTGAACGCGTAGGCTCTTGCGCGAAAGCAGTAACCGCTTTACCTGATCATGATCAGTTTCCATGTAGCCTGATCTCCAGCCTCAAACTGACCTGCTCTGCCCGGTTCATTGATTAATGTATCGATGTCAGACACTCCATTGGCATATTGCGTATAAGCGGCTGCTCGTTGCTCGTTGCTCGTTGCTCGTAATTGTCGACCGCTAATTAAAAGCCTCATCAACAAAACAGATAACATTGTTAGGTAAGCAAACTATGTCACGCGCGATGTTGTATCTTGTATATTCTTGCGGTATTCCCGATATGATCTCTTTCGCCAAGCCTGCTTCAGCATTGTAGATGCAAGCCTGATTGAGAGAAGGGGAGGAGTGCATATTCCGAGGCAATCCGACCTTTGATTCCGCCTCGGTTGTACCCGCTGCGCCCGCTCGCCGGCATTTCGGCCCCAATGCTGACTGGCAGCGGGTTCACACCGAACTGCGACGGCTCCCCGTGACACTGCAGCTGTTATGGGAGGAGTATTAGGCCCGACATCCGGACACGGCTATCGCATCGCGATTTTTTTACGTGCTTTCATCATGTGCGTTACCACTTCACGAGAATGGCCGGCGATGTCATGCTCATCGAACACCGCTTCTCCGGTGGTATGCGACAGCCCCTAATGCCAGATGGAATCGTCGCGATCGATCTGGATGGCCAGGGTGGTTCGCGTACCCATATCGGTGCAGCGAAGGCCAAAGCTGCCGCTGACCATGAACCCCAGGCCAATATAAAAGTGCGTGTGCTTCAACGCCTTTACTTCGGTGCTGACCCCCGACAACGTATAAGTTGGGTTGTCTGCCCATGGTGTGGTAATTAAAGCTTTACCTTGGACCGAATCGATGACAGTAATGCGCCGCGTCTCTGCCTAACGAATAATATCGGCCATGTCATCGCATTCGCTTGAAACCTATCTTCGAGCTGCGCAGCGCGACAATACGCAGCGTAGCTACGCTGCGGCCGTGCAGCATTTCGAAGTGGCCTGGGGCGGGTTGCTGCCCGCGACCTCGGACACCGTGGCGCGGTATCTGGTGGCCTATGCCAACGTCCTATCGACCAACACACTGCGCCACCGACTGGCCGCACTCTCGCAGTGGCATCAGGCGCACGGCTTTTCTGACCCGACCACGGCCGCTGTCGTGAAGAAAACTCTGAAGGGCATTCAGGCGCTTCATCCCGCGCGCGAAAAGCGTGCAGAACCCTTGCAGCTGACCTCTGTTGCCCGCGTGGCCGATTGGCTCGATGCCGCAATCGAGGCGGCCGACCGGCGCGCGGATCGCGCCGACGCCCTGCGGTGCCGTCGTGATCGGGCGATGCTCCTGCTGGGCTTCTGGCGCGGGTTTCGGGTCGACGAATTGGTGCGACTACGGTCCGAGCATATCGCTGTAATACCGGAACAAGGCATGACGTGTTTTCTCGGCCGCAGTAAGACAGACCGCCAGGGCATCGGCACCACATACCGAGTTCCGGCGCTCAGCCGCTGGTGTCCCGTGAAAGCGACCCTCGACTGGATCAGCGCCACTGGCCTCGCCACTGGCCCGTTGTTTCGTGGGGTAACGCGGTCGGGCACGCTGCGAGCCGCTGCGCTGCACCACAACAGCGTGGTGCCGTTGCTACGCCAACTGTTCCTGCGCGCTGGACTAGCGTCCCCGGAAACGTACAGCGGTCATTCACTACGCCGCGGATTCGCCGGTTGGGCTAGCGCAAATGGCTGGGATGCCCGGGCATTGATGGAATATGTCGGCTGGAAGGACATTCATTCGGCCATGCGCTATATCGATGCTCCGGACGCTTTTGGCCGAGAGCGTATCGAAGCTGCGCTGGCGGCGCTGCCTGGCAATGATACGGCTCCGGCGCTCATCAAACCGTCGCCATCGATTACTTCTCCCGTCGTTGTCCCTCTGATCCTCGAGCTGAGTCTTACGCCGCGACGCCAGCGGCAGAGCGTGGCCAAAGCTCGACGCACGATCGAAACGATCTGCTTGTCGCCGCACCAGGCTATTGCGTTGAACACGGACCGCTCTCGTTATGCGCTGCGCGTGGAAGCAGCCGACGATCTCATGCTCGACGAAATCGCATCATCGCTGATCGAGGATCTGTACCGTATCGCTGACAATCACGGCCACCAACTCGACGCTTCGCTTCACGACGAGGTGGGCGATCGGCACTGGACATAAATCCGAATCGCTAACGCGGCTGTCGGAGGCCGAATCGATGTGACCGCGCCCCATGAAACCGCCTACCCACGACTGACACCGGATCCCAGCGCACGCGAACTGGAACTGCACTACACGCCGTCGGCCGAGGATCGGACCTTCGTTGACGGATTGGGCAAACAGCCACAGATGCGCCTGGCCGCGATGCTGCATCTGAAGACGTTACCCCGTCGAGGCCAATTCGGTGCCTTGAGCGACATTCCCGAGCGGATCGTACGGTATATCGCCGATTCCCTGGGATATCGGCGACGCTTCACCGTCAAAGCCCGAAACGCCTACGATGCCTTGCGCACGAAGGACCGACACATCGCAGAAATTCGGCGCTACCTCAACGTGCGGCCACTGGGCGACACGGGACGGCGCTGGCTGCGCACCGTGGCGGAGAACGCCGCGCAGACGAAACACATGCTGCCCGACATCATCAACGTCATGGTGGAAGAGCTGTACCACCACCGCTACGAGCTACCGGCGTTCCGCCGGCTAGACGAAATGGCGGGAACTGCTCGAGAAGCGGTCCACGAAAGGTATTTTGAGCACATCGCCAGCATGTTGACCGACGCGGCGCGCCGACAGATTGATGATCTGCTGACGGTCGCGCCGGGCCAAACCCATAGCGGTTGGCAGGCACTTAAACGCGAGCCAAAGCGTCCAACAAACAAGGAAGTCCGCTTCTACCTGCAACATGTTGATCGCCTGCAGCAACTGGCAGAGATGACGCCGGCGCTGGCCGTGCCTATCCCCAAACTCAAGCATTTTAGGACCATGGCGCGAGCGCTCGACGCCAGCGAGCTGGCGCGGCTCAAACCCGTCAAACGCTACGCACTGTCGGCCATCTTTATTCGCTCTCAGTATGGCCGAACGCTGGACAACGCCGCGGATTTGTTCATCCGCTTGATCCGGCAGCTGGCAAATACCGCCCAGAAAAACCTGCTGACCTATCAGGTCGATCACATCAAGCGGACCGACAGCCTGGTCGCGCAGCTCAAGGACATTCTGGAGGCGTATCAGGTCGAAGGTACCGATCGCCAGCGCATCGATGCCATTGGCGACGTGGTGGGCCCGGACCCGACTCGCACGCTGGCCGATTGTGATGAACACATGGCCTACGCCGGCAAGAACTATCTGCCGTTTCTGATCAAGCCTTATGCGAACCGCCGCGCGCTACTCCTGAACTGCATTCAGGTCATGGATCTGCAGACTTCGTCACAGGATCCCGCCATGCAGCGCTTGATTAAGGCGCTGGAAATCACACGCCACCAACGCCGGGACGTGGTGGACATGGCGTCGCTCGGCCTGGACGCCGATCGCGATCTGGGTTGGATGTCAGCTAACTGGCGTCGACACGTGTGTCCCAAGGCGTCGGGTGTCAAGCAAGCCGGTTGGATGCAGCGGCGCTATTTCGAAATGGCCGTCCTGTTTCAGATCAAGGACGAGCTGAAGTCAGGCGATCTCTTCGTACCGGGCGGCGAACGCTATGACGATTATCGCGAAGAACTGGTTGACGACGAGACATTCCAGGATGAACTCGCGGGTTATGGTGAAGTCTCGGGAATACCCGTGATTCCGGGCGCGTTCGTCAGCGGTTTGCTTAATCAACTGCGGGCACGATGCGAAGAGGTCAACGAGCGCTTTCCCGACAATGTCGATGCCGACATCGTCGATGGGCGATTGATACTCAGAAAGCTACAACGTACCGAATGGTCCAAGGCCGTTGCGCTGGTCGACAACCTGATCACCGAACGACTCCCCGAGACCAGCATTGTCGATGTGCTGGTCGACGCGACCCGTTGGGCCGATCTGACCCAGCACTTCAAGCCTTTGGCGGGAACCGAGCCGCGTATCCGAGATATTCAGCATCGGGTGGTGACTACCTTGTTCTGCTACGGCTGCAATCTCGGGCCGACGCAGACCGCCCGGTCGGTGCGGGGCCTGAGCCGCCGCCAGATGGCATGGCTGAATCTCAAATACGTGACCGACGATACGCTGGAGCGGGCAACGGTCGACACGATCAATCTCTACAACAAGTTCGAGCTCCCCGGCTATTGGGGTAGCGGCAAGTCCGCGGCCGCCGACGGCACGAAGTGGAGCATGTACGAACAGAATCTGATGTCCGAATACCACATCCGATACGGTGGCTACGGCGGCATCGGTTACTACCATGTATCGGACAAGTACATCGCGCTTTTCAGTCGTTTCATTCCTTGTGGCGCGTATGAAGCGATCTATATCCTCGATGGGTTGGTCGAGAACCGATCGGACATCCAGCCGGATACGGTTCACGGCGACACGCAGGCGCAGAATCTTCCTGTATTTGGGCTCGCGCACTTGCTCGGCATCGAACTCATGCCCCGCATTCGTAACATCAAGGATCTGTCACTTTCCAAGCCCGATTCGCAGGCGTCCTATCCGCATATCCAGACGCTCTTCGGCGAGGGCAGCATCGACTGGAATCTCATCGCGACGCATTTGCACGACATGCTACGCGTCGTCGTATCCATCAAGGTCGGTAAAATCTCCGCGTCCACCATCCTGCGACGCTTGGGCAACTACAGCCGCAAGAACAAGCTGTATTTCGCGTTCCGGGAACTCGGCCGGGTCATCCGGACCTTGTTCCTGTTGCACTACATCGATAATGGCGACGTTCGCAAGATCATTCACGCGGCGACCAACAAGACCGAGGAGTTCCACAACTTCCTCAAATGGGTGTTCTTCGGCGGTGAAGGCATCATCGCCGAGAACGTGCTGCACGAACAGCAAAAGATCGTGGGCTATAACCATCTGGTCGCCAATCTGGTCATCCTCTACAACGTCGAGCAGATGTCTCGCGTGTTGTCTGAACTCCGTGATGAGGAAGTCGAGATCAGTCCCGAGGTGCTGGCGGGGCTGTCGCCGTATCGAACGTTGCATATCAATCGCTTTGGCGACTACACGGTCGATACCAGCCGCACCGTCACGCCCATCGACTTTGCACGGCGAATACTCTCAGAGGCTAACGAAGCAACATCGGATACGCATCAAAGTGAGGCGTTGAAGTAGCAGGAGTGCGGTCGATCGTCCTGATTTTGCCGAATACCATATCAATCATGACCTTAGAATATAAATTGCGGTTTTTTGTATGAATCCCGGCCGACCCTCAGGCTGGCTGCAAAGAATCTCGAATGCGAAATGGTCGCGGGTGCGGGTACCGGCACCTATGCGTTCGAGGGTACCAGTGGTGTCTACAACGAGCTCCAATGTGGCTCTTATATCTTCATGGACGCCGACTACCAGCGTATTGCCATGGCCGATGGCCGCATCATCGATGATTTCGAGAACAGCCTGTTCCTCTACACCACCGTCATGAGCAAGACCAGGAAGGAAAAAGCGATCTGCGACGCCGGCCTGAAGGCACAGAGCGTGGATTCCGGCGTGGCAGTCGTCTTTGGCCGCGACGATATCGAATACATCGGCGCGTCTGACGAGCACGGCGTGATCAGCGACCCCCGCAACGTGCTGAAGCTGGGCGACAAACTCAAGCTTGTCCCCGGTCACTGCGATCCGACCGTGAATATCCATGACTGGTACGTCGGCGTGCGCAACGGCGTGGTCGAACGCGTGCTGCCGGTCACCGCCCGCGGCATGTGTCTGTAGGCCGGGAGCCATTATGAAATTCATTGACGAGGAAACAGCCCGCGCGATTATCGGCAACGCTGAGGCATTCACCGCCGTGGAAGCGGTGTTCGCCGGCATGGCACGCGGGTATGCCCGCAACTTTCCAGTGGTCCGCGAGGCGATCGGCCATGCCGACGCACTGTACGGCTTCAAATCCGGCTTCGACAAGAGCACGATGACGCTGGGCGTGAAAGCCGGCGGCTACTGGCCGCACAATACCGAACTGGGGCTCACCAATCATCAGTCGACGGTCTGCCTGTTCGATCCGGATAGCGGACAGCCGACGGCCATCGTGTCGGGCAATCATCTGACTGCCATGCGCACGGCCGCGGCCTGTGCGGTGTCAATCCAGCATCTGGCACGGGCAGATGCAAAAACACTGGGCATCGTCGGCGCCGGCCACCAGGCCGCTTTTCAGCTGCGCGCTGCAGCCGCCCAGCGTGAATTTGAGCGCGTGGTCGCCTGGAACCGGTCGGCCAACAAGCTTGACGGCCTGGCCGATGTCGCCCTTGAGCTCGGGCTCGCCTTCGAGAGTGTAACGCGCGATCAGCTTTGCGAGCAGGCCGACGTGATCGTGACCATCACCTCCTGCCACGAAGCGCTGCTCGATATCTCCCAGATCCGGCCTGGCACGCATCTGGCCTGCATGGGTACCGATACCGCCGGCAAGCAGGAAATCGATCATCGCATTCTGGCCGGGGCACGGGTCTTTTCCGACGAACCCATCCAATCCGCCCAGATCGGCGAATGCCAGCACGCCGTGAACGCTGGCACGCTGAACGTCGAAGACATCGTGCCGCTTGGTCGGGTGATCATCCGTGAGCACTCTGGCCGCACCGCGGATACCGACATCACGGTGTTCGACGGCACCGGCGTCGGCTTGCAGGATCTGGCCGTGGCACGCCGCGTTGTGGAACTGAGCGCATGAGCCGTTCCCTAAAGTCTCGCGTATATCGCATCACACGAGCCAGCCATGACGCTTGACCAATTCAACGCTGCCGATCGCCACGAGGCGAGTGCTGCCATCCGGCCTTGCCTGGATATCCCACGCTGGGTCGAGATCGTGGTCGACGGGCGGCCCTACGCCGACAGGACGGCCCTGCTCGACTGCGCGACTACGGCTGCCGAGCCGTTCGCGCCGGCCGAGATCGACGCGGCCCTCGCCCATCATCCACGTATCGGCGAACGCGCCGCCGGCTCCGGCGCGGAAGCGAAGATGTCGGCAGCCGAGCAAGCCGGCCTGGGCGACAGTTCGGCAGCGCTGGAGCAGGCATTGGCGGCAGGAAACGCGGACTACGAACGCCGCTTCGACCGCGTATTCCTGATTCGCGCCGCCGGCCGCTCGCGCATAGAGATTCTTTCAGAGCTGGAGCGCCGCCTGGCGCATAGCGATGAGCAGGAGTTACCCATCGTGGCAGACGAGCTCAGACAGATCGCGCTGCTGCGTCTACAAGGAGTCATCGAGTCATGACTACATCCCACGTCACAACCCATATTCTCGATACATCGAGCGGCCGTCCGGCCGCAGAGGTCGCTGTCGAACTGTTTGCCCAACGCGACGGCGACTGGTCGAGCGTCGCCCGTGGCGTCACCGACAGCGATGGCCGGCTACGCAACCTCGGCCCGGAACAACTGTCTGTCGGGGTCTACCGGCTGTTGTTCGCTACCGGTGCGTATTTCGCTCGCGAGCAGATCACTACTTTCTTTCCCGAGGTCGCCCTGACCTTCGAGATCGCGAATGCAGATCAGCACTACCACGTGCCGCTTTTGCTCAGTCCGTTTGCCTACTCCACCTACAGAGGAAGCTGATATGACCCAGAACAACCATCGTTTCGTACTCGGTGCCAACCAGTATGGCAAGGCCGAAGTCCACGTCGTCAAGATCACGCGCGACAGTGACCGTCATGAGATCGAGGATCTGTGCGTGACCTCCGAGCTGCGCGGCGATTTTGACTCCGCTTATCTCGACGGCAACAACGAGCACATCGTGCCGACAGATACCCAGAAGAACACGGTATTCGGCCTGGCCCGCAACGGCATCGGCTCACCCGAAGGCTTCCTGCTCAAGCTCGGTGCGCACTTCATCTCGGAGTTCGACTGGGTGAGTGGCGGCCGTTGGGAAGCCGAACAATACAGCTGGGATCGCATCCAGTCGCACGGCGCAGCGCACGATCATTCGTTCGTACAGAACCGCCAGGAAACCCGCACAGCCGTGCTGGTCAAGGACGGCGGCACCGATCACGTGTTTGGCGGCCTGACCAATCTGACGGTGCTCAAGTCCACCGAATCGGGCTTTGAAGGATATCCCAAGGACACCTACACCACGCTGGAGGAAACGGGCGATCGTATTCTATCCACCGACGTCACCGCGCGCTGGCGCTACAACACCACGAAGGTGGATTTCAATGCCGTCTATGCCAGCGTGAAAGCGCTGTTCCTGGAAGGCTTTGCGGAGAAGTATTCGTCCGCCCTGCAGCAGACGCTGTTCGAAATGGGCTCGAAGGCCCTGGCAGCGCATCCTGAAATCGACGAGATCAAGTTCTCGATGCCGAACAAGCATCATTTCGTGGTGGATCTGTCGCCGTTTGGCCAAGACAACCCGAACGAAGTCTTCTACGCCGCCGATCGCCCCTTCGGCCTGATTGAAGCCACGGTCGCACGCGACGATGCCAGTGAAGCCGGTAACGCCTGGGAGGGCATGGCGGGCTTCTGCTAGACAACTTGCGCGATCACGGGAGCTTGCGTTAACGAGCTCCCGTACGCCTTGTCTTGACACCACTGACTGAAAACACCCGGGCCGAAATAAACCTCGAGGATCAATACAGAGGTGACCCGGAACGCCCGTTATAAGGCGGACGGCGCAGCAATCGCCGCCAGCCACAAGCCGTAAGAACAGGCGGCACATGGAGGAGATCCGATGAACAACAGCGTGAACGCCGAACCCGGCCAAGGCCAGCCACGAGTAGCCGACCACGACGACACGGCACAGGAGCGAGTCGCATCTGTTAGCCCAACATCGACTCGACGCGCAAACCACAGCCGACCCGACAAATCGACCAGTCGCCCGGAGGATAAAAAGTACTCACTCAGCGCGAGCTTCCTATACGGTTTGCAGCATGTACTGACCATGTATGCCGGGCTGCTGGCCGTCCCGCTCATTGTCGGTCAGGCAGCCGGCCTGTCGCCGGCCGATACCGGTACGCTTATCACGGCCACCTTCTTCATGGCCGGGCTTGCCACCCTGTTGCAGACCCTTGGCCTGCCTTTCTTTGGCTCACAACTTCCGCTGGTTCAGGGCGTATCCTTCGCCAGTGTCTCGACCATGGTCGTCATTGGCTCGGGTGCTGGCGGCATTCCCGCCATCTTCGGCGCTGTCATCGCATCGTCGGCTGTAGGGCTGCTCATTGCCCCGCTATTCTCCAAGCTCATCCGATTCTTCCCCCCGGTCGTCACCGGCAGCGTCATCACCACGATTGGGGTTACGCTGGTGCCGGTGGCCGCCAACTGGGCCATGGGCGGCGACAAAAGCGCGGCCGACTACGGCAGCATGGCCAATATCGGGCTGGCCGCATTGACTCTGGCCATCGCGCTGCTACTAAGCAAGGTCGGAAGCGGCACCATATCGCGGCTGTCGTTTCTGCTATCCATAGTGATTGGGACATTGATCGCGCTGGCCATAGGTAAAACCACCTTTGCCGGCGTTGGCGGCGCCGCAATTTTTGCGTGGCCGCACCCTTTTAGTCTCGGCTTTCCGACATTCAGTATCCCGGCCATTGTGTCGATGATTATCGTCGTGCTGGTAATCCTCACCGAAACGAGCGCTGACATACTGGCGGTTGGCGAGATCGTCGGTACGGACATCGACAGTAAACGCGTAGCCACCGGGCTGCGCGCCGATATGCTATCCAGCATGATCGCCCCGATTTTCGGTTCCTTCAGTCAGAGCGCGTTCGCGCAGAACGTCGGTCTGGTAGCCGTCACCGGGATCAAGAGCCGTTTCGTGGTGGCTGCGGGCGGCACGATTCTGGTCCTAATGGGCTTGATCCCAGTGCTCGGGGCTATCATCGCCGGCGTACCAGCGGTCGTTCTCGGCGGCGCCGGATTGATTCTGTTCAGCACGGTGGCCGCCAGCGGCATCCGCTCTCTGGCCTCGGTTGATTACGACAACAATATGAACCTCATTATTGTTGCCGTATCGGTCGGCGTGGGCATCATTCCGATGGCTGCGCCCTCGTTCTATGCCGCCTTCCCCTCGTGGTTTCAGACCATATTCCACTCGGGCATCAGTGCCGCTGCCATTGCTGCCGTCCTGCTGAATCTGCTGTTCAACCATCTGCGCTGGGGCACGCCGCAGAACCCCTCGGTTTTTGCCGCAGGGACCAACCGTCAGATCAAGCGCGAAGTGATCGATGCATTAGAGCATGGCGATCACTGCGAGAACGGAAAGATTCTGGACATCGACGGTCACGAGATTCCTGTGGCACCGGGTCATACCAGCGCCAACAGCTGACGCGGGCAGCGGCAAGCCGCCCCAACCGGTCGAATAAAAGCACCCCAGATCATCGATCTGCCGCGAGTTATGCGCGGGCATCTGCCTGCGTATAACCGCCGGGTGCTGAGCGCTATATCCATATTTATAAATTAAATAACAAAAAGCCGACAACGGTCTTCGGAGGAAAATCATGAAAACAATACATATCGAGAAAAAATGCTATCGCAACCTTTCCCTGTCCATTGCCGCGGCATCTATCCTGATCTCGGCACCGGTATTCGCAGACACTGGTACCACGCCTGCAAAAAAGACAGCCAATCAATCATCGAAACTGATTCAAACGCCGCCCCAGAAAAAAACACACAAGTCGAAGCCGCCAGCCAAATCCGGCGGTGCCGACAACCTGCGTCAGATGTTTACCCTGGGCAAGGCAGACGGCATTTTCCGGATGGCGTACTACGCCAATCACAATGCCTTCTTCAACAGCCAGGCCGATCGCCAGACAGCCGCCGTTGGCGGCGAACTCGGCTTTACCAGTGCAGAACTCCAGGGTTTCTCGTTACGTCTGAGCGCCTATGCGCAACGCAACTTTGCTCGTACCAACGGTCGCAAGGGCTTCAATCGCGATCTCGGTCGTGATATCTCAGCGCTTGGCGAGGCCTATCTGCAGTGGCAGGGTCACGATTTTCAGATTCGCGCGGGCAATCAGTTACTCAAGGCGCCGCCGTTCACGGCAACCTACGATTATCGAATCATTCCACAGGTGTATCAGGGGGTGAAGGTACGCTACGGCGATGCTGATCATTACCTGATGGCAATGCGGATGTTCCGCTTCAAGTCGCGGATCAGTAATTCCTATGATCGCACGACAAACTACAACGCCTCGTTCTCACCGTTCCCGCCGAACACAACTGGTCACACCAACGGATTCTGGGCATTGGGTAGCGCTGACGAAGCCGATGTGGGGGCTGCGAAGCTCAGCGGCCAAGCCTGGTTTTTCAATTACCAGGACTACGCCAACATGTACTACACGGATGCTACCGTCGCCCGTGCGTCAGGATCCATCCGTCCGTTCCTATCCGCGCAATTCATTCGCGAAACCGACGTCGGCAAGGCATTACTCGGTCCGGTCGATAACCATACGTACGGTGCGCAGCTAGGCATCAAGCATCATTCGCTGACCGCAACGCTGAACTACGACTACATCCCCCATCGCGCGGGGACATTCCTGAACGGCGCGTTGGCAACACCCTATGCGAGCCAGGAAGCCTCTGGTCCGCTGTTCGCCCAACCGTTCCTGACCAGCACCCAGGATCTTGGCTCGGGCAATGCCTATGCGGCCGAAATCAAGGGAGCACCGCTTAACCACGTTTTTGCCGGCGCGCGCTACTCTTATATGGATCTCACGCCCGCTCGCGGCAGCCGATCGATCGGGCAATCCGAATATATGATCTTTGGGATCTATAACTTTTCAGGCTCTCTGGATGGCCTGTCGGTACTTGATTTCTTCGCTTATCAAAAACAGAAAGTCTCCAGTATCGACTACTGGGAAAACCGTTTTACGGTGCAGTATTCGTTCTAACGCTATTTCGTACCCCCTCACAACATTCTGCAAAAGGAGATTACAAGCATGGCGAATCAGCTTGAAGCCGGACAACAGGCCCCTGATTTCGAACTCGTCGACGCCGATAACAAACCGGTGACGCTGCAGGAGTATCGCGGGCGCCCGGTCATTATTTATTTCTATCCGAAGGCGGAAACCCCAGGCTGCACGACCGAAGCCTGTGATTTTCGCGACAATATCGCGTCGCTGAGCACGTCCGGCTACGCCGTCGTCGGCGTATCACCAGACGAGCCGTCGGCCCTGGCCGGCTTCCGTGACAATCACGGTCTGCCTTTCCCTCTGCTCTCGGACCCCGAGCACAAGACTATCGAAGCCTGGGGCGCCTGGGGCGAAAAGACCGTCAACGGCAAGCAGATGACCGGCGTTCTGCGCTCCACCATCGTGGTCAATGCCCAGGGCACCGTGGAACTGGCGAGATACAACGTCGCCGCAGACGGGCATGTGGCTGCCCTCAAGGACGAGCTGGGTCTGCTATGAACCAACACGACAAACGCGCCCTGTATATTCCCTACGCCGGCCCGACCCTGCTCGAGATGCCCTTACTGAACAAGGGCAGCGCTTTCTCCGCCGACGAACGGGTGGACTTCAACCTGATTGGCCTCCTGCCACAGAACGTGGAAACGATCGAGGAGCAGGTAGAGCGAGCCTACAAGCAATATCTAGCCTGCGAGACTCCGCTCGGCAAACATATCTATCTGCGCGGCATCCAGGACGACAACGAAACCATGTTCTTCCGCCTGCTTGAAGAACATCTCGAGGAGATGCTGCCGATCATCTATACCCCGACCGTCGGCGATGCCTGCCAGGCGTTCTCCGAGATCTATCGCAATCACCGCGGCCTGTTCATTTCCTATCCGGATCGTCATCGCATGGACGATATGATCCGGGCAGCCACCAAAGACAACGTCCGCGTCATCGTAGTCACCGACGGCGAGCGCATCCTGGGCCTCGGCGACCAGGGCATCGGCGGCATGGGTATTCCGATCGGCAAGCTGTCGCTTTACACGGCCTGCGGCGGCGTCTCTCCAGCCTATACGCTACCGATCGTGCTCGACGTGGGCACCAATAATCAGCAGCTGCTAGACGACCCGATGTACATGGGCTGGCGTCACGAACGCGTGACCGGCGACGCCTACGAGGAGTTCGTCGATCTTTTCGTGCAGGCCGTCAAACGCCGCTGGCCCAACGTACTGCTTCAGTTCGAAGATTTCGCCCAGGCCAACGCCAACCCGCTCCTTGAGCGTTATCGTGACCAGATCTGCTGCTTCAACGACGATATTCAGGGAACCGCTGCGATCTGCGTAGGCTCTCTGCTGGCCGCCTGCAAGGCAAAGAATGAGAAAGTATCCGAGCAGACCATCGTGTTCGTCGGCGCCGGTTCGGCCGGCTGCGGTATCGCCGAGCAGATCGTCGTCGCCATGGTAGACGAAGGGCTGACTGAAGCCGAAGCGAGAAAACAGATATACCTCACCAGCAGCAGCGGCCTGCTGACCGACGACATGGAAGGCCTGTACGACTTCCAGCAACGCCTGGCACAGCCGAGGAAGGACATTGCTCACTGGAAGGGCGACTTGCACGGCGACGACGCGCTGCAGAACCTTGTCTCCAACGCCCGGCCCACCGTGCTGATTGGCGTGGCCGGCCGCGGTGGGCTGTTCACCGAGACGATCGTCAAGCGCATGAAAGCACACTGCGAACATCCGTTCATCATGCCGCTGTCAAATCCCACATCGCGGGCCGAAGCCACGCCGGAGGATATCCTGACATGGACCGACGGAACGGCACTTGTCGCCACCGGCAGCCCATTCGCGCCGGTAAGAATCGGCGACCGCACCATCCCGATCGCCCAGTGCAACAACGCGTATATTTTCCCCGGCGTCGGCCTTGGCGTCATCGCCGCCAACGCGACCCGAGTCACCGACGAGATGCTGATGGCAGCCTCTCGCGCACTGGCAGAGAACTCGCCTCTATCGCATTCGAGTAGCGGCGCCTTGCTGCCGCCGTTGTCCGAAGTCCGCGAGCTCTCCAGGGCTATCGCGTTCGCGGTCGCCAAACAGGCGCAGCGAGAAGGCGTGGCTCTATCCTCCTCGGACGATACGATCAAGGCAGCGGTCGACCGTAATTTCTGGTTCCCGCGATATCGTCGATACAGGCGCGCCGCTTTTTAGGGAGTCGGGCCAATGCCTCTTATCTTCTCAGATCAGTCGGCCTGATGGTTTAACGCCGGGTCTATCGCTACAGCAGATTGCAATCGACGGCTATTTCAAGAAGCGAGCCCGCCATCGGCACGTCCCGAGGATCGCGCAATACCGCGAAATTCCGAAACCGCAGCCAGCAAAAAAGCCGCGGCGCCCATAAACGCCGCGGCTGACGTGTCTTATTTAAAAGACCAATTTGGTGGGCCGTGCTGGATTCGAACCAGCGACCAATTGATTAAAAGTCAACTGCTCTACCAACTGAGCTAACGGCCCTTCAGCGGCGCGCATGATAACGCAATTTACGGATTTTGCCACCCTTGCGGGATCAATGTCGCTTCAATC
>JAQIBT010000062.1 GCA_027858915.1 Salinisphaera sp.
CCACCACGGGCCGTCTGGTCGCCCTGTGTCCTATCTGCTCGACCATGATGAATCGGTATACCGGTCTTGCCGGTTTGAAGCGTATTTGCGCTCATTTCGATGTTTCGTTGCCGAGGTCACTGCGGCACATAGCCGATAGCAGGCAGATCCCCCTAAACAGTGACTTGCAGTAGGAGCATCGAACCATGAAAAAGCACAACCCCAAAAACGAGCGCATGAAGCGCGCCTATCTCGTCTTCTTGAAAGAAGCCAAACGCCAGAACGAGGCATCGGTAGATGCAGCGGCGAAGGCGATCAGCCGGTTCGAGGAGTACACCAAATGC
This sequence comes from Salinisphaera sp., assembly GCA_027858915.1. GTDB lineage: Bacteria > Pseudomonadota > Gammaproteobacteria > Nevskiales > Salinisphaeraceae > Salinisphaera. The sequence goes on from JAQIBT010000062.1 coordinate 324, forward strand.
CGCGACTTCAAGGCGTTTCATTTTCAGCAAGCGGTGAGTTTCAAGGCGCATCTTGCAAAGCATCGGCATGAGGCGTCTGGTGCTGCGTTGAGCAAGGCGACGATGAACTCCACCCTGCGCGCGCTGAAGGCATTCTTTCAGTGGCTGGCATTAGCGCCGGGCTATAGGGCTCGGCTTAACTACTCGGATGCAGAGTATTTCAATCTGTCGGAGAAAGAGGCAAGGGTTGCGACCGCGAAACGTACCAAGCCTATGCCGACTATGGAGCAGATCAAACGCGTGATTGCGGTCATGCCCGACCAAGCGGTGCTTGAGCGACGTGATCGTGCCCTGATGGCATTTACGCTCTTGACCGGCGCACGTGACAGCGCCATAGCTTCCATGAGGCTTAAGCACGTGGATCTTGAAGCAGGCTGTGTGTTCCAGGATGCGCGCGAGGTGAATACCAAAGCGAGCAAGACGTTCACCACCTATTTTTTCCCTGTCGGTGATGAGGTTGCCCAGATTGTGCGCGACTGGATTACATACCTGCGCGAGGAGCTGTTCTTCGGTTTGGACGATCCGTTATTCCCTAAAACGGCAGTTGGACTTGGAGCGCGGCGAGTATTCGAGCCGCTCGGACTGAGCCGCGAGCACTGGAGTAGTGCGGAGCCCATACGCAAGCTTTTCAAGAAGGCGTTTGAATTCGCAGGGCTGCCGTATTTCAATCCTCATAGTTTCCGAAAAACTTTGGTTCAGCTAGGCGAGCGCGTCTGTCAGAGCCCGGAAGAGTTCAAGGCGTGGAGCCAGAATCTGGGACACGAGGGAGTGCTCACGACTTTCAGGAGCTACGGCGAAGTGCAGCCGGCCAGGCAGTCCGAGATATTCAGCGCGTTGCAGCGGCCACGTGCTACCCGTGAGACGCAAGATGTCGATGCGCTGGCCAAAGCTGTGGCGCGCGAGATGCGGGCGCAGCAAGGCGCCTGAGGCTAGCCGTTAACCACGGACAGATGTCGGATGCCGGTCAGGCTCATGTTGCCCGTTGCGGCCTTCTCAACGTGGTTGCTCCACCACGTCATCATCGGTTTCCTGCGGTCGATGTATTGGGCTCGGTTGTAGGCGTTACGCACTTCGTTCTTGCCTGTATGAGCTAGGGCGGCTTCGATCAGATCGGGTTCGAAGCCCTGTTCGTTCAGTATCGTGCTGGCCAAAGAGCGCATGCCGTGGGCAACCAGCTTCTTGTGAAAGCCCATCCGCTTGAGCGCTGTGTTGGCCGTCTGCGGATGAGTGTGAACCTTGTAGCTACGGTCAGACGGGAAGATGTATTCGCTGCGTCCGCTTATTGGCCGCATGATCTCAAGCAGCGCGCGTGTCTGTGATGACAGCGGCACAGCATGCGGTTTCTTCTTTTTCATTCGATCGGCGGGAATCGTCCAGACTTCGCGATCCATGTCTATCTCGTCCCAACGAGTGCCGGCAGCTTCGCCGGGGCGCACCATCGTATGCAGCTGCCATTCGATAAGGCAGCGCGTCGTGCGCTTGATGCTGGCTGTCGAAAGCGCCTGCATGAGCGTTGGTAGCTCGTTGGGTGCCACGGTGGGCTGATGTTGCTTTGCGGGCGTTTGAAACGCGTTGTGAATGCCGCTGAGTGGATTTGCGTCGACGAGCCCCGTGTTGACGGCGAATGTCATGACTTCGTTGAGCCGTTGGCACAGGCGCTTGACCGTTTCGAGGCTGCCTTTGGCCGCGATAGGTTGAATTGCGTCGATCGTCTTCACTGCGGCGATCTTGGTGATCGGTATAGCGCCTAATGTTGGAAAGATGTGTAGCTCTAGCGAGCGCCAAGAATCAAGCGCGTGCTCCTCGCTGACCTTGGTTTTCTTGATCTCCAGCCATTTGGCAGCAACCGCCTGCAAAGTATCGCCATGAGCAGCCGCAAGCCGTGCCGCTTGCTCATCCCGGTGCTCTTTGGGGTCTGTGTGATCGGTAAGCAGAGCGAGCGCCTCGTCCCGCTTGATGCGCGCGGTTGCGAGCGTTACGTGTGGGAATTGGCCAAAGCTAATGCTAGTCCGCGCTTTGGTATACGGTCTGTAGTAGCCGAACAGCCACGTCTTTGATCCGCTCGGCATGACCCGAAGCTGAAGACCATTGCCGTCAGACAGCGCATAGACCTTTTCACGGGGCTTGGCTTGACTCACTTCCGTATGAGTAAGGGGCTTGGTTGTTCTTGGCATCGTAGTAGTACAGCTTTGGAGTACGAATCGATCGTACTACTACGTGTACTACTAAAGCTACGGGATGTTATAGGCCGACATAGAACATTGCAGGCATAAAAAAGCCTGCAAATCATTGGATTCGCAGACTTTGTTGGCGTTTATAGAACGACCTAAAACGCCCTGTTGGTGGAGGCGGCGGGAATCGAACCCGCGTCCGCGAATTCTAGACCCTTGGCTCTACATGCTTATTTCGTCTTTGATTGTCGGCTTACGTTACCCGACGAAAAGGGACAACGATCGCGTATCTTCGTTTGCTCTTAACGGGTTGGCCCGAAGCGGGGCCTTGCCGCGAGTCTGTAAGAGTCGATACCCGTGACCGGAAGCACAGACACTTACCGGGCGGGCACTAGCAGGCTTTAAGCTGCTAGAGCGTAGTTGTCGTCGTTCGCAACTAGCTTAGGTTGCAAATTGATTAACGAGGTGATTTGCGACCTCGGCATGCACCTTGGGTTTTGACATCCGCGTCGAAGCCATGTCGCCCCCTAAAACACTCGAAGAGTATAACAGCAACAAGCGTAAGGCGCGTGGTCTGTTTTTCAACAGCGCGCCCTGGCGATATTGCCCGATCAGACCTCGGTGCGCATGATCTGGGCCTTGCGACGGCCCCAGTCGGCATTCTTCTTCGACTGGCGCTTGTCGTAGTTTGCCTTGCCCTTGGCCAGGGCAATCTCGAGCTTGGCCTTGCCGCGTTTCCAATACATGGCCAGCGGTACGATCGTATAGCCTTTCTGTTCGGTGGCGCCGATCAGACTGGCCAGCTCGCGGTCGTGCAGCAGTAGCTTGCGAGTGCGGGTCGGGTCGATGACGAAATGCGTCGACGCGGATTCGAGCGGCTGTACATGGCCACCCAGAAGGAAGGCCTCACCGTCCTTGATCAGCACATAGGCTTCGGTGATGCGCCCCTTGCCGGCGCGCAGTGACTTGACTTCCCAGCCTTGCAGTACGAGACCTGCCTCGAACTTGTCTTCGAGGAAATAGTCGTGGCGCGCGCGCTTGTTGAGCGCGATTGTGCTGCTGGGCTGTTTCTTGGTCTTGGGCTTGCTCATGGACTTAGTATAACGGTCCGGGCAATCTCTTGTGGCTATGGCTGTCTATCAACCTCTACCTCAGACTTGGTCTTCGTCTCTGCGATTCGTCCTGGTCTGCACCGCGGCGGTGGTCAGCCTGAGCGATTTCTGGCGTATGCCGTTTCTGCTGGCGACCTACGGCGGCGGGGCGTTCCTGATTGTGTATCTGGCTGCGCTGCTGGGCATGGGGTTGCCATTGCTCAGCGGGCAGCTGCTGATGGCGCGCGACACGCACACAGATCTGCCCGGCGTCATGGCCTTGTGGGTGGCGCCCAGTGCGCACTCGCGGTTCTGGGTGTGGGGTGCCTATCTGACATTGATCGGCGCCGGTTTGTTGCTTGCGGCCTATAGCGTGGTGGCTGGATGGAGCCTGGCTTATTGCCTGCGCGGACTGACCGGTGGGCTGGATACGCAGTCGCTGGACATGGCGCGTGGACAGTTCGTGGCCTTCGCCCGCGATACCGAAAGGGGTTTTGGCTGGTTGATGTTGTTCGTCGTGCTACTGGTGGCGACCGCAGCGCGCGGCATCAATCGTAGTGTAGAGCCGGTGATGCGGACATTGGCACTGTGCATGCTGGGACTGTTCGTACTGCTGTTCGTGGTGGCTGCGCTTGATTCCGACGCCGGCGCTGCCGCCCGTAGTCTCTGGCACATCGATTTTTCGCAGCTGGGCGTGCGGGGCGTGCTGGAAGCGCTCTACCAGGCGTTTTTTTCCTTGAGTCTGGGGACCGGCGTGATCGTGGCGCTGGGCACGAATCTGGCCCCGCGTGCGCCGGTTATCCGGATATCGCTGCTGGTCATTCTGTTCACGGTGCTGGCCGGGTTGGCGAGTGCCTTCGTGCTCCGTGTACTGGTCCAGCAGCAGGGCCTGCAACTCGGCGGCGGAGTCCAGAGCCTGTTCGAGGTATTGCCGACGGCGCTGGGTACTGGCTGGCAAACCACGCTGGTCTACCTGCTGGTCGCGCTGGTCAGCGTCAGTACGGGGATCGGATTATTCGAGCCATTGGTGCAGGCAGTTCAGCATCGAAGCGGCCTGTCGCGCCTGCGCTCGAGTTGCTACGTCGGGGTCGGCGTGGCCTTGTTGGGATTGCTTGCCATGCTGTCGTTCGGGCCCTTGGCGCGCTGGCGCTGGTTTGGACAGGAGCTGTTTGGCTGGATGATTATTATCAGCACGCAGTTGCTGGTGCCGCTGACCGGCCTGATGCTTTGTCTGCTGATGGGCCGCGTGTTGGCCCGACGCCGTCTGGTGGCGGCCTGGCGAACCGAAGATAATGCCGGGCGCACGATGGGTTTTGCCGTGTGGCATGGGTTGTTGCGCTATCCCACGCGTATCGCGCTTGTGGTCGTCTTGGCCTATGCGCTGGGTGGTCTGCGTCTGATCGAGATCATCTGGTAACGACAATGAATGAAGATGCGCTGATCGATATCGAAGTGGTCTTTGCGCTCGAGGGCTACTGTTGGTGCGTGCCGCTGCGAGTGCCGGCCGGCACGACGGCAGCCGATGCGCAGGCACGCTCCGGTCTGAGCGACATCTGCGCCAGACGTACCGGCCAGCCCCCGGCAGCCATCGGCGTCTTCGGCCGCAAGATCGGTCGGGACCATGTGCTGATGTCGGGCGACCGGCTGGAGCTTTATCGCAGCCTGGTCGTCGATCCGCGGCGGCGGCGGCGCGAGCGGGCCGAAAGCGGCTAGCCGCGGGCGGATGCGATAGGGCTGGACTGGCTTAAGTGCAGGGCAGCGACGACTTGTCTGAGCGCGCCCGTGCAGCCCTCCTACGGGTTGGCGGCCGGATGGCCCGGTAGCGGCGCGCCAGCGTGCGGAAGCGGTCCGCCGTTGCCTCCGGCCCGCGTTCCCGAGCCCGGTATGTTCTCGGCCGGGCCGTTTGGCTCCACGCCGGGGCGATGGGTATGACTGTAGGGAATATTATCGCTGGCGTTGGCTGGCACCACGTCGCGTTGTGGGCCGCTCAGCGCTGTGGCTGGCGTACTCGCATCGCCGGGCAGCGGCGTCACATTGGTTGTATCGGACTGGCTGTTCGCCTTGGCGACTTCTGCTGTGTACTCCTCGTTGCCCTCGATATCGGTCAGGCGTCCGTTGGTGAAGTACAGATCGAGCTTCGACTGGCGCACGTGGGCGCGCGGGTTCCGGTAATAGAACACGTAATCCCAGCGATCCTTCTCGAATACGGGTTTTACCAGTGGGGTGCCCAACACATAGGCAACCTGTTTCTTGGTCATGCCCTTCTTGAGTTTGGCGACCTGGTCGGCGGTGACCACATTGCCTTGAACGATTGGCACGCGGAAAAACACCGGCAGGCTGCAGGCCGACAGCGCCAGCAGCAGGAAGAGCACAGCAATTTGCTTCATAGATTCAGACACCCCTTGTCGCGAACGGCATCATACGGCAGGCCTTTTCTGCCTGCCAACCGCGCTGGCCAGTGAGAATAAGCTGTCTGGCGTTTGATCACCGAACACCAAGGGCTGTTGCCCTTGGCGCTGCGAGCAAAGCAGCATCAGACTGTGGGCAAAAAATCGGACTTTTTCGATGCACAGCGCGCGCGTCAGCCGCTCGTCTGTGCGCCAGCCGCGGCGCGCTCGATCATGTCGGCGGCATGAGCGCGAGTCTGGGCCGTGAGCTCGACGCCGCCGAGCATGCGCGCCAGTTCCTCGACCCGGTCGTCGGCATCCAGCGTGCTGATGCGCGTCATCGTCTGGCCCGCCTTGACCTGCTTGGCTACGTACAGATGATGTTCGGCCTGGGCTGCCACCTGGGGCAGATGGGTGACGCACAGCGACTGGCCCTCGATCCCCAGGCGCCGCAGCTGGCGGCCGACAATTTCGGCGACGCCACCGCCGATGCCGGTATCCACCTCGTCGAACACCAGCGTCGGTACCCGCGTGCGACTGGCAGCGATCACCTCGATCGCCAGGCTGATGCGCGACAGCTCGCCGCCCGACGCCACCCGGTCGAGCGGGCGCGCACTCTGGCCGGGGTTCGCGGCGATCAAAAACTCGATATGGTCGCTGCCGTGTGCACTGATCCGGTTACTTGCCTGGCTGCGTACGCGAACACTGAACTGCCCCTCCGGCATGCCGAGGCTGCGAATGATGTCGGTGATGGCCTTGCCGAGCGGTTTGGCAGCTTTCTGGCGTGCGGCGCTGAGCTGCGCTGCAGTCTTTTCGTAGGCCGTGTGCTGCTCGATCTCGGCCTGTTTTAGCTCCGCCAGGCGCTCGCTGGCGCCTTCGAGCTCGATGAGCTCGGCCGTCAGGCGCTCGGCCAGTTCGGCGAGCTCCGAGGGAGCGACATGGTGTTTGCGCGCGATATCGCGTATCGCGCCCAGCCGGGATTCGACATCCTGAAAGCGCTGCGGGTCGATATCCAGATTATCGACGTATCGCCGGAGACCGTCAGCCGCTTCCTGTGCCTGAATCAGCGCGCTAGCGGCCAGTTCGGCAATGGGTTCGAAACCGGGGTCGATGGCGGCGAGTTCGCCCAGCAATCGTTCGGCCGCCCCCAGACGATCAGTGGCTGCACCGTCCTCGGACTCGAACAGCAGGCCGAGCGCGCGCTGACCATCCTCGATCAGGCGTTCGGCGCTGGCCAGCCGTTTGTGCTCGGCTTCCAGCTGCGCGTATTCGTCTGCCTCGAGTGCCAGCGTGTCCAGTTCGCCCACCTGGTAGCGCAGCAGGTCGATACGGCTGTCGCCGGCGTTATCGACCTGTTCGATACGCGCAATCGCCGCTTGCGTGGCGCGTAGCGCCTGCGCGCTCTCGACTACTGCCGACAGTGCTTGCGTATGGTCGCCGTAGTCGTCGAGCAGCTCGCGCTGTGCATCACGCTTGAGCAATGACTGATGGGCATGCTGGCCGTGAATGTCCACCAGGCAGTCGCCCAGCGCTCGCAGTTCCCGTACCGGCATGGGCGTGCCGTTGATCCAGCCGCGGCTACGCCCCTCGCGCGCCACGACGCGTCGCATCACGCATTCGTCGTCGCCGTCGCCAGTACCGTTATTCAATTCGTGATCGGTCAACCAGGCCTGTGCCGCCGGTGCATCTGCCAGGGTGAAGCGAGCCGTGATATCGGCGCGCTCGGCGCCTTCGCGTACCGCGCCACCGTCGGCGCGCTCACCCATTACCAGGTTGAGCGCGTCAACCAGAATCGATTTCCCGGCGCCGGTTTCGCCCGATAGCACCGTCATCCCGCGGCCAAACTCCACCGCCAGGCGATCAATAATGGCGAAGTTGCGAATATTGATTTCGGCGAGCATGCCCACTCTCGATGATTCGACGCCATCCGATGTCGAAAGCCTGGATGGCAGTCGTACAGAAGCTGTATGAAAAAACAGTTATAGCATCTTTACACGCGCGGTGCCTGTTGTCCTCGGCCCCACTGCAGCTTGTTGCGCAGGATATTGAAATAGTCGTAGCCGGGCGGATGAATGAGATGCAGATCGTGCGGGCTGCGCTTGATCAGTACTGAGTCGCTTGCGGCCAGCGGATGGGTGAGCTGGCCATCGGTGGTAAACAGGGCAGCGCCGTCCAGCTCGCTGGCAACGGTGACTTCAATCTCGTGGTGGGCATCCACAATCAGTGGTCGATCCGACAACGTATGCGGGCATATCGGTACCAGCGCCAAGGCCGACAGGCCGGGATGCAGGACCGGGCCGCCGCCCGACAACGCATAGGCAGTAGAGCCGGTGGGGGTGGCCACGACCATGCCGTCGGCGCGATGATGGCTGATGAAGTCGCCGTTCATGTAGGTATCGAAATCCAGAACGCGTGCGAACGACTGATTGCGGATCACGCACTCGTTGATCGCGGTGAACATTTCCTCTTCCAGCGTGCCATCGGCGCGGCGCAGGCTTACTTCGATCATCAAGCGCGATTCGGCGATGAACCGGCCAGCAAAAACGTCGTCGAGCGTTGTTTTCATGTCGGCCGGCAATACGTCGACCATGAAGCCGAGCCGTCCGAGATTGATGCCCAGCAGCGGCGTGTCCGAGGCTGCCACCGCACGCCCGGCATCGAGCAGCGTGCCGTCGCCACCGACGACTACCACCAGGTCGCATGCGGCACCCAGCTCATCGTGGCCGCACCGCCCGATATCTGGTCGCTCTGTTGGGTGACTGGCTTCCAGCAGAACGTGTTTGCCGCGGCTAATCAGGTCGTCAATCAGGGTGGTAAGCGTGCGTGCGACGCTGTCGTCGTGTTTCTTGGCGAAGATGCCGATGGTGGCGAATTGCGATGCCATCTAGCGCACAGTCGGGAAATATATCGACCAAGCATTCATTGATCCTTCGACAATTTCAACGCGCCGACTGATATGACGGCTTGAAATAGGCAGGCCTAGCCCAACTCTTGGCTTGAGTTAGACGCCGCTGCCGAGTGGTTCGGCGCGGCCCGGATATTCAAGTGGGGATTTTTGATGAGTCAGCAAAACAAGCCACAGACGCCACACGGCGAACAGGATTCGGCCGCCGAAAATACGGCGCAGCCGGATATCGAGGGCGTACAGGACGGCAGCGAGGATTATGTGGACGCGGGCGATATCAGCGCTGACAGCCTGTCCGAAACCGATGAACTGCAGGCCGCACTCGATCAGGCACAGGCAGAAGCCTCGCAGTATCGCGACCAGGCAGTGCGCGCCATGGCCGAAACAGAAAATGTGCGCAAGCGCGCGCAGCGCGACGTGGACTCGGCCCGCAAGTTTGCGGTCGAGAAGTTCGCGACCGAACTGCTCGGTGTGCGCGACAGCCTGGAGCTGGGCCTGAAGGCTGCCGAAGAGCATTCCGGCGACTTCGACAAGCTCAAGGAAGGCATGGAAATGACCAATCGCATGCTCGCATCCAGTATGGAGAAAGCCGGTATTGAGCCAATTGACCCGCAGGGTGAGACATTCAATCCGGAATTTCACGAAGCGGTGTCGACGCAGCCGAGCGACGATTTGCCGGCGAATTCAGTAGCGGCCGTCATGCAGAAGGGCTATACGCTCAACGGCCGGGTTCTGCGCGCGGCGATGGTCATCGTCGCCAAACCGAGTGGTAATAAAGGCTAGCTAAAAGCAACCGGGCGCTTGAAAACAGCTGATTGGCGCCCCAAATCGAACGTCAAGAAACGCACTTCAAAAGACGCTGCCAATGCAGCGCACTCATCTAGTTAGAGGGATAACCATCATGGGCAAGATCATTGGTATCGACCTCGGCACCACAAATTCGTGTGTCGCCATCCTTGAAGGCGACCAGCCGAAGGTCATCGAGAACTCCGAAGGCGAGCGTACCACGCCGTCTGTCGTTGCATTTACCGACGACGATCAGACGCTGGTTGGCCGTCCGGCCAAGCGTCAAGCAGTCACCAATCCAACCAATACGCTGTATGCGATCAAGCGTCTGATTGGCCGTACCTTCGATGACAAGACCACGCAGAAAGACATCGAGACGGTGCCTTATCACATCGTGAGGTCGGACAACGGCGACGCATGGGTCGAGGCCGGTGGCAAGAAGATGGCGCCGCCGGAGATTTCGGCCAAGGTGCTGCAGAAAATGAAGTCCACCGCCGAGGATTATCTGGGCGAGAAGGTCACCGAAGCGGTCATCACCGTGCCGGCCTACTTCAACGATGCCCAGCGCCAGGCGACCAAGGATGCCGGCCGTATTGCCGGTCTTGACGTCAAGCGCATCATCAACGAGCCGACCGCGGCAGCCCTTGCCTATGGCATGGACAAGAAAGGCGGCGACAAGAAGATCGCGGTCTATGATCTGGGCGGCGGCACCTTCGATATTTCGATCATCGAAGTCGCGGAGATTGACGGCGAGCACCAGTTCGAAGTGCATGCCACCAACGGCGATACCTTCCTCGGTGGTGAGGACTTCGACAACAAGATCATCGAGCACATCGCTGCCGAGTTCGAGAAAGAGCAGGGCGTCAATCTGCGCAAGGACAAGCTTGCACTGCAGCGTCTTAAGGAAGCCGCCGAGAAGGCCAAGATCGAGCTGTCCTCGACGCAGCAGACCGAGATCAACCTGCCATACGTCACCGCCGATGCCTCGGGTCCGAAGCATCTGAACATGAAGATGACCCGTGCCAAGCTGGAAAGCCTGGTCGAGGATCTGGTCGCTCGTACGATCGATCCCTGCCGTACCGCGCTGAAAGACGCCGGCATGAAGACTTCGGATATCGACGACGTGATCCTGGTCGGCGGCCAGACCCGCATGCCGGCGGTGCAGGAAGCGGTCAAGAGCTTCTTCGGAAAGGATGCCCGCAAGGACGTCAACCCCGATGAGGCCGTGGCTGTCGGTGCGGCGATCCAGGGTTCGGTCCTGTCGGGCGACACCAAGGACGTGCTGCTGCTTGACGTGACTCCGCTGAGCCTCGGTATCGAGACGCTGGGCGGCAAGATGACCAAGCTGATCGACAAGAACACGACCATTCCGACCCGCAAGTCGGAAACCTTCTCGACAGCCGAGGACAACCAGCCGGCCGTGACCGTGCATGTCCTGCAGGGCGAGCGCGAGCAGGCGTCCGCCAACAAGTCGTTGGGTCGGTTTGATCTGTCGGATATTCCGCCGGCACCGCGCGGCACGCCGCAGATCGAGGTAACCTTTGATATCGACGCCAACGGCATTCTCAACGTGTCGGCCAAGGACAAGGCGACCGGCAAGGAACAGTCGATCGTGATCAAGGCATCCTCGGGGCTGTCGGACGATGAGATCGACAAGATGGTCCAGGACGCCGAGACGCACGCCGAGGAAGACGCCAGGTTCAACGAGCTGATTACGGCGCGTAACCAGGCCGATGGCCTCATCCACGGCATCGAGAAGTCCATGCGTGATCTGGGCGACAAGGTCACCGAGGACGAGAAGAAGCCGATCAATGAAGCGATCGTTGAATTGCGCACTGCGCTCGAAAGCGACGACAAGGATGAGATCGACGCCAAGACGCAGAAGCTGTCTGAAGCTTCCGCTCCGGTCATGGAGAAAGTCTATGGTCAGGGCGCCGAAGGGGCCGAGGCTGAGGCCGGCAAGGCGAAAGGCCAGTCGGCCAATCAGGACGAAGACGTCGTCGATGCCGACTTCGAGGAAGTGAAGGGCGACGACAAGAAGTCCGGTACCAACTCGTAAGGCTTGCAGAGTCTGTAGCCCTTTGAGGCAAAGCGCCGGGGCAGCGTCTATCGCTGTCCCGGCATTTTTGATTCAAAACAGCGGAGATGGCTGATTAAACCGATGTGTCGCCGGGCAGATGCGCGGCAGACAGGACGCGCGGCTCAATCAGCGATTTTCAGATAGTGACATCATGGCAAAACGCGATTACTACGAAGTCCTCGGCGTATCCCGCAGCGCATCCAGTGCCGATATCAAGAAGGCTTATCGCCGATTGGCGATGAAGAATCATCCGGATCGCAATCCGGACAATGCCGAGGCCGAGGCGCGTTTCAAGGAAGCCTCCGAAGCCTACGAAGTGCTCTCGGATGATCAGAAGAAAGCCACCTACGATCAGTTTGGCCATGCCGGGTTGGGCGGAGCCGCCGGCGGCCCGGGTGGCGCTGGCGGTTTTGGCGATATCTTCGGCGACATCTTCTCGGATATCTTCGGCGGCGGCATGGGCGGCGGGCGCCAGCGCGCGTCGCGCGGCGCCGATCTGCGCTACGACCTCGATCTGGATCTGGAAACCGCCATCGACGGCGATACGATCGAGATTCGTATTCCTACGCTTGACCAGTGCGAGAAATGCGGCGGTGACGGCGCCGAGCCAGGCTCGCCGGTCGATACCTGCGGCACTTGCCAAGGCGTCGGCCAGGTGCGTATCCAGCAGGGGTTTCTCTCTATCCAGCAGACCTGCCCTGACTGCCATGGTAACGGTAAGAAGGTTCGTAATCCCTGCAAGAAATGCCACGGCGAAGGGCGTCTCCAGTCGTCCAAGACGTTGTCGGTCAAGGTGCCGCCAGGCGTCGACAACGGTGATCGCATCCGCTTGTCGGGCGAAGGCGAAGCCGGTGAAATGGGTGGCCCGTCCGGCGATCTGTACGTACAGATCAACGTCAGGCCGCATGAGTTCTTTGTCCGCGACGGCAACAATCTGCGCGCCAATGTGCCGGTGGACATGATCACGGCAGCGCTGGGCGGCGAGATCGACGTACCGACGCTCAAGGGCAAGGTATCGTTGCGCGTCCCGGCTGAGACACAGTCCGGCAAGACTTTCCGGCTTCGCGGCCAGGGGGTGCAATCCGTGCGAACCTCATCGCCGGGCGATCTGCTCTGCAAGGTGAGCGTCGAGACGCCGGTCAACCTGAACGCCAGTCAGAAGAAATTGTTGGAAGAGCTACACGAAAGTCTCGAGGCCAGTGGGCGCAGCCACAGCCCGGCCACGACCGGCTGGCTCGACAAGGCCAAACGCTTCTTCGGCGAAAAACTGGGCTGAGCCCATAGGCCGCCTCACCGACCGTCTGTGACAGGCAAGGAGAAAAGGCATATGCCCATTCGAGTCGCCATCAACGGCGTGGCCGGCCGCATGGGTCGGGAACTGGTCGTGGCCTGCCAGCGTAACGAGGCGTTGGCGCTTGCTGCGGCTTTTGGCTCGCCGGGTGGTGCCGGCGTGGGCATGGATGCCGGGCGTCTGGCCGGCGCTGACGAATGCGGCGTGGACGTCCGCTCATCGGCGACTATGGGAGATGTCGATTTCGACGTCCTGGTCGATTTCTCGCTGCCGGAGCCGTCCATTGCGGCTTTGCGCGTCTGTCTTGAAAAGCGGTCTGCCATGGTCATTGGTACCACCGGCTATTCGGCCGACCAGCAGAACGAGATCGACGCGGCCGCCGATACCATCGGTATTGTGCAGGCGCCCAACTACAGCGCTGGCATTAACCTCACGCTCGATCTGCTGCGCACGGCTGCGAAGGCGTTGGGCGACAGCGTGGATATTGAAGTCATTGAAGCCCACCACCGGGACAAGGTGGACGCGCCCTCGGGTACCGCGCTGCGCATGGGCGAAGTACTGGCCGAGGCGACCAATCGAGATCTGGCGCAGTGCGCGGTCTATTCTCGTCACGGCCATACCGGCGTGCGTGACCGGTCGTCCATTGGCTTCCAGACGATCCGCGGCGGCGATATCGTCGGCGAGCATACCGTCTTGTTCGCCGGCGACGGTGAGCGCCTGGAGATCACGCACAGGGCCTCGTCGCGCCAGACCTTTGCCGGTGGCGCCATGCGCGCAGCGGCCTGGGTTGCCGCGGCGGCTCCAGGGCACTACGGCATGTCCGAGGTGCTTGGGCTGAACCAATCCGGCTGATCAGGCGCTCACTGGCTGGCGGGACGGCGCGTCAACGGCTATACTTTCGCCGCCTCGCAGTCCCTTGTGAATCCAGCATTCGGAGAATCCTTTGCGCCCGGAAGCCGTACTTGCGCTTGAAGACGGTAGTATCTTTCGCGGCCGCGCCATTGGCGCGAACGGCCGCTCTGTCGGGGAAGTGGTGTTTAACACCGCGATGACCGGCTATCAGGAAATCCTTACCGATCCGTCCTATCAGCACCAGATGGTGACGCTGACTTACCCGCATATCGGGAATACCGGCGTCAACCGGGAGGATGTGGAATCTTCGGCGATTCAGGCAGCCGGGTTGATCATTCGTGAAGTCCCGCGCGCGCCGAGCAACTGGCGCACCACTCAGGGATTGATCGAATATCTCGAAGACAATGGAATCGTCGGCATTGGCGATATCGACACCCGTCGGCTGACGCGAATTCTTCGCGAGAAGGGGGCTCAGAACGGCGCCATTCTGGCCGGCGACCATATCGATGACCAAGAGGCGCTGACGGCTGCGCGTGGATTCGCGGGTCTGAAAGGTGCAGATCTTGCGGAAGTCGCCAGTACGCGCGAAGTCTATGCGTGGACCGATTCAAGCTGGATCGGCCCCAATGATCTGCACGCACCGGCGGAGCCCCTTTTCCATGTGGCGGTTTACGATTACGGACTGAAATACAACATCCTGCGTCGACTGGTGGACTGCGGGGCCAAGGTAACGGTCGTCCCCGCGCGCACGTCGGTAGACGATGTGGTCGCAATGAACGTCGACGGGGTGTTGCTGGGCAACGGTCCGGGCGATCCGGAACCGCTCAACTACGCGATTGCGATCTGCCGCGAACTCATCGAGCGTTCGATTCCCACGCTGGGTATCTGTCTCGGCCATCAGCTCATGGGGCTGGCGGTAGGTGCCAAGAGTTCAAAGATGAAGTTCGGCCACCACGGCGCCAATCATCCGGTGATGGACCTGGCCTCGGGCGAGGTGCTGATAACCAGCCAGAACCATGGGTTTGCCATCGACGAAGCCAGCCTGCCGGGTACCGTACGGGTTACGCATCGCTCGCTATTCGACGGCTCGCTTCAGGGCATCGAAATCATCGACAAACCGGTCATGACCTTCCAGGGACACCCGGAAGCCAGCCCAGGTCCGCACGACGTAGCACCTCTGTTCGAGCGATTCATCGTGCTTATGCGCAATGAATCGGGACTCGGGGCCCGGGACTCGGGACTCGGAAAAGAAACGGTACGAGGAGCCTCGGGTACTGGAGGAGACGCCGAATAGTGACCGCGTTGCACTACGCAGAATTGGACGTCTGGCGTGTCGTCATCGAACTTGCGGAAGACATATATCGGTTTACTCGAACTTTGCCCGCGGAAAAGCGTTTTGGGTTGTGCAGTCAGTTTCGAAGGGCCGGCATCTCCTTGCCTTCGAATATAGCCGAGGGCAATGGCAGAGACACAACAAAAGACTATGCAGGATTCGTTTCTATGGCGCGCGGATCGTTTGCCGAAATAGAAACTCAGCTTATTCTGACTAGTCGTATCGGTATTAGGAGACGTCGAACGATGTAACGCTTGTTAACACAAACCCAAACGAGCCGGCAGCATGTTGCAACGTCTGCATGCTGCGTTGAAACGCCGGACTAGTTCCGAGTCCCGAATCCCGAGTCCCGATAAAAGCCATGTCCAAGCGTACAGATCTGAAAAGCATCCTCGTCATTGGCGCCGGGCCGATTGTGATCGGCCAGGCCTGCGAGTTCGATTATTCAGGCATGCAGGCCTGCAAGGCACTCAGGGATGAAGGGTTTCGAGTCATTCTCGTCAACTCCAATCCAGCGACGATCATGACCGATCCGGAAACGGCCGATGCGGTCTATATCGAGCCGATTACCTGGCAGACAGTCGAACGTATCATCGCCGTTGAAAAGCCTGATGCGCTGCTCCCGACCATGGGCGGCCAGACCGCGCTCAATTGCGCGCTGGATCTGTATTACAACGGCGTGCTGGAGAAATACGGCGTCGAGATGATCGGTGCCTCGCGGGATGCGATCGACATGGCCGAGGATCGCAGCCGCTTTCGTGAGGCGATGACCGAAATCGGCCTGAAGACGCCGCACTCTGCTGTCGTGCATTCGGCCGCCGAGGCCGAGGATGTCCAGGCCCAGATCGGCTTTCCATTGATCATGCGTCCGTCGTTTACTTTGGGCGGTACCGGCGGCGGCATTGCCTACAACCGCGAGGAATTCGACGATCTGCTGGCGCGCGGGCTGGAGCTGTCGCCCACCAACGAGGTGCTGCTGGAACAGTCGGTGCTCGGTTGGAAAGAATACGAGATGGAAGTTGTCCGTGACCGTGCGGACAACTGCATCATCGTCTGTGCGATCGAGAACGTCGACGCCATGGGCGTGCATACCGGCGATTCGATTACCGTGGCTCCAACGCAGACGCTGACCGATCGTGAATACCAGGTCATGCGTGATGCGTCGATCGCCTGCCTGCGCAAGATTGGTGTAGAGACCGGCGGCTCGAACGTACAGTTCGCCATTGACCCCGCGACCGGCGACATGATCATCATCGAGATGAATCCGCGGGTATCGCGTTCGTCGGCGCTGGCCTCCAAGGCCACCGGTTTCCCGATTGCCAAGGTGGCGGCCAAGCTGGCGGTCGGCTACACGCTCGACGAATTGCAGAACGAGATCACCGGCGGTGCGACTCCGGCTTCGTTCGAGCCGTCGATCGATTATGTCGTGACCAAGATGCCGCGATTCACGTTCGAGAAGTTTCCGACCGCCGACAGCCGATTGACCACCCAGATGAAGTCGGTTGGCGAGGCCATGGCCATCGGACGTAATTTCCAGGAGTCTTTGCAGAAAGCCATGCGCAGCCTGGAAATTGGCTCGGACGGCTTCGAGCCCATGCTGGCCGACATATCGACGGAAGCAGCGCATGACACATTGCGCAGTGAGCTGTCGACGCCCCGAGCCGAGCGTCTCTGGTACGTAGGTGATGCCTTCCGTGCCGGCTTCACGCTCGATGAGGTGCACGCACTGACGCATATCGATCCCTGGTTCCTCGACCAGATTGCAGAATTGATCGAGATGGAACTGGCACTGGCCACTTCCACTCTTGCCGATATCGATGCGTTGACTTTGCGCGCCTACAAGCGGAAAGGCTTTTCGGATTTGCGACTGGCGAACCTGCTCGGCTGCGATGAATTCGCGGTGCGCCGTGCGCGCCTGACGCACGGTGTGGTGCCGGTCTACAAGCGGGTCGATTCCTGCGCGGCAGAATTCCCCACCGCCACGGCTTACCAATATTCCTCCTACGATGAGGAGTGCGAGGCCGCACCTACCGATCGCGACAAGATCATGGTGCTGGGCGGCGGGCCGAATCGGATCGGGCAGGGCATCGAGTTTGATTATTGCTGCGTGCACGCCGCGCTCGCGATGCGCGAAGACGGCTACGAAACGATCATGGTCAACTGCAATCCGGAAACCGTTTCCACCGATTACGACACCTCGGATCGCCTGTATTTCGAGCCGCTGACCTTCGAGGACGTGATGTCGATCATCGACGTCGAGAAGCCCAAGGGCCTGATCGTGCAGTACGGCGGCCAGACGCCGCTCAAGCTGGCCCGCCGCCTGGAAGCCGCGGGCGCGCCGATCATCGGCACCACGCCGGACTCGATCGATCTCGCCGAGGACCGGGATCGGTTCCTGAATCTGGTCAACAAGCTGGGCCTCAAACAGCCGGCCAACCGCACAGCGCGCTCCGAGGCCGAGGCCATGCGCCTGGCTGAGGAAGTCGGCTTTCCGATGGTGGTGCGGCCGTCCTATGTGCTGGGCGGCCGCGCGATGGAAATCGTCTACGAGCCAGAGGATCTTCAGCGCTACATGAGCGCGGCGGTCAAGGTATCGCCGGATTCACCGGTGCTGCTGGATCGCTTTTTGGAAGACGCGATCGAGCTCGACGTGGACGCCATCTGTGATGGCAAGCAAGTCTTCATCGGCGGCATCATGGAGCATATCGAGCAGGCCGGTGTGCACTCTGGTGATTCG
The DNA here is from genome assembly GCA_027858915.1 of Salinisphaera sp. Taxonomy (GTDB): domain Bacteria; phylum Pseudomonadota; class Gammaproteobacteria; order Nevskiales; family Salinisphaeraceae; genus Salinisphaera. The sequence continues at coordinate 17,996 of JAQIBT010000062.1, forward strand.
GCGTGCTCGCTGCCGCCGTACAGCCTGGGTGAAGAGGTGCTGGAAGAAGTGCGCCGCCAGACGGCCGCGCTGGCGCGTGGCTTGTCCGTGGTAGGCCTGATGAACGTTCAGTTCGCGATCCGTGGCGGAGATGTCTACCTGATTGAAGTCAATCCGCGGGCCTCGCGCACTGTGCCGTTTGTATCCAAGGCCAGCGGGTTGCCGCTGGCCAAGATTGCCGCGCGCTGCATGGTGGGCATGACGCTGGCCGAACAGAACGTTGGCGAGGAGCGTCGGCTGCTACATTTCTCGGTCAAGGAGGCTGTCTTTCCGTTCAACAAGTTCCCGACCGTTGACCCCCTGCTCGGGCCCGAGATGAAGTCTACCGGCGAAGTGATGGGCATAGGCAAGACATTTGGCGAAGCCTTTGCCAAATCGCAGCTGGCCAGCGGCGTGGGCTTGCCGGCTGCCGGTGGTGTGGCGCTGGTGACAGTACGCGATGCCGACAAGCCGCATGCAGTCAAAATGGCTGCCGAACTGGTGGCAGCGGGCTTTTCCATTGTGGCTACGCGCGGTACCGCCAAGGCCATGCTCGAGGCCGGTATCGAATGCACGGTCGTGAACAAGGTCAAGGAAGGGCGACCGCACCTGGTTGATATGATCAAGAACGGCGAGATCCAGCTGGTCGTGAATACGACCGAAGGCAAGCGAGCAATCGAGGAATCGCGCTCGATTCGTATGACTTCGCTGCGTTACAAGGTCTCGTATTTCACCACGATCGCGGGTGGACAGGCCAGTGCCACAGCGCTTGCCGATGATCGAGCGCTCAATGTGTATTCGCTGCAGGCGCTGCAGGCTGCCATAGGCGCATAGACACTCGGGTTGTGGGCGTCAGGAAAATCTTCTGGCGACCCGTTATAATAGAACCAAATTCAAACCGTGGAACGCTATCTCGAACGTCATTAAAGACCCGTCGGCCGACATTAAATTCCGTGCGCCGTTAAAAGAGGATGGTACGGGTATCCTCCGGCTGGTGCATGATCTGGGCGTGCTCGACCCCAATTCAGCGTATGCCTACATGCTGATTGGCGAACACCACTCGGATACCAGCGTGGTAGCCGAGATTGACGGTCGGTTGGCCGGATTCATCACGGCCTATATTCTCCCGCGACATCCGGACATCGTCTTTGTCTGGCAGGTCGGCGTCGCCGAGGCGGGGCGCGGTCGTGGTCTGGCGACTCAGATGTTGTTCGAGATTCTCAAGCGTCCGGCCTGCTTCGACGTGCATTATCTCGATACGACAATCGGGCCTAGCAATGATGCGTCGCAAGCACTTTTCCGCGGTCTTGCACGGCGTCTGGATACTTACGTCGAAGAATCCGAATTGTTTGCCAGCGATCTGTTTGGCGATTTTGACAACGAGGAACACGAACCGGAAATCCTTTTCCGGATTGGCCCGTTCGATGCTCGTAGCGTTCGCGGCGCCCTAGGTTAAAGGCCGCCGGCGCGCCAGGCTAGTATAATATAACGCCGGTTCGCGACATGACGTTCGAGTGGCCGTATGTCGGGCAAAGCAGCGCAAGGCCGCATGGTGCAATAACTCACCGAAATCATGCAGCGTATTGGCGTACCAGAACACTAGAAACTCATCATCTTCGATACTCAGCGGATATTCGCTCAGGAGTTCAGTATGGAAATCATCAATCGTCTTGAATCGGAAGTGCGCGGTTATGTGCGCTCCTTTCCGAAAGTGTTCACCCATGCCAAAGCCAACTGGATGACCGCGGAAGACGGAACGAAATACCTCGACTTCTTCGGCGGTGCCGGCGCGCTCAACTACGGTCACAACGACGATGTGATGAAAAAAGCGCTGCTCGAGTACATCGAGTCCGACGGCGTGACCCATGGCATGGACATGGCGACCGACGCCAAGATCCAGTTTCTCAAGACGTTTGAGGACGTGATCATGAAACCGCGCAGCATGGAGTACAAGATTCAGTTCACGGGTCCGACCGGTACCAACGCGGTAGAGGCAGCGCTCAAGGTCGCACGTAAGGTCAAGGGCCGTGATCGTGTGCTGTTCTTCACCAATGGCTACCACGGTATGACCCTCGGCGCGCTCGCCGTGACGGGTAATGCCGCCAAGCGTGCCGGCGCCGGCGTCTGTCTGTGTCATTCCACGCCGATGCCGTTCTCTGGCTATTTCGGCAAGGATCGTGATACCGCCGAGGATCTGGACATGATGCTGTCCAACAGCTCGTCGGGTATTGAAAAACCGGCAGCAGTGATATTGGAGACAGTACAGGGCGAGGGCGGCATCAATGTCGCCGAGATCGAATGGCTGCAGAAGATCGAAAAGCTCTGTCGCAAGCACGACATGCTGCTGATCGTCGATGACATTCAGGCAGGCGTTGGCCGTACCGGCCCGTTCTTCTCATTCGAACCGGCCGGTATTTCACCCGATATCATCACGCTCTCCAAATCCCTGTCGGGCTACGGCACGCCATTGGCGATCACGATGATCAAGCCGGAATACGATATCTGGGAGCCGGGCGAGCATAACGGCACGTTCCGCGGGTTCAATCATGCGTTCGTCACCGCGATTGCCGCACTCGAACACTACTGGAAAGACGACAAGCTCGAAAAATCCGTGCTCCGAATGAGCGACCGCATCAAGGAGCGTGTCAATGGCATCTTGGCCGCGAACCCGGCATTCAAGGCAGAAGTGCGGGGGCGCGGGTTTTTCCTTGGTATTGACTGTGAGCAAGCCGAACTCGCCGATGAAATCGCGGCCGAGTGCTTCGAAAATCACCTGATCTGCGAAACAGCGGGTCCTAACGACAACGTCATCAAGATGATGCCGCCGTTGATCAGCCCGGACGCCGATATCGAGCATGGCCTGGATATTCTCGAGAAAGCCATCCATACGATCCTGGACAAACACGGCCTGCTGAATAACGCAGCCTGAATGGATCGACGGGCGACACCTTTGGATGTCGCCCGTTTTGTTGTAGCATGAAGTCGTCGTTCTGAATCCAAAAAAGGAGTCGAGATGAAGATTGTTCGTACCGAAGACCTGCGCGGCACCGATCAGGAAGTAGTGAGCCCGGATGGTTGGACCAGCGTGCGCTGGTTGCTCGCGAAGGACGGCATGGGGTTCTCATTCCACGAGACCACGTTCCCGCCGGGGCTTGAATTCGATATGTGGTACAAGCACCATCTTGAAGCGGTGTTCTGCTATCAGGGCGAAGGCTCGATCCTTGACAAGGAAACAGGCGAGGAGCACGAGATTCGGCCCGGCACTGTGTATGCGCTCGACAAGCACGATCGGCACAGGCTCAAGGCCAGAACCGAAATGAAATTGGTTTGTGCGTTCAACCCGCCCGTCACGGGTCGTGAGATCCACGATGAAGACGGCGCTTATGTGTTGCCCGACGACTGATCGTTCTCTGAATCTGATGTAATAGTAGGGCCCCGGCTGTATTAAGCCGGGGCTTTTTTGGGTGTACAAACACGTGCGCCAAATGCCAGACCAGCGACTGTGGTGCAGGTCGTAGTTACTGCATGGCTTGGGACTGGCCAAGCGTGTTACGGCGTTGCCAGTGTCGTCCTGGATAAGCACAGGCACAAAAAAACCGGCTGTCACTGAATGAAGCCGGTTTTCACTGTCCTGAATCAGTTGAAGACCGATGCAGGACGACTAGTTTGATCAGTCGCGCTGGAGCGACTCCAGACAGATCAGGCGTGCTGCGCCATGGTCTTGATCTGAGCGTTAAGGCGCGACTTGTGGCGCGCGGCCTTGTTGCGGTGAATCTGATTCTTGCCGGCCATACGGTCTATGACCGGTACAGCATTCTTGAAGGCATCCTGGGCGTTCGTGACGTCGCCAGCCGCAATGGCCTTCTGGACTTTCTTGATATGCGTACGCACCAGCGAGCGTTGCGCAATGTTACGCTCGCGATGGTCGGCAGCTTGGCGGGCACGTTTACGGGCTTGGGCAGTGTTTGCCACGGACAGCTCCTGAAAAAACTAGTGATCGAAATGTCGTCAGGCGCGCGATTATCGGTGTTTCGGACGCGTTCGTCAACCGCGAACGTTGAATGGTGCGTTCGAGAGCAGGCAGGCGACACGATTTAACGGCCTGACAGCCGGGCAACCGCCTCGCATCGCAGTGCTTGGCCATCCGGTTCCGCCCGATTTGCGCTTGCACCGGCAACCGCTGTGCAGTTTGTCATTCTCTTTCAGCCGCTGTGCAATTACCGCTATAGTGCGCCGCAATATTCAGGTTGTGCCCACTGGTGGCCGTTTTCATGGCTTCATCGCTAGCTCGCTCGACAGGCATCGTCAGCGCGATGACATTCGTCTCGCGCATCCTGGGTTTTGTGCGCGATGCGACCTTGGCCATCATGTTCGGCGCCGGTCCGGGGATGGACGCATTTCTAGTCGCGTTCAAGATTCCCAACTTCATGCGACGGCTGTTCGCTGAGGGCGCCTTCGCGCAATCCTTCGTGCCGGTGCTTTCGGCCACGCGGGACCAGGAGGGCGGGGACGACGTCAAACGACTGGTCGACGTGGTCGCCGGCACCCTGGGAGCGATCCTGGTCGGACTCACGATCGTGGGCATCGTGGCAGCGCCGCTGTTCATCTATCTGTTTGCACCGGGCTTTGCGGAGTCGCCGAGCCAGTTCGATCTGGCCGCGAGTCTGCTGCGCATCACATTTCCTTATCTGCTGTTCATATCGCTGACCGCGCTCGCTGGCGGCATTCTCAATACCTATGGGCACTTCGCTGTACCGGCCGTCACGCCCGTCCTGCTCAATATCTGCATGATCGGGGCGGCGCTGCTGTTATCGCCATTGTTCAAGCGGCCGGAAATTGCGCTGGCAATCGGGGTCTTGGTCGCCGGCATGGCGCAGCTGGCGTTTCAGATCCCGTTTTTGCTGCGTCTGGATCGTCTGCCCAGGCCGCGCTGGGGTTGGGGCGATCCACAGGTGCGGCGTATCCTTCGGCTGATGATGCCGATTCTGTTCGGCTCGTCCATCGCCCAGCTCACGCTGTTGCTCGATACCGTGGTGGCGTCGTTCCTGGCAGCGGGTAGCGTGAGCTGGCTCTACTACGCGGATCGGTTGATGGAATTTCCGCTCGGGATTTTCTCCATCGCCATCGCCACGGTAATCCTGCCGACACTGGCGGCACGCCATGCCAGCAAGTCGAGCCGCGAGTTTTCCGCGCTGTTGGACTGGGCGCTGAAGTTGATCGTGTTGCTGGGTTTGCCGGCGATGGTCGGCTTGTTTGTGCTGGCCGGACCACTGGTTGCTACGCTGTTTGGCTATCGCTCCTTCACCAGCCACGACGCGCTGATGAGCCAATATGCTCTGATGGCATACGCGCTCGGTTTCATGGGTTTTTCGCTGGTCAAGGTGCTGGTGACGGGTTTTTTCTCGCGTGAGGATTCCCGCACGCCGGTGCGCTGCGGCGTCATTTCCCTGATCTGCGCAATGGCCATGAATCTGCTGTTCGTAGGCGTGTTCGAATTGATGCGCTGGCCCGCCCCGCATGCGGGATTGGCCTTGGCCGGTTCGTTGGGGGCGTTTATCAACGCGAGCCTGTTATATCGTCAGCTGCGCCTGTCTGGTGCCTACACGCCTGGGGCCGGATGGGTGTTGCTGTTGGGCCGGGTCGGCGCGGGCTGTATCGTAATGGGCTTGTTGCTGCACGTTGGTGCGGTAGATACCTTGACCTGGATGTCGCGCACGGCCGTGCAGCGTGTGGGATGGCTGTCTTTCTGGTTGGTGATCGGCGTGGTCGTCTATTTCCTGGTTCTGACCGTACTGGGTGTACGTCCGCGCCACGTGCAGATGCAGGAAGCAGGCCGTTGATGTCTTGCGCACAAGGCCCGCTGCGGTGGGCGTCGTGCGATATGGCCCAATGGGCTGTCCGACCCAGGCGGTCGTAATGAGCAAGGTGGGACAATTGAGCGCAAATGGTCTGATTTTTGAGGCAAATAGTGTTTCTAAGTAACGAGAAATTCATGCCGTTGTCCCGCCTGCGCAGTAGAACTCTTCTGAGTCCGACAGGTTCCTAGATGCGGGTCATTCGTTCCATACGCCGTTTCAAATGTCTCCCGCAGGGCTGCGTGCTAACCATCGGTAATTTCGACGGCCTTCATCTGGGCCATCAGGCAATTATCGAGACGCTGCGTGAGCGTTCCGATATGCTCGGCGTGCCGACGGCACTCATGACGTTCGAGCCCATGCCGGCTGCATTGTTTGCGCCGGATAACCCGCCGCAGCGTCTATCGTCGTTACGCGAGAAAATGGAGGACGCACGCGTGTTGGGCGTGGATGTGTTTGTAAGAGCGCGCTTCGACCGTGCCTTCGCACAGATGTTGCCCGAGGCCTTCCTGGACGATCTGATTGCGCAGCGGTTGCGTGCCAAGGCCATTCTGGTGGGTGAGGATTTTCGCTTCGGCCACCGGCGTAGCGGCGATATCGATACGCTGGCCGGATTTGCCGAACGGCAGGGCGTGGAACTGATTCCCCTGCCCGAAGTGCAGCTCGACGGCAACCGAGTCAGTTCGACCCGCGTTCGCAACGCGCTTGCGGCCGGCCAGCCGCAGGAAGCCGAGCGCCTGCTCGGACGCCCGTATCGAATCAGCGCTCGTGTTGTCACCGGGCAGAAGCTGGGCCGAACGCTGGGGTTTCCCACAGCGAATCTGCGTCTGGCCCGACCGTCACCCTTGCGATACGGCGTCTATGCGGTGTGGGTGCGCCTGCCGGACGGGGCGTATGCTGCGGGCGCCGCCAGCTACGGCGTGCGACCGACCGTCGACGGGAAGGAGCCGTTGCTTGAAATCTTCGTACTCGATTACGACGGAGATCTGTATGGTCGACGCCTCGATGTATCATTTACGGCATTCATCCGTGACGAAGAACGCTACGACTCACTCGATGCGCTCGTCACGCAGATGGATACCGACATTGCCGACGTACGCGTCCGCCTCAGCGACCAGGACCACCCATGACCCAGCCCGGCTCGTCTCACCACGACTCGTCCGCCGTTGTGCGCGAACGAGGCTTTCAGATTCAGAACGTGCACTGGCTCTGGCTGTCGGTGTTCGTTATCGCAGCCGATCAGGTGACCAAGCAGCTGGTGACCAAATACTTTGCGCTGTTCGATAGCCACCACTTGTTCAGCTGGCTGAACCTGACGCTGCTGCATAACACCGGCGCCGCATTTTCGATATTCCGTGGTGCCACGCCTTGGCTGTTCGTCGCCCTGAGCGTGGCTGTGGCCGTGGCTATACTCGTTTGGCTACGCCGCCACCCGCACGATAGCCGGCTTATGGCCGCGGCGCTGTCGTTGATACTGGGCGGTGCGCTTGGCAACGCCATCGATCGCGCCACGCGAGGCTTTGTCGTTGATTTTATCGACTTTCATATTGGCACCTGGCACTACCCGGCGTTCAACGTGGCTGACAGCGCTATTTGCATTGGCGCTGGCCTGCTGATTGTCGACATGCTGCTGTCCGGCCGACGCGGCAAGCGAGCGTCGCGACCGACAGATTCGGATTAACTCGGCCGGCTCTAAATAATCCGGAGATTGTCGCTGCTGAGAGTGGTACATAATCAAGCGGCGGCTTGCTCAGCGTCAACCACCGCAAGTACGGATTACCAGCAATCCGCTGTGGCGTCGGCGCCACCAGTGGCCTTGGCTTTCTTGACCCCCAAGTCGTTCAGCGTGAACGTCACGCAGGTATCGTTGCGCTGGTCGCCCTGGGCATTGGCGGTTGCGGTGAAATGCTGGGTGCCGGTGAGTTTCACACTGACCTGATACGCGCCGTTCTCGGTGATGCCCGAGCTATTCAGACCGTTGACGCCGAGATCGCCCAGAGTTCCGGTGTATTGGTGCTTGATGGTGTAGTACTGCTCTTCGGCGTTGGCAATCTGCAGCAGCGCGCTTTTGGCATCCACGCGCCGTGCCTCGCGCACCTTGTCGATATACAGCGGATAGGCAATGGCAGCCAGAATGCCGATGATTGCCACGACAATCATCAACTCGATAAGAGTGAAACCGAAAGGCTTGTGTTTCATGGCTAGCGTCTTATCTCCCGCCAACTGAGACGGCCGTTGGACTTGCCGGTATTCACGTTGATCTGGGTAAAGCCGCCATCGGACGCAGGCAGCGTGACCAGACTGTCATTATGTGATGGATCGCTCGAAAACAATGCCTTGTTTGGTGCGCCTCGGGTAATGAGCTTGCCCGAAACACTCGCCGAATCCTTGCCATTGTCACCATAGCTGACCTTGTCATCGCTATTGTAGGTGTGATCGTTATTCAGATCGAAAGCCGGCGTGTTGGTGCGTCCGCCGGTGGCTGCACTGACAATCATGAAGTAGCCGCTGCCCCCGGCGACACACGCCTGCTGATTGGGTATCAATGTGCTGAACGCAATGTCGTTGCCCTGCAGCTGGGCGTTGCTGTTGATGATCTCGCCGGTGTTGGCGGGCAGGTCGATGTACCAGCCGCGTTTGTTCTTTGTCCCGGAACTCGTCGCGGACTGCTGATAGTTCACTGGGTTCTGGCTGACTACACGATACGTGCTGCCGCCCTTGTTCACGGTCGTGATGATGCTCTGCTGTGTCAGTCGGTCCTTGGGGATATCAGAGGTCAGGGACGCCGTAAACAACGGGCTGCCGTTGTTGGCTTTGTTGAACGTGAATACATCCAGATCCCAGATACCGTAGAAGCTGTTGAGCAGCGATGTGTTTTTCGCAGCATCGCCGTTCTCGATGTACTTGCCGGTGCCGAAATACACCATCACGCCGTAATCCTTGCCGTAGGGGTGAATGCCCACCTGCGGCTGGGTGGTGATCGGCTGTGGATCGCCGTTGGCGTCGGTGGCCGTAAACACCCTGGTAGCGCTCCAATCATCAGGATTATCTGATGTCAGATCGAATTTCCACAGATTGCCGTGCAAGTCGCCGGCATAGACATAGTCTGTGATGAAATCGCCGTCGAGATCTACCGGGAACGGTGCGCTCAGGCCGTTGGTTGGCTGGCTAAGGCCCGGATATGCCTGGGGATCGGGTTCGATGCGTTTGATAAGCGCACCGGTTGCGAGATTGACCACGTACAGCGCCACGTCGCCGCTATCGCTGTTGTAACCGTTGCCAAAGATAGCCGCCCATTTGCCGTCGTGCAGGCGCACGATCGACGGCTTGCCAAAGGTCTTGCCCAGACCTGTGTCCGTGTATTCCCAGAGGAAGGTTTTCGACGGATCGCTTTCCGAAAAATCTGCGGGATGGGTGATATCCAGCGCAAACACACTCCGGCCGCCGTTGCCGAGCCCGCTGACCAGCACCGTATGCCATTTGTGGTCGAATACGGCGTCGCCCACGTTCGGACTGCCGTCAACATAGAAACGATGGTTGTAGTTGGGCTGGGTGAGATCGGCCAGGTTGGGTACGATCGAGCCCGGTACATAGGCTATTTTTTCCTTGCCGCCTTGGCTCGTATCGGCTTGCGCGTCGAAGCCGTGCAGCATGCCGTCGTTGGCGCCGACATATACCATCGGTTCGCGGTTGGCGTTTTTCTGTGCGAAAGCCGTGGTGCTGCCCGGCTTGTTGTATGGCCCAACGTCGGACTCATTCTCTACCATCGTGGCGTTGGGATAGAGTTGATCCGTCCAGTGCTGCGGATAACGAGTGCGGTTGGGCGCGCCGACGTACATCGGCGTGGAATGCACGATATCGCCCAGAATATTCGTGGCGCGATAACGGAAAGTACCGTTTGGCTGGCCTTGCTCCTCGCTTCGGTCGCCGCGGATATAGTTGACGACGGCGGCAACCTTGTTGTCATTCGAGGTCTGGGTACCGCCGCCCAGAGCGCCCAGCAGGAAGCCAGGAAGTACACTGCTGCTCGACGACTGGAACGTTGCGGGCTCGAACGGCTCGGGCTGATAACGGTTGTTCTTTTCAACGGACGTCAAAATGACGCGGTTGTTGGGCGAAGTGTAGTTGCTGGCGCCTTGATTGAACTGGGTTGAGGCTTTCCAGAGCGGTGCGTCGGACTGTTGCGTGCCGTTGGCAAGCCGGTAGGCCGACAGATCACCGCTCCATACGCCGGATACGTAGCTGGCGTTGTAGATAACGCTATTGTCGGTCACGTTGCCGCTGTTGGCCCCAATACTGCTGGCCGAGCCGGGCGCGTTAAGAATGTTTTCCAACGCGCCGGCGAATTGGTCGGCAATACCCTGCGGCGTCTGGGCATTCAGCAACGCGCCGTGACTGTTGACCGTGGCGTGCCAGAGATCATCGATCTGGGTGGGCGACGACAGATTATTGCTATTGATACTCGACCAGTCTGGCGGATTGGTATAGGGGTTCGGATTGTTACCCGAGCCGTTGTATACCGTTCCGCTCTGCCCGAGCGTGACGCCGTAGAGATTCATGTGCAGATCGTTTTCGCAATCGAGGCTCTTCGGCGGATTGGGTGCGTCGCACGCCGGCGGTGTGGTCATCTGATCACGATTGATATTGTTGGGAAATTGCAGCTTGCCCAGGTTGTTGTAGTAGTGCAGCGCAATATCGGCCATCGTGTTCCGGTGGCCGTCCCCGTCCAGATCTCCGCTGGAGTTTCCATTGTGGCCGAAGCTGTTTGGCTGCCCGGAGTTATAGCCGTCGGTGAACAGAATGGCGTAGTTCTTCTGGCACGGCGACTGAATGATGTCGGAGTTGGTTTCCAGTTGCTGTCCCAGGAAATCCACTGCCTGGCGGTTCGGCGTGCCGAGAGCTTGATAGAAATCGATCCCGAATATGTCGTTGTAGAACTGGGTGCGGCCGGCCGGTGTATCGATATTAAGCATGTTGAGCGGCTGGGGATTATTGATCGTACAGCTACCAGCACGCACCCCGCTGATACGATCAAAGGCTGACACTATGCCGCCGCGCACGGCCAGATTCCGTTTGCGATAGTAGGTGAACCAGTTGGCGAAGTTGTGGATCGCTGCCGTGTAATGCGCAGTATCGGAAAAATTACCAGGTTTTATTTCGTAGCGGAACAGGTTGTTGCCGTCGGGCGCCTTGCTCGAAGGCGTCGGCGCAGTGTAGCCGTAGGTTGCAGCTAGCTTGGATTTTATGTAGAAAGTGGCGGGAAAATATGATACCGCGTACAAGCTGGTTTGATAAACTTCGACGGGATTTTTGTCACTTATAAATCCAGTGTTTAACCCGTGGCCATCTCCGCTGTGATAGTAATTTGTCCCGACCGGGATGATCATCCCCGGCTCAAAAACAAAATTTTCACCCCTACCGCGCTTCTCGCGCGTCATGGTCAGGTCGATTGTGTTGCCGACGGAATTGCCTTCGGGATTGAAGGGTATCGCCGTCAATCCTCCTTTGTTGATTAACCAGGCGTCGTCGTGGCGCGGCCAAGACGTATACGTATCGGCCGGGTTGAAGTAGGACTTGTTGTAATCCGGCGATCGTGCAAAAGCGAACTTGGGGATGGGCGGAACGGCGTATCTGCCATAGTTATCGCAGTAAATTCGCTTTCCTAGATTTTGGCCATTGTTGCATCCGTTCGGGAATAGGTAGGCATAAGCGGCTCTATAGTAATAATTGCCGTAATATTCATAATAACCAGGCGAATTGTACTGGCCGTTGTGGTAAAAGCTCTGCGTGCTGCCATCCCAGAAGAGTTGTCCGTCCTGCGTCGGGAAAAGTACCTCGAAATCCATACTGCCGGAATTATCGACTGCCACCATCACGTTCGGCTTGACGCCAGAGCCGGTCAGCAGCGGGCGGTTGGCAAGATCAAGGCTCGGTGCTGCGTTCGGGCTGGCGGCCAAGGCCGATGTGGTAGATATCGCGATGCCCAGAACACAGGCGCCGAGCAGAGCTGCCTGCGTGATACGAGTGAACAGTCGGTTTCTGGTGTTCATCAGTAATCTTTCTCGTAAAAGCTCTGCACGACGGCGACTGCCGCCGGGTTGCGGCCTTGTGCCCGCGCTGTGATGCGATAGATCGCCTTTCCCTGGGCGGTGGCCGCGGTATCAGGATTGAGATTGCTCGGCGTGAAATGGCGGTCTTCCTCGACAAAAAACTTCACCTGGATGCCGTCTCCAGCGGTGTATATCTGGGCGGTAGCGGTTCCTCTCCAAAGTGATGGATCGAGAAACTTCAGCGATTCGTCAACGGGTTGTGAACCGCCGAACAACTCGTTGTCCGTGCCGTTCCAGATGTACAGATCAGTTGATCCGGTGCAGCTGCTGCTGCTGCTGCTGCCGTTGTTATTGTTTGCGCTGTCTGTTCCGCTCTTGCTGACGTCGTAGCACGCGCTGGCCGATTGGTAGGTATCGAACAGTGGCAGCGCAAGCTTCAACTCGGCTGATCGCAGGGCGGCGTCTGCGTCGTGAAACGCATCGGACTTGTCACGCAGGTTGGAGGCCATGCGTTCCTGCAGCGTCGACGAGTTGATGGCCGATACCGCAATCAAGGTGATGATTACCAGGAAGATCAGGCTGGTAACCAGCACAAAACCGCGCTGCGAGCTCGATGAACTACGATCTGAGCTAGGAGATACGCTATTAGATGTCTGAGTCATGGCAGTACGTTGCGCAGGGCGACGGTCTGATCCAGCAGCGTTCGGGCGCGCCGGTCGGTATACGTTTTGCTTGAGCCGTCCAGAAACGTGTAGGTCTGGGCGATAGGTGAGGGGCTGGCGTTGTTATCACTGTGCAACAACAGCTGCAGACGCAGGCTCAGCACCTGTGTTGCGGTGGTTGCGGTCAGCGTAGAGACGTATTGATCGACCGAATGGTCGCTGTTGGTATCGATGCCGTAGCGCACCTTGAATCGGTCAACGCCGTCAACCAGCGGCACCGTGTTCTTTATGCCGGGCGTGCCGCCCGAGGAGCCAAGGGTCGGCTGGTCGTCGTCGTTGTAGATGACGCAGTCGAGGGTGATGTCGTTGGGATCGCTCTTGTCCAACAGCAGCGCGAAGTCTGCGTTGGCCTGCAACGGTTTGTCAGTGGAACTGCGGCCGCCTTGGTAGCCGTCGATTTCCGTGCCGGCGCAATCGTGTACGCCGCCGGCTGCCTGGAAGCGTATGCGCACGCTGTCGTCGCCGCTTGCGCCGCCGTTTGATCCGGCAACAAACGCTCCCACGTCAATGGGCAGGCCATCGCCGGCGTTACCCAGCGCCAGAAAGAGCTGCTTGTTCGTCGCGTCGAGATTCGCGCGGTAACCGGCGTGCGCCACCATGTTGTCGACGATGAAACTGACCAGCCGGCTGTTTTCCTGCAAGCCGGCCACGCTTTGCTGGACGCTGTAGCTCTGTCGATTGCCCAGCAGAATCTGCAGAATGCCGGCCAGCAGCAACAGCGAGATCACCAGCGCGACCATGAGTTCAACCAGCGTGAACCCGCGTTGCGTGTGTTTCTGTCGCGCGTTCATGGCCGCACCAGCGTTTCGAAGCAGCGATTGACCGCACCGTTGCCCGCGCCACAGTTGGAAGCGTCCGCGACGGCTGCGTTGTTCTTGTCGCGTTCGCGCCAGGTGATCTTGATGTCATATTCGACGCATTTGCTTGCATCGTTTGGATCGTTGGCTTTGCATGAGATATCGCCGCTACCGTTCGGCAAGGCTTGTTGCAGGGACTGGCGCCACTCGGACATATCGAAAGCGGCCATTTCGGCCGGCGTACACACCGCTCCGCCGGTACAAACGGTCGGCGTGCTGTTGCCGGAGGAGGCGTTGCTGCTGGCTGTGTCATAGTCTTTTGCCGCCGCGCCTTCTGGATTGGCGAGGATCCGGCCGGCCATACTGTCGGCCGCCAGCGTGGCGGCACCGCGTGCCTGAGAAGTCTGCGTGCTGACCAGGGCAACGCTCTGCAGACCGAGCAGGCCGAGCAGGCCAATGGATATGACCACAATCGTTACCAGGGCTTCGAGCAGCGTGAAACCGTGTTGGCGAGTCGCGGCCATCACGGGCTGGCCCCGCCTGGCGCCTGGTTGTCGGTTCGGATACGACCGCTGCCGCTGATCACCACATACTTTGCCGGCGAATTATCGGCCGTGGCTGTGAACGTGCCGATGCTGCCCATGGCAAAGCCGTTGGCATCGAAATGAGCCGAGTCGGTGATGTTCTGGTTCCCAGTGATCTGGATTTGACCCTTTAACGCCCCATGCGCCCGTAAAAGGTCCTGAACGGCCGGTGGATTGGCGGTGTCGTTCGGATCTGGCGCGTAGACGATCCAACCCTGGCTCCAGCCACCGCTGGCCGCACAAACGCTGCCATTGAAACTGGTGCACAGATAGACGGCCTGCCCACGCGTCACTGCCTGGCTGCGTGCGTAGCTGAGATCGCCAACCAGATCGTTCACCTGGGCGGTGACAGCATTGCGCTGCACCAGACCGCGGTAAGACGGAACGGCAATCCCCAAGAGAACCGCAGCTACCGCCATGGTCAAGAGCAGTTCGAGCAACGTGAACCCGTCAGCTCTGCTGGCAATCAACCCGAAATCGTCGTGAGCATTCCCCATTTCCCGTGTATCGGATCGAGAAAGGAAGACTTTATCGACGCGCCGACCGGCGATCAGCAGGAGCCGACGAATGGTCACAATACCGCCGTTCGCATCGACAGATCGCCGGTGCTCCTCGCTCGAAAATCAGCCTGTCCGGCTAAATCTGGGCCAATGTCCGTTGCGATTTCAAAGGCGTCGCAAGTCCTCGGCGAGTGCGTAACCTAGCCTTGTTTCGGATCAAGCTCTCGAGAGGGCGAGCATGATGCGGGCGTCCCATAAACCCGGCTGCTTGTGCCCGGCGTGCTATCTATGCCCAGGCACAAAAAAAGCCCCTTCTGGGGCTTGGCGTTCAGCTTAAGTGATTGTTTATATGGTGCCGGGGAGAACTACCGTTCCCGCATATCATGCCGTAACATGCGAACCCATTAACCCGCTGTAGACGTTGGCATTACAGTATTTACTTGCATCACGCCGTAACCCACCGTAACATCCAACAACACTGTTTATGTTGGGTAGGACGTTGGTATGCCAAAGAAAGCACCGGAGCTTAGCGCGATCCAAGTCAAACGGCTGGATAAGCGAGGCATGCACGCCGTGGGGGGCGTGGCTGGCTTATTACTGCAAGTCGCCAAGGGAGGCTCGCGGTCGTGGATTTTACGTGTAAAGATCGGCAGCAAGCGCCGAGACGTTGGTTTAGGCGGATACCCGGACGTAACGCTAGCCCAGGCCCGAGACAAGGCGCGTGAGGCCCGCGAGAAGATCGTGCAGGGCATCGACCCGGTGGCCGAGAGAAAGGCGGCCAGAGACGCGCTGATCGCTTCACAGGCAAAGCGCATGACGTTTGCCGATGCCGCGCGACGCAAGCATGCGGCAATCGCATCGGAATTCCGCAATCTTCGGTCCCGCGCCAACTGGCTATCGTCCTTGGAACGGCACGTATTCCCATTGATCGGCGATATGGAAGTCGAAGATGTGGAACTGCCACACGTTCTATCGGTGTTGGAGCCAATCTGGAAGGAGAAGACCGAGACGGCCACCCGAGTACGGCAACGCATGGAGGCCGTGTTCAATTGGGCGATTGTCGGTAAATATCGCGAGAGTGCGAATCCGGCCGTGTGGAAAGGCAACCTTGCGGAAGTTCTGCCGAAGCCTGCCAAGATTGCCAAGGTCAAGCATCAACGCGCCCTAGACTGGCACGAAGTACCGGCGTTCATGGATCGACTCCGTAAGCGCGGCGGCATATCTGCCAAAGCGTTGGAGTTTGCGATTCTGACTGCTGCACGTTCGGGCGAAGTACGCTTCGCTACATGGGCTGAATTCGATCTTGATGCACGTATCTGGACCGTGCCGGAAGAACGGACCAAGAACGGTAAAACGCACACTGTGCCGCTAGCCGACGATGCGCTGACCTTGTTAAAGGCATTACCGCGATTCGAGGGAAGCGATATCGTATTCACAGCACAGCGCGGCGGTTCGCTGTCAGACATGAGCTTGTCGGCAATCACTAAGAAAATGAAGGTTGACGCCGTGCCGCATGGTTTCCGGTCTAGCTTTAAGGATTGGGCGCGTAACCGTTCTACTGCCGCCGATGAAGTGAGCGAGCTAGCCCTTGCACACGTCAATAGCGACGCTACACGAGCCGCTTATGCCCGTGACGAGCTATTACCCCAACGCAAGCGGCTGATGGCGCAATGGGCCGCGTTCTGCGCTGAGGGCGAGCCAGTGAAGGCCAGCGTGTCGAACATCGGGGAGGCACGGGCATGAATGAGCCAATAGATATATTTTGGCGTCGACATACCAATTTGAAAGAGCGCGTCGGCCCTGTCGTGGAGGACGTGGGCGATTCAGAGGACAACACCGTAATCGGGAATAATTTGAGATTGGCAAGCAATCATCTGGCGTTAGCGGAATTCTTCGCCCACAACGGCGAAATCGGCCGCGCAAACGATTCGCTGCATTTCAGCGAACGGGTGTACGGGGCCGCACTATCCGGCTTGATGGAGCCGTCTGTTATCAGTGGGCATAAAGCCAGCACGGCACAATCTAAACGCGCTAGTCAGCCGCGAAGCGATCAGCAAGTTATAGAGATTATCCGTCTGCTTGCTATGCGCGACGAGCCCATAAAAGAACTGTGGAACGCGTTTCATGGCGACCTGGGCGCTGCTGGCCTGGATCCGGTCGAGGGCTTGGGAGGCAAAAATGGCAAGAGCCTAACTATCTGGTACGAGACGGATGCCGGGCGTAGGGCAATGACAATCGGCACATTCGGCAACCGGATAAAGAAAGCAAGCCGCTAATTTCCACGATAGCCGGGCTAGCGTGCAATCGTAAGTTGAATAGGTCTCGAAGCAACCAACACGAGGCCGAAACAATGCTTTCCTTCCCCAAGCCCATCAAGTTGAGCTCGAATTGCTCACGCTGGCCGCTGTCCCGGCTGGAACAGTACGAAGCTGAACGAGTCGGACACGAATACAAGCAGCGACTGCCAGCCGATGAAGTGTATTTAAGCGATTATCAGGTTGCAGCCCGTTACAACGTGCACAAAAACAGCGTATGGCGCTGGGCACGAGTCGGCGGGGGTGCGTAATGGGACACCCCCAACGAACGAACCCCGCCACCGGAGGCAACCGGCGCGGGGCTCAATATCAAAGTACTAATCAGCAATTCAATAATACCCCATCCGGCGACCCGCTGTCTGCCTTCATCCACGCGATGTGCGATGCCGGACTGTCGCCAAGCAATCCCGCCGAGATCGTCGGCGACGGTGATCTGCACCGGCTGCATCTGGAAGGCGACCGGCGATGCGACAAGAACGGATGGTGTGTTCTGCATATGGACGGCCGACCGGCTGGCGCTTTCGGTAGCTGGAAGGCCGGCGTATCTGGTACATGGCGGGCTGATCGTCACATGCCTGTCAGCCAGGCGGATCGAGAGGCGATTGCACAGGCACGGCGAGAACGTGAGGCGCAACGAGAACGCGACCAACTCGCGGCGGCGCATCGTGCGCTGGTGTTGTGGAACGAATCGACACGGCCCGACCTGGCGCACCCCTATCTGATCGCCAAGGGCGTGAAAGCGCATAGGGTTCGTCAGCATCGTGGCCAGTTGGTGCTACCGCTGTACGACTTCGACGCGACCTTATGCAGCTTGCAATTCATCGGCCCGGACGGCGACAAGAAGCTGTTACGTAACGGACGGAAACAAGGCTGTTTCATTCCAGTGGCAGGCCGCATGCCTGCGTCTCGCGGTAAGCGTCCGGCCATCGCCCCTTGACTCGCGTTTGGGCGTTAGGCGCTAGAGTTGTTAGCAGAGAGCTCGTCTTTGACGTTCCAGGGCAGCAGTTCACAGACGCGACTGACCGGCAGATCGCCGATCCGCTCGAGCACATGCTTGAGCCAGGCTTCAGGATTGACGCCATTGAGTAGCGCGGTGCCGATCAGCGTGTAGACGCTCG
>JAQIBT010000075.1 GCA_027858915.1 Salinisphaera sp.
ATGCCGGGCGATGCGAACTGTCTTCGATATGCAATAGAACACTTGCGTAATTCATGCTGGCGATTCCGCGGTTGTTGATGGGTACTGTCTCCCGCCTATCCGCGGCGGCTGTGTGCCGGTTGGATCGGATGCCCTGGCACCTCGAGAAAACGGCGATGATGAGACGCGCGATGCTCCATGAGCTGGTACGCGCCGAGCTTGACGCCGTCCGTGACGACCATCCAGGCTAGGTCATACAGCCAGATCAGGCCGATCGCGGCCCATGGGATTGGCGTCATCAGCCAGCCCAGGCCGACGAAAAGCACCGCCACGGCCTGGGTGGCCACGATGGCACTGAATAATTGCCACGCCGGATAAGGCGGCCGCCAGAAAGCGTGTCGCGTGCGGGTAAGAAACAACAACAAATGGCCACCGACGATCAAACCGAGGAACATCATGGTTTGCGTTTGCGCCACGTCGACGTGGAAGACCTCGCGGGCCAGCAGATACAGACCGATGATTTCGGCCAGCGCCATGGCGCCCATGACGCTCGAGATGGTCAACAGGCGCCCCATCTGCCATTTCACCGGCATTGCACTCAGCTCGGCGTTGTCCCAGGCGATGGTCATGATCGGGATATCGTCCAGCAGTGCCAACAGGATGATCATGATGGTGGTGAGCGGATAGTCGTTGTAAACAAGCATGGCCCAGACCACGAACACCATAATGTTCAATGTCATGGCAATGCGATAGATGGTATAGCTCATCATGCGCTCGAAGATGCGTCGCGCTTCTTCGACGGCGCTGGTGATAACGGACAGGCCGGGTGCGGTGAGGATGAGGCTGGCGGCGCTGCGGGCTGCGTCCGTGGCCCCGGAGACGGCAATCCCCACTTCGGCCTGCTTGAGCGCCGGCGCGTCGTTGACGCCGTCACCGGTCATCGCGACGATGTGACCGCTGTCCTGAAGCGACTTGACGATCGCATATTTTTGTTCGGGAAAGACTTCGGCAAAGCCGTCGGCTTGCTCGATTAACTGCGCCAATTGCGCGCCGGCACTGCTATTTGCGCTTTCGGCCTCCTGCAACCTGCTGGAAGACAGGATATTCGTGCCCATGTCGAGTTCGCGGGCGATCTCGCGGCCGATCGCGGTATTGTCACCGGTCACCATCTTGACGCTGATGCCATGCACGCGCGCATCCGCAATTGTCTGGCGAGAATCCTCTCGCGGCGGGTCGTACATCGGCAGGATACCCAGGAACTGCCAGTTTTCGCCGTCTTCGTTCGAGCGTGCCACGCCGAGCGTTCGGAATCCTTTCGTGGCCGCCTTGTCGACCGCTTCTTGTGCCCGCTCGAGCGTGTCGCCGGCCAATTGGCACATCTGAATAATCACCTGCGGCGCGCCTTTGGTCACCGCAAAAGCCGACCCATCATCGGCTTCTATCCTCGCTTCCGTGCGTTTGTGGGTTGGATCGAAGGGCGTAAAGCGCGCCTGGCGGTATTTGTCGAGAACCGCACGATCAGACAGCGCTTCGATCACTGCGTTATCGATCGCGTCGCGGTTTTCTTCCTTGGACGCCAGCGCGGCGCACAGCAGTATGTCGGCATTATCCGGGGCTTCAAAGCGCACCGGATCGCCCAGCGTGAGCTTGTTCTGAGTCAGGGTACCGGTCTTGTCGGTACAAAGAATATCGACGCCCGCCATTTCCTCGATAGCCTCCAGGCGCGAGACAATCGCCTTCATTCGGGACAGCGCGAGGGCGCCCAGGGCCATGGTCACCGACAGCACCGCCGGCAGTGCCACCGGTATCGAGGCCACCACGACAATGAGCACGAAGGAGAGCAGCTTGAGCAACGGCAGTCCGCGTACGATTTCGACGCCGACCAGAATCGCCGACAGGACGACCGCCATGACGATAAGCAGATTGCCCAGATGCAGGACCGCTTTTTGAAAGTGCGATACGGCCCCGGCACCTTGCACCAGTTTTGCGGTGCGCCCGATGAAGGTGTCGGCACCGGTGGCACAAACCACGGCAACCATCTCGCCCTCCTTGATCAGAGAACTGGAATACGCGATATCCCCGCTTTTCCTGGTGACCGGCAACGACTCGCCGGTCAGCGCGGACTGATCGACCGACAGGTAATCGCCGTCGAGCAGCTTGACGTCGGCCGGCGTGACGTCGCCCAGCCGCACGCGTACCACGTCGCCCGGCACCAGGGTTGCGGCCTCGATCTCGGTCCATTGCCCGTTGCGTTTCGCACGTGCCTGCAGCGCCAACTGGCCCTTCAATGCGTCCAATGCGTCACTCGCGGATTTTTCTTCCCAGAACCCGATGCCGCCGTTGATCAGCAGCATCGACACGATGACGCCAAAGCTTTTCCAGTCCTGGTTCACGGCCGATAGCACGGCCGCAATCTCGATCATCCAGGGAATCGGGCCCCAGAAATAAGACAACAGGCGTCGCCACAGCGGCATATGTTCTTCGACCAGCGCGTTGGGTCCGTGGCTGTCCAGCCGATGCTGCGCCTCGTCGCTTGCCAGCCCGTCGAGCGTGCTGTCCAGCTCGGAAAACACTGCGTCAGGCGCCATTTCGGCGAACTTGTCGACACCTTGGCCTTCTTTTTTTACCGATGAATCAGACGGCATTGCGTTCTCCGTTTTCCAGGGCAGTACATAGTTGTCTACCGACCAGAGGCGTCGATCGCCGATGCCGGTACCCGCTACCTCGCTACCGAATGACGTCCTGTTCGAGCTGCCACTGTCTGTAGAGCGCAGCCACTGCAGCCGAAGCCAGCCGGGACAGTGCGCTATCAGCCCGGCTGGTGAGCATGATCGGCACGCGCGCACCCAGCACGACCCCAGCAAGCTGGGCGCTGGCCAGATATTCGAGTTGCTTGGCCAGCATGTTGCCGGACTCCAGATCCGGCACCACGAGGACATCGGCCTGCCCGGCCACGTCGGAGCAGATGTGCTTGGCCCGTGCTGCCTGCGGTGAAACCGCGTTGTCGAAGGCCAGAGGCCCATCGAGCACGGCACCAGTAATCTGTCCGCGGTCGGCCATCTTGCACAGCGCCGCCGCCTCACAGGTCGATTGCAGCTTGGCTGTGACTGTCTCCACCGCGCAGACGACAGCGATTCTTGGCAACTCGATACCCAGCGCGTGCGCCAGGTCGGCCGCGTTCTGCACGATATCGCGCTTGGTCTCCAGATCCGGATAGATGTTGATCGCGGCGTCGGTAACAAGCAGCAGCCGCGGATAGGTCGGCTCATCAATGACAAAGACATGGCTCATCCGGCGCGCGGTACGCAAGCCCCCCGTCCTTGCAACCACCGGTGTCATGAGTTCAGCGGTATGCAGCGCACCTTTCATTAGCGCCCCGGCCTCGCCGGAGCGCACCAGAGCCACGGCTCGCTCGGCGGCGGCGTCACTGTGCCTGGTGGACACTATCTGCATGCCGGTGATATCGATTTTGGCTGCTTCGGCCGCCGCTCTTATCCGAGCGTCCGGCCCGACCAACAGTGGTGTAATCAACCCATGCTGTGCGGCTTCGATGGCACCGCCGAGAGACGCCGCATCGACCGGATGAACCACCGCGGTAACCATAGGCTGCGACGGTCGGGCGCGCGCAATCAGCGCGTGCATTCGCTGCCCGCCAACTGCCGCCGGCTCGGCTGCTGGCCCGATGCTTGTCACAGAACATACCGTGGCTGCAGAGCCGGCCATTCAAGCACGCCGGCAAAATCCGACAGGCTGCCGACGGGCATCAAAACCTTGTCAACATGCATCGATGTTCATTCCGAGGGCGCTTTGACCGCAATATCAAGCAAGTATTCAATCTGTTGACCAATCGTCGACAGCGTGTGGCGATGTCCCCCTCGGGCCAACGCCTCTACAATGATCATGCTAGGGCGTGAGGCCCGATCGCTTATTGATATCGATCAATAAACGACTTGATACGCAACGCTAGCGCACCGGCTGACTTTTCAAGCGCTATCTGTTCCGAGTCCGTCAAAGACAGCTCGATGACGCACTCCACACCGGACCGTCCGACGATGCAGGGCACACTCGCGTGGCTTGAGATTATCGAAGCTTCAGCGCGAGATCATCGCCAATTTGAGTTCAAATTATCTGAGACTATCCGCTCCTTTCGGCTCACGTTGTGTGAGACTGAGCGCAGATTAGCTGAGACCCGCGTACATCCGTGAGACGGAAGCACGCGGGCCCCAAAGCTGAGCGTCGGCAGCGCTAATGGCTGGAAACTCTGGCTCGTTGAGGCACGAAGCAGGTCTCCCCGCAAAAGCCAGCTGGTTTTAAACGGTAAGCATTATGCGGCCCGGAGATCGCGAGTCAGTGCAGCACTTACGAGCCAGTGCCAGGCTTCTTGTCGTCGTCGACTTCCTCGAAGTCGGCGTCGACCACATCGTCGGAACCGCTCTGACCCTGCTGGGCCTGTGCGCCCTCGGCTGCGGACGGATCCTCACCATCGCCGCCTCGGCTGTAGGCTTTTTCCATGACTGGCGCGGACGCGTCGGACAGCTTCTGCGTCTTGTGGTCGATGGCAGCCTTGTCGTTGCCTTCCAGCGCTTCACGCAATGCCTTGATCGCCTCTTCGACCGGTTTCTTCTCTGCCTCGCTAACCTTGTCACCGAGATCACGCATGGCCTTTTCAGTGCTGTGGATCAGCGCGTCGGCTTGGTTGCGCGCCGTGATCAGTTCGTTGAACTTGGCGTCTTCCTCGGCGTGCGTCTCTGCATCCTTGACCATCTTGTCGATCTCGTCGTCCGACAGACCGGAGGACGCCTTGATCACGATCGACTGTTCCTTGCCGGTCGCCTTGTCCTTGGCCGACACGTTCAGGATGCCGTTGGCATCGATATCGAAGGTGACCTCGATCTGCGGCGTGCCGCGCGGTGCCGACGGGATATCCGACAGATCGAAACGACCCAGTGACTTGTTCGCCGACGCCTGCTCGCGCTCGCCCTGCAGAACATGCACGGTCACGGCCGGCTGGTTGTCCTCGGCGGTCGAGAAGGTTTCCGACTTGCGGGTCGGAATGGTGGTGTTCTTGTCGATCAGCTTGGTCATCTTGCCGCCCAGGGTTTCGATACCCAGCGATAGCGGCGTGACGTCCAGCAACAACACATCGCTGGTGTCACCGGCCAGCACCGAACCCTGGATGGCCGCACCCACTGCCACGGCCTCGTCCGGATTGACGTCCTTGCGGGCGTCCTTGCCAAAGAAGCCCTTCACCGCTTCCTGCACGGCCGGCATGCGGGTCTGGCCACCGACCAGGATCACGTCGTCGATGTCCGTGGTCTTCATCCCCGCATCCTTGAGCGCGGTCCGGCACGGGTCGATGGTACGCGCGACTAGATCCTCGACCAGCGACTCCAGCTTGGCCCGCGTGATCTTCATGTTCAGATGCTTCGGTCCCGAGGCATCCGCCGTGACGTACGGCAAGTTGATCTCGGTCTGCTGGGTAGACGACAGCTCGATCTTGGCCTTCTCGGCGGCTTCCTTGAGCCGCTGCAGGGCGAGCTTGTCCTTGCGCAGGTTCACGCCCTGGTCCTTTTCGAACTCGGCCGCGATATGTTCGATAATCGCGTTGTCGAAGTCCTCGCCGCCGAGGAACGTATCGCCATTGGTCGAGTGCACTTCGAACTGGTGTTCACCGTCGACTTCGGCCACCTCGATGATGGAAATATCGAAGGTGCCGCCGCCCAGATCATAGACCGCGATTTTCTGGTTGCCCTTTTTGTCCATGCCGTAGGCCAGCGCGGCCGCGGTCGGCTCGTTAATGATGCGCTCAACCTCAAGACCGGCGATACGGCCGGCGTCCTTGGTGGCCTGACGCTGACTGTCGTTGAAGTAGGCCGGCACGGTGATCACCGCTTTGGTGACCGTTTCGCCAAGATAGTCTTCTGCGGTCGACTTCATTTTCTGAAGCACCTTGGCGGAGATTTCCGGCGGCGCCATCTTCTTGCCACCGGCCTCGACCCAGGCATCGCCGTTGTCGGCCTTGACGATCTTGTACGAGACCGTCTCGATGTCCTTCTGCGTGGTCTTATCGTCGAAGGTACGGCCGATCAGCCGCTTGATCGCATACAGCGTATCGTCGGGGTTAGTGACCGCCTGGCGCTTGGCCGGGCGTCCGACCAGCGTCTGTCCGTCGTCCGTGAACGCCACAACGCTCGGGGTGGTGCGTTCGCCTTCGGCGTTCTCGATCACCTTCGGCTGATCGCCTTCGAGCACCGCCACACACGAGTTCGTGGTACCGAGGTCAATACCGATAATCTTACTCATTAGTTTTAGCCCTCCTGCGCTGCGCGGGCAGCGTCTTGTAAAGATCACTTTGATAATTGATCTTGGGGGCGCAGAGACTTTTTTTTCAAGCGAAACGTGCTGCGCCGCAAAGGACGAAGAACTATTCTTCTTCCGGCGCCCTGGTGACCGCCACCCGGACAGGGCGCAATACCCGACCGTTGAGCATGTAACCTTTTTGCATGACCGACGCGACGGTATTGGGCTTGTGCTCGGTGGTCGGCTGGGTGGAGACGGCTTCGTGATAGTCGGGGTTGAACGTCTCGCCCTGGGGATCGATGACTTCGGTGCCAGCCTTTTCCATGCTCGAAGCCAGCATTCGGTTGGTCATCTGCATGCCTTCCTTGAGTCTGTCGAAATCACCGCTGCCCTGTGCGGCCGCCTGCAAGCCCAGCTCGAGACCGTCGCGCACCTCCAGCAGTCCCAATGCGAATTTCTCGATCGCGAACTTGCGCGCCGATTCCACGTCGCGCTGCGCACGCTTGCGCACGTTGTCGATTTCGGCGGCGGCACGAACAGCTTGATCGCGGTACTGTTCGGCTTCGGCACGAGCCTGGTCGAGTGCGGCCTGGAGTTCATCGACTGCCGAAAGGCTATCGGCGGCATTGTCGCCGTCGTCTTCGGCGTCGAACGGCACGTCTTTTTCGATATCAGCCTGCGCGGCCGTGTCCTCGGTAGAATCCGGCCCGCCGCGTGGGGTTTGCGGTCTGTTGTCCGGCGTCATCGCGAAATCCTCCTGAATGAAGCAGGCGAAGGCAGCGTTCGACTACGTCGACTCGACTGCCATCACCGTTGGCCGCGTACGGCCATTTCAGCTGATCCGGCGCATGTGGCCCCTGCGCACGCTTGTCGGCTTGCTAGCGCCAAGCCGACGCTTCAGTACCCGCAGATGCACAAGATACGGTGCGGACCCTATACTCGATTTGCCATAAAAATATCGTTGATTCAGTTTATAGAACGCACTATGGACTACAAGGACTACTATAAAACCCTCGGCGTCGAACGCGATGCCAAAGATCACGATATCAAGCGGGCCTATCGCAAGCTGGCCCGTAAATATCATCCCGATGTCAGCACCGTGGCCGATGCGGCCGAACTTTTTCGAGAGGTTAACGAAGCCTACGAGGTGCTCAAGGATCCGGAAAAACGCGCCGCCTACGATCAGCTCGGCCAGGGCGGTGGCTACGGCAGCCGCCCGCGTGCCGGGGCCGCGGCCGGTCAGGGCTTCGAGCCGCCGCCCGGTTGGGACGCCAACTTCGAATTTCGTGGCGGCGACTATACCGGGGCCGATACCGGCGATTTCAGCGATTTCTTCGAGTCAATGTTCGGCCATGGCGGTTTTCGCCAGGCCGGCGGCCCCGGCGCAGCCGCCGGCGGCGGTCGGCGTGGCCAGGATCAGACCGCGCGGATCATGCTGGATCTGGAGGACGGTTTTCGCGGCGGGCAGAAGACCCTCAGCCTGCGCGTGCCCTAAGTCGACGAGCAGGGGCGCGTGGTCAATCGCGAGCGCACTGTCCGGGTCAATATTCCCAAGGGCGTACGGGCCGGCCAGCAACTGCGCCTGAGTGGCCAGGGCATGCCAGGCCTGGGCGGGGGCGACAACGGCGATCTATATCTAGACGTCGATTTTCGAGCCCATCCGCTGTTCCGCGTGGATGGCCGGAACCTGAGCCTGGAATTGCCGGTCGCCCCGTGGGAAGCCGCTCTCGGTGCCACCGTCAAGACACCGACGCCGGCTGGGCCCGTCGATCTTAAGATCCCGCCCCATTCGAACAGCGGCCGCCGGCTACGACTCAAAGGTCGCGGCATGCCGGGCAAACCAGCGGGCGATCTGCTGGTCACGCTCAAGATCGCGCTGCCGCCCGCCACCGCCGACTCGTCGCGACGTCTCTATGAGCAGATGGCTCGGGACATGGCCTTCAATCCGCGCCAAAGCCTGGGGGTATGAGATGAAAGACACGACCGACCCCACAATCACCTGCGAAATCGTCGAGCACAGCGAAACGCTGACGCTGGGCCAGCTGTGCCGGTCCTGTGGCGTTCACGCCGAATGGGTCATCTTGCTGGTCGACGAAGGCGTGCTCGAGCCGGTGACCATGCGCGAGCCACGGATGCGCTTTGCCGCCATGCATCTGCCGCGGGTGCACACGGCGCGCCGGCTGGCCCAGGATCTCGGCCTCAACGCCTCGGGTATCGCGCTGGCTCTGGAGTTGATGGATGAAATCCGCCAACTAGGGGCTCGCCTGGATGCGCATGAGCCGCCGGGATCGCGCTAACGGTCCGGGTGGGATCGTCGCTCGGCTGCTCTTTTTCGGCAAACCTCTCCTGAACATATTGCGGGCTTCTTGAATTTATCGCCGTCGAATCTATAATCTCGATTGAGTGTCCGGCCGGCTTATTGCCGGTCGGGTACCAGGGTAATTATCCTTCTATTAACAAGGAGGTATCTGATCATGTTCGAAGATCTATGGCGATTCGCAACGCCCCAGTTCGGTGGGCGGGACTGGCTGCGTGAGATACTGGACGATGCGTTTCAGGACTTGGGCGCATCGGATATCCGTGCCGTGCCGCGTGGCACATTTCCCATGGTGAATCTGGGCGCCACCGATGATGCAGTGTACGTCTACGTGTTTGCCCCCGGCGTCGACCCCAAGGCACTGGATATTTCCATTCAGGACAATATCCTCACGCTGCGTGGGGAACGTCGACTTCCGGAAAAAGGCACCGAGACCGAGCAGTGGCCGGTATTCCATCGCCGCGAGCGGGTGGGCGGCCAGTTTTCACGCGTGTTGACGTTGCCCGAAGGCGTGGACGGCGAGGCGACCGAGGCGCTTTCGCGCAACGGCGTGATCCAGATCAAGCTGCCCAAGCGCGAAGAGCAGCGGCGGCGCAAGATCGAAGTCAAGGCACAATAAACGGGAGGTGATCATCATGAGTCAGGAAACAAATAAAGGTGATCAGCAGGTCGCGACGCGCGAGCAATCGCGCGATGTGGCAGCCCAGCGATCCGAGCGTCCGTTGCTGCCGCCGGCCGACATCTACGAGGAGGCCGAGGCGATCCGCGTGGTAGCCGATATGCCGGGCGTCAGCAAGGAAGGCCTGCACATCGAAGTGGACGGTACGGAGCTCACGATCAGCGGCGATATCCGGGTTGATACGCCGGAAGGCCTGACTGCCTCGTATGCCGAGATCCGCGGCTCCCAGTACTATCGCCAGTTCATACTTGGCAAGGAAATCGACAACGAAGGCATCAGCGCCGAGATCAACAACGGAGAGCTGATGGTGGTGTTGCCGAAGAAAAAGACCCACCGTCCACGGCAGATCGAGGTCAAGGCCGCCTGATCGCTACGACTCAGGCCGCGTCATAATTTGTGCAATCGGCGCGCCGCTAATCAAGAGGTCCGCTGCACAGCGGCCGGAGTCATTCGAGGTTGAATTGTCGGTTCAAGGGCCGGGAAGTTCCTTCCCGGCCCTTTCTCGTTCAGGCTCATTCGTCGGTGGCATAGGCGTCTAGCGAGCCGCACTGCGCGCATCCGCACCCGGCTGGCGATCTAGTGTCCTGCTTTCTTCGCTTGCTCGTTCTCCTCTACCTTCTGGAATTTCGACGTCCGATGCGAAATGAACCCCCGGATTTTCAGTGCCTTCGTACTCGCCGCGATCGGCGTCGGCCTGATGATCTCGTCGCTGTCCCGCACCCCGCAGCAGGCGTTGCTGGGCGCATTCCTGTTCATGGTGCCGGCAGTGATCCTGTCGGGCTTTGCCACACCGATTGCCAATATGCCGACGATCGTGCAGTGGCTGACCTGTAGCAACCCGCTGCGGTATTTCCTGGTCGCGGTACGCGGCATCTTTCTGGAGGCTGCCCCGCCCGGGCTGCTGATCACGCAATTCTGGCCCATGGCCGTGATTGCCGCCGTGACGCTTGGCGCTGCCGCCGTGTTGTTCCGCTGGCGCGTGAATTGAGCTTCGTTACATCTCAAGCCCAATTGACGAAGGTCAATGACGCGGGTGCTTGATCACCCTACGATGAATCCATC
>JAQIBT010000083.1 GCA_027858915.1 Salinisphaera sp.
ATCATGCCTTGGCTGTTGTCATCGGCCCGCACGACCGCCAACTCACCGGCTTCGAGGCCTTCGATCAAGGCCTTGGCCACCCCTTGTGGGGTGTCGTATTCAAAGCCGGCCTTGTCGCGCAGACCCGCATTTTCCATCATCGGCGTATCGGTAGCCCCCGGGAAAACCGTCATCACATGGATGCCGTCCTCGGCTAGTTCCCGGCGCATGGCTTCGCCGAAATGCGCGATGCCGGCCTTGGTGGCGCCGTAGGTGGCATAGAACGGCATGCCCACCAGCCCGAAGATCGACGAGGTATTGACGACCGCGCCTTCGCCGCTCTCTCTCAGTGCTGGTAATGCCGCCCGCGTCAGCAGAATTGGCGCCACCAGGTTGATCTGCAACTGCAGGTTGATGTCGTCCTCGGACACGTCGCCCAGTGCGCCGGCCGATACGACGCCGGCATTGTTCACCAGGATATCCAGTCCGCCGTGGGCCGCGACGGTCTTATCTACGACCGACTGCCGCCAATTGGCATCGGTGACGTCACCGGCGACCACGATCGCTTGTCCGCCCGCTTGTTCAACGCCTGCGCGTGTCTCTTCCAGCGCCTGTTCATTGCGGCCGGCCAGCGTGAGCTTGCAACCGTGCCTGGCGAAGGCAAGCGCGATCTCGCGGCCTATGCCACGGCTGGCGCCAGTCAGGAGTACGGATTTACCAGAAATGTTCATGGGAGGTCCTCGGTTATCGGATGATTGTATGGATGCACGCCGCCTCGCGGCCCTGTGCGGCCCCACACTGACAACCAACGCCAGACTGCGCTGGCGTTCGCGATCACTTTCCAGATACGCCACGTCGTTGTCGTTCGGGTGACCGCAACTTCCACGGCTGATCGATCGGCGGGCTCTCCGTACAAGAGCGTTTCACACTGTAGCGCGGCCTACGGGCCGCGCGCGTCCGTGGAAACCCTGACGCCCTGGTGTTTGGTAGACCGGTACGCCATCGGTGCACAGCACCGCTTCCCGTTCCAGACGATGACCGACTGTGTCCAATACATAGGACAGCGTATGTGGCCGGCCGCACAGTGTGGGCAAAGCGATACGACGACTTAAACGTGGCAAGGGCGTAGCTGGCGGCTGCCCCTATGCCGATACAAACCGGGCGTTTGCGCTATGGTGGCCGACCCCACGTCCGCCACGGCAAATCGCGAGCCGTCATCCGCGATGATTCCGCGCCAAGGCGCTCTGGTCTAAAGTCCTATCGAGAACGGTTTGTTCACAGGAGACGTCTATGGCAACCGGCGACGACAACACAGCGCCGCCACCGTCGAACGCGCGGCCTCTGGTCGTCGGGGTCGGTGCCTCGGCGGGTGGGCTGGAGGCTTTCAGCTGTTTTCTGGCCAACGTCCCAGCGAACAGCGGCATGGCTTTCGTGTTGGTCCAGCACCTGGATCCGCAGCATCGCAGCCTGCTGTCCGAACTGCTGGGCAAACATACGGCGATGCCGGTGCGCGTCGCGGAAGACGGGTTCGAGCTGATAGCCGATCATGTCGTGGTGATTCCGCGTAATGCGACGCTGACCGTGAACAAAGGCCGGCTGAAGGTGGTGACCCCCGCGCCACCCCGAGCCCAGCGCCACCCGATCGATACGTTCTTCGAATCGCTGGCCGCCGATCAAGGCGAAAATGCGGTCTGTGTCGTGTTGTCGGGCACCGGCAGCGATGGCACGGCGGGCACCAGGGCCATCAAATCCTGTGGCGGGCTGGCGATCGCGCAGGCCGAAACCGACCATACGGCGATGAGCGGCATGCCGCAGAGCGCGGTCACCACCGGATGCGTGGATTATGTACTGCCGGTCGAGGAAATACCGGCACAACTGGTCGAATACCGTCAGCACCTGCAAATCGCCGCGCAGCGCAAGGATGACAACGGCGACCGCGTGGACGCCGCCGACCATCTCGACCGGATCAGCCAGTTGTTACGGGTCCGCACCGGCCATGATTTCAGCGGCTACAAGGACAATACCCGCATCCGCCGCATCCAGCGCCGCATGCAGGTGTTGCAGATCGATGGCGTCGACGATTACATCGAGCGCCTGCAGACCGAGCCTGCCGAACGCGATGTCCTGTTTCAGGAACTGCTGATTGGCGTGACGAGTTTCTTCCGTGACCCGGACGCCTGGCACTCGCTGGAAACACAGGTGATCCCGGCGTTGATCAAGTCTCGTCACGCCGACAAGAGCGTGCGGGTGTGGGTGGCCGGTTGCGGTACGGGTGAAGAAGCCTACTCGATCGCTATTGTGCTCGCCGAAGCGCTGGCCGAATACGATGTCGGCGCCGCCCTGCAGGTGTTCGGGACCGATCTCGACGCGGGGTCGATTCAGACTGCCCGCAGCGGCTGGTATACCCATGCCATGACCGGATTGTCGCCGGCCCGAATCGCGCGCTGGTTCGTGGAAAAGCGCGGTGGCTATATACCGATCAAGGCCCTGCGCGAAGCCTGTGTCTTTTCCGAGCACGATCTCGGCCGAGACCCGCCGTTTTCAAACCTTGACCTGGTTATCTGCCGCAACGTACTGATCTATATGGGCCGCGACTTGCAGGATCGCGTACTGCGCAAGTTTCACTATGGCCTCAAAGCCCAAGGGACCCTGTTTCTCGGGCTGTCCGAGAGCGTGGCGAACCATGCCGAACTGTTCGACACCATCGACAGAACCGCGCTGTTGTTCCGCCTACGCGATGCCGATCCGCCCATGCCGCTGGATGTGCCGACGCCGGCCGCTCCGCGGGAAAAGCCACCGGCGGCGGCGCCGTCCGATAAGCGCTCCGGCCCGGATAGGCTCGATCATGCCGTACGGCGCGCGATGGAGCCGTATGCCCCGGCGTATCTGGTGATCGATCGGCAATACGAGATCCAGCGTTTTTCCGGCGGCTCGGCCCCCACTACCTGGAACCGTCGGATGGGGTCGCGAGCCTGCAACTGTTCGAGCTGATTAAAAAAGCGCTACGGCCGGCGGTGCGCGTGGCGGTGCAACGAGCGTTTGCCGATAAGCAGATGGTGAGACAAGACGATCTGGTGGTACGGGTTGACGGGCGTGGCCGCGCGGTCACCTTGATCGTCGAGCCGCTAGCAACGGAATTGGCGCATGGCGAGTACTGCGTCGTGGCCTTCCTCGACGCCGGGCCGGCCAGCAGCGATTCGAAACCGCCGTCGGCGGCCGAACAGACCGCCACCGATGCCACGGCGCTGGAACAGGAATTGCACGTCACCCAGATGCAATTACGGGCCGCATCGGCCGAGTTGGAAAGCGCCCAGGAAGATAACCGCTCGGTGACCGAGGAATACCAATCGGTCAATGAAGAACTGCAGTCCTCGAACGAAGAGCTCGAAACCTCGAAAGAAGAGCTGCAGTCAATCAACGAAGAGCTGCAGACGGTCAACGCCGAGTTGAGCAGCAAGAATCAGCGCTTGACCACGCTGAACAGCGACCTGCGCAACCTGCTCGAAAGCACTCAGATTGCCACGATATTTCTGGATAACGAACTGCGGATCAAGAATTTTACGCCGAGCATTGTCGATCTGTTTCATCTGCGCGATAGCGACTACGGCCGGCCGATCACCGATCTGGCCAGCCGCTTGAATTACGACGGCCTGGCTGAAGACGTGGCCACGGTATTGCGCAAGCTGACCGTCATCGAGCGCGAAGTCGCACTCGACGATGGCCCGACCTATGTCATGCATATTCGTCTCTACCGTACGATCACCAACGTGATCGAAGGCGTGGTCATCACGTTCTTCGATATCACCGAGCGCAAGCGTTTCGAGGCCCAGCGCGCCTGGTTGGCCACGATTGTCGATTCCTCGGCCGATGCCATCATCAGCCAAGGTCCAAACGGCTGCGTCACGAGCTGGAACGCGGCCGCCGAACGTCTCCTGGGTACGCCCGAACAAGACGCCGTAGGGCGTACGCTGCCCGAATTGCTGGGCCCGTATCTCGAGCCGCAATCGCTGGACAAGATCAAGCAGGGACGAGAGAGCCTCCAACCGCTGGAGGCCCAACTACAATTGCACAAAGACCAGGCGACGATCACGCTCTTGCTGTCGATTTCACCCGTGGTCGACGGCAACGGCCACTTATTGGCCACCTCGACCATCGCACGCGATATCTCCGACCACGTCGCGCATCAACAACATCGCGAACTGCTGTTGCAAGAGCTCAACCATCGCGTGAAGAATCTACTGGCCACGGTGCAATCGATCATGATGCAAACCGTGGATAAAGCGTCGGCGGGTTTTCGCGATACGTTTGCCAAGCGTATTCAGGCGCTCGCCCATACCCACAACCTGTTAACCGACAGCCAATGGCAAGGCGTGTCGCTGCGCGAGTTGCTGGAAACCGAACTGCGCCCCTACGGCGACCAGGAAAATCCGCGCTGGCATCTGTCGGGTGAGGCGGTCGAGCTGGGGCCGGACGATGCAGTCGCGCTGGGCCTGGGCTTTCACGAGTTGACCACCAATGCCGCCAAATATGGCGCGCTGGCGACAGAGGCCGGACGTCTTATCGTGCGTTGGTGCGTGACCGGCGGCGATCACGACCCTACTGCTAGCGATGATAGCGACAGCGATACGTTGAACATCACCTGGCTAGAGCGCGACGGGCCGGCCACCCAAGCGCCCCGGCAATCGGGATTTGGCCTGCGTTTGATTCAGGAAGGCCTGGCACACGAGCTGGATGCCCAGGTCCAGCTCGATTTCGAGCCGGATGGCCTTCGTTGCGTGTTAGGCATACCCTTGCGGCGGCGCAATAAACAAGAGGCCCGCGCATGACGACCACAACCGCCAATCCGTCGCAGCCATTAGCGGGCCTGCGCCTGCTCGTAGCCGAAGATGAGATGGTCGTTGCCATGTCGCTGGACGATCTGCTTTCTCTGTCCGGTTGCCACGTGACTAAGGCCGGCAGGCTGGCGAAAGCGCTCAAAATCGCCGCAACCGATACGTTGCACGGCGCGCTGCTGGATATCAATCTGCGCGGCGAGAGCGTCTTCCCCGTCGCCGCCGAGCTCGATCGACGCGGTATTCCCTTCATATTCCTGAGCGGCTACAGCACGCATCATGTAGAGCCACCGTGGCAGGATCGCCCCGTGCTGGAAAAACCTTATGATCACGACGCGCTTCTGGAACTGATCGGCGCGACTTTCAGGGCGTGAACCTAGAACTTAATGGTCTCGATATAGCGTGATCAGACGCTGCACGATCAATTCCGGGTCCACAATCTTGTCGAGTACCGGCCATCGACCCCAGGATTCAGGCAGATGTTGAGCACTGAAGCCGCTCAGGAAAAGCAGCGGTATGCCTCGGGCCAATAACGCCTCTGCGGCTGGGTAAACCAGGCCGTCGGCGAGCGTGACGTCAAGTAGCGCGATGTCAAACGACTGAGTTTTTATCAGCGTTAGAATCTGGTCGCAGCGGGCTACCTTGAAAACACTACAACCGTAGCTCTCGAGAAAAAAAGTCAGCGCCCCCGCAATCATCATACTGTCCTCGGCCAATAGTAGGCGACATCCCCCGAGCGCGTTAAGATCGAACCTGAGTCGGATCATACAATACGACTCCGTGCGGCTGCCCTGTGTGTCCGGTCGAATGTCACGAACACGGGGTCGAGCCCAATGAAATCGGAAATCCGGCAAGACTGCCTTGTAAAGGAATATGCGCAACTGGCGAGTCGTTATGATTCGAAGTGGTCGTTCTACATCGAGGCGACCACACGCGAGACGATCGCGCGCCTGCCATTATCCGCCGACGATCGGTTACTCGATCTCGGCTGTGGG
>JAQIBT010000140.1 GCA_027858915.1 Salinisphaera sp.
GATACGCTTTCATTGTGAATCCTTATCTCTTGGTCGAGATCTCAGATTCATGATGACCGCGGTATAGGTCAAACCTTTGGAGTCCCCCGGCAAAGCCGGGGGATTTCCTCAGGTATTAAGCATTTCCCGTACCGCTGGCGCAATCCGTAAAATCCACCGGGCGGGTGCTTCGGGTACGCCGTCTTGCTGTCCGATTGCCGAGGATAATACGCCTCAATACCAGGCACGCAGCCCGATGACAAAAGCGGTAGACGAGCTCGATTTGCCCGCTGCACGCGCCATATCCCGGGTATTGCCGTATTTCTGATCCCAGCGCACACCAATATAAGGCGCGAACTCGCGCCGAATGGCATAGCGCAGTCTCAGGCCCATTTGGGTGCTGGTAAGCCCACTGCCGATCCCGTATCGGCGTTCGTTCTGGGCGGCCAGCTTGACCTCGACGCGCGGGGCCAGTATCAGGCGCTGGGTGAGCAACCACTCGTACTGGTACTCGCCGTCAAAGCTGACATCGCCGTCCTGACTGACGTAGAGCTGGTTTTCAACCTCGAACCAGTACGGGGCCAGGCCCTGCAGGTCGAACACCGCAAAGCCACGGCTGGGCCCTGGATTGGTGTCGTAGCGCAAGCCGACCTGGGCCGAAAAAAACGGCGATATCGAACGGCCATACTTGGCCTGAAACTGGGCGCTTTCGGGTGGCCCGCCGTGGATCGGGCCACTGCCCTCGGTCTTCAGCCACAACTTGTTGAAGTCGCCCCCGATCCAGCCCGTGCCTTCCCAGAGATAATTATCGGTGCCGTTCTGCATGCCATACTCGGCCCGATCGAGCAGAAAGAAATGATGGATCGCATTGTCGTCTACCGGCGCGCTCCACTGCGCGGGCGCGCCGGTGGTCGGGTTGACCGGCCCCTTGGGGATCACGGTATCCAGTTTGGCCTTGCCCGGCAGGGAGGAGTCAGCCTGCGCGGCAGTGAATACCGACGTAGCGGCCAACCAGACGGCGGCCAATGACAAGAACGTTGTGTGCTTAAGCATTATTCAACTCCGACTGCGGGGCTTCGACCACGACCCGGGCCATGCCCATCAGTAAGTGATAGAGCAGATGACAATGGAAGAACCAGCGCCCGGGCTCATCGGCGCTCACCAGTAGCGAGACCCGCGACGCGGGCAGCACGCTGATGGTGTGCTTGAAGGGCAGGCGCTCGCCTTGCTTGTTCTCCAGTTCCATGAACTGGCCGTGCAGGTGAATAGGATGTTCCATCATGGTGTCGTTGATCAGGACCAGGCGAATACGCTCGCCCAGCGGGAATTCGATGGGCTTCGAGTTCGAGAACTCCTTGCCGTCGAAAGACCACATATAGCGACTCATGTTGCCGGTCAGATGGAGCTCGATGGTTTTCGAAGGCGTGCGCCGGTCTTCCATGGGTTTGATATTGCGCAACTGGCTGTAGGTGAGCACGCGATGCTTGACGCCCTCCAGGCCGGTGCCGCGTTCGGCCAGGCGATAACGCAGATCGTGGGCAATAAACGTATTGCCGGGACCGTAGGGATCGCTCCGCTTGTCATGAGCCACGACCGGGCCGGCCTTTTCCATCATGGCGCCGGTGCCGACGGTATCGTCACCCACGCCGGCATCGTGGGCCAGCGGCTTCATATCGTGGGACATGCCGGCCATGGGATCGTTGCCGTGCCGGGGCGGCGGCATTTTCGACATGCCCATTTTCTGCATGTCCATACCCATATCGATCATCGTGCGTTGCGGGCGCTTGCGCAGCGCTGGGACCGCCGCCGCCATGCCCGGGTGCGGCGCCAGGGTGCCGCGCGCATAGCCGCTGCGATCCATGGACTCAACCATCATGGTGTAGGCCGTGCCCGCCTGGGGCTCGACGATCACGTCATAGGTTTCTGCGACTGCAATCTGGAACTCGTCGGTTTCTACCGGCTCGACGTTCTGGCCGTCGGCCTGAACAACCGTCATCGCCAGGCCAGGGATACGGAAATTGAAATAGGTCATCGCCGAGGCATTGATGACCCGCAGCCGAACCCGTTCGCCCGGCTTGAACAGCCCGGTCCAGTTGGCATTGGGGGGCATGCCGTTCATCAAGTAGGTATAGGTATGGCCGGTGACATCGGCGATCACGCGCGGGCTCATATCCATCTTGCCCCAGGCCAGACGATCGGCCATGGTTTTCTTGAGACCGGCCTTATCCAGATCTTCGATCAGGCCAGGCACGGTGCGCCGGTTGTAATTGTAGTAGTCCGGCATTTCCTTGAGCTTGGCCAACAACCGTTGCGGGTCCTCAAAGGTCCAGTCGTTGAGTACGATCACATATTCGCGATCGGCAGGGATATGATCTTTGGCGTCGGCCGGATGGATGACTATCGGCCCGGTCTGGCAATTCTGCTCCTGGGTGCCCGCATGGCTGTGGTACCAATAGGTGCCGTATTGCCGGACCGGGAAATGTGCCTCGAAGGTTTCCCCGGGCTGAATCCCGGGAAAGGTCACCCCTGGCACGCCGTCCATCCGGAAAGGCAACAGAATGCCGTGCCAATGGATAGAGGTGATTTCGTCTGGAATATGGTTGTGGACGCGCAGCAGGGCATTGTGGCCTTGCCATAATTCCACCAGCGGGCCTGGGATCGAGTGGTTGATCGTAAACGCGGATGACGAATAGCCGTTAGCGATTTCGATGCCTTCACGACGGATATGAAAATCCATGGTGACGTCGCGCGGGGTGCCGCCGGCCACGCGAGCCGCCGCTTCTCCCAGATGCCGCTGGGATCCAGAGCCCGCTTGGGCACCCGCACGAGCATAGGCCGGCAGCAGGGATTCAAAGCCGGCCAACATGCCGCCGGCCGCCATGGTCTGAAGTATGCGGCGGCGCTGGCTATTGGGTTGGTGATCGTTCATGCGTGACTCTCTGCGGCCGGAACGGCCGGGTCGGAAGGATGGGAATTCATGGCGTGCTCGTCGCCGTGGCTGCCGTGGGCATGCGCGTGCTCACCGTTGCCTCTGGCCCTCGCTTCGGTTACCAACTGCTCATGGCCGCCCAGCGTCGGCGCCTGGATATCAGCCGAATAGACTGCCACCGAGCGCTGTCTCGCCTTGTTGAGCAACCAGTAGGTTGCCTTCAGGTGCTGGCTATCAGCGCCAACGTTGTAGATGCCGGAATAAAGAACGCCGGCGCCGGCCACGCCGGCGACCAACGCGCCAACGACCAGCGTCGCCACTACGGTCTTGAGAGTGTTCATGCTGTTGTCTCCGCGTCACGGCGACACGCTACGCGGCTCGATTCAGAGTCGTGACGTCGACCCGAGTCCGAGTCGACATCCGCTCCTTTCGGCAAACGTGTGCGCGGGGCCGCTTAAACTGAAAATGTGACGCAAATCATGCGTCGAGAGGATTCAGTCAAGGCCTAAACGGCGGAGAAACGGGGAGGACGATACGGCCTAAAAACATAGCCGGCCGTGGCAACGGGCGCCAGGCGCTCGACGATGCGCGCCGCCATGTAAACCGGCGCCAGCATCGCCACACTGCGACCGATGGCGCTCGCCGAACAGTGTCCGATGACGTCGCAACAACATCGACGATGATGGGACGTCGTGGGCGCCGGTTGGGCCTGATCACGCCTCGTTGGCGCCTGATCGGTCAATTGCGGGCCTGCGGCTACCGCTTGGCTGGAGGTAGAAGACTGGAACAGCGTATGCGCGCACGATATGCCCGGCACGCCGGCTTGGGCGACCAGTGCCTGCATCAGAAGTATGGCGATAACAAATACACGCATCACCGATGGACCATAATAGGCTTCACGGCGCAATTCAAGCGTCGGAACGTAGGCCCTGCGTTATCTTGATCGCGGCCGCGAATAGATAGTGTCCGTCCAGAAACTCTAATGCGCTGATTTGAATTAGGAATCCCGGAATATCAGAAGTATAAAACCCCGGGGCATTGTGCTCTAATGGAAGTCAAGCAACTGATTTCCAACACAACCCAAAACCCCGGGAGTCCGAGCATGCGCGCAAAACGCACCTCTCAAGTCAGTCTATTCGACCAGTTCGCCGAACACCACATCGGCCGCGAGCTGGCCGGCATGTCCGCGCAGCTCGATGCCCATCCGGTGCTTCTGGATTTCGTCGCCGACGACCTCGGCTCATCGGCGGCCACCGGCCGTTGCGGGCTGACTGCCGAGGCAGCGTTGCGCTGTGCGCTGCTCAAGCCACATCGGCAATTGACCTACGACGAGCTGGCGTTTCATCTGCTGGACTCGGCGTCGTTTCAGGCGTTCGCGCGCCTGCCCTGGGGCTGGACGCCCAGCAAAGCCGCCTTGCAGGCGAATATCG
>JAQIBT010000150.1 GCA_027858915.1 Salinisphaera sp.
ACGCTTGGCGCTGCCGCCGTGTTGTTCCGCTGGCGCGTGAATTGAGCTTCGTTACATCTCAAGCCCAATTGACGAAGGTCAATGACGCGGGTGCTTGATCACCCTACGATGAATCCATCGAACGTTTGCGTCGTCTCCATCGACAACTGAAGGCACCACCATGAAAGCACTTGTGTATCACGGACCCGGCCAGCGCACTTGGGAAGACAAGCCCAAACCCACAATCGAGCATCCTACGGACGCCGTCGTGCGCATCACTCATACCACCATCTGCGGAACCGATCTGCATATCCTCAAGGGCGATGTGCCGACCGTGGAGCCGGGTCGCACCCTCGGCCATGAAGGGCTCGGTGTGGTCGAAGAAATCGGCGAGGGGGTGGCCAACTTCACAGTCGGCGACCCGGTGCTTATCTCCTGTGTCACCTCCTGCGGCCGCTGCGACTACTGCAAGCGCGGTATGTATGCCCACTGCCGCGACGGCGGCTGGATTCTCGGCAACATGATCGACGGTACCCAGGCCGAAGCTGTGCGTATCCCGCATGCCGATAACAGCCTCTATCGGTTGCCGCCGGACATGGATCCGAGCGCGGCGGTCATGCTGAGCGACATTCTGCCTACCGGCCACGAGATCGGCGCGCTCAACGGCGAGGTGAGGCTTGGCGATACCGTTGCCATCGTCGGCAGCGGCCCCATCGGTCTGGCGGCGCTGCTGACGACCCGGTTCTATTCACCGGCGCG
Organism: Salinisphaera sp.; assembly: GCA_027858915.1. Taxonomy (GTDB): domain Bacteria; phylum Pseudomonadota; class Gammaproteobacteria; order Nevskiales; family Salinisphaeraceae; genus Salinisphaera. The sequence goes on from JAQIBT010000150.1 coordinate 739, forward strand.
GATCATCATGATCGATCCCGACGAAAACCGTCTGGCGATGGCGCGCCAGCTGGGCGCGACCGACACCATTGCCAGCGACCCCATAGACGCGGTCATGAAGCTGACCGACGGCGAAGGCGTGGACGTGGTCATGGAAGCGGTCGGCATTCCGCAGACCTTCGACATCTGCCAGCGTATCGTCCGCGCCGGCGGGCATATCGCCAATATCGGCGTGCACGGCAAGAGCGTCGAATTCCATCTGGAGGACCTGTGGGTCAAGAACATCACCGTACGCACCGGACTGGTGAACACCAACACCATTCCGGTACTGATGCGCATCCTCGAGGCCGGCGGCGTCGAACCGGCGTTACTGGTGAGTCATCGCTTCGCCCTCGACGAGATCGAACAGGCTTACGATGTGTTCAGCCAGGCGGCAGAAAAGAAGGCCATCAAGCTGCTTCTGACGGCACATTGACAAGCCGGCCAACCGAATGACAACACTTTAAGGTGACCGACGAATCGAGGCGTATTCCATGCGAGCGATGGTTCTCGACCGCGACCAGCGCGTTTGCTCTCGAACAGGCCAACGAAGCGCTGAGCCAGCTGCGGGAGGGTCGTCTTGAAGGGGCCGCCGTGCTGCTGGCCCATTAGGACATGCCCATGACGCCGAACGAAACAGACCACAGCACCGACCCGCTGGCGGCGCAGCAGCGGTTGATCGAGTCGCTCTGCCGGCCGGATCGCTATCCGCACACCGTCGACTCGGTGGAGCGTATCGAAACCCATATCTCGACTCTGCTACTCGCCGGCGATTACGTCTACAAGATCAAGAAGGCGCTGAAACTCGCATTTGTCGACTACGGCACGTTGGCGCGCCGGCGAGCGTGCTGCGATGAGGAAATCCGTCTCAATCGTCGTTTCGCGCCAGATATCTATCTGGCGTGTGTCGCCATTCATGATGGTGCCGACGGGCCAAGCCTCGTCGTCGACGGCCCACCGATCGAATATGCCGTACAAATGAACCGCTTCGCAGCGTGCGCCCAGGGCGATGCCTGTGCGCGCGACGGGCGGATCACCGCTGAGTCGGTCGCTAGGCTGGCCGCCACGATCGCCCGTTATCACGAGCGCGCGCCCACCGACCCGCCGGATGCCGGTTACGCCACCGCGACCGCAGTGACGGTCGCCGTCACCGCCAATCTGGGCGAACTCGATTCGCTGAGCGGCGACCGAGCCTTGCCGGCATTCGCCGCATTGAAGACATGGCTGATCGACCGCCTGGCCCACGCCGCCGCCGCGTTCGACCATCGCCATGCCGCGGGCTTCGTCCGCGAATGCCACGGCGACATGCACTTGGCGAATCTGATCTATCGCAACGGGCACTGGGAAGCCTTCGACTGCGTTGAGTTCGATGCGGCACTGCGCTGGATCGACGTGATAGATGACATGGCGTTCACGCTCATGGATCTGCACGCCCACGGCCTTGCCAAACTCGGCCACCGGTTTCTGAATCACTATCTTGAAATCACCGGAGACTACGACGGACTGGCCGTGCTGCGGCTGTATCTCGTGCACCGCGCGCTGGTCCGGGCGAAGGTCGGCCTGCTCAGTACCGCTGCGGACCGGGATTCCGAGCGTAGCGCATCACATTATGTCGATACCGCGCTCGCGTTATCGGTTGAGCGCCCCAGACTGGTGATCACCCACGGCATCTCCGGCTCCGGCAAGAGCTGGGCGGCGCAGCGCGTCGCCGAACACTTCGGCTACGTCCGGATTCGCTCGGATGTCGAACGCAAGCGGCTTCATGGGTTGGGCCCGCTCGCGCGACACGCAGACGACCCCGGCCATGGACTCTATGACGAGCAAGCATCGAATGCGACCTACGATCGGTTGTTCGAACTCGCGGAAGTTTCTCTGCGTGGTGGTTGGCCGGTGATTCTCGACGCCACGTTCCTCGATCGCGATCAGCGCAATGCAGCACGCGCCGTTGCGCATCGCATCGGCTGTCCGTTCCATATTCTCGACATGGACATCCAGCCGAAAACGGCGCGAAGGCGGATTCGTGCCCGCGGCGACTCCGATGCCTCCGATGCCGACGAGCGCATCCTCGACCATCAACTCGCCACGTATAGCCCGCTCGGATCGGATGAGCGTGAGGACGCCCTGACCACATCGGGCGCGTTCAGCGAATTGAGAGCGCTGTTCGAGTCCCTGGAATCCTCGCCCGGCGCATAACGGCGAGGCCGTCGTTCGAACCCGCCGCATTAAACGATTGTGCACGCCCCGGGATCAACGGCCCGGCCCGCGGCGCGCCCCGAGCGTGAACCCGACGCGAGCCAGCGCGAATCGTTGGATAATATATCCGGCCGACCCTGGGCGCGAGCGCCGTCAGGTTTTCCAATACAGGGAGGCAATGCGCATCGAGGTGCAAGCCGGGGCTGCGAAACGCGCGCCGCCTTGACGCATATCAACACCGGCCAAGTGGCCGAGTTGTATGCTCGGCTTGCTCATCCATTTCGGAGATTTTCATGCAATCGCTTCCCCATCACTATCATGTACACGCCCAAGGCTCGGCCGAGGGCGAGGTACGCATCGGCTCGGATCAATTGCCGGAGCTGGCCGCCACCGCGCCCCCGGAATTCGACGGCCCGCCGGGCTATTGGTCGCCCGAGATGCTCCTGATGGCATCTGTTGCCAGCTGTTTCGTACTCACTTTCCGCGGCGTGGCGCGCGCATCAAAACTCGACTGGGAGAGTCTGGACTGCGATGTGGAGGGCTTGCTCGAACGGCACAGCGGCCGCAACCTCTTCTCCCAGCTGACCGTGAAGCCGCGTCTGGTGGTTCGCAACCAGACGGACGAGCGCAAGGCCCGCCAGTGCCTGGACAAGGCCGAAAGTACTTGCCTGATCACGAACTCGCTGACTGCCGATGTCCAGCTCGATCCCAGCGTGGAAGTCGCCGGAAGCGACTGAGCGGTCGATTCATGGAACCCGGCGGGTGTCGGGCTCAAGCCTTGGAAAAATGGCGATGAGCGCCAAGCG
>JAQIBT010000012.1 GCA_027858915.1 Salinisphaera sp.
TTTGGCGCATCGCCGTTGAAACAGGCAGCGTTGCGCGCAGGACTGGCGCGCATGGCGGGTCGTTTCAGGCCGATAGACGGATAGCCAAACTACGATGACCTGCCCAGCGAGCGGCGCGCTAGCGCGCAGGAAACAGCCGTACGATGCGATGACACGGTCTGACAAGGTCATAACGTATTTCAGAAAATCAGACATTAACGGCATGTTTCATGAGGGAGAGCCCAGGCTGCTGGCATGCCACAAAGAGGATAGTCACCGGCAATGCGCGTTCTGAGCCATTACAAGCATTGGAAACAGACCACTTACAGACGCCGGGACTGGAACATCGGTTTCGTGGCATTCGATGAGCAGACTATTTGCAAACCGCTGCAGATTGCCTGGCTGGCGCACGACTACAGCGACGGTTGGTTTGCCGATCCGTTCATCGTGCGCGACGACGGCGACCGGCTCGACGTACTGGTCGAGCATTTTGTCTATGCCGAGGACAACGGGCATATCGCGCGGCTGGTGGTTCGTCGCGCGGGCGACCGTTATCTACTCGAAGATATGGCACCGGTCATACAAGACGGAACGCACTTCTCATTTCCGAATATCCATCGAAGTCGCCAAGGCGGCGACAGACTATTTATCTATCCGGAAAACGCGCAGAGCGGCAAGCTGGAAATCTATGCCTATGACCTGGAGACCGGCCGCGCTGAGCGAGCGGGACTGTTGCAGGACGCGCCACTGGTGGATGCGGTGATCACGCAGGCGTTCGGGCGGCCACGTCTGTTTGCGACGCATGAGGAGCGCGACCCAAGCGGCCGCACGCTCGAAATATTTGTATCCGAGAGCGATGACTGGCGCGGACCCTATGCCAGCGAGAGCGAGCATGTCTTCAGCGACCGAGTGGCGCGTGGGGCAGGGCAGTTTTTCTCGATGAACGGCCGGCTGATTCGCGCGGCGCAGGACAACAATGGGATCTACGGCGGCGGACTGGTGTTCTTCGATACGCACTACGACGGCCGTCGTTTCTCGTTTACGGAAATTGCTCGTCATGTGCCGCGCGATGCGCGCTATAACCTGGCGCTGCATACCTTTAACGTCCATGGCTCGATCGCAGCGGTCGACGGCCGCGGCTATGCCCATCCGCTGCGGCGCGCCGAGCATCGGCTCAAGCAGCGGCTTGGCAAGACCAAACGCGTCGGTAGCCCGCACGCATCAACGACTGTCTCATGACGCCTGCAGACCGGCCCATGCGACGTATCGCGTTCTATCTGCCTGCGCTCGCGGCGGGGGGCATGGAGCGCGTCACGCTCGTGCTGGCCGAGGCGCTCGCAGCCCGTGGGTATGCCGTGGATATCGTGCTTGAGTACGGCACCGGCGGCTATCTCGATCGTGTGCCGCCGACCGTGGGCCGGGTGGTTCTGAGCCGGGGGCCGAAATGGCCGTCTTATCTTGCCCTGATCAGGGCCTGGCCGCGGGAGGGTCTGGCGCAGCTTGGGCGGATGGTCTGGGCCGGCGACAACTACGTGCCGCTGCGGCGGCTGGCGGCCTTGGTCGACTACATGGAGAACACGCGTCCGGCGGTAATTTTTGCCGCGCACGGGCGTATTCCGCATCTGGCGCTCTGGGCACGCCGGCTTGCCCGTGTTTCGCCGCGCGTGGCCATCATCGAACACAGCACCTATTCGCCGTGGCTGGACACGTTCACACACGATCGGCGTACCGACGCGTTGCTGCACTACCTGCTGTCGTTGATGCGACGGCTGTATCCCACGGCAGACGCGATTGTCGGCGTTTCGGACGGCGTCTCGGATGATCTGGCAGCGGTGGCGGACATCCCTCGCAGCCGCATCACCACCATCTACAACCCTGTGGTGACGCCAGATATCGAACATCTTGCCGCCCAGCCGGTCGATCATCCCTGGTTTGCAGCCGGCCAGCCGCCGGTCGTGCTGGCCGTGGGAAGACTGGTCGAGGAAAAGGATTTCAAGACGCTTGTCGAGGCGTTTGCGCGAATGCGTGGCAAGGGGGTATTGGCACGCCTCGTCCTGCTGGGTGACGGCGAGGAAAGAGCACGATTGCTAGAGCGAGCGCAGGAACTGGGCATCGCAGAAGATCTCGACATGCCTGGCTGGGTGGACAATCCGTATGCCTATATGGCGCGCGCAGGCGTCTTTGTGCTCTCCTCGCTATTCGAGGGGTTGCCGGTGGCGTTGATCGAAGCGCTGGCTTGCGGCTGTCCAGTCGCTGCGACCGATTGCCCGAGTGGCCCACGTGAGATTCTCGACCATGGCGCATACGGTCCGTTGGCGCCGGTTGGCGATGCCGGCGCGCTGGGAAAGGCCATGGAACAGGTGCTGACGTCGCCGTTGCCGCGCGCGCAATTGACGGCGCGCGGCGCGTATTTCAGCGTCGATCGGGCTGCCGATTCCTATCAGGCGCTGATCGACCGGCTTATTGGCAACGATAGCTGACGATGGAATCAGGCACGAACCGGCCGTTGGCGCGAAAGATTGCCGTCTATGTACCGACGTTGGCTGGCGGCGGCGCCGAGACGTCGATGTTGCGGCTTTGCGAGGCATTGATGGCTCGCGGCTATGCCGTGGAACTGGTCGTCAACCGGAAGACCGGCGCCAGTGCAGACCGGATACCGCAAGGGCTGCGTGTCGTCGAGCTCAGCAGGCAAGGCAAACTGCTGGCCCGGTTGACAGCCTGGCGTGCCTACCCCGAGGACTGGCGTTTCCTGCTGCGCCCGGTGGTGTTCACTCGTCGACCCGTCATGACCTTGCCGTATCTTTCCGCGCTGGCCGATTATCTCAGAGACAACCGGCCGGCCGTACTGATCTCGGCGATGTTCTATGCCAACCTGCTGGCCCTGTGGGCGCGCGGACTGGCGAAAGTCGATACCCGGCTGGTGGTGAGCGAACACACGACGGTGTCGAAATATGTGGAAGATCGCGGCCCTCGTGCAATCAAGCGCGGTCGCTGGCGTTATCTGCCGTCGTTGCTTGCGCGCGTCTATGCGCGCGCGGATGCCATCGTGACGGTATCGGATGGCGTCGCCGCCGATCTCGCTGCCCTGACCGGTTTGTCTGGCGGCCGGTTTACGACCATCTACAACCCGGTGGTCTGGCCCGGCCTCGTCCAGGCAGCGAGCCAGCCGGTGTCTCATCCCTGGTTTGTCGACGGCGAGCCTGCGGTCATTCTGGCGGCCGGACGGCTGGATTCGTCGAAGGACTATCCGACGTTGCTCGATGCGTTCGCGCGCATGCAAGCCAATCGTCGCTTGCGGCTGATAATCCTGGGCGAAGGGCAGCAGCGGGCTCTGCTCGAAAAACGAATCCACGAGCTGGGACTGGCTCACGACGTCCAGCTGCCCGGCTGGGTCGATAACCCGTACGCCTATATGCGGCAAGCGCGGTTATTCGTGCTGTCCTCGCGCTGGGAAGGCTTGGGCAACGTGTTGATCGAAGCGATGGCCTGTGGCTGCCCGGTGGTTTCTACCGACTGCGAGCATGGCCCGCGTGAAATCCTCGATAACGGGCGTTACGGCAGGCTCGTCCCTGTGGGAGACGCCGTAGCGCTCGCCGCTGGCATTGAGCAGAGCCTCGAAAGCCCGGACAGCGCCGACCACTTACGACGACGCGCCGACGATTTTTCCGTGCAGCAGGCAGGTGACCGGTATGCGGCGCTTATTCGGGCCCTAATCGACCGGCGGTGATTCCAACGGTGAATAGCGCGGCAGCGCCCGGATCTGCAGGTCGATCAGATCCTGAGCCGCACGACGCGTGCGACCCACCCGCATGGGGTTCTTGAAGTTATAGACGTAGATCAGATCTTCGATATATCGGATGTGTTCAGCACCGGCCATTTCCAGCATGGGCAGCATGGTGGCGACATCGCCAGCGGTCGGCAAATAATGGCCGTTGTTGTCGCACAGATGCGAAAGCTCGATACGATCCCAAAGGAATCGTCGCCACGTACGCAGATGTGAAGCCAGGAACGGGTAATAGCGAAACAGATTGTGTTCGGCCACCGCGTCCGGGTAGGCGTGAATCCAGCCGCGCTTGATCTTGAGGCCAAGTTTTTCCAGCGGCTTGCCACGCCATAGCTGAAAGCTACCGTAGGTCAGCCACACGTTTGGATCGCGGTAAACCTCTGCGATCTGGTCGAATACATCGGGATGCGGCAGCCAGTCGTCGCCGTCGACCACAACAAATACGTCCCACGGACTGCCGGCGAGCGCCCTTGTTGCCTCGATATGATTGGCCGTGGTGCTGTCCAGACGCGTTTCGTTGCGCCAGCCGATGAAGCGTTCGTCGTTCGCAATTCGCTCTCGGGCGATCTCCCAGGTGCGGTCGGTCGACCCGTCATCGACCACCGCACAGCGGAAATGCGGATACCGCTGGGCTGCAATCGAGTCCAGACTGCGTGTAATCCAGTCTTCTGCGTTCCAGACCGCACACAGCACGCAGATTGAGACTGGCGCCCGTGTTGCAGAAGTTGAAGGTTTTTCCATAGCACCAATAATTTACGTTAATAGTTAGAAAGACAGCGGACCAGGGCCGGTCGCAGCGTAGCGATCACAGGCGCAAAAGAACAGGCACTGGGCACGACGGCCGTCAGACAATCTGGGATTGACTCCGCTTGCGAGCGCGCCGATGCATTCGCCGTACTTCACCGCTCAGGTCGATCCGGGGAAGATCCATTTTTGAGTAAAACGGTGTCCGGCTGCGCCAATTGGCGTGTTCGGTGATGTAAGCGCGGGTATAGCCTGCCACCGACGCCGCACGGCGAACCCGCCAGTTGGTGTCACCAAAAGGATAAGCCAGGGTAGTGACCGCGTGGCCCAGCCAGGTTTCAAGTTCTTCCCGCGCTCCCTGCAACTCTCGGCGAAGCTCGACTTCGCTGCAGAATCGCAGATCGGGATGACTGCGCGTATGCGCGCCGACGGTGATCAAGGGATGTTCATCAAGAACCCGCAGCTGTTCTCGGCTCAGGTAATCAGCCGTCAGCTCTGAGCAGTCTATTCGGTAATCCGAAAGGATTGCGGTCTGCCGGACGGCAAGCGCTTCGCTGCCGAGCGTTTTCAAGGCAGCACGCAGCCGTTCGTAGACGTCCTGTGCATCCGTCGCGCCTCGCGTGATGTCGACGACAGATGGCCTGAACCAGTTGTCATCGCGTGCTACGAACGCCGCGACTCTTGCCAGCAGTGGATGTGTGCGATTGATGAAGCCGGTCGTGATGAACACAGTGGCGCGACGCTGGTGTCTTTCGAGAATCGGTAGGGCGGTTGTCAGATTGTCCGCATAGCCATCGTCGAAGGTGATCGCGTCCGTCTTACGGCTTTTTGCCACGAACATCTCGAAATCCTCGGGATGCACATGGGTTATTCGATCTGGGCTGATCGCCGGGGCAGACAGCGGATCGGCGATGCCGTGCGCGAAGTAGCCGCCGTCGCGTGTGAGCTGCTTGAGCAATTTCTTTTTCAGTTTCATGCAATGCGCAATCTGGTCGATAAAAGCGCCGGTCTACAGTCGTCTGCCGGTTCCGGCGCGTGAGAAGTTCTCTTGTCTTGACAACCTGTCGCGATGGCGCGCCCTGTCAGGAACACGCGGGCCGGAGAGCTAAGCGCGTCGCTCGATTACATCATGAATGAGCGTCATGTATTGCGTGACGCTGGCCTCGATGGAAAACGAGCGGCCGCGCGCGATCAATGCCTGGCGATCCCACGTGCTTAACAACGATCGTTCGAGGGCGCTGGCTAGCGCATTCACGTCGCCCAGCGGAACCAGCTGCCCATAACGTCCGTAATCTAGGATCTCTCTCGGACCGTGCGGACAATCGTAAGCTACCGCGGCACAACCACAGGCTAATGCCTCGATCAGCACGATCGAGAGGCCTTCGGTGTGCGACGTCAGAACGAACGAGTCGGCATGGCACAGATAATCAGAGGGCTCGGCAACCCAACCTACCAGGTCAACGTCGTCGGACAGTTCGTAGTCGCTGATCAATTTTTCTATGGTTTTCCGTTCAGAACCTTCGCCGAGTATGATCAGTCGCGCGCGACGCCTTGCGTGCAGAATGGATAGCGCCTCAATCAGCTCCGGATAGTTCTTTTCCGGGCTTAGCCGACCAACGGCGACGAGCACGGGAATCTGCTCATCGTCTTTCAGCCAGGAGTGGGGTGGCGGAGAGCGCAAAAATGCCTGTGACGTGTCGATTACTGGGTTGTAAATGGTACGTATTTTTTCTGGAGGGAGGCCGAGCGTATCGACGAGATCGCTTGTAATTCCGTGAGATACGGTGATCAGGAAATCGGCCGCAGTATAGACCTGGTTGCAGTAATCGATGAAGTGGCGCCATTTCGCCGGGCGTTTGGCGTTCGCCAGACGTTCGGCACAATGATGAAAATAAGCACTGTGAAAAATACAGACGACGGCGGTGGACCGCATGCAAACGTCCCGCGCGGACACTGCCGTGAGTGCGAGCTGCCAGAGATTTGAAAGTACCAGGACCGGCTTCCGTCTCTTGATATATTGCGAAAGACTCGGAAGATAGCGGAGTTTGTCGAGCTGTTTATGGCTGACAAATACGGAGCGCGCCAAGCGCTGAAAGTTGCCGGACGCGGCCCTGAGCATGTAAAACCGCGCCCACTCCTGGCTCGACTGAACCAGGCTCTCGATATGCACCGCTGCGGGTACCCGTGTTCTGTACTCACCGGCGGGATCATTGACTACCAGGTCGACCGCATAGCCTTTATCGAGAAGGCCGTTAATTATATGGAGTACGACCTGCGTCGCGCCGCCGCCACGCAGATGTTCATGATAAACAGCGATGCGCGGTGGATTATCGACGTTCAAACGGCACTCAGATCGGTCATCAAGTGGCGTAATGGTACAACGACTCTTGAGACCGGCGCGCGCTCAGCCAATGTGTGGCAGGTCGCTTAATGCAGCGTCTTACGACCTGGATATCACTATTTTGGGAATGATTCATCCGTGCTAGACAGGCGCGCGCTATCGATTGCAGAACAAACACGGCTGCACGCACTCTGGTGGCAGCAGCGGATTCTGCATCCGAAAACCCACAAGCGCTATCAGAAACGCCGTCTACAGCGCGCGGGCAGCGACTATTCCTATGCGCCGTTCGATCAACGCCGAACGATTTTCGTCCATATTCCCAAGTGCGCGGGCGTGTCGGTCTGTCGTGCGCTATTTGGCAACCTCGCCGGCGGTCATACGCCGCTTGCCGAGTACTGTGCGGTTTTCGAGCCGCGCGCACTGCAGACCTATTTCAAGTTCACAATTGTCCGCAACCCTTGGGATCGCGTCCTGTCCGCCTATTCTTTTCTCAAGAAAGGCGGAATGGACATAGCCGATCAGGAGTGGGCCGCGTCAGAGCTCGCTGGGTACGATAGCTTCGAGCAGTTTGTTGAGCAATGGCTGACGCGCGACAGCCGCTGGCGCGGAGAGCACTTCTATCCTCAGACCTATTTCATCGACCCGGGTCGTTATCCGATAGCGCTGGACTTCATCGGTCACTTCGAAACGCTGGAAGCCGACTTTCGCTATATCGCAGAGCGCATGGCACTGAGCACAAGGCTTGACCGCCTCAACGACAGTGGGCACCGCAATTATCGCGACTATTACTCGCCCCGTACCCGCGATATTGTGGCGAGGGTTTATGCTGAAGATATTCAGCGGTTTGGTTACGAGTACTGATTTTGCAATTGCTGGTTGACGCGACAAGCCATGAGTGAATCTTTCGAATCGACCGGGCCTGTTGATGCGGCGCCGTGCGACTACAGCCGCTTCCTGTGTCGGTACGTCGAGGCCAACCCGGAAATGTGGGCTCAGATTGACCGAGCGAGCCTGCTCGGTGGCGATAAGCCGCTGGATTTTGATTCAGACTCGCTGTGCCTCGATGGAAACGTCGAGCGTTATACCGCGCTGCGGACTTTTCGCAACCGCGCGCTGGCGGTTATCGCCTGGCGCGATCTCGCGGGCGTCGACGAGCTCGATGCCACGCTGGCGGCCTTGTCGGAGCTCGCAGACCGCTGCATCGAGGCGGCGCTGACGCATGCCGAAGAAGAAGTATCAGAGCGCCACGGTGTGTTGCGCGATGACAACGGCGAGCCGATCCGGCTGATCGTCATCGGTATGGGTAAGCTCGGCGGTGGCGAGCTGAATTTTTCTTCTGATATCGATCTGATCTTTGCCTATGACCGACCCGGCTGCTCCGACGGCGAGCGCGAATTGGATGCCGAAGGCTATTGTCGGCGGGTCGCTCAGAAGATGGTGCAGACGCTGGCCGAGACCACGGCGGACGGGTTTGTCTATCGCGTGGATACGCGCCTGCGGCCGTTTGGCGACGTCGGCGCGTTGGTGGCCTCGATCGCTGCCATGGAACAGTACTACCAGGCGCATGGACGGGAATGGGAACGCTACGCCTGGGTCAAGGCCCGGCCGGTCGCCGGGGATACCGAAGGCGGTCAGCGGCTGCTCGATCGACTGCGGCCTTTTGTCTATCGGCGCTATCTCGATTACGGCACGCTGGAGTCGATCCGCGAGATGAAGGCCATGATCGAGCGCCAGGTGGCGCGCGGTGAATGGCATGCCAATATCAAGCTGGGCGCCGGCGGTATTCGTGAGGTGGAGTTCATTGTTCAGGCCTTTCAGTTGATCCGCGGCGGTCAGGAACCCGAACTGCAGGACAGCCGGCTGCGTCCGACGCTGGCGCGCCTGATCGAGGGTGGGCATCTGCCCGCGGATACAGGAAAGGCACTCGACGCGGCGTATGTCTATCTGCGACGGGTCGAGAACCGGCTGCAGATGGTGGACGATCGCCAGACGCATGACCTGCCAGAAAGCGACCAGGCACGACAAGTCATCGCCGAAGCGATGGGGTGCGAAAGCCTGGCGACTTTCGATACCGAACTGGCCGACGTGCGACAAGTGGTGCAGGACGCGTTCGAGGAAGTGTTCGCCGCACCGCAGAACGAAAACACGGTAAGCCAGCGCGTGAACGAGCGCCTTGGCGCGTTATGGACAGCGCAGTATGACGCAGCCCAGGTCGGCGCGGTGCTTACCGATTACGGCATCGAGGACGTCGAAGCGGTGACGAAAGCCTTGGACGATCTCAAGGACCAGCGACTCTATCGCGCCCTGGAGGATCGCGGCCGGCGCTGGATTGCCCGCCTTGTGCCGTTGATGATCGCGGCGGCTTCGCGCAACAAACAGCCCGACCAGGCGTTATTGCGCACGCTGCCGGTGATTTCGGCGATCATCGGCCGCAGCAATTATATTGCGCTGCTGGTCGAGCATCCGGCAGCGCTCGAAACGCTGATCCGGCTCTGTGCGGCCAGCGAATGGATTGCCAGCCGTATCGGCGAGCAGCCGGCGCTGCTGGATAGCCTGCTCGATTCGCGCCTGCTGTATAAACAGCCGCGGCGCCACGAACTGGCTGCCGGGCTGGACGAAGATCTGGCGGCGATCGACGAGGACGATCTGGAGCAGCGCATGGACACGCTGCGTCGTTTCAATCAGGCAACGACCCTGCGGATAGCGGCTGCCGATGTCACTAATGCGATCCCCCTGATGATCGTGTCCGATCATCTCACCGAGCTGGCCGAAGTCACGCTCGAAGCCGCCTTGTGCATGGCCTGGCATCATTTGAGCGAGCGTTATGGCACCCCCATTACCCAGGACGGCGAGCCGGCGCCGTTCATGGTGATCGGCTACGGCAAGCTCGGCGGGTTGGAGCTTGGCTATAGTTCCGACCTGGATCTGGTGTTCCTCTACGACGGGCCGTCGGAAGGCGTCACCGAGGGCGGCAAGCGGGAGCTGAGCAACCAGGTGTTCTTCACCCGGCTGGCCCAGCGCCTGATTCATATTCTGTCCACCCAGACACCGGCCGGCCGGGTCTACGAAATTGACATGCGGCTGCGCCCCAGTGGTAACGCGGGGCTGATGGTTTCGCATATCGACGCCTTCGCGAACTATCAGCGCGAACATGCCTGGACCTGGGAACATCAGGCCCTGGTACGGGCCCGTCCAGTGGCTGGCGATCGGGATCTGGGCAAGCGCTTCGCGGCATTGCGCCAGGATATTCTGGGCGTGGAGCGCGACGCCGAGCATCTGGCCGGCGAGGTGCGCAATATGCGCCGCCGCATGCGCAAGACCAAGGACCAGACGACCGACGAGCAATGGGACGTCAAGCAGATGCCGGGCGGACTGATTGATATCGAATTCATGGCCCAGTACGCGGCACTTCGCTATGCCGCCGAATGTCCCGAGATCGTTCGTTTCACCGATGCGATTCGGATTCTGGAGACGATGGAATCGGGCGAGCTGGCGCGCTATGACGATATCAAGCTGCTGACCGACAGCTATCGTGCGTATCGGCGTTATATCCATCGCGATGCCTTGCAACGCCAACGCGCCATGATGGACCGCGAGACACGCGCTGAAGCACGTCAAGCCGTGGCCAGACTCTGGCAGCAATGGGTCGGTGCCGATGAGGAATAACCAGCCGTTCGAACAAACAGGCAGCGCTATGTCGGCACAATGAGCACCTTGGCCGGTTTCTCCGGGGATCCGATGTCTTCCTGTCCTGTTATCACCCACGTCAATCTGGCCCGCGGGTTTCGCGGCGGCGAGCGCCAGACCGAGTTGCTGGTGCGCGAGTTGGCCGGCTTTGGAGTAAGGCAGCGCATCGTGTTGCGCGCCGGCCAGCCGTTAGTCGCCCGGCTGAAAGATGTGCCCGGTCTGGAGCGACTACCGATCGGCAAGCCGTTTATCCGCCACGTATGCAAGGTGCGAGGCGCTTTTTTGCACGCGCACGACGGCAAGGGTGCCCACTTCGCCCATGCGGCGCATCGCTGGGTGGGCGCGCGTTATGTGCTGACGCGTCGCGTGGATAATCGGCCGAGTGCCAGTCGCCAGACCCGCGCGATGTACGCGCAGGCGGCCGGTGTCGCCGTGCTATCGCGCGCCATCGAGCGGGTCATGACCGCGTACTTGCCAGAACTTGGCTGTGTCATCATCCCGAGCGCTGCCGGCGCATTGTCGGTCGATACCGAACGAGCCGCTGCGCTACGGCGATCATGGCCGGGCGACTGCGTGGTCGGACACGTCGGCGCGCTGGACGACAGCCAGAAAGGCCAGCACGATCTGATCGCTGCCGTGCGCGAATTGGCTGGCCGGGATGATGGCTGGTACGGCGTGTTCGTCGGTGGCGGCACCGATGAAGCTGCACTGAAGCAGGCGGTTCAAGACAGTCACAATATCGCTTTTACCGGCCACGTCGACAACGTTGGCGATTATCTGGCGGCGTTTGATCTGTTTGCGTTCCCGTCCGTGCACGAAGGGCTGGGTTCGACGCTGCTGGATGCCATGCAGGCCGGCCTGCCGATCGTCGCCTCGGCGGTAGACGGTATCCCCGAGCTGATCGCGCACGAGGTCAACGGCCTGCTGGTGCCACCACGCGATCCGGCCGCGCTGGCCGCGGCCCTGGCACGACTGCGAGCTGATCCTGTATTGGCGACGCGGCTGGGCGAAACGGGTCGGCAGCGGGTAGCCGGTTATACTGCCGCCGCCATGGCGCATCGCTATCTGCGCTGGTATGAAACCTTTGGCGTGCCTCGGCATTGACGCCGAGGCACCCGTGGCCCGTCATCTGCAGGGAGAAGGAACATGATCATCGTCACCGGTGCGGCCGGGTTCATCGGCAGCAATATCGTTGCCGGCCTCAATAAGCGCGGCATCACCGATATTCTATTGGTCGACGATCTCGCCGACGGTCACAAATGCCTGAATCTGGCCGATCTCGATTTCAGCGATTATCTCGAATACGACGATCTGCTCGGTCGGGTCGAGCGCGACGAACCGCTGATCGACCACGGCGAGATCGAAGCCGTGTTCCACCAGGGCGCCTGCTCGGATACCACCGAATGGGACGGCCGCTATGTCATGGATCGGAATTTTCGCTACTCCAAGAGCCTGTATCGCTGGTGCATGAAGCGCGGCGTTGCCTTCCTGTATGCCTCGTCGGCTTCGGTATACGGCATGGGCCCGACGTTCGTTGAACACCGCGATGCCGAAACGCCGCTCAACATGTATGCGTTCTCGAAACTGGCGTTTGACCAGTACATACGCGCCAACGCCGAGCGTGCGACCAGCCAGGTCGTTGGCCTGCGCTACTTCAATGTCTACGGCCCGCGTGAAGCGCACAAGGGACGAATGGCCAGCGTGGCCAGCCATTTTTCAGCGCAGATTGCAGAGCATGGCGAATGCCGGCTGTTTGCCGGCTCCGACGGCTACGGCGATGGCGAGCAACGACGTGATTTCATCCACGTGGACGACGTGGTCGCCGTCAATCTGTGGCTACTGGATAATCCGGGTGTCTCGGGCATCTTCAACTGCGGCACGGGCGCCGCGCAGTCGTTCAACGACGTGGCCGCTGCCGTCCTCACCTGGCACGGCCGCGGCAGCAAGCGCTATATCGATTTCCCGGAATCTTTGGTAGGGCATTATCAGAGCTATACCCAGGCCGATATCCGATTGCTCCGTGAGGCCGGCTATCCGCACCCGTTTCTAACGGTGGAGCAGGGCGTGCCGCGCTATCTGGAGTGGCTGGCCGCGCGCGAGAGTCAATGAGCCTTCTGGTAATGCTTTTACCCGTAGGTCAGATGACGGTGCGAGCCCCTAATCCGACCTACGCAACCTGGCCATGACGATGAGCGGCATGTTTTAGAAGGCTTTCGGCCGGAATTGAAAACGAGTCATGCAAACCCTCAATCATCCGGAGCGTCAGTGGGCGCTTACGAGCCAAGATTTCATAGACACGGTTCTTGCGCCCAATCACCGGAACAAGATCTTCTACCGTAAGGCCCTGCTGCTCCATACGAAATTTGATGGCTTCAACAGGGTCGGGGAAGTCAATTGGATAGTGCTGCCGCTCATACGCTTCAACAAGTGTCACTAGGACGTCCAGTCGATCACCTTCTGGCGAGTTTACTTCCGCCATCATTAGAGACTCGATTTCTTTGAGCGTTTCGTTATAGTCCGTTTCGGATTTAATGGGACGAATTTCCATGATTCACCTCAGATTGTCTGTGCATCGATTTCGTCGTACTGCCGGTGGGTGCCTAAGAAACGGATGTAGACCACTCGATATGGGTAGTTGATCCAGACCACCAATCGATACTTATTGCCGGCTATATTGACCACAACCCGACCGTCCTGGAGAATGCTGGCGCTTGAAAATTGGGCTTTCACCTCATTGGGCGTTGCCCAGTCCGCCTGTAATGCCTCTCGATACCACGCCATTCCTGGTTCGATGGAATCTGAGTAGGCCGGTGAGCCTGACCAAAATGCTTTCAGTGTCGAAAGGGCAATGATGCGCATAGCCTTATGTTAGTCCCATTTTGGGACTTCGGCAATTCAGCCAAGCCAGCATCTGCTGCTCTTGGTGTCTACCGCCGAAGCTCAGGCTGATAACGGCAACAGGTCCTTGCACCTAGACGGGGTTGGGTGTCCGCGAGTGTATATTGCACAAAAGTTCTGGCCTGCGCCTCGCTCGCTGTGGTCAAATAGCGTCCTTGCGGGTATTGGCCCGAAACCCCGGTAGATAGGAGAAGCCGATGACTTCGATGGCGGATCGCGACGGTAAGATATGGCTCGACGGTGAGTTCGTCGAATGGCGTGATGCAAAAGTGCACGTGCTGACGCATACGTTGCATTACGGCATGGGCGTATTCGAAGGCGTACGTGCCTACGAGACAGCCAAGGGCGCGGCCATTTTCCGGTTGAGCGACCACACGCGCCGGCTGTGTAATTCGGCCAAGATCATGGGCATGCCGATGCCGTTCTCCGAGGACGAGATCAGCGCCGCCCAGGTCGAGACCATCCGCCAGAACAATCTCTCGTCGGCCTATATCCGGCCGATGCTGTTCTACGGCTCGGAAGGCATGGGCCTGCACGCCGAGAGTCTGACAGCGCATCTGATGATTGCGGCCTGGACCTGGGGGTCGTATCTGGGCGAAGAGAACATGACCCGCGGTATCCGTGTGAAGACGTCTTCGTTTACGCGTCATCATGTCAATTCCGTGATGACCAAGGCCAAGGCCAACGGTCCGTATGTCAACTCGATGATGGCCGTCACCGAAGCCACCAAGGCCGGCTACGACGAGGCCTTGTTGCTCGACACCAACGGCTATGTATCCGAGGGCAGCGGCGAGAATCTGTTCATCGTGCGCGACGGCGTTCTCTACACGCCGGACCTCACCAGCGCGCTGGACGGCATTACGCGGCGCACGATCATGACCTACGCCGAGGAGATGGGCATCGAGTGTCGTGAAAAGACACTCACGCGCGATGAAGTTTATATCGCCGACGAGGCGTTCTTGACCGGCACCGCGGCAGAAGTCACACCCATGCGCGAACTCGACGACCGGGCCATCGGCAGCGGCAGCCGCGGGCCGATCACCGAAGCCCTGCAGTCGCGTTTCTTTGATCAGGTCAGCGGCAAGCGTGACGATCACGCCGAGTGGTTGACCCACGTCTGATCGCCAACGCATCGGCACGCTTAGCGACATCGACGCAATACGGCAGTCGAGCGATCACGGCCGGGTTCTGGCGTGGAATCCGGCGGTGCTTGCTGATGCGCCCGAGCTCTCCTGGTTTTCGCCCCAGCACTGGCGCGAGCAAGATGCGCTGACCGGCAGCGCGACCGGGCGAGGCGAAGCCTATTTCATCGTACGGCCGGACGGGGCGCACTGGGTGTTACGGCATTATCGGCGCGGCGGCGCGCTGGCGCGTATCAATCAGGATCGCTATCTGTTTACAGGCGTCAATCGTAGCCGACCGGTCCGCGAGTTGAGGCTGTTGGCGCAGTTGGCGGCTCAGCGCCTGCCGGTGCCGACGCCGGTCGCTGCTCATGCAATACGTCGCGGGCCAAGTTATCAGGCCGATCTGATCACCCTGGAAATCCCAGGCAGCCAGACGCTGGCGGATCGCTTGATGGAGCGCGCGATTGGCCCGGACCGGTGGCAGGCCATTGGTTCACTCATTGCCCGATTTCATCGAGCCGGTGTCTGGCATGCCGATCTGAATGCGCGCAACATTCTGATGGACGACAACGCACAGTTTCATCTGATTGATTTCGATCGGGCCCGCCTGCGCCGCAACGGGTCCTGGCGCCAGGCCAATCTGGCGCGCCTGCGTCGTTCGCTCGACAAGTTTGCGGCTCAAGTGCCGAACTTCGCCTTCGCCGAGGCCGACTGGCACGCCTGCCTACGTGGTTATACCCGCGGCGCTGGATAAAAACCGCTTAAGTCCGACAAGTCCTGGAGCGGGCTGATCCTTGTCTGTTGTCATTGGCGTCATATCCTGACGATACGACTGACAAGGCTTTCAGCCCGCTAGGGCCTGTTGCCATTTCGTGCGAGCGCCGCGTTGGAGACCTCAAATCGTCTCAGGCAAGGCGCGAGTCGCCGGTCGTGGCGTGCCACGACCCAGACTTGCCACGCCGCCTGGGGCGATTTGAGGCCCAACCCTTCGGGACAAGGGCTGTTTTTCGGCAATACAGCGTTGCAGCGCGCTTATGTAGAATGACTACACCGCCCTTGCTGCGCCTCGTCTTGCCGCAAAACAGCCCTTGGCGCGGCCTCGCACGGAACGGCAACAGGCCCTAGTATCTCTACAAATTTAAAAGAATTTACCCTTAAAGGAGTGCTATTGGAAGCAGGCCCCAGGCTCCTAGATGAGGTTCGCCACCGCGTCACGCTCTTCGCGCAGTTCAGCCTCGGTCGCTTGCATACGGCCTCGAGCAAAGTCGTTGATTTCCAATCCCTGGACAATCTCGTACTTGCCGCTGGCACAGGTCACCGGATACGAGTACATGATGCCGGGCTCGATGCCGTAGCTGCCGTCGGCGGGAATGCCCATGCTGACGATCTTGCCGTTCGTGCCGGCCACCCAGTCGCGCACGTGATCGATAGCGGCCGAGGCCGCAGAAGCCGCACTTGAGGCGCCACGAGCCTCGATAATCGCGGCGCCGCGCTTCTGCACGGTTGGAATAAAGTCGTTCTCGTACCAGCTGTGATCGACCAGATCAAGCGCGGCCTTGCCGTTGACCGTCGCATGCGAGAGGTCAGGAAACTGGGTCGAGCTGTGATTGCCCCAGACCACCATCTTTTCGATGTCGGTCACCTGGCTGTCTGTCTTTTGCGCGAGCTGGCTCAGCGAACGGTTGTGGTCCAGCCGCATCATGGCCGTGAACTGTGTCTTATCCAGATCCGGCGCGTTGGAGGCCGCGATCAGCGCGTTGGTGTTGGCCGGGTTGCCCACCACCAGCACCTTGACGTCCTTGGATGCATGGTCGTTCAGCGCCTTGCCCTGAACCGAGAAGATCTCGCCGTTGGCCTTGAGCAGGTCCGAGCGCTCCATGCCCTTGCCGCGGGGTTTGGAGCCGACCAGCAGGGCAATATCGACGTCCTTGAAGGCTTCTTCCGGCTTGTCGGTACCGGAGACACCGTGGACCAGCGGGAACGCACAGTCGTTGATTTCCATGATCACGCCCTTGAGGGCATCCATGGCCGGCGGGATTTCCAGCAGCTGCAGGATCACCGGTTGATCAGGGCCCAGCATGTCGCCAGCGGCAATGCGGAAGATGAGTGAGTAGCTGATATTGCCGGCGCTGCCGGTAACGGCGACGCGTAGGGGATCTTTCATGGCGACTCCTGGAGGAAGGTTTTCAACGTGGGCCGATAACGGCCGATAGTGGTCGGCGTATCGCGTGGCTTTCGATAGACTCCACTGCGCAGTACGCAACCGTATCTATAGAACACCAGACGTAGAGGATAGCGGAAACCTGAAAACGGGTACAAAGCATCTGCCTGCGCCAAGGCTTCGTAGATTAGGGTTGCGGACAATCTTTTCGTCAATGGAAAAATAGCGCATGCAGCGAATCGCCATTGTAGGCAGCGGCATCGCCGGGCTCGGGACGGCCTGGTTGCTTCGGGATATGGCCGATATCACCGTGTTTGAGGCACGTGCCGAGCCGGGCGGTCACGTGCGCACGGTGATGCATGGCGAGCAGCCGGTGGATACCGGTTTTATTGTTCTGAACGATCGCAACTACCCGTATTTCAACGCGTTTCTCAACGAGCTTGGGGTGGCGCATCAAGACAGCGACATGTCGTTCGGCGTGAGTATCGGCGACGGCGCTATTGAATGGGCCGGGGATAGCCTGGGCGCTATGTTTGCGCAGCCGGGCCTGGCGCTGGATTGGCGCCATTGGCATATGCTGGCCGATATTGTCCGTTTCAATCGCCAGGCCAAGAAGCTGTTGGTTGCTGGCGACTGTCCGGATATTTCGCTGGGCAGATTTCTGGACAAACATCGCTACAGCGAGGCGTTCGCCGCGCGCTATCTGCTGCCGATGGCTGCCGCGATCTGGTCGACGCCAACGGCCGGCATGCGCGATTTTCCGCTGGCCTCTTTCCTGCGATTCTTCGGCAACCACGGCCTGCTGGATCTTGCCAACCGGCCGCAGTGGGCAACCGTCGTCGGCGGCAGTCATTCCTATGTGAAGAAGATGCAGGCGCTTCTGGGGAAACGCCTGCGCTGCGATACCCCGGTGCAGGCTGTGACGCGCCTGGCCGACGGCGTATCGCTGACAACAGGCGAGGGCAAAACCGAGACGTTTGATCGGATCGTCTTTGCCTGTCATGCCGACACCACCCGCGCGATCATCGCGGATATGGACGCCGACGAGCGTGCCATCCTCGGGGCGTTCGATTTCCAGCCTAATCGCGCGGTGCTGCACAGCGACGCCTCGCTGATGCCCAGACGTCGGGCGGTCTGGTCGTCCTGGAACTATCAGGCCGATCGCGCCCGGCTGTCCGATCAGCGGGTGGCTGTCACCTACTGGATGAATCGATTGCAGAATATCGACGGCCCACAGCAGTACTTCGTCAGTCTCAATCCGCTGCGCGAACCCGAGCCGGACAAGATCATCGCGGAGATCGATTACGACCATCCGGTCTTCGACGGCGGGGCCATTGCGGCCCAGCAGCGCCTGCCGGAAATTCAGGGCCGGCATCGCAGCTGGTTCGCCGGCGCCTGGACCGGTTTTGGTTTTCACGAAGACGGGCTGGCCTCGGCGACCCGCGTGGCCGAGGGGCTGGGCGTACGCGCGCCCTGGTTGACGTGATTGGCTGGCGTGAGATGAGTCGAGCCCACACCCAATCCGGGTCAGACACCGGGGCGCTCTATCACTGCCGCGTGATGCACCACCGGCCCGGCAAGCCGAGCTATCGCTTTGTCTATCGCGTGTTCTATCTGCTGACCGATCTGGACGGGCTGGGCGAGGCCTGTCGCAGTTCGCCGCTGATTTCGCGCAACCGGTTCAATTTACTGTCTTTTTACGACGCTGATCACGGCGCCCACGACGGTTCGGATCTGCGCTCCTGGGCAGAGTCCATTCTGGCCGATCACGCTGTCGAGCTGGCCGGCGGGCGTATTCGATTATTGGCGATGCCGCGGGTGCTGGGCTATGGCTTCAATCCGATCAGCCTGTATTACTGCGATCACGCCGACGGCCGACAGATGGCAGTGATCGTGGAAGTCCACAACACCTTTGGCGAGCATCATATCTATGTGTTGCCGGCCGATCCGGCCGCCAGCGGCACAGCGCTGAACCAGCACAAGAACAAGCGTTTCCATGTCTCGCCGTTCTTCGATCGCAGCGGCTACTACCGCTTTCATGTATTGCCGCCAGAAGCACGGCTGGGGCTTGGCGTGCGCCTGCACGACGAGCAGGACCGGCTACGGATCGCCACCACGCTGAGCGGCGAATATCGCCCGTTGACTACGGGTTCGATCTGGCGGGCTGCCCTCGCCATGCCGCTGATGAGCCTCAAGGTCATCGGTGCCATCCACTGGCAGGCACTCAAGATCTGGCTGCGCGGCGCGATATTTCACGCCAGGCCGAATCAGGAACGTCACAATGTTTCATAACGCAGAAAGTTCGTCCGATTGTGTCATCAGCCCCGATCGGTATCATGCCACGCGCAATCCGGGGCGGCCCGAGAACTGGCGCGAGCGGCAGGTGATCAAGCGGCTGGATCGTCTGCATACCGGACGCCTCGATGTGACCCTGCCCAACGGCAGCACTGCCGTGTTCGTGGGTGCCAACGACGGGCCGGCAACGGCCATGCATATTCGCTCGCCGCGCATGGTCACGCGTCTGTTCAAGGCCGGATCGATCGGTTTTGCCGAAGGCTATATGGCCGACGACTGGGACTGCGACGATCTGCCGCTGCTGATCTATCTGCTGCATCTCAACGAAGACGCGCTGGAGCCGGATTTTTCGCGTCTGCAGCATCTGTATACCGCTGTGTCGGCCGTGCGGCATTGGCTGCGGTCGAACAGCAAGCGCGGATCACGCCGCAATATTGCCTATCACTACGATCTCGGCAACGATTTCTATGCCCACTGGCTGGACGAGACCTGGACTTATTCGTCGGCTATCTTTGCGCACCCAGACGAGGATCTGGCCACCGCCCAGCGCCGCAAGTATCAGAAACTTCTTGACTATCTGGATCCAGCGCCCGGCGAGCATATCCTCGAGATCGGCTGCGGCTGGGGCGGTTTCGCCCGCTATGCGGCCGAACATGCCGGCGTACGC
Source organism: Salinisphaera sp. (assembly GCA_027858915.1). GTDB lineage: Bacteria > Pseudomonadota > Gammaproteobacteria > Nevskiales > Salinisphaeraceae > Salinisphaera. The sequence goes on from JAQIBT010000012.1 coordinate 19,681, forward strand.
GTCACCGGCATCACCTTGTCTCAGGAGCAACTGCGTTTTGCGCGCAAGCGGGCGGTCGAGGCCGGTCTGGACGATCTGCTGACGTTCGAACTCGTTGACTACCGCGACGTCACCGCTACCTTCGATCATGTCGCGTCCATCGAGATGTACGAAGCGGTGGGCGAGGCCTACTGGCCGGTGTATTTCCGGGCGATTCATGATCGCCTGCGTCCGGGCGGGCGAGCGGCGATCCAGGCCATCACCATCCAGGAAGCCACCTTCAACTATTACCGTCGCAATGTGGACTTCATCCAGGAATATATTTTCCCTGGCGGTATGCTGGCCTCGCCGACCGCGTTTGCCGAACAGGCAGGTGCAGCCGGTCTGGTGGAGCGCGAGCGGGCTTTCTACGGCGAAGACTATGCGCGTACGTTGATGCGTTGGGACGCGCGGGTGGTAGCAGCCCGCAACGCGATAGAAAAACCCAAGGGCATGGGCTTCTATCGCATGTGGCGTTATTATCTGGCGTACTGCGCTGCCGGTTTTGATTCCGGCAATATTGATCTGATGCAGATCTGTCTGGAAAAGCCGGCAAAAAGCCCTAATACGTGAGCGCGTATCGCTACCCGCTGAGCCAGTCAGGGCGTGTTGCTGTCTCATACGGCTCCGCGTTGCGACCCAAAATCGTGTCAGACAAGGCGCAGAGCGCCGTCCCCAGTCATTCTGCGGTCAAGCTCTGCAACGCCGGATGGCGTAATTTTGGGCCGCAACCCCCAATAAATTTCGATGGGCCGGCAGCTATTTTCCCGCGATACGGCGTTGCAGCTCGCTTATGTAGCTGGGCTACATCGCGCTCCCTGCGGCTTGTCTTGCGAAAAAATAGCCGCCGGCGCGGCGTCGTATGAAACAGCAACGCGCCCTGATTCCGTACGGCCTGCTGGGCCTGCCGCTTGCGGCACTTGGTCTGCCACTGACGGTGTTCCTGCCGCCGTTCTATTCCGAGATGCCTGGTCTCAACACGGGTATTGTCGGCTTGATGATCTTCGGTGCGCGCCTGTTCGACGTGCTCACCGATCCTGCCATCGGCACCTTGTCCGACCGGACCGGCCTGAAGATCGGCCGTCGCCGACCTTATATCGCGTTGGGCATCCCGATCCTCATGCTCTCTGCCTGGTTTCTGTTCGTGCCTGGCCAGAGCGCAACCGCACTCTACCTGCTGGTCTGGAGCATGCTGGCCTACTTCGGCTGGACGCTGATCTATCTGCCGTATACGACCATGGGCGCGGAGATGTCCGCGGATTATGACGAGCGCACGCGCATCACGGCCTGGCGCGAAGGATTTTTCGTGCTCGGCACCATGGTAGCGATCATGGTGCCGGCTGGAGTGAGCAAAATCGCCGGCGGCCAGGAAGCCGGCCTGAAGGCTATCGCGGTCTTCCTGCTCGTGGCCCTGCCGATCTGCGGGATACTGTTTCTCTGGCGGGTGCCGGAACCCGCAGGCAAGCGATCGCGCGTGAAGTGGGCCGAGAGTGTCAAACTGCTGATTGCCAACGCGCCGTTCCGACGTTTGCTGATTGCTTATCTGCTCAACGGTGCGGCCAACGGGCTGCCGGCCGCATTGTTTCTGTTCTTCGTCACTGGCGTACTCGGCGCCAGTCAGGCCACGGCCGGTATCTTCCTGGGCATCTATTTCCTGTCGGCGGTACTGGGCTTGCCGGTCTGGTTCTGGATCGGGCGAAACTGGAGCAAGCATCGGTTGTGGTGTGCCTCCATGCTTTGGGTCGCGTTCGTGTTCATTTTCACGATGACGCTCGCCGACAATACCTACAGCCTGGTCGCCTATACCCTGATCTGTATCCTCGGTGGCTCCTGTCTGGGCGTGGACCAGGCCACGGCGGCCTCGATCCAGGCCGATGTGATCGACGAAGACACCGCCGCCGGCGGCGACGGCCGGGCCGGGCTGTATTTTGGGCTTTGGGGCATGGCCACCAAGCTGGCGTTTGCGGTGGCGCTCGGTATTGCTTATCCGGTGCTCTGGCTGGCTGGCTTCAACGCCGGGCAGGACAACGACGCCACCGCCCTATGGACGCTGGCTGCGCTCTACGGCCTGCTGCCGGTGGCGGTCAAGCTGGGTGTGGTGGCCTTTATGTGGAATTTCCCGCTCGACCGGGCACGGCATGCCGAGTTGCAAGAGCGTATCGGACGCGCAAACGCCGCTGCCGGCCAGACCTGAAGAGAAGGGCAACTAACAAGTTCCAGCTCAAAGCACGACCAAGGTCGTGGAGACTGTATGCACACATCGGTGCATGCTACACCGAGGCAGTGGTCGCCCGCAGATGCAATGCTCCGGCCTGTCGAGTGGCAGGAACTGATGCACCGGTCGATCCAGGCGTAATGGAGTCAACGACACGGAGATCGACATGGCCGGAAAACTCAAAAAAGATGCGGGCCTGCTGGGCCTGCTGTTTGCAGGCGTTGGCGGCATGATCGGATCCGGCTGGTTGCTGGGCCCCTTGAACGCGGCGCGTGATGCGGGCCCGTTGAGCATTGGCTCCTGGGTGATCGCGGCGGTCGTAATCATGCTGTTGGCGCTGGTGTACGCGGAACTGGCGCCGATGTTCCCACGCAGCGGTGGGGTTGTGCATATCAGTCACATCAGTCACGGCGTTCAGCTCGGCCACTTCTGGACCTGGATCCTTTTTGTCGCCTACGTGTCGATCCCGCCGGTCGAAGCGATGGCGGTGGTCAACTATGCAAACAACTATATTCCCGGTCTGATACACAGCAGCGGGCTGTTGACGACGACCGGCTTCATTGCATCCATGGTGCTGCTTGCCGTCATGGTCGGCTTCAACTTCCTGGCCATACGCCTGGTGTTGGCTATTAATACGGTCGCTACCTGGATCAAGCTGCTAACCCCAATCGGAACCATCATCCTGTTTCTGATGCTGTCCCATCACAGCGAGAACCTGACGATAACCCAGCATGTCAGCAGCACCGGCATGTTCACCGCCATCTCCAGCGCGGGCGTCTTCTTTGCCTTGTTCGGTTTTCGGCAGGCGATTGACCTGGCGGGTGAAACCGACAACCCGGGCCGCAATCTGCCCATTGCGGTGCTTGGCACCATCGTGATCGGCGCCGCCGTATTCATCTTGCTGCAGTACGTGTTCGTCACCGCGATCCCGCAGGATACGCTGGCAAAAAATGGCTGGCACGGCCTGACCTTCAGCGGCATTTCCGGACCATTCGCCGGGCTGGCCATGATATTTGGTGCCTCCTGGTGGGCGACCGTGCTCTATGTCGATGCCATTATCTCGCCCGGCGTATGCGGTTTCATCTGGTCGACCAGTGGTTCACGAATCATCATGGCCGGCGGCGAAAGCGAAACCATGCCATCGTTCGTGGCATGGGTGAACAACAACGGCACGCCCTGGATGGCGCTGATCGTGGTCTATGTCGTCGGCGCGATCTTTTTCCTGCCGCTGCCATCCTGGCAGAAGATGGTCTCCTATGCCTCTGCGGCCACTGTGCTGTCGTACGGCATCGGCCCTATCGTGTTGTTGAAGATGCGCCAGGCAGTGCCGGATTCAAAACTGCGATCGTTCCGCCTGCCAATGCCTTATGTTATTGCGCCGCTTGCCTTCATCGCCTCGAACTTTGTCATCTTCTGGGCCGGGTTTGGCACCAACAACTTCATGTTCCTGCTGCTGCTTGGCGTGTTCATTCTGTTTGCGATCTATTTCACGTTCGTCAAACGCGGCGTGAACGCTGGCATCAACTGGAAATCGATGGGCTGGCTGTTTCCGTATTTCGGCGGCATGTGGCTGCTGAGCTACCTCGGGCCCAAGCCAATGGGCGGTATCGGTTTACTCGAGGTGTATGTGGATATGGCAATTATCATCGTGTTCAGCCTGGCGATCATGTGGCTGGCGTTGAAAGTCGCGGTATCGCCGGAAAGCGCGCTGTTTTATTACGAGAACACCGTGCTGGCCGACGACGATCCGGAGACGTCGCCCGAAGCCGCGTGATGGGGTTCCACTGGGTCGAAGGGAAAACCGTGGCCCGCCACGGTGATTCCTGTGTCCCGGTTATTCCTCAGAGTCTGCTGGATTTTCGCGTCAGGCAACGCGCCGCATAGGAGAAGTGTTGCCTGTTCTGGTGACTTCGGCGCAACGAGGCCTGCGCCATGCTCGCTACGAACCCCTGAGTCCGCGAAATCTTAAAGATAGCTGTCGCCGATTTCGTCGTGGAATGCCTGGACGTTACCCTGCCAACGTAGCGTGCCGTTTTCCAGCAGCAGCATGTGGTCCGAATGACGCAGTGCGAAATGGACGTTCTGCTCGCCGAGTAATATCGTGAGCCCGAGCTCTCGGCGCAGCTTTTCGAGGGTCTCAGAGATGGCGTCCATGATCAGCGGCGCCAGGCCCAGCGTCGGCTCGTCCAGGATCAGCAGCTGCGGCCGCTGCATGAGCGCGCGCGCGATCGTCAGCATCTGTTGTTCGCCGCCGCTGAGCGTATGAGCGGACTGCCGGCGACGTTCGGCGAGACGCGGAAAGAGGTCGAAAAGCTGCTCCAGAGACGATGCCCGTTCATCGGCGCTGCGACGATAACCGCCAAGTTGGAGATTTTCCTGAACGCTCATATAGGTGAACAGTTCACGATTTTCCGGGCAGTGTGCGATGCCGTCACGGCTGATGCGCGCCGGAGAGCGTCCGCGAAGGGAGTTGCCGAGCCAGTGAATATCGCCGTCATAGCTTGTGAAACCGCTGATCGCATTGAACAGACTGGTCTTGCCCGCGCCATTCAGACCCACAACCGATACGAATTCACCAGCGGCGATATCCAGATGAACCTGCTCGAGGGCCTGCGCCTTGCCATAGCGAAGCGCCTCAATTTTTATCTCGAGCACTTTGTTTTCGGCCGGATCGCTTTGCAGTCCGCTTTTTAGTTCGGTTCTTGCCGAACGGTCTGCGCTTGAAGGCTCGGCGTGATCGGCCGAGCTACCAAGAAAAACCTCCCGGACGCGCGCATTCCCGATGACTTCCTGCGGCACGCCCTCGGCGATTTTCTCGCCCAGATACATGGCGACAATGCGGTCTACCAGGCCAGATACCGCTTTGACGTTATGATCAACGAGGATTATGGCAAGGCCCTGATCCCGCAGCGATTCGGTAAAGCCGATGAACTCGCGCACCTCCGCCGGCGCCAGACCGGCAAAGGGCTCGTCGAGCAACAGCACCTGGGGTTCAAGCGCAAGCGCCTTGGCGAATTCCATGCGTCGGAGATGGGCGAAGGCAAGCCGCTCTGCCGGTTCGTCAATCACATCCGTCAAACCCACCTTGGCGGCAAGCGCTCGCGCGCGTTGATCGAGCGCGGGCTTTGGAAAGACATCCAGAATCGAGTCCTTCAACAGCGCCAGCTTGATATTTTCCAGCGTGGTCTGGCGTTTAAGCGGGCGCGAGTGCTGAAATACCATTGCCACGCCGTGATTGGCAATCCGGTGAATCGGCCAGCGGGAAATGTCGCGACCGAGGCAGCGAATCGATCCGCGATCGGCGCGGGTAACGCCCATGAGCAGGCTCAGCGTCGTCGACTTGCCCGACCCATTCGGCCCGATCAGACCGAGAATTTCCCCTGCGCCGACCTCGAACGCCATGTCATGCACAGCCCGCACGCCACCGAAGTGCTTGCCAAGACCCTGGACTTCCAGCAGCGCGCTCATAGACCGCGCCCACGGCCTTTGAACAATCCGATGAACCCATCCGGGTAAAACAGCAGGACAAGCAACGCAAGCACCGCGACTACCACTTCATTGAGTTGACCAATCGGACGCAACAATTCTGCCGCGACAATCAGGAATATGGCGCCGAGAGCCGGGCCTATGATCGAGCGGCGGCCGCCAAGCACCGTCGCAATAATGATCTGCAGCGTCACCGAAACCGCAATCACGGTGCCGACCGACGCCGTGCCCAAATAGAACACGGTCAGCGAGCCGGCCATTCCCGAGATGAATGCGCTCAGCACAAAGGCCACCAGTTTGTACTTGATGATGTTCAAACCCAGCGCCTGTGTCGCGATCGGATCCTGGCCGCTGGCCTCGAGAATCAAGCCGATCGACGACCGGCTGACCAGCACCATAATCAAACCGCTTGCGAGCATGAACACGTAAGCGTCGTAATAATTGACCCAGGTGCTGAGGGACAGAATATCCGGCACGCCGAGGCCGATTTCTCCGCCCGTCACGCTGGCAAAGATCACGATCAGCTTCTCCAGGATCAACGCGGCAACCAGTGTTATAAGCCCAAAGTAAGGCCCGCGCAGGCGAAGCGCCGGAGCGACCAGCAACAGACCACCCGCAACCGCAATCAACGCGCCTAGAATCACGCAGAGCCACATCGGCAGGCCGGCATAAACATCCAGCAGCGCCGAACCGTAGGCGCCCAGACCAATCAGAAAAGTCGGGCCGAAATTGACCTCGCCGGAATAGCCGAACAAGAGATCCCAGGACATCGCATAGCCGGAAAAAAGATAGGCCGTGGTCAGCACCCCGAGAAAATAATAGGACAGCTCGAACGGCAGTAATCCCAGCACCACGATCACGAGCAGTACCAGCCAGAATCGAATCGAGAGGAGATAACGCTTCATGATGGCAGGATGAGGCGGCGGATTCTCACGAGTGTAACGTTGAATGGCATGAGTCTATTGCCGCCCGAAAAGCCCTTGCGGACGAACCAGCAGAATCGCAATTAAAAGAAACAGAGCCGGCAGTTCCGTTATCGAACTCGATACCAGATAGGCCGTTGCCGTGCCCAGAATACCGATGATATAGGCCGCGCCGAGCGACCCCAGGATATTGCCTAAACCGCCGAGCACAACGATCGTGAAAGCCAGCGCAGTCAAGCCGGGAATATCGTCCGCGCTGGCGCCAAGAAACGACGCCAGCAGCACACCGGAAAGTCCGGTCAGCAGGCCATAAAGCCCCCAGACAATAAAATGCACCTGATTTAGTTCAACGCCGATCAGCGCGAGCCCTCTGGGGCTCATGGACGCCGCGAGCAACGCCTTGCCCAGACGGGTTTGATGCACAAACAGCCAGAGCAGCGCGAGTACGACCCACGCCACGGCGCCGATTATCAGCTCGTTGGTCGGCACCCGGACACCGATAATCTCGGTCACGCCGTTGACCAGCGGCGAAGTCGTGATCGGATTGGACCCGAAGAAATAGCTGAGCAACCCCTGCGCGATGATTCCAACCAACAAGGTCGCCGTCAGCGTAAAAATTTCCTTTTCCTCGGGCGGGATACGACGAGACCGCTCGATGGGCCGGATGACACCGCCAAACAGCAGATACGATGAAATCAACGCGGCTACGATACCGGCCAATGAGCTACCCACCAGCCCCCAACCCCACTGTGTCAGGGCAAGCCAGGCGACGGTTGCCGCAATGACCAGATGCGCGCCGTGGGCGAGATTCAGTACACCGGACACGCCGAAGATAATGGTAAAACCGGCTGCGCCCAGCGCATAGATCGCGCTGATCACGAACCCGTCGACCAGGATCTGGGCGATCAGATGCGTCATTGACGGCTACGCTTACAGGTCAACATACCGCCGCAACCGCCAGCTCAAGAGCCCGCTTTCGCGTAGGAGGGAATCTCGACCGGCTTGGCGACCGATGCCGGCCAGACTGGCACCTGCTTGCCGTCCTGCCATTGAAACAGCACGCCCGTAGCCAGCCCGGGTCCAAACTGCAGATCGTGGGTGTACTTGTCCTGTTTGCCATAAAACTTGATATGGCCGATGGTGCCGGTCGCATCGGTCGTCTCAAGTGCCGAAACGAGCTTGTCGGCGTTGGCCGACTTCGCCTTTTCGATGGCGTTCTTGAGCAGATAGATCGCGTCGTAGGTGGTATAGCCGGTATACCCTGGGTAATTGTTGTATTTCGCGTGGTAGGCCTTGGTGAACGGTTCGGTCTTGTCGGACAACGCCGCGCCGGGCACCGCGCTCGACTGCGAGATCACGCCTTGCGTTGCGCCGTTGCTCTGCTGCCAGAAGCTGGAGCTACCGGCTTGCGCGTTCACACCCACCAGCAACGCTGGCACTTGTCGCTGCGACCATTGGATGGTCGGCCGCAGGCCGGTATGCGCCCAACCCGTCAGAATCAGATGCGCGCCGGTGCCTTCGATCTTGCTGAAGATAGGCCCAAAGTCGTTGGTATCCGGCGAGTAGCGAATTTCCTTGACCACATTGACGCCGGCCTTGGATTTCAGATTCTGCTTCCAGGTGTTGCCGAGCGGAATCGTCCACGCCGAATCCTCACTCATGATCGCGGCAGACTTGAACCCCTTGGGTGCAAGCGTCGTCTGTATGAAATCGATCACCGACTCTGCCATGAAATGAGAGTTGAGCTTGTCACGAAACACATATTTGTATTGGCTGTAATTGTCGTGGATCCGCTGGGTGATTTTCGGGCTCGCGGCGCCGGTCACGATAAACGGCAGTTTCAAACGCGCCGACCACGGCTCCATCGACAGCGCAACCTCGCTGATGAAGGTTCCGACCATCGCCACCGTATGATCACGGTTGGCTGCGCGTTGCATCGCACGTACGCCGTCCGATGCCGATTTGTGGTCATCGTAGAAGAAAAGCTTGATCTGCTTGCCGTCGATACCGCCAGCTGCGTTGATATGGTCGGCTGCCAGTTTGGCGCCATTGACGATCGACTTGCCTTCCAGCGTTTCCTGCGGCGCGGTCACCCCGATATTGATGGTCGAGGCCGCTGCCAACGCCATGGGCGCAGCAACCAGGCAGCCCACGGCCAGCAGACCGCGCAGTGTGGCGCGCGTCGCCTTCGCGTAATTCTTGTCGTATATCGGATTCATAACAGGTTCCACTCGCTTGGTAATTTTGATTATAAGTTGATCGTCAGCAGCGATGAATCGCAATCAACCCATCCTGAATTAACCCCTGCTGTCTCATCAGCAATCCCCACTATATAGCTCAGCGTCACTTTACGGAAACTGTCTTGATGATGCATGTTTTTTAAGGTCGCCGAACGCGGCCCCGGCAAGACTTGGCCTCGGCGATACGACAGAAGAGTTCGTATGTCTGCGCTGTGCATCATAGAAGCTCGATGTTGCCGGGATAGCGAGCGACAGTTTGGTCATTGGTAAAAAGCGTCAGGTCTTCTACCTGCGCCTGTGCCACGAGTATCTGATCAAAAGGGTCCTTGTGGATAGCGGGCAGGTTGGCAATAGCGGCGGCGTGCCGACCGGTTACAGCCAGCTCGTCGTAGCCGTTCTCGAATAGACCACGCCGCAGCCGTGAAGCCGATACTTTGAAGTCTTGCCGCTTGAGCCCGGCCTTGATCGCGACTTCCCAGATGCTAGCGGCGCTGAATAGCAGCTGGTTGCTCTCGTCCTGGATGAGTTTGGTCGCCCGGGTAGAGAGTCTATCCGACCCTGCGGCTGCCCATAAAAGCAGGTGTGTATCCAGCAGAGCGATCACGAGGCGTCTTGGAACATGTCTTCGATAACGTCCGCGCCCAGCGTGTTGAAGTCGTCCGGCGTGTCGAACTCGCCCCCCATAAACCCAATGCGCGACGAGTGTTTCGCATCAGGTCCAGCACCAACTGCGCGATCGGGGTTCGATCTTGTATCGTGCGTCAAGCCGCAGTAATACGATGCACTTCCTCCAGTTCATAATCAGCCTGGAGGCCCATCCAGAATGTCTCGTTCCTGCCGGAGTATCTGGCAAGCCGTACCGCGGTATCGGCAACAGGCCATAGGAGCGTGGGCTGCAGGAATCAATCGGCCAGGTTTTGGCCGCCGGGCATCGTTGGTGCGCCGCTTTACGAAGCGCCGCTGGCGCAGGCGTCAACCAGCACCTTGACCATCATGGCCGGATTGCAAGGCTGCCGGCGGTGCCCATCCCCTTGATGACGTCGGCGAACGGCCACCAAGTCCAGCGCATCCACGGCGTCGCTGCTCGCGGCCCCTGGCTTATTGACTGTCGCAGTCAATTTACCCAATTACACCCGCAACTTGCTGAGTGAGTAACGTCGGCTTCTCCATCGAAAAATACTATTGTATCGGATACGGCGATATAAAAAACAAATAGTCGGAAATTATTACAGTCCCAAGATGGCCAAGTATTTAATTATTATCTATATAAAACAGCACGTAAAAAGGATTCTAAAACTTTTTTGGCTTCCTTGACCAGTAAAAAACGTCGATAAATATTACACATTAGTTAATAATCGCATTACAAAACACATTAACTAGTCTTCATTAAAATTTGATTAAAAACAATAATTAAATAACAGGCACGATAAGTGCAGATAAAGGCTTCGAAAAGGCAGTGCGCTGCCTTTGTGTCTCTCTTCGAAACACTTGATAGGAGGAGAACTAAAATGAACAAGGTTTCATTCCCTGTGGTGGCTGCGCTTGCGTTACTATCCGCCGGCCCCGCCGTGGCGACGGTGGTGTACACGGGCTCGGGCACGGCCGCCGGAAATCCGGTAAGCGCCTCGGCGCAATTCACTTTTAACCGCGATCTGCTCACGATTTTTTTGAGCAATACCTCGCCATCGCATTCGGGCCAAGATACCCCTGGCTCGACGCTGACTGGGTTGTTCTTCGACCTCACCGGCGATCCCTTGCTCAGCAGTGATTCGGCAACGGTCAGCTCTGGCTCTTCGATTATCCAGGCGTCGACATGCAGTCCTGGCCCGTGTTTGGGGGTAACGAATGTCGGCGGCGAGTTCGGCTATCAGCACGATGGCAGCCGCTTTCCGAACGGTGCAGGGGAGGGTATTGCCAGCGCCGGTTACGCGACCACCGGTTTCTCGCAGAATATCGGCAACTTCAACGGCAACAACCTGGATGACCCGGCCTCGCTCGATGGCATCAACTTCGGCCTGGTCTCGAGCGCCAGTGGTTTCACCCCGAATGGCGGAAAGAACGGAAAGGGCGGATTGAAATACGATCCACTCATCCAGGACTCGGTCACCTTCGTTCTCGATAACGTCAAGGGTCTTGCCGTCTCCGATATCTCCAATGTGAGTTTCCAGTACGGCACGAACATCAGCGAGGGCAATATTCCTGGCATGCCACCAAGCGTGTCGGTATCCGAGCCGCCATCGGGTTATGTATTCGGCCTGGGTGCATTGCTGTTGTTGTTCAGGTTCTGGATACGGAAAAGAAACGGGGCAGACGATGTGTCCGAAAGCGACGATAGGCTGAGCGATCGAGGGGCAAGGAAGACGTCCGTTTTCCTTCAACGCTCGATCTAAGGTCGATCATCAGAAACTGGGGCTACGCGGCAAGACGATATTAAAACAATCGAGTTTGACCCTGGCCCATGCCCATTGCATCCAGGCAGACGACAACGAGAACGGTCAATTAACGCAAAGTAATCCCGACCCAATACCTGGGAGGAGGATGCAATATCAGTCGAGTCTCAAAGGTTGTGTAGACGAACTCAACTATTCGTAAGAATAGGAAAGAAATGAAACACGGGGGGATTCAATGCAGTCTGCCCCCCAGCGACAGAGAGGTAAGTGATAAGTCCGTTTTTCCACAATGCTCGGTTTAAGGCCGGGTGACAAAAATTAATATCGGGGAATTCCAATGTCTTATTCTAAGAACTTTGTTTGTTTTGCTATTTTTAGTGCGTCTGCCGTGGCCGCTCAAGCTTCCACAGTCACCGTCCACCAGTTCGAACCATCCACGTCATCAACCACTGTCAACGCCTGGTACCTCTCCGATGTGAGAGGGGCGGGCACGGCCAGTATTGTGAATCTGGGTGGTATGGGTGGCAATCTGCAAACCGCTCAGCCGCTACCGCCCGGCGCCGCAAAACTCACGACGGGGAGTAATAATAGCGACAAGGCCGAGGTCAGCACATATGCCAACTTCGGAAAAGCGTCCACGTTCTTGAGCGGCTTGAATCTCTCTTATAGTTATTATAAAAAATCGGCAGGCAATCAATTTGCCGCGCCAAGCCTGAATCTCACGCTTTACAACGGCTCTACGTGCACGTCTGGCCAAGACTGCTACGGGAACCTGGTCTACGAGCCGACATGGAACCAGCCTTCCGGTGGTTCTTCGGCGGTGCCTACAGATGCCTGGCAGAATGTCGCAATCGACTCCAACACAGGTGGTAGTGACGGCACCGCCACGGGCGGCTGGTGGTGGACCGGCGGCTTTGGGCAAGCAAGCACAGCGGGTGGACCACCGCTCAAGTCCCTCAACCAGTGGGTGTCGGCCTTCGGGACCAGCGCTTCCACCGATTTTTCCAACGCGAATGTCGTTGCGCTGAGCCTTGGAATCGGTACGTACAATCAGAACAACACCGGTTACTTCGATAAAGTGAGCTTCCAGGGTCCCGGAGATACTCAGGCCACCACTTTTGATTTCCAGCCGATTGCGGTTCCGGAACCCGGCTCGCTGCTAATGCTCTTGAGCGGAATGGTTTTACTGGGACTTGGGGCTTTGAGGCGCCGCGGCCGGTGTTAATATTTTCTTAAGCTAATCCACATGACCAGCTGTTTTCCCGCGAGGCGCATGCCGTGGGGAGCGATTCGGGGGTCAGATGCGATGATTTCTGTTGTGCAATATTCGTATCTGACTCCGCTTCCCGCGCTTAGCTGATGAGTACGAAGCTAGACCTGACGCCGCAAGGCGTGCGTGCCAAAATAACTGGCAAACCGAAGCGCCGTATCGGCGCTCACGGCACGCTTACCCAGGACGATTTGATTAATTCGTCGCGGCGGCACGCCGATTTCTCTGGCCAGACGGTTCTGGCTAAGTTCCATCGGCTTCAGGAGCTCTTCGAGCGGCACTTCGCCAGGATGAATATTAGCTAGTAAGGTCATCATGCTACCTCAGTGATGATCGACTAACCTGCGTCATCTATGCAATCTGCGGATAGCCTTACTCTGTATTCGAAAAGCGCAAGCGTCTAAATCAGCAACCGCAGCTTCCCACTCCAGGCCTTCAGATCCAGCAGCAACTGCAACTTCACCGGCTCGCCCTGAACCGGCTCCATGAGTGCTGCAACGACTTCGTCGTATTCATCCAGCGTCAGCCCGCCGTCGGGTGCAAATTCCAGCCGTTTGGACAGCCAGTTGTTCCAGTCGTCTTTCTCGGTATCCACAAGCGTCGCGGGATAGTGCCGGGCGCGGTAGCGGAAAAGGAGCTCGTTGAGGCGGTTGTCCTTGAAGACGATGGCGCCATCGGCCAGATCGGCCGGTGGGGTACGGCGGACCTGGTCGGCTAGCTTGCGGTCGTCGTTGCCGACAAAACCCTCGTAGAGAGCCGCCTCGGCGTCGCCGTCGGGTTCGAAGCTTTGGGCATCGAAGACGGCGATGGCTTTGGCTTCGACGTCTGCCAGTTGGTCGTGGATGGTTTTCCAGTGACGCCGACACTGGTTGATGTCGAGATTGAGCCGAGCGGCTTCGTCTTCGCGCATCATCTCGAACGGTGCCAGGATCGGGCATTTATTCAGGTGCACGCCCTTGAGGGCGATGCGTGGCATATCGTCAGGCAGATCCGCGGACGGGGTGAAGATGCGCTCGTAGATTTCGTCGGATCCCAGTTCCAGCAGCGGGGCGGGATCGACGCGCAGGTCGTAGACGATGACGGCGTTCTTGTTGCTCGGATGGGCGGCAATCGGCATGACGGGCGACAGGCAGCCGTTGGATGCCGGGAACTTGGAGGACACGTGCAAAGCGGGTTTGCGCGTGTCCATATCGAGCTGCTTGCGTGCACTGTGTTTATCGCGGTTGCTCACCACATACTCGAACAGCTTGGGCTGTTGGTCGCGGATCAGTTTCGCAAGGGCAATGGTGGCGTGTACGTCCGAGAGCGCGTCGTGGGCTTTTTCCTGCAGCAGGCCGTTGGCGGTAGCCAGATGTTCCAGCTTGAAGCTGGGCGAGCCGTCTTCGCGTTTTGGCCATTCGATGCCGCCTGGGCGCAGCGCATAGGCCAGGCGCACCATGTTGATGATGTCCCAGCGCGAACAGCCGTTCTGCCATTCGCGGGCGTAAGGGTCGAAGAAGTTGCGCCATAGCGTATGGCGGGTGACTTCGTCGTCGAACTGAAGGCTGTTGTAGCCAACGCTGCAGGTACCGGGCTGGGCCATCTCCGACACGATGGTTTCGATGAACTCGGGTTCTGGTACGCCGCGCTCAAGTGCCATCTGCGGCGTGATGCCGGTAATGAGCGTGGCTTCCGGGTGGCCGAGCATGTCGACCGGCGGCTGGCAATAGAGCACGACTGGCTTGCCGATGATGTTGAAGTCGAGATCGGTGCGGATACCGGCAAACTGGGCAGGTTTGTCGCGGCGTGGGTTGGCGCCGAAGGTTTCGTAATCGTGCCAGAAGTAGGTTTCGGTCGCGGCCATTACGCAGCACTCGCGGCTGATTTGTTGCCCGCCTTCGACTGCGCGGATTCCAGCGCTTCGGCGTTTTCAATCCAGAGCGCTTCGGCCTTGTCGAGCTGCTTGCGCAGCTTGCCCTGGTCCTGAGAAAGGCGTGCAATCTCGGTGTTATTGCCGTAGACGCTGGGTTTGGCCATCTCTTTTTCGATGGCTGTGATCTTGTCTTCCAGCCGGGCCATATCGGCCTCGGCCTGCTTGATTGCTCGGCGCAGCGGCTTCTCCTGCTCGCGCTGCACAGCTGCATCGCGACGGTTGCCGGCACCGTTGCCGCCCGCGGTTGTCGTTTTCTTTGGTTTGTCGCCACCTTCGCGGGCGCTGTTCTGACGCGTAAGCCACTTGGCGTAATCGTCCAGATCGCCGTCGAAAGGCGCCAGCGAACCGTCATCAACACGCCACAGCTGGTCGCAGGTGGAATCGATCAGATGGCGATCATGCGCAATCATGATCACGGCCCCCGTGTAGCCCGCCAGGGCGGTCTCTAGCGCATGACGCATGTCGAGATCGAGATGGTTGGTCGGCTCGTCCAGCAGCAGGAGATTGGGTTTTTCGTAGACCACCAGCGCCAGCGCCAGCCGGGCTTTCTCGCCGCCGGAGAACGGCGCAATCGGTTCCAGAGCCTTGTCGCCGTGGAAGTCGAAGCCACCGAGGAAATCCCGAATCTCCTGCTCGGAGGCACGCGGCGCCTGCCGCTGCAGATGCTGGGCCGCACTGGCTGAATCGTCGAGAATTTCCAGCTGATGCTGGGCGAAATAGCCAATCTTGATATATTTGTCGTGTTGGACTTCGCCGCCCATGGGCGCCAGCTCGCCGGCCAGCAGCTTCATGACCGTGGATTTGCCGGCCCCGTTGCGCCCCAGTATGGCCAGCCGATCGCCGGGCACGATACGCAGCTTGATATCGGAGATCAGCGGTACCTCGCCGTAGCCGGCGTGCGCCTTGTCCAGCCGCAACAGCGTTTCCGGCAGCCGGTCCGGGTCGCGAAAACCGAACGAGAACGGCGTATCCCAGTGCGCGGCCTCGACTTTTTCCATTCGCTCCATCTGCTTGAGCTTGCTCTGGGCCTGTCGGGCCTTGGTGGCCTGGGCACGGAAGCGATCGACAAAACCCTGCAGTTGGGCCATTTTCTTCTGTTGGTTTTCGTAGGCTGCCTGCTGTTGCAGCTTGGCCTCGGCGCGCATGGTCTCGAATTCGGAATAGTTGCCGGTATAGAGCACCGCGCGCCCGCCTTCCAGATGCAGCGTATGACTGGTCAACGCATCGAGAAAATCACGGTCATGCGAGATGATGATTAGCGTCGCGGGATGCGAGGCCAGATACTCCTGTAGCCAGAACACGGCATCCATATCGAGATGGTTGGTCGGCTCGTCGAGCAGCAGCAGGTCGCAGCGGCGCATCAGGGCCGCGGCCAGATTCAAGCGCATACGCCAGCCGCCCGAGAACGAATCCAGCGGCGCGTAGTGGGTTTCAGGCGCAAACCCCAGCCCGTGTAGCAAGCGTGCGGCGCGCGCTACGGCGGCATAGCCGTCGATTTCGCCGAGGCGGCCGTGCAGCTCGGCTATGGCATGGCCGTCGCCGTCTTCCTCGGCTTTGGCGAGTCTTGCCTCGACCGATCGCAGCTCGCTATCGCCGTCCAGTACAAACTCGATGGCAGGTTGTTCGCCGGCGGGCGAATGCTGGCGTACGGTGGCGATGTCCAGATTCGGCGGCATTTCGACGTCGCCGGAATCGGCCGACAGCTCGCCCAGCATCAGCGCGAACAGGCTGGTCTTGCCGGTGCCGTTCTGGCCGACGATACCGATACGTTGGCCGCCCTGGAAACGTACGTTGACGTTTTCCAGCAGTTTGCGGGAGCCGCGGCGGAGGGTGAGATCTTTAAGTGCAATCATGAGCGTTATTGTAAAGGATGCGGCGGCCATGGCCGGGTAGCCCGGGCTGGCGATTCGCGGACCTGCCCGGAATCCCTGTGGGTTTCGGGTCGCAGGTATGAAAAAGCCGGCGCTGACGCCGGCTTGTTCAGGTCGTTCTAGCGATCAGCTCGACGGCGTGCTGCCGCCGGAACGCTGACCGCCTCGGTTGCCACGGCGCGGGTTGCGTCGGCGACTGGCGTTGTTGGGCGCGCCACCTTCGGCCTTGGGCGCGCCGCGGTTGGCGCCATTGCCGCGTCCCTGGCCACCACGGTTGCCGTTGCCGCCACCGCCGCCACGTTTGGGCGGACGCTGGCCACCGTCGTTATCCGGACGACGCGCCTGCTGCTCGCGCTCGTCTTCTTCGTCGTCCTTGCCGGGCGCGCGCAGGTCGATACCTTCGACCTGGATACGCTCGATCTGATTGCCGATGAGCTTCTCGATATCCTTTAGGAACTTGCGCTCATCCGGGCCTACCAGCGACACGGCTTCGCCTTCCAGACCAGCACGGCCGGTACGGCCGATACGGTGGACATAGTCTTCGGGAATATTGGGCAGTTCGTAGTTCACGACGTGCGGCAGGGTATCGATATCGATGCCGCGGGCAGCGATATCGGTAGCGACCAGTACGCGAACCGTGCCTTTCTTGAACCCGTCGAGTGCCTTGGTACGGGCGTTCTGCGATTTGTTGCCGTGCAGGGCGGAGGCGCTGAGACCGTCGATTTCCAGCTGTTTCACCAGGCGGTTGGCCCCGTGCTTGGTGCGCGTGAAGACCAGCACCTGCGACCAGTTACCGGTCGAGATCATGTGCGACAGCAAGGCGCGCTTGCGCGCTTTTTCCACCATCACGACTTTCTGATCAATACGATCGGCGGTCGCATTGCGGGGCGCCACGTCGATCTCGACTGGCTTGTTGAGCAGAGTCGACGCCAGCTTGCGAATGTCCTTGGAGAAGGTGGCCGAGAACAACAGCGTCTGACGCTTGGCCGGGATATGCTTCAAGACGCGCTTGATGTCGTTGATGAAGCCCATGTCCAGCATGCGGTCGGCTTCGTCCAGCACCAGCGTTTCCAGCATGCCCAGATTGAGGTTGCCCTGTTGCAGATGATCGAGCAGCCGACCGGGGGTAGCGACGATGATGTCGACACCTTTCCGGAAAGCAGATATCTGCGGCTGATAGCCAACGCCGCCGAACACCACGGTGCTGCGGATCTGGGTCTTGGCACCATAGGTCTTGACTGATTGCTCGACCTGGGCTGCCAGTTCGCGGGTCGGGGTGAGCACAAGAACGCGTGGATTCCTGTGTTTTTCGGAACCGAGGCGCTCGAGGATCGGCAGTACGAAAGCTGCGGTCTTGCCGGTGCCGGTCTGGGCAGCGGCCAGTACATCGCTGTTGTCGAGTACGGCTGGAATCGCCTTGGACTGGATGGGTGTAGGCTGGGTATAGCCCGAGTCGGCAATCGCCGCGAGCAGGTGCGGCGACAGGCCGAGAGAGTCGAATGACATAGGTGTCCTGATTGACGTGTTTGAGAGCGACGCATGACTGCTGCGAACGCAACGTCATGCACTTCGGTTGTTCTGATTGAGAGCGGCGACGCATCGGTAAAACGCGGCGTCGGTTAAAAAACCGGCGCGCTGCCATGTGTCGCCTGACCGAATACAACTTAAGTATACCTGTTCTTGATGGCCGCGTGTTTGACGGCAACACGCCCTAGGGCGCGTTACCATAAGTGCCTGTTTGTTATCGTAAGCGAGAACCTGAGTCATGACCGCTGAATTCCTGCCGCTGCATATCGCGGTGCTAACCGTCTCTGACTCCCGCATTGATGCCACCGACAAATCGGGAAAAGTACTGGTCGAGCGTCTGCAAGCGGCCGGACACGTGCTGCACGAGAAAGCGATCTGCCCGGACGACGTCTACGAGCTGCGAGCCCGCGTATCCCGCTGGATCTCCGACGACAAGCCGGATGTGGTGATCACCACCGGCGGCACCGGCCTGACCGGGCGCGACGTGACACCGCAGGCGATCGAGGTCCTGTTCGATCGCCGGATCGATGGCTTCGGCGAGATGTTCCGCGTGCTGTCCTATGAGAATATCGGCACGTCCACGCTGCAGTCTCGCGCGATTGCGGGTGTGGCCAAGGCCACCTTCATCTTCTGTCTGCCAGGCTCGTCGGGCGCCTGCGCTGACGGCTGGGACAAGCTGATTGCCGAGCAGATCGACGTTCGCACTCAGCCATGCAATCTGCATGAACTGCTGCCCAGACTGACAGAGCGCTAGCTGTGGAGTAGAGGCGGCCACGAAAAAGCCCCTGTCGGTGTAGTCGACAGGGGGCTTTTCGTGCTCAACAAGCCGCGTAATATCGCGATCGATCAGCTCTTGTTGTAAGCCTCGATGGATTTGACGATCTCGGCCTTGGCTTTCTCTGCGCCTTCCCAGCCAGTGATCTTCACCCACTTGCCTTCTTCCTGATCCTTGTAGTGCTCGAAGAAGTGCTGGATCTTGTTCTTCAGACGCTCGTCAATGTCGGCCAGATCCTTGACGTCCTTGTAGTAGCCGGTCGAGATCTTGTCTGTGGGTACGCACAGGATCTTGGCGTCCATGCCGGCCTCGTCCTCGGTGCCGAGGACCGCCACCGGGCGGCACTTGATGACCGAGCCGGCCACGATCGGCTCTGGGGTCAGCACCAGCACGTCGACCGGATCGCCGTCGTCATAGAGCGTCTGCGGCACAAAGCCGTAGTTGGCCGGATAGTGCATGGCCACGTTCATGAAGCGGTCGACCATCAGCACGTTGCTATCCTTGTCAACCTCGTATTTCACCGAGGAGCTACCCTCGACGATTTCGATGATGACATTGATCTCTTCCGGCGGATTCTTGCCAGGAGTGAGTGCTTCGTAGCCCATGGGAGCCTCTCTGAATGCGAAAATGAATGAAATGATCGTGTCGGATTGTAACGGATAAGACGCAGCCGCTATACCTTGAAATCCGTGTGCAGTCTGCGGGGTACCGCCTGGCTCTTCAGTTTCGCGTAGGCGGGGAGACCGTCAACGTAGGGCGGATAGCTTTCGCCGGCGATCAGCGGCTTGAGATAACGACGCGCGGTATCGGTGATATGGAAACCGTCCTTGCTGATGAAGTCACGGGGCATGGTCTTTTCAACGTTGGCGACTTCATCCAGCGGCGCTTCGCCGATCGACCAGCGGTAGGGCTCGTCTGATTCGCGCTTGATAGTGACCATCACGCCGGATTTGCCAGCCATCGCGAAATCAACCGCTGCGCGGCCGACGGCATAAGCCTGTTCGACGTCGGTCGCCGATGCGATATGCCGAGCGGCGCGCATCAGGTAGTCGGCGATCGCGTAATGGAATTTGTAGCCCAGCTCGCTCTTGATGATGCGTGCCAGTTCCGGGGCGACGCCGCCGAGCTGGGCATGGCCGAAGGCGTCGGCGGGGCGGCCGTCGCCACGCTCGAAATCCTTGTCGATCTCCACGCCCTCCGAGGCGACGATGGCGCAGTAGCCGTTACGTTTGACGGCCTCATCGACCTTGGCGAGAAACCGTTCCCGGTCGAATCTGACCTCCGGAAATAAAAGAATATGGGGGGCATCACCTTCGGCTTCGGCCGCCAGGCCACCCGCGGCAGCAGTCCAGCCGGCGTTGCGGCCCATCACTTCGAGAATGAAGACCTTGGTCGAGGTCTTGCACATGCTGTGCAGGTCATAGCCGGCTTCGCGGATCGACACGGCCGTGTACTTGGCCACGCTGCCAAATCCCGGGGAGCAGTCGGTGTGCGGCAGGTCGTTGTCCATGGTCTTGGGGATATGGATCGCCTGTATCGGGTACCCCATTGTGTCGGCGATCTGGCTGACTTTCAGGCAGGTATCTGCTGAGTCACCGCCGCCGTTATAGAAGAAATAGCCGATGTCGTGGGCCTTGAATACCTCGATCAGCCGCTCGTACTCGGCCTTGTTGTCGTCGAGTCCCTTGAGCTTGTATCGAGCCGAGCCGAAGATGCCGGCCGGCGTGTACTTCAGGGCGGCAATATCGTCGGCCGATTCGACGCTGGTATCGATCAGCTGCTCGGTGAGCGCACCGACAATCCCATCACGCCCGGCGTAGACCTTCCCGATGGCGTCGCCGTGTTCGCGGGCGCTTTCGATCAATCCTGCGGCAGAGGCGTTGATCACGGCGGTAACGCCGCCACTTTGAGCGTAAAAGGCATTCTTGGCAGTCATTCATCAGTTCCCGGCTGTGTCGAGCGTCAAAGCATACGTGACGAGCCTGAACGTCGACAATTGACTTGCATGGGGGCAGGCTTTAACTTCGATCTCCGGCCAACGTGCGGTAATGATACAGATCGTGCGCATGGCCTTTATCCAATGCATCTTTACCGCGGGGACGTAATGCTGAAAATCGTGCTGCTGGGCGCGCCCGGTTCGGGAAAGGGTACACAGAGCCTGAAACTGGTGGCCGAGTACGGGGTACCGCAGGTGTCGACCGGCGATCTGCTGCGTCACGCGGTCGCGGAGCAGACCGAGCTGGGTCTGAAGGCCAAGGCGGCAATGGACGCAGGCGAGCTGGTCTCCGACGATATCGTCGTCGGTATGATCCGCGAACGCCTCGACCAGCCGGATGCCGAGAACGGCTTCATCCTCGACGGTTTTCCGCGCAGTCAGGCGCAGGCGGCCGCGCTGGACGTATTGCTGAGCCGGCTGGATCGGCCGTTACAGCGTGTCGTACATCTGGAGGTTGACAACGAAGAGATCGTGCAGCGCCTGATGTCGCGTGGGCGCGCTGACGATAATGAAGAGACGATTCGCAACCGTCTGGCTGTGTTTCAGGAACAGACCGAGCCGCTGGTGCAGTACTACAAGGACCAGGGCCTGCTGGTGGCAGTAAAGGGGGTTGGCGACGTCGACGAGATTTTTGCGCGAATCAAGGCTGCGCTCGACGCCGCCTGAGCGCTTTAGCCACGCTCTGTGACCGCGGGGCCCTGCAGCCGCTCTATCTCGGCGAGTATTGCCAGGCCCGCTATCTCGGCCCGCCAGCCGTGCAGCAGGCGTCCGTTGCGTTCTCCGCGCACCAGCGCCGCCACTTCCTGGCGACTCGCGATGGCCGACGGTTCAACCCCGAGTGCGTCGGCGCAGGCGTTCAACCGGTGTACTCCTGCCTTGATCTGGCGTTTGGCCGGCCCGTCCGGCGGTCCGCCGTGGTCGGCCAGTGCCTCGGGCGCCCGTGCCTGTCCGGCTGAGATTCTTTCCAGCAAGACGTCGGCGTAGCGGGCCACCGTCTTGGATGGGAGATCATGGATCTGATCCAGCGCAGCGCGATCGACGGGTTGCAAGCGCGCCAGCGTCATCACTGCGTCGTCGGCCAGAATCCAGCGGCGAGGCCGGTCGTCTGCAATGGCCTGTTGTTCGCGCCAGGCGGCCAGCTCGGCCAATACCTGCTGTTCGGCCGGTGCCATTCGATGCCAGGCCTTGAGCCGTCGCCAGGCAGCTTGCGTGTCGATGTCGAACCGACCGGGCGTGGTCATGCGAGCGAAGTCTTCGGTCAACCAGTCGAGGCGCCCGCTGTCGGTCAGGCGTTGTCGGAGTGACGTATAGGCAACGACGAGATAGCGCACGTCATCGGCGGCGTAATCCAGCGCGCCGTCGGGCAGCGGTCGCCTGCTCCAGTCGGTTCGTGTATGGGCCTTGTCCAGCTGTACGTCCAGCAGTGCATCGATCAGACGCGCGTAGCCCATCTGATCATCGAATCCGGCCAGCGGTGCCGCCACCTGGGTGTCGAACACCGGCGCGGGGATTGTGCCGAAGGTGTGATGCAGGACTTCCAGATCCTGTTCGGCAGAATGAAAGACCTTGGTGACATTCGGATCGGTGAGCAGCTCGGCGAGCGAGACCAGATTGTCGATGATCAGCACATCGATCAGGCCGACCTCTTCGTGGTCGGCGATCTGTACCAGACAGAGCTTGGGATAGTAGGTGCGCTCGCGCAGAAATTCGGTGTCGATGGCGACCCAGGCGCGGGCACGCATTCGCCGGCAGAAGGCGGTCAGAGTCTCGACGTCGCGGATCACTGCGACGTGTTCCGGCGGCTTAGGTATCATGCCTGTGGCTCGTTCGGGCTGCTCATATTCATACACACTGAGTTGATCATGGTTTTTGCGCGACGACTTGTCGATCTCATGCTGTTTCGTTGCGGGCCACAGGATATGCCCGGCGATCAGACGACTCTGCGCCTGAGCGCTGCGGCCTATTGTATCCTGCTGTTCGTCCAGGTGATGGTTGTGGCCCCCCCGCTGGCAGCGGCGGTACAGGCAATTCTCGCCACATCGTTACTCGGCATTTACGTGTTGGCCATCCTGCGGTTACGTAAGCTGCCACACCGGTTCATGCAGACCGCGACGGCCCTCTATGCCTCGGGCGCGGTACTGACGCTGGTCATGATTGGTCCGACGCACGCCATGGGGCCCTATCTGCAGCAGATATCGCAGTCCACGAATCCGCAGTCGGTGCCCACGCCGTCGAGTCTGGTGGCGCTGATCTATCTGGTGGCCGGAGTCTGGGGGCTGGCGATCTACAGCCATATCTATCGCCATGCGCTGAGCGTCTCGATCCTGTTGGGCGTAGGAGCGACCGTGGTCTTCGAAGTGCTGTTGCTCGTGATCTTCTCATTACTGGGCTGATCGGACACCTGTCGTTACGTGGCCGCGGCCGTTACGGCTGCACCCTTGTTTGAATCGAAGAGTCGCAATGCACGTTCATATCCTGGGCATCGGTGGTACTTTCATGGCGGGCGTTGCGCTGCTCGCGCGGGCCGCCGGTCATACGGTCACCGGTTCGGATGCCGGCCTTTACCCGCCCATGAGCACGCAACTGCAGGACGCCGGGATCGCCGTGTTGGAAGGCTACGATCCGGCGCATCTGTCGCCGGCGCCGGATCAGGTCATCATCGGCAACGCAATGTCACGCGGCAATCCGGCAGTGGAGCACGTGCTGGACGCCGGGCTGGCCTATATATCCGGGCCGCAGTGGCTGGCAGAGAATGTGCTGGCCGACCGTTGGGTGCTTGCGGTGGCAGGTACCCATGGCAAGACTACGACCGCCAGCATGCTGGCACACATTCTTCAGGATGCCGGCATGCAGCCGGGCTACCTGATCGGCGGCATGGCGACGGATCTGGGCCGCTCGGCGGATTTCGGGAGCAGCGATTTCTTTGTCGTCGAGGCAGATGAGTACGATACGGCGTTTTTCGACAAGCGTTCGAAATTCGTGCACTACCGGCCGCGGACGCTGGTGCTCAATAATCTGGAATTCGACCACGCAGATATCTTCGATGATTTAGCAGCGATTCAGCGCCAGTTCCATCATCTGATTCGCACCGTGCCCGGTAGCGGCCAGATCATCGTCAACGGCGAGGATGGCGCGCTGGCCGAGGTGCTGGTCAAGGGCTGCTGGACGCCGGTCGAGCCGTTCAACGATGCTGCCGGCTGGTTCGCCAGATCTCTGGTGGCCGACAGTCGTCAACTCGAGATTTTCCGCGACGGCCATTCCGTGGGTGAATTGAAATGGGGGCTGCGCGGGGTCCATAACGCCAGCAACGCGCTCGCGGCGCTCGCTGCTGCCCGGCACGTCGGTGTCACGCCGGAGATTGGCATCGAGGCGTTATCGCGCTTCCAAGGCGTTGCGCGGCGCCTCGAGCTGCGCGGCAGACCAGGTGGCGTCAGCGTCTATGACGATTTTGCTCACCATCCGACGGCTATTCGTACCACACTGGCCGGGCTGGCGGCGACGGCTGATGCCGGACGTCTGCACGTGGTTTTCGAGCCGCGCTCGAACACCATGAAGCGGGGCGTGCACGCACAAACGCTCGCAGACAGCTTCGCCGATGCCGACCAGGTGTTTGTATTCGACGCCGGCCTGGAATGGGATGCGGTCTCGATGTTCGCCGCACTGGGAGAGCGCTGCCGCTGCGTTAGCGATATTGATCGGCTCGTCGACGCCGTCGCCGATGCCGTCGTCCCGGGCGATACCGTGGTCGTAATGAGCAACGGCGGCTTCGGTGGGATCCACGAAAAGTTGATCGATCGACTCGGGCGCGGCGTCGCATAAACGGCAACCGCTCCCGGCTAGAAACCTCAATTAAGGATCTCCTCAGCACCAGGCAATAAAAAGACCGCCTCAGCGGTCTTTTGTATTCGATCTAATGACTTTCCCATCGTCCGAAGGGAAAGGCACATAATCGCTGTCGAATCCGCCGAGCCGAATCGGACAACGCCGAGGCACGAGGGGGAACCGGGGAGGACCGATCCGGCCGGCGAAACAGGTAGGCACATTACGTCAGTCACCCGTATGAAGATTCGCTCTGATCGGGCCGGCAACGCCGAGGCACGAGGGGGGGGACCGGGAGAGACCGGGCCCGATCAGGCGAAACTGGGGACCGCGCAAGCGCGGTGAACATACTCCTTGTGCTAATTGCGTCTAACGTGGCCCAAGCGGCAGGCACATGGGCATCAGTTTGCTTGTACTACCGTAGTCTCCAGCGTCGCACCCAAGACTAGGGTTGTTACGAGTAACAGCTTGAACAACAAAAGTTGGCACTCGATTACTTGAACTTACCTTTGTCCAAGCAATCGCCGTGCCAATTAAAATAAAAACAATAAAAACAATTAGATGCAGTGAATTTATATAAGCACTGGCTGATTTGGTCGGCTAGTCTTGCAAATAGCCGGGTTTTCTGTCGTTAAAAAGCGACAGATATTGGGGGTAATCTATAAGCGTCTGTTATTGATGCGCTAATAATGTCGTCAATTTGAGACATCTTATGGGGGCCGTCACGACGCGGCTGTCGTTGTCAGGCAACAGACGGCGTTGGCTCAGAGCTTGTAATCGGCGGGGTCGATCTGGTGCCGATTGAGCAGCTTGTAGAATTCGGTTCGGTTGCGCTGAGCCATTCGGGCGCTGCGTGATACGTTGCCTTCGGCAATTCGTAGCAACTGAATCAGATAGTCGCGAACGAAATCATCGCGTGCTTCAGCCAGCGGTTTGAGGTGGCCGCCAACATTGGGAGTATCCGAGCCCTGCCTATAGAGCGCCTTCTCGACTGCCGATACACCGATCACCTGGCCACGCGTCAGTGCGACGTTCTGTTCGACTACGTTTGACAACTGCCGGATGTTGCCGGGCCAGTGATAGGTGGCCAGACGCTCCATGGCGTCAGGCGCATAGACCTTGGCTCGCCGACCTGCGCGACGTGCAAGATGATCGAGAAAATGGCGGGCCAGCGGGGCGACGTCTTCTGCGCGTTCTGCCAGCGACGGTAGATCGAGGCTCACCACGGCCAGTCGATAGTAAAGATCCTCCCGAAACGCGTGCCCGGCAACCGAGGCGTTGAGATCGCGATGCGTGGCGGAGATCACGCGTACGTCGACCGCTATCGAGCGTGCCGATCCGACCGGTCGTACTTCGCGCTCCTGTAGTACGCGCAGTAGTTTGACCTGGAGGGCAACCGGCATATCGCCGATTTCGTCGAGAAAGATCGTGCCCCCCTCGGCGCTGCGAAACAAGCCTGGCTGGGCGTTCTTGGCATCGGTGAACGCGCCTTTTTCATGGCCGAACAGCTCAGACTCGAGTAATTGCTCTGGCATTGCGCCGCAGTTGATGGCGACGAAAGGCTGGCGCCCACGCGGACTGGCTTCGTGCATGACCCGCGCCATCACTTCCTTGCCGGTACCTGATTCGCCGGTAATCAGCACGCTGGTATCGGTGTCGGCGACCAGGCGCGCATCCGCCAGGCGTGCGCGCATCAGCGGTGACCTCGTCACGATTCGATGGGTCCAGATTGACTCCCAGGCATCTGCCGGCAGCCCGCCTTGGGCGAGAGCCTGTTCTACCCGCGACAGCAGCGCCTCCTTGTCCACCGGCTTGGAGAGAAAGTCGAGCGCGCCGGCCTGAGTGGCAGCTACCGCTTCAGGGATTGTGCCATGAGCCGTGATCAGGATCACCGGTAGCGTGGGATGAGCCTGGGACAGTCGTTCCAGCAGGCCCAGCCCGTCCATTCCGTCCATTCGCAGATCGGTGATGACGCATTCGGCTGGATGTTGCTCAAGCAGTGACAACGCTCGGGCGCCACTTTCGGCGGTGGTCACGATGTGTCCAGCGCCTTCCAGACGCAGCGTCAGCAACCGGCGCAGGCTGGGATCGTCGTCAACCAGCAGGATATGACCGCGACGCTTCATGCTCAGGTGCCGCTGTCTGCTGAATCGAGCCGCTCTTCGATATGCGCGAGAGCGCGTAGTTTGCGATGGGCGTCGTCTAGTTCCGAGCGCAGCTGATCGATTTCTGCCTTGTCGTTAGCCGCGCCATCCCCGTTGTCTGGAGAAGAGCCTGCAGCGGTGGAAGCTTTGGTCTGGTTGTTCGTGAGTTGGGTGTACAGCCGCGCATAGTCGGTCAGGTACTGGCGGGCAGCCGGGGTCCAGGGTGACGGTTGGGCATCCAGTGCCAACTGCGCGTAGCGCGCTGCTTCATCCGGCGTATACAGTCGTTGGCCGGGCGTTCCCAGCGCGATCGCCAGGCGCGCATACTCGGTAGCGTTGGGTATTTTGCGGATATCGTCGCGTGCAGTATTAACCGCAGCCTCGCGTCCATCGGGCGTGATCGCAGCCAGATGATGAGCGTAGTCGAGCAGGGCTACCGCGGGATCACGCACAGGATGCGTCCTGCAAGAGGTTGCCGTCGCCTGCGCGGGGGCGCGGTCAATAGTCGTGCAGCCGGTCGCCGCCAGCACGGCAAAGACCACCGTCCCACAGCAGAGCACGCGCGCCCGCTGAAACGCAGCGATGCCCAGACCATCGCGGCCGGACCCGTTAAAGCGCATGAGGAGAGGGAATATGGACTTTGAACACGGCGCCGCCCTCGGCCCCGGATTCGACTCGAATATGACCGCTGTGCGCCTGGACACATTCGCGTACCACGGATAGCCCGATACCGCTGCCCTTGACGCCGATAGCGTCAACGGCGCGGCGGCTGCCCCTGAAGAAGACATCGAAAATAGCATCCCTCTCATCGGCGGCAACGCCGGGGCCCTGGTCAGCCACGCTCAAGTCGACGCCGTCGTGCCGGCTCGTGACGGTAATCCTCACGCGCGAGGACGTGGGTGCGAATTTCACCGCATTGGCAAGCAAATTGTCGACGATCAGATGCATTCGGTCTCGGTCCGCTGTCACTGCAAGTATCAATCCGGGTCGTTCGACTCGAAGATTCTTCCCCTCGATCGTGAGTTTCTGACGAGCCACGATCGCCTCGATGAGCGCGCTAATATCAAAGCGTTTGTACTCCAGTTTACCGCGCCGTTGCTGCCAGGCGGAAAAATCCAGCAGGCTTTCAATCAAGCCTGCGAGCTCTAGGCTGTTGCGCTGGAGTATGTCGGCGACTTCTGCCTGAGCCGGGTCGAGTTGGCCTACGGTTCCGTCGCGCAGCAATTCAGCGCCTTCGCGGATGCTGGCCAGAGGCGTTTTCAACTCGTGCGACATGTCCCGGATAAATTGCTGTTTCTCTTTATCCAGCGTGGCGAGGCGGCGTCGCATCCAGTCCAGGCGCGCGCCTAAGCGATCGAGTTCGGCTGCCGGTGCGACGATTCTGATCTGCTGCGAGAAATCCGCATCGCCCAGCCGGGTGACCGCTTGCAGAATCTGGCGCAGCGGCCGACCGATAACCCAGGACAGGAAAACGCCAAGAATCAACACAGCCGGCACCAGCGCGAACAGGCTCAACAAAACGAAAATACGCGCGCTGGCGGCTGTGCCCTGCAGGTGGCCGAGTTCCTTGTCGACGAAGCGGCTGCCCTGAGCGGCGATCCGATCGGTCTGCTTACCGACCGTGCCCAGCGCCGCAATCACTTTATCAGTAGCCTGTTTGTCTTCGCCGAGTTGTCGCGATAAGCCCGTAACCTGGCGTGACAGACGATTGAGATTCCAGTCGGGAACGGTATCCAGCTTCAGCATGGCCAGCGTATCGAGTTCGTCGTCGAAGGCCTTGGCCTGACTCTGGAACCGGGCCAGCAGTTCGCCTGTGCGCAGCACGCGGTACTGGCGTGCGCTGCGCTCCATGGACAGCAGCAGGCTGTTCAGGCGCTTGCTCGAACGGGTTACCTCCACGCCCTGCTTGACCAGCCGTTCGCTCTGGTTGTTAAGCGTATCCACATAGACCACGCTGGCAAGCACCGCCACGATCAACGGTGCCGCGACCAGGCCAAAGCTCACCACCAGCAGGCCGGTGATCGAGCGTGGCCGCAACCAGCGACGTGTCGCAGATGACGAGCTCGCGGGTTCGCTGTGTTCGACAACGTGTTCTGGCATGCGCGCAGCATACCGCCTCGCGCGCGCCGCAGCATGTCGCCTCATGTTTGCGCCGAGTGTGCCTTTGCCACCCGAGGCATCACTGGTTTGATTTATCGGTGGCAGGCTTCTAACGTCTGGCGCTTATTCGACCACGCCGGAACCGGTTTCATGAATCACACCACTGCTGATCCCCTGCCGCAATCGCCGGCCGATGCCAGCCGCAATCTGCCCCGCGACGAGGATCTCCGCGGCCCGCTTGAGGACATGCTGGCCCAGGCCAAAGCCGGCGGCGCGGATCAGGCAGAAGCGGCGCTTTCGGCGTCGCGCGCACTGTCGGTCGGGGTGCGTGCGCGAGAGCGCGAGTCGATTGAATACGAAGGCGATCGATCGGCGTCGATTACCGTCTATTGCGGCCAGCGCAGCGGGAGTGCTTCGACCACTGATCTCAGCCGGGCCGGATTGGCGGCAGCGCTCGAGCAGGCGCTGACGATTGCGCGTTTTACCGAGCCCGATGCCTATGCCGGCCTGGCTGATGTCGATCGTATGGCGCGCGACTGGCCGGAGTTGTCGCTCTGGCATCCCTGGGCGCTGACGCCGCGTGACGCTGAGGCGCTTGCCCTGGAGGTCGAGGCAGCCGCGCTGGATCATGATGCGCGTATCGCGCAGACCGAGGGCGCGACCGTCAGCACCCAGGACAGCATTGAGGTTTATGGCAACAGCCACGGTTTCATTGGTATCGAGCGCTCCAGTCGACACGCGATATCCTGTACCGTAATCGCTCGCAATGATGCTGCCATGCAGCGTGAATCAGCCTTCTCGCAGGCGCGCCGCAGCGCTTGCCTGGATCTGGCGCGCGATATTGGCCAGCGGGCAGCTACACGTGCGCTTGATCGTCTGGGGGCGCGACGGGTGCCGACGACCATCGCGCCTGTCCTGTTTTCGCCGCGTATGGCGCGCAGCCTCTGGGGCCACCTGTTTGCAGCCATCAGCGGTGGGAGCCTTTATCGCAATGCCAGCTTTCTCAAGGACCGGATCGACACGACGATTGCGGCAACCGGCGTCACGCTTCGACAGTTTCCGCATCGCGCGCAAGCCCTCGGCAGCGCGGGGTTTGACGGCGACGGGGTAGCCACGACGGACCGTACGCTTGTCGAGGACGGTGTGCTGCGCGGCTATCTGTTAAGCGCCTACAGCGCCCGTCGACTCGGCTTGGCGACTACCGGCAATGCAGGCGGCGTGTTCAACGTGGACGTAGAACCAGGTCGACACGATTTTGACGAATTGGTCGCCAGCATGCCGCGCGGCCTGGTGGTCACCGAGCTGATGGGCCAGGGCGTGAACCTGGTCAACGGTGATTACTCGCGGGGCGCAGCTGGCTGGTGGGTCGAGAACGGTGAGCTTGCCTATCCGGTAGAGAACGCCACGATCGCTGGTAATCTGGGCGATATGTACGCCGGCATCGCGGGACTGGGCAATGATGTCGAGCTGCAGTCGGCGCTGCGTACGCCTTCTGTGCTGATCGATCGAATGACCGTCGCTGGCGATTGACTCGCCAGGTGGCCCGTGCCGCCGCACGGCCAAGAGTAGCGCCGCCGCATGGAACGTCAGCAACGCTTGGCCGGCGAATGACATATGATCGCGCCCCCGAAAGGGCTGCCCTTGAGCATGCATTAGTTAGCCGTTAGCTCGCCGACTGCGTATGTGATCGACGGTTTGCAATAGGCGGACTGGAGTCGGCGGACAGCCAATGTGGCTGCCCGATGACTCGGGCGCGTCAGTGCAACAGAAACAGCGTTCCAAGCCCCAGGAAGCTGGCAAAACCGATCACGTCGGTAAACGTCGTCAGCACGACCGAGCCCGCAAGCGCCGGGTCGATGCCCATTTTCTTCATCGCGAGCGGGATCGCGACGCCGGTAATCGCTGCATTGAGCTGGTTGATGACCAGGGCGGCGGCCATGATCAGGCCCAGCGCCAGGCTGTGGAACCAGAGCACGGCGACGCCGCCGACCACCACGCCCCATAGCAGGCCGTTGAGCAGGGCCACGGCCAGTTCCTTGAACAGCAGGGTACGGGCGTTGGAAAAGCCGATCTGGCCAAGTGACAGCCCGCGGATCATCAGAGTCAGTGTCTGTGAGCCGCCAATCCCGCCCATGCTGGCGACGATCGGCATCAGCACGGCGAGTGCCACGACCTGCGACAGCGTATTGGAAAACAGGCTGACTACTTCCGACGCCAGAAAAGCCGTTGCCAAGTTGGTACCGAGCCAGACTGCACGTCGCCGGGCGCTGCGCGCGATCGGCGCGAATACGTCTTCCTCTTCGTCCAGGCCGGCCATGGTCATGATGCTGTGTTCGGCTTCGTCGCGGATCACATCGACCACGTCGTCGATTGTGATACGGCCGAGCAGGCGTTGCTCGGAGTCGACCACCGGCGCCGAGATCAGGTCGAGATCCTGAAAGCGCTTGGCCACCTGTGCCGCCGGCATATCGACGGGCAGGGCGTCGATGTCGGTGCGCATGATCTCCGAGACATCGCGTTCGGGATCGAGCGTGGCCAGCTTGGCCAGACTGAGAATGCCGACATAGCGCCCATAGCGGGAGACCACGAACAAAGCATCGGTATCGTCTGGTAGCGAACCGCGCTGGCGCAGATAGCGTGAGACCACATCCAGCGACACGTCCGGACGTACCGTCACCGTGTCGTTGTTCATCAGACCGCCCGCCGAGTCGGGTGCGTAGGACAATACCGCTTTCAGGCGTTCGCGGTTGTCCACGTCCATCGAGTGCAGGACTTCCCGGGTGACCTGTTCCGGCAGATCCTCGATCAGATCGGCCAGGTCATCGATCGGCATGCCTTCGGTAGCCGCCAGCAGGCTATCGCCGTCGAGGGCGTTGATCAGCTCGACGCGGACCTCGTCGTTGACGTGCAGCAGCGTTTCGCCGCGATCCTCGTCGGGTATCAGGCCCCAGACCAGCTCGCGTTTGGCACGCGGTATCGATTCCAGCAGCAGGCCGATCTCAGCCGGGTTGAGCGCGTGCAGCATCGGCTTGAGCCGGCGCATGCGCCCAGATTCAAGGGCCTCATCGAGCGATGCCAGGCGCTCGTCTGTCGTATTGTTCTTGACGGCCGACTCGCTCATGCACCCATCCCAGAAACAGCGGAGATTGTGCTCAAAATAGCAGAAAAACGCCGATTTCTTCGGCGTTTACGGCTCAGGGCCGCATGAAACAGCAACCGGCCCTAATGCCGCAGCTCGCGCGTGAGTGCCTCGAGGCCCTCGCGGTAGGCATTGGCATCGGTCAGCGCCAGTAACGCGGCGGTACGCTGGCTCAGGTGAGCGATGTTCGCGCTCATGACTGCGCGCTTGACCTCTAGCAAGCTGGCGGGATGCATGGAGAATTCGGTCAGGCCGAGCCCCAGCAACAACGGGGTATACCGGTTGTCGGATGCCATTTCGCCGCACATCGAAACGCTGATACCAGCGGCCCGCCCGGCGTCGATGGTCATCCGTATCAGCTGCAGAACGGCCGGGTGCAAGGGATCGTAGAGATAGTTGATCTCGTCATCGATACGGTCGATAGCCAGCGTGTACTGAATGAGGTCGTTGGTGCCCAGCGAGAAGAAATCACAGTATTTTGCGAGCGTAGGAGCCGCCAGGGCCGCGGCGGGCACCTCGATCATCGCGCCGATGGCGATAGCGGGGTCGTAGGCCAGGCCCTCCTTGTCGAGCTCGATTTTCGCCTCGGCGATGAGATGACGCGCCTGGCGCATTTCCTGGATAGTCGAGATCATTGGCAGCATGATGCGCAGCTTGCCTTCGCCCGAAGCCCGCAGCAGCGCGCGCAGCTGGATACGGAACATGGCCGGTTCCTTCAGGCACAGTCGGATTGCGCGCAGGCCCAGCGCCGGGTTGGTCGCCATCTTGGCCGGCCGGCCTACCGTCTTGTCGGCGCCGAGATCGAGCGTGCGGATCGTAACCGGGCCGTCGACGGACGCCAGCACCTGACGATAAGCGGCGAGCTGCTCTTCCTCGCTTGGCGAGTCCTCACGGTTCATGTAAAGAAATTCGGTACGGTACAGGCCGATGCCCTCGACGCCTACGTCCTGAGCGTCGACCGCATCCTCGGGCAGTTCAACGTTGGCCAGCATGGTGATGCGCTGGCCGTCGCCCGAGACGGCAGGCTCGTCGCGCAGCACGCTGAGCATGCGCTGATAACGTTCGTCGCGTTTCTGGCGGTGTTGGTAGAACTCGAGAGCGCCGTCGTCAGGACCGGCCAGAACATGGCCTGCCTCGCCGTCGACAATCACGGTCTCGCCGTCGACCAGCAGGCGGCGCGCCTCGTGCATGCCGACGACTGCCGGAATACGCAGGCTGCGGGCCAGAATCGCGCTGTGCGACAGGGGGCCGCCGTGTTCGGTGACAAATGCAGCGACACCCTGTTGATGCAGCAGAATGATGTCGGCTGGTGTGAGCTCGTCGGCTACAATGACCGGCGGCGGACCATCCGGCGTGTCGCCCGTATCCAGCGCCCGTTCCTGCTTGAGCAACACGCGTTGAATGCGCGCCGTAACGTGGATCACGTCGTCACGGCGCGTCCGCAGATAGTTGTCGTCCATCTGGTCGAATACATCGACCAGGGATTCGGACTGCTGCTTGAGCGCCCATTCTGCGTTGCACTGTGATACACGAATACGACTGGCGACGGCCTCGGTGAGTGTGACGTCTTCCATCATCAATAGATGAGTCTGGATGAAGGCCGCGATCTCGGACGGCGCGTTTCTCGGAATCTGGGCGCCGATGGTCTGCAGCTGGCGACGTGCATCGTCGATGGCCGTATCGAAACGCTCGATTTCCTGCTCGACCTGGCCGGCGTCTATGGCATATTCGGGAATATCCAGATCGGCCCCGTATATGCGATGAACCGCACCAATGGCCACACCGCGCGAGACCCCGATCGCTGAAAGCCACAGACTCATCAGAACGCCTCTCTAGGAACCTGTCTGACTCAAGATCAATTTACTGCGCCTCGCCGAAGCGATCGGCGACCAGGGCGTCAAGTGCATTCAATGCCGCATCGGCGTCATCGCCTTCGGCGGTGACCTGGATCGAACTGCCACGCGCGGCGGCCAGCATCATGACGCCCATGATCGACTTTCCCGAGACCTCACGCCCATCCTTGACGACAGTCACGCGCGCATCGTACTGCGACGCGACGGTCACGAACTTGCTGGCAGCACGCGCGTGTACCCCGAGTTTGTTGACGATGGACAGTTCACGAGTAGGCATGACGAGGACGATTCTCTCAACGGATTGAAGGTGACCAGTCGACCACTGCTGTGCGGCCGGCTTCCAGCGCCGAGGAGGCCAGCGCCTCCCGGTTCAGATTCGGATAATTGTAGACGCGTATCAGCATCGCCAGATTGAGGCCGGCGACCACATACCCCGGTCCGGAGCGCGCGATCTCACGCGCCAGGTTGCTGGGCGTGGCACCCGCCAGATCGGTGAGGACCAACACGCCGTCGCCGTCGTCCAACCGCGCGAGCGCTTGCCGGCCGGATCGACAACGTTCCTCTGGATCATCGCCTCGGCGGACCGGCAGTGTTTCGGTAGGGCGCGACAGTCCTCCCAGCATGCCTTCGGCGACCGCCAGCAACAAGTCACCGAGTCCTTCGTGGGTTACCAGCAATAGGCCGGTCACGGCCAGTCGCTCCGGTATGCCGGCGAATCCATGTCAGCGCAGCTCGTTGTGGCGCACCAGGATATGGTTTTGATCGGCACGCAGCAGCGCCGCTACCTGTTCGACCAGATAGACCGAGCGATGCTTGCCGCCGGTACAGCCGATAGCGACGGTGACATAGCTGCGATCCTCGCGGGCGAAGCTGGGCAGCCAGCGCTTGAGAAATCCGTGGATATCGTCACGCATGGCGTGTGTGGCCGGCTGCGAGGCCAGGTGCTCGGCGACTTCGGCGTCGAGCCCGGTCAAAGGCCGCAGGGCAGGCACCCAGTGCGGGTTGGGCAGACAGCGCACGTCGAATACGAAGTCCACGGCCTGTGGCAGCCCGTATTTGTATCCAAAAGACTGCACCAGAATCGACAGTTCGCCGGACTGCGCGCCTTCCACCCGGTTGCGGATGATGTCGCGCAGCTGGTGGATATTGGTCCGGCTGGTATCGATGGTGATGTCGGCGCTATCGGCGATCGGCTGGGTGAGCGTTCGGTCGGCGGCGACCGCGTCAACCAGCGTGCGGCGCTCGTCGGACAGCGGATGCTTGCGCCGGGTTTCGGAGTAGCGCCGCAGGATCGTCTCTTCGCTGGCATGTAGGTAGATCACTTCGATCTGGATGCCACCGGCACGCAGTTCGGCGATCCGCTCGGCGAACCGATGAATTTCGCCCGTGCGAGCCCTGGCGTCGATGCCCACTGCGAGTCGGTCAAAATCCAGGCCTTGCTGATGCAGTGTTTCGGCTGACACTTCGCGCAACAGCCCCAGCGGTAGATTGTCAATGCAGTAGTAGCCCAGATCCTCGAGCATGTTCAATGCCACCGACTTGCCGGCTCCGGCCAGTCCGCTGACGACGATCAGTCGCATGATGAGACTCCTTCGGAGGTTGCGAGTGCTTGGGCCTGACGGGCAGCGAACTGCTCGTCGCTGTAGTGCCCCTGCATGCGGAGCAGGTGATCGCGACAGGCCGCCTCGACCAGTACCGACAGATTATGACCGACCGCGACCGGCAGTGTGATCTGCGGAATATCCGTGTCCAGAATCTCATGCATTGCACGCGAACCGGTGAGCCGATCCGGCGCATCCAGAATTCCGGACTCCGGGCGCACCAGCCGGATGATCAAGCCCAGCTGCTTGCGGCGTTTGATCGCGGCTTCGCCAAACATGGCGCGGATATTGAGTATTCCCAGACCCCGAACTTCGAGAAAATCCTGCAGCAGCGGCGGGCAGCCACCGTTGAGATCATCCGGCCCCAGGAGCACGAACTCCGGTGCGTCGTCGGCTACCAGTCGATGGCCGCGGTTGATCAGCTCCAGCGCCAGTTCGCTCTTGCCGACGCCGGGATCGCCGACCAGCATCAAGCCGATCGAGAGCACTTCGAGAAATACGCCGTGCAGGGTGATTTGTCGGGCCAGGCTCTCGCCCAGAAAATGGCGTAGTCGATAGGCGACGCGATGGCCGCTGGCGTGGGTCTCGAATACCGCGATGCCGGCGTCACGCAGCGCCGCGGCCAAGGGGATGGCCAGCGCCTGGCCATCGGCCAGCACCAACAGGCGGGTGGCTCCGGTGGTCAGGCGTGCCCGGATGTGTGCGGCCAGGTCGTCACCGAGTGAAGCCAGATAGGCAGTCTCTGGTTCGCCGACGATCTGTACCTGCGGTGGATGGATGAAATTCAGATAGCCGACGGTCGGAACCCGCCAGCCGTCGATCTCGGTTGGGCCGATACTGTTATTGCTGCCGATGTCCGGTGCTGGCCAGCGCAGTGCCAGCGAACTGCCCAGCTGTTCAAACACCGCATCGACCCGGACGCGACGAGTGGTCGAGCGATCCGCGGGTACGTTCTCGGGCGAGGCGATTGTCACGACGCCACGATCCCGACAGTGGGTAAGCGGCCGGGACGGCGGCTAGCGCTTAGCGCTGAGTCATGAGAGCCGGTGTCGCCGCCTTGCGCCATCATCCGTCCGATACGTCGTGGGCCAGCAGCCTGGAATGTAGTGCGCCATCGTCGCCGGCATCGCGCAGATCCGCCAATGTCTGTGGATCGGAGAACATCTCGGCCAGTCGTCGCAACAGATTCAGATGATCATCGGTTGCCTCTTCCGGCACGAGCAGCCCGAAGATCAGGTCCACGGGCTGCTCGTCGTTGGCTTCGAAGTCCACGGCCTGGGGAAGACGCATGAAAGCGCCGACACATTCGTCGGTGCCCTTGAGCCGGGCGTGGGGGATGGCCACGCCATCGCCCACCCCGGTGCTGCCGAGTTTTTCGCGCCCGATCAGGCCGGTGAAGATATCACCGGCCGTCAGATAGGGCGTGCCCTGGGTGAGAACCTCCGATAGTTGTTCCAGTGCGCGCTTCTTGCTCTGTACGTCATCGGCAAGACGCACACGTTCGGGTGCGACGATATCGGCTATATTCATGCAGTGTCGACGGCTTCAGTCCGTGCTCATATCGATATGGCGCGCTTCGCCGTTGCGATGGTCGTGGTTCTTTTCCTTGTGTCGCAATGTCTGCCGATCGAGCTTGTCGATCATGCAGTCGATGGCGGCGTACATGTCGTCCTTGGTCGATTCGGCGTGCAGCTTAGCGCCCCGCAGTTTCACGGTGATCTCGGCCTTGTGGCGCAGCTTTTCAACTTCCAGTACCACTTCGGCGTCGAGCACGTGATCGAAATGCCGTTCGATGCGTTCCATCTTGCTCGATACATACGCATGCAGCGCATTGGTCATGTCCACGTGGTGGCCGGAGATGTTGAGATTCATCGCGTGCTCCTTTGCAGCTTTAGGTTGACTAGCAGGAATCGTTGAACCATTGGGATTAGCTGGCCTGCCTCCTGCGCTCGTGCGAGGGCGGGATGGACAAGGCTTCGCGATACTTGGCCACGGTACGTCGGGCGACCTGGATACCGTTGTCCAGCAGCAGCTCTGCCAGTTTGCTGTCGGATAGCGGCTTGCCTGATGTCTCTGCGGCGACCATGCGCTTGATCATCGCCTGGATGGCGGTCGCCGATGCGCTGCCGCCGTCGGTGGTCGACACGTGGCTGGAAAAGAAATACTTGAGTTCGAATATGCCGCGCGGTGTCTGCATGTACTTGTTGGCCGTTGCCCGGGACACGGTGGATTCGTGAATTTCGAGTCGTTCGGCCACGTCGCGGAGCACCAGCGGTTTCATTGCCTCTTCACCATATTCCAGAAAAGCGCGCTGTGCTTCAACTATGCAATGAGCGACCTGCAGCAACGTATCGTTGCGGCTCTTGAGGCTGTTGAGAAAGAACCGGGCTTCCTGCAGGTGAGACTTGAGTGTGGTCTGGTCAGCCGACTTGTCCGCGCGCTTGATCAAGGCCAGATATTGGCTGTTGATGCGCAGCTTTGGCGCGATATCGGCGTTGAGCGCGACGTGCCATCCTTGTTCGCCGCGCGTCACG
Organism: Salinisphaera sp.; assembly: GCA_027858915.1. Lineage (GTDB taxonomy): Bacteria > Pseudomonadota > Gammaproteobacteria > Nevskiales > Salinisphaeraceae > Salinisphaera. The sequence continues at coordinate 57,494 of JAQIBT010000012.1, forward strand.
AACACCTCGGGTACCACATACGTCGATTCGTGATCGGTGAACGCTTCGCCCGGGCGTGGCTGCAGCGTCTGGATCAGCGCGACGGCTGCGCCGACATCGCCAGGTTCGACGCCAAGCCGGCGCGCCAGGGCATCGCGCTGGCCGCTGGCCAGGCTTTCCAGCGGCAAATTCTCGACGATAGACAGAGCAAGCTCGCGCGCCGGCACGTCGGCCGGCAGCTGGCGCAGCTGAATTCGCAGGCATTCTGCAAGATTGCGGGCCGCCACGCCCGGTGGATCAAACTGCTGGATCTGAGCCAGCACGGCTTCGATCGCGTCGCTGCCGGTGTTGAACTCGGCGTCCAGGCGTTCGCACATATCGGCCCACTCGGGCAGCAGGCCGTCGGTATCGATGCCGTCGATGATCACGGCCGCCATGGCTCGCTGGCTGACGCTGAACGAATGCATGTCCGCCTGCCAGCTCAGATGCGCATACAGATCTGGGGTGCTCGACAGATTGGCCTGTCGGTAGTCCCAGTAGTCTTCGTCGTCGCTGGTCGGCGCGGGCGCGCTGGGCGCCGCACTGCCGGCATAGATATCGTTCCAGTCGGCGTCGACCGGCAGATTCTCGGGAATCTCGGCGACATCCTTGTCTCGGCCGCGCTCGGCGTCGGCGGTCTTGCGCTCGGTCTCGGCGTCGGGCATGTCGATCTCGCCGTGGCCGTCGTCTGCCTCGAGCATGACGTTGGAATCCAGCGCGTCCTGAATCTCCGATTTCAGATCGAGCGTGGACAGTTGCAGCATGCGGATTGCCTGCTGAAGCGCCGGGGTCATCGTCAGCGATTGACCCAGCCCAAGATGCATCGACTGTTTCACAGCCGGAAATCCTCCCCGAGATAGACTTCACGCACCTTGCGATCCGCCAGGATCTCGTCTCCGGAACCGTTTGCGATGACCGTGCCATCGGCCATGATGTAGGCGCGATCGCAGATCGACAGTGTTTCCCGCACGTTGTGGTCGGTGATCAGCACGCCAATGCCGCGATTCTGCAGATGCTGAATGATGCTACGGATATCGCCAATGGAGATCGGGTCGATGCCGGCAAACGGCTCGTCCAGCAGCATGAATGCCGGCCTGGCCGCCAGTGCGCGCGCAATCTCGACGCGGCGACGCTCGCCGCCTGACAGGTTCAGACCCTTGGATCTGGCGATATGGCTGATCGAGAGTTCGTCCATCAGCGACTCGAGCTCGCGCTCGATATCGGCCTTGCTCAAGCCCCGGCGGACCTGAAGAATGGCGCGGATGTTGTCGGCCACCGATAGCTTGCGAAAGACCGATGCCTCCTGCGGCAGATAGCCGATACCGAGCTTGGCACGCCGATGCATCGGCAGGCCGACCAGATTGCGTCCCGCCAGCGTGATACGCCCGGCGTCTGGCCGGACGAGCCCCACGATCATGTAGAACGACGTGGTCTTGCCGGCGCCATTGGGGCCGAGCAGGCCCACGATTTCACCACGACCGACCTGCACATCCACGTCGCGCACGACGTCGCGCCCCTTGTAACGCTTGCGCAGGCCGGTTGCGGTGAGCACGGCATCGTCTGCTCGGGCGGCGGCTGTGGCAGCCTGGACTCTGGTCGAATCAAGCGCTACCGCCATCACGGCGATCCCTTATTCGCTTGATCCGCTTGATCCGCTTGAATCGTGACGTGAACGCGATCGTTATCGCCGCTGCCGCTTTTGGCTATCGTGCGGTCGGTGTCCAGGTCATGGGTGATAATTTGCCCGCGGACTTGGTCGCCGCCGCGATCGACTTCAGCGTTGCCGCGCAGCACCAGCTGCGCATTGCTGTTGGTGTACTCGATCTGCGATGCATGTCCGGTCACGCGCTCTGCGCTGTCCGAATCGGGTTTCTTGTCGATATGCGCCGGGCTGCCGGTCAGTACGGCCTTGAGGTTGCCGTGGTCGTTGACGCGGGTGACGACCAGCTTGTCTCCGGTCAGCGTCAGTCCGCCGCGGATCATGTGCACGTTGCCGGTATACACACTCACACCGCTCTGCTGCGAATAGTTGGCCTGGTTGGCTTCGATATTGATCGGCAGCGACTTGTTCTTCTGCGCCAGCGCCACTGCGGGAAGCGCAACCAGGATCAGCGCGATAGCGACGGCGAACCGATAGCGCGCGGATCCCGGACGATTCGCGTTATTGCCTGTAAGTGACGTGTACATTGTTGAGTATATTGAGCTTGTTGGTCTTGAGATTAATCCTGAGACCGTTGCCTTCAAGCACCTGTCCCGGTTGCGTGGCACGCACTGCCGCATCCGAGTCGATGCGGTTGGCATCCGGGCGTACCCATGCGTGATCTGTCGTCATATGTACCACGCTACCGTCCGCTGTTGGATGCTGGCCTGTTACGCCGTCGTAGAGATACAGATTGCGCTGGCCGGCTGGTATACGTCCCTTTTGGGCTGCCAGGTTCCAATACGTGTCTGTGCCTGAAAGATAGTGTACGTGAATGTCGGTAAAACGAGATGAATCGTCGGGAAAATGCAGGCTCTGTGCGGCCGTTAGCCGATAGGCCAGTTGGCCCTGTGGGTTGAGCTGGTAGACCGTCGCGCCATCCATGTAGTAATCGCTGTTGCCAGGCGTGGCAAGCTCAGGCTTGTTGTGTGCGATTTCGCTGCGATAGAAGAAGGTCGTGCCCACGACCACCGCACAGATGACCGCCACGGACAGGGTCATTCGATCCACGTCAGTGCCCGGCCACGTGGTTGGTCGGCCGGGCTGCGATGATCAGTTCGCAGGCCTCGCGCACCGCGCCTTCGCCGCCCTTGCGCTGGCTTGCCCAGTGCGCCGCCTCGGGCGCTTCAGGCGCCGCATCCTCAACGGTCAGCGCCAGGCCGACCCGATGCTTCAGATCCAGATCGGGCAGATCGTCGCCCATCATCGAAGGAACCTCATATCACACCGGCCCGCAGCAGATCCTGCATGTTCAGCGCGCCGACTGGGCGCATCGACTCGTCTACCACCATCAAGGCGCCGCCGCCGATGCGATGGGTTTCGAGCAGGCGCACGGCTTCGGCGGCCAGCATGTCGGGGTTCACGGTCTTGGGGCCTCGCGTCATGTAGTCGGCAATGGCTGCGGTTTTCAGATCAATATCACGATCCAGCGTTCGCCGCAGGTCGCCGTCGGTGAACAGGCCAATCAACAGGCCTTTTGCATCGACCACGCCGGTCATGCCCAGACCCTTGGCGGTCATTTCCAGCAGTGCGTCGCGCAGGCTTGCGTCTTCGCTTACCAGTGGCAGGCCGCCGCCGGTGTGCATGACGTCGTCGACCGTCAGCAGCAGGCGTCGGCCGAGCGCGCCGCCGGGGTGCGAGCGGGCAAAATCCTCGGCGGTGAAGTTGCGCGCTTCCAGGAGCGCAATCGCCAGCGCGTCGCCCATCACCAGCGCTGCCGTGGTCGACGAGGTTGGCGCAAGCTCGAGCGGGCAGGCCTCGAGCGCTACCGAGACGTCCAGATTGACGTCGGCGCGGGTCGCCAGCGTGGACGCCGGCTTGCCGGTCATGGCGATCATGGGCACGCCAAGCCGCTTGAGCAGGGGCAGGATGGTGAGAATCTCGCGGGTTTCGCCAGAGTAGGACAGGGCGATCACCACATCGCTGTGGGTGATCATGCCGAGGTCGCCGTGGCTGGCTTCGCCGGGATGCACGAAGAACGAGGGGGTGCCGGTCGAAGCCAGGGTGGCCGCCAGCTTGCCGGCGATATGCCCGGATTTGCCCATGCCGGTCACTACGACCCGGCCGACGCATCCGAGCATGAATTCGGCAGCGCGCGAGAAATTACCGTCGATCCGGGATTCCAGCGCGGCAGCAGCAGCCGCCTCGATGCCGATGACGCGGCGCGCCGTAGCAAGAAGAGTCGTTTTATCCATCGCCGCATTCTATCTCAGGCGTGGCCGCCGCCTACGATCGTCCGAGCCGGACGCGGTATCACGGCCGATCACTGTATAATCGCGCGCCTTCTCTCGTGATCTGCAGTTTGTCATGAACGACATCGCGATATCCTTTCAGGATGTCCATAAGCGCTATGCCTCCAGCCGCGCTCTCAAGGGCGTGAGCTTTGATATCAAGCGCGGCGAATTCTTCGGCCTGCTCGGCCCCAACGGCGCTGGTAAATCGACTTTAATCAGTATCACGGCCGGTCTGGCGCGGGCGACGTCTGGCTCGGTCGCGGTCTTGGGGCACGACGTCGTGACCGATTACCGCGCTGCCCGACGCGCTCTTGGCGTCGTGCCGCAGGAGCTGGTCTACGACCCGTTCTTCTCGGTGCGCGAGATGCTGCGACTGCAGGCCGGTTATCAGGGCTGTGGCAAGGAGGTCTGGCCCTGGATCGATGAATTGCTCGAACGCCTCGAACTGGAAGACAAGGGCGCAGATTCGATCCGCCAGCTGTCGGGCGGCATGAAACGCCGCGTGTTGATCGCGCAGGCGCTGGTGCACAAGCCCGAAGTGGTGATTCTCGACGAGCCGACCGCAGGTGTGGACGTCGAGCTGCGGCGCACGCTCTGGAATTTCACTCGGGAACTGAACCAGGCCGGGCATACGATTGTGCTTACCACGCACTATCTGGAAGAGGCCGAAGAGCTATGCGATCGCATCGCTATCCTCAACCACGGTGAACTGCAGGTGCTGGAAGACAAGACCGCCTTGCTGGGCCGTCATCCTTATCGTTTTCTGTCGCTGGAGCTGTCGGCCGACGGCCCAACCGAAGAGCTGCCGAGTCACGTCGAGCGTCTGGTCGAAGGGCGTCACGACCAGACCCTGGAACTCAAGCTCAAGCAGGGCGAGGATTTCATCGGTGACGTCATCGAAGGCATCCGCGGGGCTGGCTATCGCATCGTGGATGTACATACGCGCGAGCCGTCGCTCGAGAACATCTTCGTGGAGCTGACCATGGATCACGGCGCCAGCCACGGGCAGGCCCAGTCGGAGGTTTCGGCATGAACTGGCGCGGCTGCTATACGCTTTTCATCAAGGAAGTCCGGCGCTTTTACAGCGTGATTCTGCAGACCGTCGGCGCGCCGGTGGTCACCGCACTGCTCTATATGCTGGTATTCGGGCAGGTGCTCTCGGGCCAGAGTATTCAGGGCGTGTCGGCTACGGCCTTCCTGGTGCCCGGTCTGATGATGATGAGCATCATCCAGAATTCGTTTGCCAATACCTCGTCGAGCATTACCCAGTCCAAGATCATGGGTAACCTGGTGTTTCTGCTGATGACGCCGCTGTCGGCGTTCGAGATCTATCTGGCCTATGTTGCCGCATCGCTGACGCGTGCGGTGCTGGTGGCGATCGTGCTGTATCTGGTGACCCAGATCTTTGTGACGGTACCGATCCGCGAGCCGTTGCTGGTCCTGGTGATGCTGATTCTCTCGGGCGGAACGCTCGCAGTGACCGGCATGATTGCCGGCATCGTTGCCAACAAGTTCGACCATCTGGCCGCATTCCAGAACTTCTTCATCATGCCGATGTCGTTTCTGGCCGGCGTGTTCTACTCGATTCATGCGCTGCCGGCTTTCTGGCAGAAGGCATCGTATTTCAATCCGTTCTTCTACATGATCGACGGGTTTCGCCACGGCTTCTTCGGGGTCGGCGATGCCAATCCGTGGGTCAGCGTAATAGTCGCGGCTTGTTTCTTTGTCATCATGTCGTCGATCGCGATTACGATGCTGGCGCGCGGCTACAAGATCCGCGACTAGCGGCGGCATCTCTTTTGCCGCAATACGGCGTCGCAGCTCGCTTATGTAGTGATCGACACCGCGCTCGCTGCGCCTTGTCTTGCGACAAAAAGACGCCGCCGAACTTCGAGGCACGTCTCGAGTTCAGAGGGCGAGAACCGACTGTTGATGCCGGGCCGTGCTAGCATTTCGCGCCCGTTTTAAATCAGGCATTACTAATGTATAGCGCAGACGCCATACGCGAACTCATCGAGGCAGGCTTGCCCGATGCCAGCGTGCAGGTCATGGGTGACGACGGTCAGCATTTTGCGGCTCGTATTGTCAGCCCGAGTTTCACCGGTAAGGGGATCATCGAACAGCATCGCATGGTCTATGCGACGCTGGGCGAGCGCATGGGCGGTGAAATCCATGCGCTGTCGCTCAAGACCCTGACACCAGAGCAGGCCGACGCAGCAGCGTCCTGATTTCCTTGCGCGGAGAGCGTCTGATGGATCTTTTGCGTATCGAAGGCGGGCCACCGCTGAACGGTGTGGTACGGGCCTCCGGGGCGAAGAACGCCACGCTCCCGGTCATGGCTTCGGCGTTGCTGATCGACGAGCCACTGTTCGTTGAGAACGTACCGCATCTGGAGGACGTGACCACCACGAACGTACTGCTCGCGCATATGGGGGTCTCGGTCACCATAGGCGACTATATGGTGGTTGAGGCCGATGCGTCGACGATCACCCAGTGTGTGGCGCCCTACGATCTGGTCAAGACCATGCGCGCTTCGATACTCGTGCTGGGGCCGCTTCTGGCGCGTCATGGCGAGGCAGAGGTGTCGTTGCCGGGCGGCTGTGCGATTGGCGCGCGACCGGTCGACATCCATCTGCGTGGTCTGGAAGCCATGGGCGCAGAGATCCGGGTCGAGGGTGGCTACGTGAAGGCCCGCTGTGCGCGCTTGCAAGGTGCGCGTATTCCCATGGACATGGTCACGGTCACGGGCACCGAGAACTTGATGATGGCAGCCACGCTCGCCGACGGCGTCACCGTGCTGGAAAATGCGGCCCGCGAACCCGAGGTGATTGATCTGGCCAATTGCCTGATCGCCATGGGCGCCGAGATAAGTGGTGCGGGCACTTCGACTATTACTATCCGCGGCAAGAAGCAATTGCACGGCGCGCGGCATCGCGTATGCCCTGATCGAATCGAGACTGGTACTTTTCTGGTGGCAGGAGCGGCCAGCCGGGGTTGTGTGAAGGTCACGCATACCGATCCGAGCCTGATCGATGTGGTGCTCGCCAAGCTGGCCGCTGCCGGCGCCGAGGTCACCCAGGGCAACGACTGGGTGCAGGTGGACATGCACGGCAGACGTCCGCGTTCGGTGGATGTGCGTACCTCGCCGTATCCCGGGTTCCCGACCGACATGCAGGCGCAGTTCTGCGTGCTCAATGCGGTGGCAGACGGCGTCGGCATGGTTACCGAAACCGTGTTCGAGAACCGCTTCATGCATGTTTCCGAGCTCGAGCGTATGGGGGCCAAGATCCGCCAGGAAGGCCACACCGTGCGCGTGACCGGCATCGAGCAGCTGACCGGCGCGCCGGTGATGGCAACCGATCTGCGGGCCTCGGCCTCGTTGGTCATCGCCGGTCTGATCGCTGACGGCACCACCGACGTACGCCGTATCTACCATATCGATCGTGGCTATGAATGCATCGAGGAAAAGATGGCGCAGCTCGGTGGCATCATCCGCCGGCTGCCGGACCGCGCCCCAGTTACTGCACGTGGAGTCAGCGTATGACCGACACTCGCCCCGATAGGCTTACGCTGGCCTTATCCAAGGGCCGTATTCTCGACGCCACGCTGCCGTTGCTGGCTGCGGCCGGGATTACGCCGGAAGTCGACCCCGATAGCTCCCGCAAGCTGGTCTTCGAGACCAATCATCCGGGGCTTCGCCTGCTGGTGATCCGGGCTTCCGACGTCCCGACCTTCGTCGCCTACGGCGCCGCCGATATCGGTATTGCCGGTAAGGACGTGTTGATCGAGCACGGCGGTGCGGATCTCTACGAACCGCTGGATCTGGGCATCGCCAAGTGTCGCCTGATGACCGCGGGTCTGCCGGGTGCCATGGAGGCCGCCAGCCATCGGCCACTGCGCGTCGCGACCAAATACGTGGAAACCACGCGGGCTCATTTTGCGCGCCTGGGCCGCCAGGTGGAGATCATCAAGCTGTATGGTTCCATGGAGCTGGCGCCGATCGTCGGTCTGGCGGATGTCATCGTGGATCTGGTCGACAGCGGCAATACGCTGCGCGCCAACGGCCTCGAGCCGTTCGACCTGATCGAGCAGATCAGTGCGCGGCTGGTGGTCAACAAGGCAGCGCAGAAGATGAAGCACGCCGCGATCGACGAACTGATCGATCTGTTCGGCGGGCCGGCAGCCCAGCAGCGGGCGTCGTGATGCGCCGTCTGACGACAAGCAGTGACGGATTCGCGGCAGAGTTCGCTGCCCTGATCGATCGTGACAGCCCCGCGCAGACGGATATCGATGCCCGTGTCACGTCGATCATCGCCGATGTACGCCAGCGCGGCGATGCGGCGGTGGTCGACTACACGCGCTCGCTGGACCGGCATCCGGGTGGCTCGATGTCCGACCTGGAGATACCGACTGCGCGGATGAAACATGCGCTCGATACGTTGCCGGCTGATGCCCGCCATGCGCTGGAAGCCGCCGCCGAGCGTATCGTGCGTTTCGCGGAGACCCAGAAACTGGTAGATGCCAGGCATAGCGACCAGTACGGCACCGAGCTGGGGCAGGTCGTGCGCCCGCTAGAGCGCGCGGGGATCTATGCGCCCGGCGGCAAGGCGGCTTATCCGTCCAGCGTGCTGATGAATGCACTGCCGGCCAGAGTTGCCGGTGTGGGCCAGGTGATCATGGTCTCGCCGGCGCCGGACGGCGAGCTCAACGACTGGGTGCTGGCCGCGGCCGCCATCGCTGACGTCGACCGATTCTTTACCATCGGCGGCGCGCAGGCGGTGGCGGCACTGGCCTATGGTACCGAGACTGTGCCCGAGGTGGACAAGATCGTCGGGCCGGGCAACGCCTATGTGGCCAGCGCGAAGCGCCAGGTGTTTGGGCGCGTAGGCATCGAGTCGGTGGCCGGGCCCTCGGAAGTATTGATTCTGGCGGACGGCAGCGGCGATCCGGAATGGGCTGCGCTCGATCTGTTCGCGCAAGCCGAACATGACCAGATGGCACGTGCCATCCTGATCAGTCCGGACACTGATTATCTGGCGGCGGTCGACGCTGCCGTGGTCCGATTACTGCCATCGCAGCCAAGAGCCGAGATTATCGAAGCGGCGCTGGCTGGTCACGGCGCGCTGATCGCATGTCGCGACATGGCAGAGGCGGTGGCTCTCTCTAATCGTATTGCGCCTGAACATCTGGAGTTGGCGGTCGCCGACCCCGATGTGCTGCTCGACCAGATCCAGCATGCGGGCGCCATCTTCATGGGGCATCGTACGCCCGAAGCCTTTGGCGATTACTGCGCCGGACCCAATCACGTACTGCCGACCGGGCGCACGGCGCGTTTCTCATCTGCGCTGGGGGTCTACGATTTCCAGAAGCGGATATCGATCGTCAAGGCCAGCGAAGACGGCGCCGACTACATGGCGGATATCGCCGGCCGGCTGGCTGACGGTGAAGGCCTGCACGCCCATGCGGCATCCGCGCGTGCACGTGGCGACAGGAAAAATTAAAAGCACGCGCCCGGTCGGCAATCCATGCCGTCATGCTATAGTTTTTTCTAGTTTTCAGTGCTGCTGCTGGCGATGCCGTCGTAGCGAACGGCGACCGCAGCGGTATGATGTGCTGTGCTGGTGGGTCGCCGTAAAGTCGTCGAATGCAGGCGCTGCATTCGTGAGCCGCCAGCGTCTTGCGTGCACGACGGCCCTGCATGCGGCGTCGCGCTTACATAGGAAACCTTATATGCCCAGTCGCAGTTCCACCATAACGCTCTATTCGCGCCCGGATTGCGTGCACAGCCACCGGGTGCGCCTGGTGATGGCCGAGAAAGGGGTCGCCAGCTACGACGTGGTCGAGTTGCGCGAGGAAGAGGAAAGCGAGGATCTGCTTCAGCTCAATCCGTATAACAGCGTGCCGACGCTGGTCGATCGTGATCTTGTGGTCTACGATCCGAGAATCATCATCGAGTATATCGATGAGCGCTATCCGCATCCGCCGTTGATGCCGGTCGATCCGGTAATGCGTGCGCAGTATCGGCTAGCGATCTTTCGCATGGAGGCCGATCTGTATCCGCTCTGCGAAGAGCTGGAAGCGACGCCAGCGGTGGCGCGCCGGGCACGTACCCGGATGACTGAGATGCTAACCACGCTGGCTGCGGAATTCGCGACCAAGAAATATATCGGTGACGAGTTTTCGCTGTTGGATTGTACGTTGGCGCCCATACTATGGCGGTTGGAACATTACCAGGTTGAACTGCCTACCCGGCACGGTGACAAGCTTGCCAAATATGCACAGCGGCTGTTTGAGCGGCCGGCATTCGAGCCCAGTCTGTCGGCTGTTGAAGCCGATATGCGCCACATCAAGCCGGGCGCTTGAGACACAGACCGACGACCTGAACGACGACAGAGGACATCATGGCCGAACTCAGCTCGCGCCGCCCTTATCTGATCCGCGCCCTGTACGACTGGGTGCTGGATAACGATCTCACGCCGCATCTGCTGGTGGCAGCCGATGCGGCCGGGGTCAATGTCCCGCGGCAATTTGTGACCGACGACGGCAAGATCACCGTCAACATCAGTCCCGGCGCCGTACGAGGCTTGTCGCTGGAAAACGATCTGATTCATTTTTCGGCTCGTTTCTCCGGCCAGAGCTACGACGTCAGCCTGCCTCCGGGTGCTGTACTGGCCCTGTATGCCCGTGAGAACGGCGAGGGCATGCTGTTTGGCGAGGTTGAGGAATCGCCGGAGCCGCCAGCAGCAGATGAATCCAAATCGGGGGTTGAGAAAAACAGCGATGAGCAAGCCAAGAAAAAGCGTTCCCATCTCAAGGTTGTGAAGTAGTCCCGCAACCGACGCTTTCCTTGACGCGTCATGTGGCCGGCCGTTTTCAAAAGCCTGTGATACGTGCACTCAATTGTCGGTTAGTCGATCCTCGATCAGCCGGCACACACAGTGCATCATCAGCAGGTGCATTTCCTGAATGCGGGCGGTGGAGTTCGAGGCGGCTCGGAGCTCTAAATCCTGATCGTTCAGCCGGCCAGCGATCATTCCACCATCACGCCCGGTCAGTGCGACCACCTGCATGCCTTGTTCGTGTGCGGCGTCAATCGCGGCCACGATATTGCTCGAATTGCCGCTGGTGCTGATCGCCAGCAGGATGTCGTCAGCCTGGCCCAGAGCCTCGATCTGGCGAACGAAGACATAGTCGTAGCCATAGTCGTTGGCGATGGCGGTTATCGTCGAGCTTTCGGTGACCAGCGCAATGGCGGCCAGCGCGCGTCTCTCACGTTCGAATCGATTCACCAGCTCGGACGAGAAGTGCTGTGCGTCGCCGGCTGATCCGCCGTTGCCGCAGCTGAGCATCTTGCCGCCCTGCAGGCAGCAGTCGAGGATCCGATCTGCTACGTCGACGATTATCGGGCCGGCGGCAGCGAGCGTGGCTTCATTGGCCAGGCGGCTGTCAGCAAACAGCTCGGCGATCAGATCGGTGTGTTGCCTGTCGTGTTCAGCGGTCATGATCATTCCCCATAGAAAGCGTCTTCGATCCAGTCGAGCGTATTCGAGTCGTCCACGCCGACGACATCGAAACGGATGGGCAGTTCGGCAAATCGCGGATTGTCCGCCAGCAGATGCCGCGTCGCCAGCACGATCCGTCGTTGCTTGGTGGCGGTGACGCTGCCTGCCGCACCCCCGTAATCGCTGCGCGATCGATACCGTACTTCAACCACGACCAGCAATTCACCGGCGCGGTATACCAGATCCAGCTCGCCGCCGCGCACCGTATAGTTGGCCGCAACCCGTCGCCATCCGCGGCGACGGGCCGCGCGATCAACGCGTTTTTCGGCTTCGCGCCCCTTGGTCTGTGTCTCACCGATGGCTGTCTCCGTCGGGTTCGAGCCGCTGCAATCGCCGGCTGTCGATGGTCAATGGTTTTCGCCGCTGCTGTTGCTCTGGTTATTGGGCTGAGTGGACGGTCCGGGCTGGATATAGCCGCGGTCTGGCTGATTGCCTGCGGGACTGATCGGCGTCGTCATCGAGGGCGGCGCGGCAGGGTTGGCCATATCTGCCTGAACATCCGAACGAGTCGGCATCTGCAGCAGCTGCGGCGCGCCGTTATGGAACACCGCCCACGCCATATAGCGTTGGATGCGATTGTCGGGCTCGACTGCAAGAAAGCCGGTCATGCCTTCAAACGTATCGCCGGATTGCAGGCCCTGTTCTTCGATCTTGCGCGTCAGCAGCCAGGCATCCATGCCCATAGCGAACAGGCGGGCGAAGGCGCTTGCCTCGACGCCGTACTGCTGCTGGGCAGCACTGCGCAGGGCGGTGATCGTCGGGCCGTTGCCGAGAATCCATGGCATGTCTACGAAATGGACGTTGTCCAGATCGATATCCTTGTCTCGATCGACCTGGCCCGTATAGGCAAGTGAGGTCGTGATCATCGGCAGGTTCATGGCGCCGTAGTACTTCAGCTGACTGCGTATCAGGCGGGCCTGGATGGGCTGCGCGGCCACGAAGATGAAATCGGCTTGGCTGCCCGATAGCACCGATTGAATAGCCTGACTGTGATCGTGGCCGTCCCCGTTGTAGGTAGCATGGTTGGAGAGCTGGCCGCCCTGTGCATTGAACTGCTTGCGAAAGGCATCCAGCACGCGATCGCCCCAGCTGCCTTGGGGCACCAGGGCCAGCGCCGTGCTGTAGCCCATGTCGTGAGCGCGCCGGGCAGCGGCACGGGCTTCGTCTTCGGGCGATAGTGCAAATTGATAGAAACCCGATCGACTGACCGGGGAGTCCACATAATTGAGTCCGATTTCCGGGATGTTGCTCTGCAATCCGGCCATCGCCGACACCTTGGACTTGTCCAGCGGGCCAACAAGCACGCCGATGTTGTCCTGTTGCGCGCGCGCCAGCAGCTGCTGCGCCGCCATGGTGTTGGAGTCGTAGATCTGTGGCTTCGGGAGCCCGTCGTTCTTGTTGTTGTAGGCGAACATGAAACCGTCGCGAATTGCCTGCGCCGCATTCTGGAACTGTCCGGTCAGAGGCAGGGCTAGACCGATCTGGCGGCTGGGCGGCCGGGCCGCGGGGCCTGACGCCGGGCCGTTGCTGCCGACCGGCAGCGTGGCCGTGCCGGCGTCGTAATTGAAACGGTCGGCCAGCACCGAGCGGTTGGCCGGATGGCCCGGGTACTGATTCTGCCACTGGGCCAGCGCCTGATTGCGTTGATCGATGTTGGGATAGCCGCGCGCGCCGATATTCGCCAGCGCCAGCCAGCCCTGAGTCGTTTGCCCGGCGTTGACGGCAGCGAGGCTGCGCGGGCCGAGGCCCAGACCGATGGCATCCAGCGAGCGGTCGTAGGTTCGGTTGTCGTTCGCGCGAATCGCCTGCGGGTCGCGCAGCTCGCCCGACCGCATGGTCAACGCCTGGACACTCTCTACAGGCTGATTGGCCGCAGAAAACAGCTGCGCGCGTTTTTCCCAGACGCGCTGGGCAACCGATGGGTAAGTGCCGGGGTTGGGCGGTGGCAGCCGGCGCAGTGCCTGATCGGGCGGCAGATCGGCAATCGATATCTCACGCCGAGCCAGGCCGTACAGCGCCCGGTCGGTGGCATTCAGCGATCCGGGTTCGATACTGTCGAGAATCTGTCCGGCGCTTTGGACATCTCCGCCCTGTGCGGCAGACAGTCCCGCCTGAAGCCGATAATTGCGCTGAGCGCCAGGCCCCGTAGCGCCTGCCGCGGCTTGCATATATAGCTGGGTGGCCTTGGCATAATGGGCGGTGGCCTCGGCCTGGGCAGCGGCCTCGGCCGGCGACAGCCGCTGCCCGTTCGAGCCGATGCCGCCGCTGGTGCTACAGGCGGCTACGACTAGGCTCACTGCGACAAGGCACAGCGCGCGGCTGATGGGCTGAATCGCTTTCATTGCTCGGCTCCGGGAATTTGAGCGTGCTGATACACGTAGCTGTCAGCACGAGCGGGCATAATATCAGCGCATTCCTCGCCTGGTTGCCTTTACTTGCAACTTCTGTCGCTGTGGCGATATGTCTAGAGCGTGTTGCCGTTCGATCCGGCCCGCGCCGGCGGCAAATCGCCTTGCGAGGACGATCATCCAATCAGAGAGGTCTTGATGTCTTCACTAGCTGACTCGCCGGGAATACTGTGGATTGTTGCCACGCCGATCGGCAATCTTTCCGATTTTTCGGTGCGGGGGCGCGCCGTGCTGACACAGGTTGATGTGATCGCGGCCGAGGACACGCGCCATAGTCGCCGACTGACCGAGCATCTGGGGGTGACCACGCCACTGATTTCACTGCATGAGCACAACGAAGAAGCACGCTCTCGGATGCTGATCGATAGGCTGCAGGCCGGCGAATCGCTAGCCTTGATCAGTGATGCGGGCACGCCGTTGATCAGCGATCCTGGATTTGTGCTCGTACGCGCCGTTCGAGCGGCCGGTATCGAGGTCAGAACGGTGCCGGGCCCCTGTGCCGCGGTTGCCGCGTTGTCGATAGCCGGCCTGCCGACCGATCGTTTCGTGTTCGAAGGGTTTCTGCCTGCCAAGGCCACAGCGCGTCGCCAGCGTCTGAAGGAGCTGGCCGACGAGCCGCGTACGCTGGTGTACTACGAGTCCAGCCACCGCATCGCGGCGACCGCCGCCGATCTGGCGAGCGTGCTCGGGACGGACAGAGCGATCGTGGTCGCGCGCGAGCTCACCAAGATGCATGAGCAGAGTGTGCAATTGACGACAGGGGCATTGGTCGACTGGCTCGCGGCAGACGCTAATCATCGACGTGGCGAATTCGTACTGGTGGTGGCGGGCGCGCCGGTGATCGAAAAAACCGTCCGCGACATATCGCTGGATGCCCTGTTGGCCGAATTGGTGCCGGTAACGGGGACCAAGCAGGCAGCAGCGATTGCCGCGCGGCTGACCGGGGTGGCGCGCAACCGCGCCTATGCCCAAGCGCTGACGTTGTCTGATACGGGCTGAGACGAGTGGGCAGTCAACCTACCGAACCGCTTCGCCGGGTGATACCCTTGTCAGCACGGAGTGGGTCACGCAGTCGCGGCGGCTCGGATTTCGGTCCGGGGCGTCGAGGAAAGTCCGGGCTCCACAGGGCAGGATGCCAGGTAACGCCTGGGGGGCGCGAGCCTACGGAAAGTGCAACAGAGAGTAGACCGCCGAAGGCCCGTTCGCGGGTCCGGCAAGGGTGAAAGGGTGCGGTAAGAGCGCACCGCGCGTCCGGTAACGGTACGTGGCACGGTAAACCCCATCCGGAGCAAGACCAAATAGGAGGACGACGTGCGGCCCGCATAGTCCTCGGGTAGGTCGCATGAGGCGCGCGGTGACGCGTGTCCCAGATGAATGACTGCGCGCGACAGAACCCGGCTTATCGACCGACTCCGTTTTTTCGATTGAACAAAGGCGCCACTGCCGCGGTAGTGGCGCCTTTTTTTCTGTGGGCCGGCTTGCGCGCCATTTTTTCCACGCAGCGAATCAAGTGCGGTTGAACGCTTCCGCGGGCACTTGAATTGACTCGCGGCATAAAACTGTATGGATGTTCAGTAAAAGATAACAAATAGCTGAAATAAATGGTCTATTAGTCGGTCGATAACAGGTTGATAGGCATATTTCATGACTCTTGGAAACCTCTGATTCGCAGCGGTTTTTAACCGAATGCTAATGCTTGACACCCTATTCAGCGACTGCCTATAGTGGCCGATAATGGAATGAAGTGGGGCAAAGTGGTGTAAACGGTGCAGCAGGGGGCCGCTCAGTGTTGAAGGGGTCACATCCAGTCACGATTGATGCCAAGGGTCGTATAGCGATCCCGGCGTCCTATCGTCAGTCGTTGATAGACGACTGCGCCGGCCGGCTCGTCATCACCCGACATTGGGACGGTTGTTTGTTGATCTATCCGGGGCCGGAATTCCAGGCATTCGAGTCTCGTCTGCTGTCCCGTGGTGGTCTGGATCCCAAAGTTCGTAATATTCAGCGGTTTTTTATTGGCAATGCGCGCGATATCGACATGGATCGGCAGGGACGGCTGTTACTGCCGTCGAACCTGCGAATGGCTGCGGGGCTCGAATCGCGGGCGGTGCTGTCGGGAATCGGCAATCTGTTTGAGCTTTGGGATGAAGCGCAGTTCAACGCCCGCGCCGAGGATACGGCTGCCAGCCTGGCCAAGGACGCCGCCAACGGCGAGTTACCTGACGTCCTCATGGACATCAGTCTGTGAACGCCACATTCGCCGCTTTTCAACGCGCGCCGGTGTTTGACGTGGAATCGTACGAACATGCGCCGGTACTGGCCGAAGCCGCGGTCGATGCGCTCGCGGTTCGGCCGGACGGCTGCTATGTCGATGCCACTTTCGGCCGGGGCGGACACAGTCGCCGCATTCTCGAACGCCTGGATCAGCAGCGTGGGCGCCTGATCGTATTCGATCAGGATCCCGATGCTGAACGCGTCGCCTGCGAACTGGCCGCTGGCGATCAGCGGCTGACGTTTATCCGCGCGTCGTTTGCCGAATTGGCATCGCGGATGGCGGGGCTGGGCCTGTTGGGTCGAGTCGACGGTGTCCTGTTCGATCTGGGCGTGTCGTCGCCGCAGTTCGATGTGGCGGAACGCGGTTTTTCTTTTCGTCGTGCTGGCCCGCTCGATATGCGGATGAACCCCGACGCCGGCGAGCCGTTGTCGGCTTGGCTGGCGCGTGCGAGTCACGGCGAGATCGCTTCTGTGATCAAGCGTTTGGGTGACGAGCCAATGGCCGGCCGTATCGCGGGCGCGATCGTCGACGCGCGCGTCGAGGGTCGGCTGACCGACACCGCGCGTCTGGCCGATATCATCAAGACTGCGGTCCCGGCTCGGTTTGCACAGGCCAAGCGAATTCATCCAGCGACTCGGACCTTTCAGGCGTTTCGCATACATATCAACGACGAGCTGGGCGCACTGGAGGACGCACTGGCTGGCGTCCTGTCGGTGCTCGCCCCCGGCGGTCGTCTAGTCATGATCAGTTTTCATTCTCTTGAGGATCGGCGGGTCAAGCGATTCATGCGCCATCAGGCACGTCCGCCCCAGCCGGTCGTACCGATGGCAGCGGCCCCCGCGCCTGCTCTGCATCTGATCGGCAAGCCGATCCGTGCCGATCAGGCCGAACTGGCGACGAACCCCCGTGCTCGCAGCGCGATCATGCGGGTGGCCGAGCGCACCGCTGCGCCCGAGGTGTCGGCATGACCCGGCGCGTGGTCATCATTGTGTTCCTGTTGGCGCTTAACGTCGTCAGCGCGGTCGCCGTGGTTCAGTCCAAGCAGAAAACCCGCGAGCTTTTTCATACCTTGCAGACTGAGCGCGTGGCGCAGGACAGCCTGAACACCGAGTGGGCGCAGATTCAGCTCGAGGACAGTACCTGGGCCAGTCCGGACCGGGTATCGCAGGTCGCGCGCACGCGCCTGGGCATGATTCAACCCAAGAGCTACGTCGTGCTGGAGAACGGCCGATGAGTCGCCGCGAACCGCACCAGGATATCCCGGAACCGGGCCGTTGGCGCCCGTGGTTCGTTCTCCTGCTGTTCGCCGGCTTTGCTGGCGCGCTTGGCTGGCGTGCTTTCGATCTCCAGGTGCTGGATCAGGCCTTCCTGACTCACCAGGGCGACATGCGTCATCTACGCACGGTCTCTGTGCCGGCTCATCGCGGCGCGATTGTGGATCGCAACGGTCGGCCGTTGGCGCTGTCGGCGCCGACCGAGTCGGTATGGGCCGTGCCGAGCGCCGTGCTGGCCGCCCCCGACAAACTGCCGGCGCTGGCTAAAACACTGAATATGTCGACCGCCGACCTGCGCCAGCGTCTGCAGGACTACAAGAGCCGTCAGTTCCTGTATCTGCGGCGCCAGCTGTCGCCTTTCGACGCCAAGAAAGTGACCGACGTAGACGCGCCGGGGATTTTTTTGCAACGCGAATACAAGCGCTATTATCCGGCCGGTGAAGCGGCCGCGCAGCTCGTGGGTTTGACCAACATCGACGGTCAGGGTCAGTCGGGCATGGAACTCGCGCGCAACAGCTTCCTGCAAGGCGTGCCGGGCGAACGGCGTGTGGTCAAGGACGGCCGCGGCCGGGTGGTAGACGATCTCAACGAGTTCAAGCCGCCGAAGCCGGGCCACGATCTGCGCCTGACCATCGATTCGCGCTTGCAGTATCTGGCGTATCGCAACATCAAGGAAGCGGTGATCAGCCACAAGGCCAAGGATGGCACGGTAGTGATGCTGAATCCGAATACCGGCGAGCTGCTGGCAGTCGCGTCCTATCCCAGTTTCAATCCGAATAATCGCAGCTCGATCAACCCGGCGGGCATGCGCTTGCGCGCTGCGACCGATGTCATGGAACCCGGATCCACCGCCAAGGGGATCGTTTTGTCGGGCGCGCTGAACGACGGTACCTACACCACGGCCGACCATATCCAGACCAAGGGCTGGTTCCAGGTCGGGCGTCTGACCATCAAGGACGAACTCAACTACGGCGACGAGGATTTTGCCAAGATTCTGCAGAAATCCAGCAACGTCGGCGCGGCGCACGTCGGTTTGAAGATGGGCGCGAAAGCGGTGTGGCAGGATTTCCGCAACTTCGGCTTTGGCGAGACTACGGGCACGGGTTTCCCGGGCGAGCGTTTTGGCGTGCTGCGCGACTACTACACCTGGGACAACGTCGAAACTGCGACGGCGTCCTATGGCTACGGTTTTGCGGTCACGCCGCTGCAGTTGATCCGGGCGTACGGCGCCATAGCCGACGCGGGCAAACTCCGTAGCCTGCGTCTCGTCCTGGGCAAGGGCGCCGACATGCATCCGCCGGCCCAGCAGGCGATCTCGCCAAAAGTGGCCAGGACCATGCGGCATCTGCTTGAGGGCGTGGTGACCGACCAGGGCACGGCGCCGCGCGCCAGGATAACCGGCTACGACGTGGCGGGGAAGACCGGTACCGCGCGCAAGGTCAGCAACGACGGGTATCATCATAATCAGCACCGCGCGCTGTTTGTCGGTATGGCACCGGCCGATCATCCGGCACTGGTGACGCTGGTCGTGGTCGATGCGCCGACTGTGGGCTCGTATTACGGCGGCACGGTGGCCGCACCCGTATTCGCCAGCGTCATGCGCGATGCGCTGCGAATACTGCATGTGCCGCCGGATAAGCCGGGAATGCTGACGGCCGCTGCCGAATCCCGAACGGCAGGGGGATGACCATGCTCGCGCCTGCTGTCATGTCGCCCCAGGCCCTGCCGCATCTGCTGGCCGGATTGGCTGCGCTGGAGAATATTCCGGACATCCTCGTGGATGGTCTGGCACGGGACAGCCGTGAGGTGGCGCCCGGCTCGCTCTTTCTGGCCTGCGCCGGCCACGCGGGCCACGGACTGGACTACGCCGAGCAGGCGCTGGCCGCCGGGGCGTCTGCGATTGCCTGGGATATCGCCGACGGCCGCGAGCCGCCGGTGCTGACGTGTCCGAATATTCGGGTACCGGGGCTGGCCCAGCTGGTGGGCGTGATTGCTGCCCGTGGCTATGACGAGCCGTCGGCCGCGCTGTTCACGGCAGGGATTACCGGGACCGACGGCAAGACCTCTTGTGCCTGGTTGATGGCACGTGCACTGGACGCGCTCGGGAGCCGCTGTGGCTATCTCGGCACGCTGGGATTCGGTTGGCCGGATGCGCTGTCGCCTGCCAGCCATACCACGCCGGATGCCATTGGCCTGCAGCGCTGGCTGGCCGCGTTTGTCAACGCAGATGCGCAGAGCGTGGCTCTCGAAGTGTCTTCACATGCACTGGCTCAGGACCGGATTGCCGGTATGGCCCTGGATATTGCTGTGCTGACCCAGATCGGGCGTGATCATCTGGACTATCACGGCAGCGTGGAAGCCTATGTGTCTGCCAAGCGTCGTCTGTTCGATCTGGCCGGGCTCGCGCAGGCCGTGATCAATGCCGACGATACGATCGGTCGGGCCTGGCTGACCGATCTGGCGCCTGAGGTGATCACAATTGCCTATGGGCAGAACCCGGCGGTGGCCGAGCATGCGCATCATGTGCGGATCGCCGGTCTGGCGACTCGCATCGATGGCCTGGTGATCGATTTCGATACCCACGCCGGTCGAGCCACGCTCGACAGCCATCTGGTGGGCGCTTTCAACGCTTACAACCTGGCCGCCGTGCTCGCTGTCCTGTTGGCCCGTGACGTGTCGTTGAATCGCGCCATCGCGGTGCTGGCTGAACTGCCAACGGTGCCGGGGCGGATGGAGCGTATTGCAGGCAGCCAGGCGCAGCCGCTGGTTATCGTGGATTACGCCCATACCGCTGGCGCCCTGGAAGCCGCACTTACGGCATTGGCCGCGCACAGTGAACGTCGGCTGCTGTGCGTATTTGGCTGCGGCGGCGAACGCGACCGCGGCAAACGGCCGTTGATGGCGGCTGCGGCGGCTCGTCTGGCCGATCAGATATGGGTGACCGACGACAACCCGCGTGGTGAGTCGGCCGAGGCGATTGTGGCCGATATTCTTGCAGGTTTTGAAGAGGCCGGTTATCCGGCGGATCGCTACTGTGTCGTGCATGACCGGGCGGCGGCGATTGCCGCGGCAATCGCCGCCGCCGAGGCAGGCGACGTATTGCTGATTGCCGGCAAGGGCCATGAAGACAGCCAACAGATTGGCGAGCAAAGATTCCCTTTCGACGACCGCCAGGTCGCGCGCCGAGTACTGGAGGCCGCATGAAAGGCCGACTCTCCGAATTCGCGACCGCTCTCGGCGGTGTCCTGCATGGGGCGGACGCTCTCTTCGACGGGGCCAGCATCGATACCCGGCGGCTGTCGCGCGGCGCCCTGTTCTTTGCCTTGGCCGGTGCACATGCCGACGGCCATGAATTCGTGAGCAAGGCCGCCAGCC
The DNA here is from genome assembly GCA_027858915.1 of Salinisphaera sp. GTDB lineage: Bacteria > Pseudomonadota > Gammaproteobacteria > Nevskiales > Salinisphaeraceae > Salinisphaera. The sequence goes on from JAQIBT010000012.1 coordinate 78,339, forward strand.
TGGGTGCGTCGGCTGCCGTGGTCACGCACAAACAATGCTCGCGGCTGCCGCAGATCGTGGTCGAAGACGTTGGACACGCACTCCAGCGCGCAGCCCAACTCGCTCGCGCCGGTTTTGCCGGTTCGGTGGTCGGCGTGACCGGCTCCAACGGCAAGACCACGGTCAAGCAAATGATCGCGGCGATCTTTGCCGAGGCCGGCCCGGTGCTGGGCACCGATGGAAATCTCAACAATCATCTTGGCGTGCCGCTGACGCTGATGCGGCTGGACAGCTCGTTCCAGCGCGCAGTGATCGAGATGGGCGCCAATCATCTGGGCGAGATCGCCCATCTGACCGAGATCGCACGGCCGACGATCGGCGTGATCACCAATGCCGGCTGGGCGCATCTGGAAGGCTTTGGCAGCCGCGAAGGTATTGCCCGGGGCAAGGGCGAGTTGTTCTCGCGGCTGCCGGACGATGGCACCGCCGTAATCAACGCCGATGACGACTTTGCCGGTTTCTGGCGTGAACGGGCCGGGCGTCGGCGTCAGGTCCTGTTCTCCGCTATCTCGGACCGAGCGGCCGACGTATGTGCGACGGATATCGAGCTCGATGATGCCAGCGTGCGCTTCACGCTGGTCATGCCCACCGGACGATCAAGAGTCGATCTGGGCCTTGCTGGCCGACATAACGTCGAGAACGCGTTGGCGGCCGCGGCCGTGGCCTTTGCCGTTGGCCTGAATGCACAAACGGTTGCCAGCGGGCTGGCGAAAATGGCGGCGGTCGGCGGCCGCCTGGCGATTACGCCGGCGCGCCACGATGCGCGTCTGGTCGACGACAGCTATAACGCCAATCCAGGTTCGCTGGCAGCGGCTTTGTCTTGGCTCTCCCAGCAGGGCGGTCGTCGCTGGGCAGTGCTCGGCGACATGGCCGAGCTAGGCGAGTTCACGCAGTCTGCGCATCACGACGCCGGTGTCGCTGCTCGTGAAGCCGGTATCGACCGTCTGTTTGTGACCGGGCGCCATAGCCGCCTGACGGCAGACGCTTTTGGCGCTGGTGCCGAATGGTTTGCCGATCACGACGCGTTGAATGCCGCGCTCGAGGCGGCGCTCACCGAGGACGACGCCTCCGAGGTCATTATCCTCGTCAAGGGATCACGCAGCGCGCGCATGGATCGGGTAGCCGACGCCCTGAAGCTGCCGCGCCCGGCCGAGGCGACCAACGCCGCGGGTGCGAGATGCTGATTTATCTTGCCCACCTGCTGGAACCGGCCTACAGCGGCTTTCGCGTGTTCCAGTTTCTCACTTTTCGCGCAATTCTCGGCGTGCTGACGGCGATGGTGTTTTCGTTTGTCTGCGGGCCGATCATGATCCGCAAGCTCACCTTCCATCAGATCGGGCAGTTCGTGCGCGACGACGGTCCGCAGAGTCATCTGGTCAAGGCCGGCACGCCGACCATGGGCGGCACGCTCATCCTGGTCGCGGTGATCATCTCAACGTTGCTATGGGCCAATCTGGCCAACGGCTGGGTCTGGCTGGCGCTTCTGGTCACCGCCGGGTTTGGCGCCATCGGTTTCGTGGATGATTATCGCAAGCTCAAACTGGGCAACAGCAAGGGGCTGTCGGCTCGCGCGAAATACGGTCTGCAGAGTGCCGTAGGCCTTGCGGCGGGTCTGTGGCTGTATCTGGCAGCGGCCAGTCCGGCTGAAACCAGCGTGCTGATCCCGATGGTCAAGCACGTTGCCATTCCGTTGGGTGCCGGTTATATCCTCTGGGCCTACATCGTGATCGTCGGGTCCTCCAACGCGGTAAATCTCACGGACGGCCTGGACGGTCTGGCGATCATGCCGTGCGTGCTGGTGGCGTCCGCGCTGGCAATCTTCGCTTATGTGACCGGCAACGCGCAGTTCTCCAGCTATCTCGGCTTTTCATATATCCCGGGCGTCGGCGAGCTGGCGATATTTTGTACCGCGATCGCCGGCGCAGGGCTGGGATTTCTCTGGTTCAATGCCTACCCGGCCCAGGTGTTCATGGGCGACGTCGGCGCGCTAGGCCTGGGCGCAGCCCTGGGCGTGGTCGCGGTGATCGTGCGCCAGGAACTGATCCTGGTGGTCATGGGCGGGATCTTCGTCGCCGAGACCGTGTCGGTGATCCTGCAGGTCGCGACCTTCAAGCTCACCGGCAAGCGCATGTTCCGCATGGCGCCGCTGCATCATCACTTCGAGCTCAAGGGCTGGGCCGAGCCGAAGATCATCGTCCGTTTCTGGATCATCACCCTGGTGCTGGTGCTGATCGGCCTCTCGACGTTGAAGATCCGATGAGTAGTGCGAAGCACGGGACTGGGGACTGGGGACTGGGGACTGGGATCCGGCTGGTCGTGGGGCTGGGAGCGACCGGGTTGTCCGTTGCCCGACATCTGGTACGGGCCGGTGTTCCGTTTGTTGTGACCGACAGTCGTGCTGCACCGCCGAATCTGCGCGAATTAGAGACGCTGAGCAATGTGCCGTGCGCATTCGGCGCGTTCGCCTCGCCGGTCCCGCTCGACCAGATTACCGAAGCCGTCGTCTCACCCGGCATATCCCTGAGCGAGCCCTTTGTGCAGGAACTGCGTGACGTCGGGATTCCCATCGTCGGCGATATTGAGCTGTTCGCCCGAGCCCTGCGGGCCCGCACCCCCAGCTCGCAGTCCCCAGTCCCCAGCCTTATAGCCATCACCGGATCGAACGGCAAGTCCACGGTGACGGCCTGGGTGACGGAAATCGCCCGGGCGGCAGGCCGGGTGACCGCGATCGGCGGCAACTACGGCCCGCCCGCGCTCGACCTGCTGGCCGATGACGTCGAGCTTTACGTGCTGGAACTGTCCAGCTTTCAGCTAGAGCTGACGCAGTCACTGGCCAGCCGCGCGGCGACCGTGCTCAACGTATCGCCTGATCATATTGATCGCCATGGCAGCCTCGAGCACTACGCCGCTCTCAAGGCGCGAATCTTCGACGCCGCTGAAGTGGCCGTGATCAACATTGACGACCCACGTGTGGCGAGCATGAGTACCGGCTCGGCGCGCGTGCTGCGCTTTGGCACCGCGCGCCACGCCGATTATCGCCTGCTGGACGACCAATCGGCGCTCGGGCGCGGCGATCAGCCCTGGATGAATATAAACGAACTGCGGTTGACCGGTCGCCATAATGCAGCCAATGCATTGGCGGTCTGGGCGCTGACCGAGGCGATCAGCATTGATGATAACGTGATCCGGCAGGGGCTTCGGTCGTTTGCTGGGCTGGCCCATCGCTGCCAGACCATCGCCGAGATCCGCGGCGTGCGCTGGATCAATGATTCCAAGGGCACCAACCTGGGCGCGCTGCTGGCCTCCCTGGCCGGCATGGCGGCGCCCGTGATCCTGTTGGCCGGCGGCCAGGCCAAAGGCGCGGATTTCACCGAATTGGCGCCGGTTGCAGCCGAAAAGACACGGGCCGTGATCGTGTTTGGCCAGGACGGTGAGCTGATCGCCCGCGCCGTGGCGGATCAAGCGAACGTGCACCGTGTGGCCACGCTGACCGACGCGGTCGCCTGCGCCCACGAAATGGCCCAGCCGGGCGATACGGTGTTGTTGTCGCCCGGTTGCGCGAGCTTCGATCAGTTCGACAACTATATGCAACGCGGTGACGTCTTTGCCGCCGCGGTTCGGGAGCTTGCGGCATGATGCGCGCGCCTGACTTTCTGCACCTGCCGCGGGCCCGGCCCGATCTGCTGCTGCTAGGCACCCTGGTAGTCATCCTCTGTCTTGGCCTGGTGATGGTTGGCTCGGCGTCGGTCGCAGTAGCCGAGCGGCTGTCCGGAGATTCGCTGTATTTCTTCTATCGTCAGGCGGTCTATGGACTTATTGGCTTGGTGATTGGGTTTGTCATCCTGCATATTCCCATGCGGGTGTTCCAGGCCAGCACATTTGCTCTGCTCGGACTGGGCCTGTTGCTGCTGCTGGTGGTTCTCGTACCGGGGCTTGGACATTCCGTCAACGGTGCCCAGCGCTGGCTGCATCTCGGACCGGTGTCGTTGCAGGCGTCCGAGCCGGCCCGTCTTTGTCTCATTATGTATGTCGCCGGTTATGCCACGCGGCGCCAGTTGGAACTGGCCACCAGCTGGGGTGGGCTGTTCCGGCCAATGTTGTTCATGGTGATTGCCAGTTTCCTGTTGCTGCTCGAGCCTGATTTCGGCGCCGCGACCATTCTCGTTACCGTCGCCGGGATCATTCTGTTCGTGGCCGGCGCGCGTCTGTTCAATCTTGTCGTGCTGGCTGTTGTCGGCGGCGCGACGCTTGTTGTCCTGGTGTTCTCGTCGCCATATCGCCTTGAGCGCCTGGTAAGTTTTTCGAATCCCTGGGCGCATCCGTTTGCCAGCGGTTTTCAGCTGACACAGTCGCTGATTGCGATCGGTCGGGGCCACCTGGCCGGCGTCGGGCTCGGTAATTCGGTGCAGAAACTCTCGTATTTGCCTGAAACCCACACCGACTTCCTGTTCGCGATCTACGCCGAGGAATTCGGCCTGATCGGCTCGCTCGTGCTCATTGCGTTGTTCTCGATGGTGGTCTGGCGTGGTTTTGTGATCGCCCGGCGTGCGCTGGATGCCGGCCAGACGTTTGGCGGCTTTGTAGCCTATGGGCTATCGGCCTGGTTGGTACTGCAGGCATTCGTGAACATGGCGGTGAACATGGGCCTGCTGCCAACCAAGGGCTTGACGCTGCCATTGATGAGTTATGGCGGTTCGTCGCTGGTCATGATGTGTGCGCTATGTGCACTGTTGATCCGCGTCGATCTGGAAACTCGCATACCCGCCAAGCAGACGACAGGGCGAGGTGATCAATGAGTCGGGCTCAGCCGCATATCTTGATCATGGCCGGCGGCACCGGTGGCCATGTATTTCCGGCCCTGGCGGTTGCCCGGGTGCTGATCGCGCGTGGAGCGAGCGTGTCCTGGCTGGGCACATCAGCCGGCATCGAGGCACGTCTGGTACCTGCCGAAGGTCTGGCGCTGCATACGATCGATGTAGCCGGCCTGCGTGGCAAGCGGCTCACGACGCTGCTGGCGGCGCCCATGAAACTGGCGCGCGCCTGCGCCCAGGCGTTCTCACTGGTGCGTCGGCTGGATCCAGCGCTAGTGATCGGCATGGGTGGATTTGCCGCCGGGCCGGGCGGCCTGGCGGCTCGTTTGCAGGGTCGGCCATTGCTCATTCATGAACAGAACGCCGCCGCCGGTCTGACCAACCGTTTGTTGTCACGCATGGCCAGCACGATCCTGCAAGCGTTTCCCGATACGTTCCCGGCCGCGCGTTCACCAGAAACCGTTGGTAACCCGGTGCGTGCCGATATCCTGGCCCTGGCGGAACCGGGTGTGCGTTTCGCTGGCCGCGATGATGCCATCCGCCTGCTGGTGCTGGGTGGCAGCGGCGGCGCGCTGGCGATCAACCAGCAGATTCCCGCAGCGCTCGCGCGGCTGCCGGCAGACCAGCGCCCGCAGGTTCGACACCAGGCCGGGAGCACGCTGGCTGCGGCCGAGGCCGCCTACGCCGAGCACGGTGTGTCGGCCCGGGTCAGCGTATTCATCGACGACATGGCCGAAGCCTATGCCTGGGCAGACCTGGTCATCTGCCGCAGTGGCGCGCTTACCGTGGCCGAACTGGCTGCCGCCGGTCTGGGAGCGCTGCTTATTCCCTATCCCTTCGCCGCCGACGATCATCAGCGCGCCAACGGCCAGTATCTGGTCGACGCTGGTGCTGCGCGCCTGATCCCGCAATCCGAACTGGACGATATGCGACTGGCCTGTGAGATCGCCGAACTGTGCCGCGATCGACAACAGCTGCTGGCGCGGGCGAATGCAGCGCGCGCTGCGGCCTGGCCACATGCGACGGACGATATTGTGGCTGCCTGCTATCGAACATTGGAGGCCGCATGAACGCTGCCACGCATCATCCGTCGAACGACTTCGAGCCGCTTACGCATCGCCCGATGCGACGGGTAAAGACGGTACACATGGTCGGCATCGGCGGGGTCGGCATGGCCGGTATCGCCCGGGTGCTGTTGAATCTGGGCTATCGGGTGACCGGCAGCGATGCCCGGGAAAGCGCCGCAACTCTTGCCCTGGTCGAACTGGGCGCTACCGTGCATATCGGCCATGCTGCGGCCCACGCCGCCGCCGCCGATGTGGTGGTGGTCTCTACTGCGGTGGCCAATGACAATCCGGAAGTGGTATCGGCCCACAAGCGTCTGGTGCCGGTGGTCCGGCGCGCCGAGATGCTGGCGGAGTTGATGCGATTCCGCTACGGCATCGCGGTGGCGGGCACCCACGGCAAGACGACCACCACCAGTCTGGTCGCGTCGGTACTGGCCGACGGCGACCTGGATCCTACGTTCATTGTTGGCGGCAGGGTCCTGGGCACAAACTCCAATGCGCGTCTGGGCGAGGGTCCGTATCTGGTTGCCGAGGCCGACGAGTCGGATGCGTCGTTTTTGTTCCTGACGCCGATGATGGCGATCGTCACCAATATTGATGCCGATCATCTGGAGACCTACGGCGGGCAGTTCTCCAAGTTGACGGAAGCCTTTGTCGAGTTTCTCCATCATCTGCCGTTCTACGGGCTGGCGGTGCTGTGCGTCGATGATCCAGTCGTGCGCTCGATCCTGCCGGACGTCGGCCGGCCGATCATTACCTACGGCATCGAGCACGCGGCGGATTTCCGCGCCGAGAATCTCGTATTCGACGGCACCGGCACGCGCTTCACGCTGCAGCATAACGGTGATGCCGGTGTCGATGTCCATCTGAACCTGCCGGGCCGCCACAACGTCCTGAACGCGCTGGCCGCCGTGGCCGTGGCTCATGAACTGGGCGTCGATATGCCGGCAATTGGCGCCAGTCTGTCGCAGTTCGCGGGCATTCACCGGCGCTGCGAAGTCCACGGCGAGATAACACTCGGCGACAAACAGGTGCTGCTGGTCGACGACTACGGCCATCATCCACGCGAAGTCGCCAGCACGATTTCGGCCGTGCGGGGTGCCTGGCCGGATCGACGTCTGGTCGTGGTGTTCCAGCCGCATCGATTCACCCGCACGCGCGATCTGTACGACGACTTCTGTCAGGTGCTTGCCGATCTGGACGTGCTGGTGCTGTGTGAGGTGTATGCCGCCGGCGAAGCGCCAATCGTTGGCGCGGACGGCCGCGCGCTGGCGCGCGGCGTACGCGCACGCGGGCTGGTCGATCCCGTGTTCGTTGACGAGTTGCAGAATCTGACACACGTCTTGCCGGGCGTGGTCATGGACGGCGACGTCGTCCTGACGCTTGGCGCCGGTGATATCGGCGGGCTGGCGCGCGAGCTGGCGGCGGGAGCGTGCCGATGAGCCGGTCATGGAGCATCTGCAACCGTCGGCGATGCGCGTACAGGATTTTCAAGAACAAGGGCGTGGCAGCCGCGGCGATCGCCGTCGGCGCCAGGGAGCACAGACATGAAATGGCTTGATTCCAGAAGACTAAGGGATGTGGTACTCGGCAGCGTGCTGGTCATGGGCGTGGCGGCCTGTACCTGGCAGGGGATCAAGCCGGATCAAACCGCCCCCCGTCGGTTGTACATCAGCGGCAAGAGCGCGCATGTCTCCGACCGGCAGATCGCCTCGATCGCCGCGCCTTATCTGAAGACGTCGTTTTTCGATGTCGATATCGCTGCGCTGCAGAAGAAACTTGCAAGCCAGCCCTGGCTCGCCGATGTGAATGTATCGAGGCGCTGGCCGGATGGCGTGCTCGTTCATGTGGATGAGCACAAGGCCGTGGCGTACTGGGGCACGAATGGAGTGCTGGGCGCTGATGGAAAGGTCTTTGTGCCGGATACACGCCCCGAGGGACTGGTGCAGCTCGACGGTCCGGCAGCCAGCGGCCAGAAAGTCTATGAACAATATCAGCAATTGTCCGGTATCCTCGTCGGTCATGGTGTGCATCTTGCGTCGCTGGCTCTGGACAGGCGGGGCGCCTGGAATGCCCGCCTGGACAATGGGCTCGAGCTCAGGCTCGGGCGTGATCAACTGGCCGAACGCATGCGTCGCTTTGTGAATTTCGCGCTGGAAAAGAGCGCGGCACAGCAGGCGTTGGCGTCGGCTGGCTATGTGGATTTGCGCTACAGCGACGGATTCGCGGTCGGTGGCAGCCGGACGGCAGCCATAACGCCTGCGCATCAGGAGAAGACGGGATGAGCAAACGGCCTGAGAGGAACCTCATCGTCGGGCTGGATATCGGCACCTCTAAGGTGGCGTGTATCGTGGCCGAATCGAACAACGGCGAAGTTGAGATCATCGGCTTGGGCACGGCTCCGTCAAAGGGCATGAAAAAGGGCATGGTGGTGAACATCGAGGCGACCACCGACTCGATCCGACGTGCCGTCGAGGAAGCCGAACTGATGGCAGGTTGCCGCATTCAATCAGTGCACTGCGGCATCAGTGGCGCGCATGTGCGCTCGCTCAACTCACACGGCATCGTCGCCGTACGCAACAAGGAAGTGGCGGAATCCGATATCGAGCGCGTGATCGATGCCGCCTGCGCGGTCGCTATTCCTGCCGATCAGAAAATTCTGCATGTCCTGCCACAGGAATTCGCGGTCGACGATAACGAAGGTATTCAGGAACCGGTCGGCATGTCCGGCGTGCGCCTGGAAGCCAAGGTGCACATCGTCACGGGTGCTGTCACCTCGGCGCACAACATCCAGAAGTGCGTAGCGCGCTGTGGGTTGGAAGTCTCCAAGCTGACTCTCGAGCAGCTCGCCTCCAGTTATGCCGTGCTGACTGATGATGAAAAGGATCTGGGTGTCGCGCTGGTGGACATCGGCGGCGGCACTTCGGATATCGCGGTATTCGTCAATGGCGCAATACGACACACGGCCGTGATTCCGATTGCGGGCGATCAAGTCACCAACGATATAGCGGTGGCCCTGCGGACGCCGACACAGCACGCCGAACAGATCAAGATTCGCTATGGCTGTGCGCTGCCCGAACTGATCGAAGACGACGACGCCATCGAGGTGCCCAGCGTGGGCGAGCGCCCACCGCGTCGGCTGTCACGCTACACGCTGGCCGAAGTCATCAAACCCCGCTACGAAGAACTGTTCATGCTGATCCACAAGGAGCTGGTACGGTCCGGCTTCGAGGATTTGCTGGCCGGTGGCGTGGTGATCACCGGTGGTTCTTCGAAGATGGAAGGGCTGACTGATCTGGCTGAAGAGGTCTTCCACATGTCGGTTCGACTCGGCACGCCACAGCGCGTCAAGGGACTGTCTGATGTGGTCAAGAACCCGATTCACGCTACCGGCGTCGGTCTGCTTGAATTCGGTAACCGGACCATGCCACGAGGCAGCATGGACCTGTCCCATGGTGATAACACCTTCGCGCAGGTGTGGGAGCGAATGAAGGCCTGGTTCCAAGGCAATTTTTAGTGAACGCAAATTTCCGGGGACAATCCGTTCGAGACGCAAGACGGCGATGTTCCGGAAGGAAGAGCACGGCAACCACAGAGGTGCAACATGCCAGAAGTATTTGAATTTGCTGACTACAAGAACGCGCAAGCGGTAATCAAGGTCATCGGCGTCGGTGGCGGTGGCGGTAATACCGTCAACCAGATGGTCGCCGGTGGCATCAACGGCGTGGATTTTATCTGTGCCAATACGGACGCACAGCATCTTGAGCGGTGCAACGCTGATGTGCTTGTCCAGCTGGGGATAAACGTCACGCGCGGCCTGGGCGCCGGCGCAGATCCGGCCGTGGGCCGGCAGGCAGCCGAGGAAGATCGCGACCGTATCCGCGAGTCGATCGAAGGCGCCGACATGCTGTTCATCACTGCGGGCATGGGCGGTGGCACCGGCACCGGAGCGGCTCCCGTGGTCGCTGAGATTGCCCGCGAGATGGGTATCCTGACGCTGGCCGTCGTGACCAAACCGTTTCCCTTCGAACGTGGCAAGCGCATGGAAGTCGCGCACAGAGGGATTGAGGAACTGGGTAACTTCGTCGATTCCCTGATTGTGATTCCGAACGAAAAACTGCTAACTGCGCTGGGCAAGGCGATTACCCTCAAGAGCGCTTTCCAGGCCGCCAACAACGTGCTGTACAACGCCGTGCAGGGTATCTCTGATCTAATTACCCGTCCCGGCATGCTTAACGTGGACTTTGCCGACGTGCGTCGCGTGATGTCGCTGCAGGGCATGGCCATGATGGGACGTGCCACCGCCAGCGGCGAAGATCGTGCGCGCGAGGCAGCGGAAGCTGCACTGGCCAGCCCGCTGCTGGACGATCTGTGTCTGCACGGGGCCCAGGGGCTGTTGGTCAACGTCACTGGTGACGAGAATCTGGGTATTCATGAGTTCCAGATTGTCAACGAGGTGGTGGCCGAGATGGGCGGCGAGAACTGCGAAGTCATTATCGGCATGGCTGAGGATCCCGAGATGGGCGACGAGATCTGCGTCACGGTCGTCGCCACCGGCCTGGGCAGTCAGCCGGTAGAACGAGAAGCACCGCGTCCGCTCAAGCGCGACGCGGCCGGGCAGATGCGTTATGAAGACCTGGATCGTCCGACTGTGATCCGTCAATCGCCGCGTCCGGCGTCGCGAGAGAATTCGGCCGTCGATATGGACTACTTCGACGTGCCGGCTTTTCTGCGCAATCAAGCGGACTAGCACGCAGGCGGCGGAAGCCGCCTGCATGAAGAGATGATCGATCGGCGGCAGCCGTGCGTCGCCGATCGCGTTTCCAGTCGTACTGTTTGGGGCGGCTTTATGCGCTGTCGTGCCGCGAACGCCTATTGCCTTGAACGAATTAAGGCCAAATTAAGACAGCGCATATAAAGTGTCATCCGTAATGATGACAGGGGCATGACACGAGCCGTGTACATACACCCGGATGACGTCATCGACAGGGAAGACGACGATGCTGAAACAACGTACATTGAAAAATGCTATCCGTGCGACAGGCGTGGGCCTTCATACCGGCCGTAAGGTCTGCATGACGCTAAAGCCGGCGCTTGCCAATCAGGGCATTGTATTTCGTCGTACTGACCTGACGCCGGCAGTGGATGTCCAGGCCAGCGCGTTTGGTGTGGGCGAGACGACGCTGGCCACTACCCTGGTGCAGGACGGGGTGCGTGTGCAGACGGTCGAGCACCTGCTATCGGCGATGGCTGGTCTCGGCATCGATAACGCGGTTATTGAACTGTCGGCCGATGAATTGCCGATCATGGATGGCAGCGCCGGTCCTTTCGTGTTCTTGATTCAGTCGGCAGGTATCCAGGAACTGGATGCCCCCAAACGGTTCATCAAGATCTGTCGGCCCGTGGAAGTGACCGACGGTGACAAGTGGGCGCGTTTTGATCCGTTTGAAGGTTTCAAGGTCAGCTTCTGTATTGATTTTGATCATCCGGCGTTCGATTCCGAAACCCAGGCGGCCTCGGTCGACTTCTCCACCACGTCTTTCGTACGTGAAGTCAGCCGTGCTCGGACCTTCGGATTCATGCGCGATATCGAGCATCTGCGTTCCAATAATCTGGCTCGCGGTGGCAGTATGGACAACGCCGTAGTGCTCGATGATCACCGCGTGCTCAACGCTGACGGCTTGCGCTACGATAACGAGTTTGTACGCCACAAGATTCTGGATGCCATCGGGGATCTGTACCTGCTCGGTTGCGGGCTGATAGGCAGTTATTCCGGTTACAAGTCCGGCCATTCGCTCAATAATAAATTGTTGCGTTCGCTGCTGGGCGACAAGACAGCCTGGCAGGAAGTGACGTTCGACGACACCGAAGCCCTGCCGATTTCCTATATCAACGCGCGTCCAGCAACAGTGGCTGCCTGACGAAATTAAGCGTTCGCGCCATAGCAGAGCGTAGCCGACGTCCGCGGATGTCGGCTTTTCTCATTGGGCCCGGTGCGCCGTCGTATGAGGCCCAACAGGTCCTGGGAGCGGATCCTTGGGCCGCAAAAGCTGGCCATCAATGACTCGGCGCATTCTTTCGATCCGCTTTGCGCAATCGCTGTTGACACGTATTCGCATTCGCGTTCTAATAAGTGCCGGAGGTAATGCCATGTACGTTTGCGTGTGCAACGCGGTCACGGATTGTCAAATCCGCGAAGCTTTTTGTGAAGGCGCCTGCAGCATGCGAATGCTGCGCGAGAAACTGGGCGTCGCCGGGTGTTGCGGTCGATGCGCGCCCTGTGCCAAGGACGTCCTGGCCAAGTGCCGGCAGGAGTTCGTGCGCCAACAATCGCAGTCGTCCGAAACCGTGTTTGAACCGCTGGTCGCCACCGGTTGATCGGATATGACTCGGCTTTACAGGAACCATCCTGCGTTGTAAGCCCGGAGGCGGTCGGCTAACCTCTCGTCCGATATCAGTCGACAACAGGATCAGTCATGAAAGGCGACGCAAGCGTTATCAAGTGTTTGCAGGAAGCTCTAAAGCTGGAGCTGACGGCAATCAACCAGTATTTTCTGCATGCGCGTATCTACGAGGATATGGGCATCTTCGAGCTCGGAAAGAAGGAGTATCAGGAATCGATCGAGGAAATGCAGCACGCAGACCGTTTCATCAAGCGCATCCTGTTTCTCGACGCGCTGCCCAACCTGCAGGATCTGGGTAAGCTGCGCATCGGTGAGAATCCCCAGGAAATGCTCGAGTGCGATCTGGCTGCCGAATACGAAGGCCACGCGCACTACAAGGCGGCGGTCAAGGTCTGCGAAGAAGCCGGCGACTATGCGACGCGGGAGCTTTTTGCCGAGATCCTCGCTGAAGAAGAAGAACATATCGACTTCATCGAGACTCAGCTGGGTCTGATCAAGACCTTGGGCGAAGCCAACTTCCTCCAGTCGCAGACCGGTACCGAGATCAATCAGACGCCCGATACAGGCGAATAGCCAACCAACCACGGCGCCGGATGAAACGGCCAGCCGCCCTGATCAAGCCCGCCTGCCACGGCGGGTTTTTTCATCGCTATCAATCGGCTGTCAGAATGGTTTGACTACGGCCAGGATCACAATCAGCACGAGGAAAACTGACGGCACTTCATTCATCAGCCTGAAGAAACGTGAGCCATGTACGTTACGACCCTCGCGGAATTTCCTGACCTGCGTTTGGCACCATCCGTGGTAGCCCAGCAGTAGCAGAACCAGGAACAGCTTGGCGTGCATCCAGCCGTTATGAGCGAACCAGCCCATGCCAAACAGGCTGAGCATCCAGACGCCGCAGACGATGGTCAGCACGGCGGCGATCGACATCAGAATCGACAGCCGTTTTTCCATGATGCAGAAACGATCGTGGCTGATCGTATCCGTTGTATCGGCGTGGTAGACGAACAGCCGCGGCAGATAGAACAGGCCGGCGAACCAGGCCGTGAAGAAAATAATGTGAAAGGCTTTGAGCCAGAGCAGCATGAACAACTCCGTGGACCGGGAATGATGGGTCGGCCAGTGCGACCGCCGCTGCCATTGTACGCAAGCACATGGCTGGCCGCGTGACACCATCACCATCGGCTCATCGAGTGGGCGCGCGGCGACTGGTGGCGGCGACACTGTCCGGCGTGAGTATGCCGTAGGTCACCACGCGGCCCGAGCCGCTGCCGCTGTTGCGCTGGACGATCAAGGCCTCGGCCTCGGACTGCTCGAACCGGTCATAGGCTTCTTGCAGGCTGGCGCGGACATCGATGGCAAAAGCATCAGCGCGGTGGGCTGGTACGTTGGTGAGGTCGATGGTGGCCTCGGTGTCATCGACCAATTTGCTCTCGTCGGTGGCTGCTTCCGCTGCCTGTTGGGCAAGCACGCGCTTAAGCTCGTCCAGGCGCATCAGGAAAGCGCGCCCTTGGCGGGGGCGTACCAGCAGCCAGTCGATATTGTCCTCGACAATACGCCGCAGGTGGGCTCGTGAGAGTTTGGGTTCGACCTGCCGGTAACGGCGATTCATGACCGTCAGCACACTGGCCCGGCGAAGATACTGCGATATCGGATCGTTGCGATAATCCAGGCCGCGGCGGCGCAGTAGCAGGCGGAAATAAGAGTCGGATGCCGCAATCCGGCGCGAGATGACCAGGGCGCTGATGACCGTGAGCATGCCGGGCAATACCATCTCGGTCTGTCCGGACAGTTCGAGGATGGCGACCAGGGCCGACAGCGGCGCCTGCAATACGGCGGCCATCATCGCGCCAATGCCAAGCAGGGCATACAACCCGGAATTACTGGTATGGGCTGGCAGCAGGAGGTTGCCCAGCACGCCAAAGGCGCTACCCAGGGTGGCGCCGACGACGAACATCGGCAGAATAATGCCTCCCGGCATGGTAGCGCCGACGGCGAACAGGGTCGCTACCAGCTTGGCGACCCCGATACCGAGCGCCACGCGGGCTTCGAACTGGCCAGACAGTGCTTCATTCACGGTGGCATAGCCTAGCCCCATGATCTCCGGATATGCGATGGCCAGAATGCCGGTAACCAGGCCGGCCAGTGTCATGCGCAGGCTGGGGCGCAGACGCGAAAGCCACGTCACAACAGCGCCCGTTAGTCGGGTGAAACCACCGCCGAGTATGCCTAGGAGGACGCCAACCAACGCCACATAGGGCAGCTCTAGCCCGCTGAAATGGTTGAACTGACCGACCAGATGCGGGTGCATATCGGCAAAACTGAACGTCGTCAACGAGCCGGTGACTGCCGCCAGGATGATCGGGGCAAAGCCAGCGATTGTGTACTCCATCATCACCACTTCCATGGCGAAGACGACTGCTGCCAACGGCGTATTGAATGAGGCTGCGATTCCGGCGGCGGTGCCACAGCCCACCAGCGTGCGTACGCTGTTATTGGGCAGGCCCAGCCAACGTGCCAGCCAGCTGCCGGTGGTCGCGCCGGCGTGGGCCGCCGTGCCCTCGCGGCCTACCGACTGACCGGTCGCGATCGACAATGCGGACACGGCGAGGTCGATGATTGCCGTGCGCACCGGCAGCACGCCCTGGTAGTACATCAGCCGCTCGATGATATGCACAATACCGTTCTCGAGCAGCTTGAGCCGCCATTCCACAATCAGCCCGAGCAGAAGCGCGCCCAGGGTAGGCACGATCACGCGAAAGGCGAGGTTCGCATCCACAAAGGTCTGGCCGTGATCGTCGAACAGGTTGAACAGCGGTAGCCGAATCGCTTGGATGCCCGCAAACAGAAGCATGATCGCCAGTCCAGCGAGCGCCCCGGTGATCGCGCCCAGCACGCAGAGCAACCCAAGGCCCGGCGTATTCTCGACGTCGGCGAGCTGCTGGCGCCATACGTCCAGCCGTTGTTGCCAGATACGACGGGCCTTTGCCTTCCAGCGGCGACGTGTGCGCATCAGGTGAGTGTCCGGCAAGAGCGAATCATGGCTGGCATCGGTTCCTGGGCAATGCAGTCGTCAAACGACCCGAGTATTATGCGCAATCTGGCATCTTGAGGCAGAGTACGAAAATATGACGGGCAAATACCGGATCGGGCTGGTCGGCGGCACCGGCTATGCAGGCGCCGAGCTGCTGCGATTGCTCTGTGTTCATCCGCACGCCGACATTTGCGCTGTCACATCGCGCCAGGCCGCCGGCACGCCGGTCGCTGAGGCGTATCCGCAGCTGCGTGGAATGATCGACCTCGATTTTTCGGATGCGAGCGTCGATGAGCTCGCTGATTGCGACATCGTGTTCTTCGCCACGCCTCACGCCGCGGCCATGCACGACGTGCCGGCGCTACTGGAGGCTGGCAAGCGGGTGATCGACCTGTCGGCCGACTTTCGTCTGCGGGATTCCGATCTATGGGCCCGCTGGTACAACGTCGAGCACGCCTGTCCAGAGCTCATCGAGCGCGCCGTGTACGGGCTGCCGGAACTCAATCGGGCCGCCCTGCCGGCCGCCGATCTGGTGGCCTGCCCCGGCTGTTATCCGACGTCGATGATACTGGGCTTCAAGCCGCTGATCGACGCCGGGGTGGTCGATCTCGATCACTTGATCGCCAACGCAGTGACCGGAGTCTCCGGCGCGGGCAAGAGTCTCAAGCCGGGTTTCCTGTATGCCGAGATGGCCGACTCGTTCAAGGCCTACGGTGTGGCCGGTCATCGTCATCTGCCCGAAACCCGCCAGATTCTAGCCGCGCTGGCCGGCAAAGAGGTTGGGCTGACCTTTGTGCCGCATCTGGTACCGATGATTCGCGGTATTCACGCGACCCTTTACGCGCAACTGAACGAGACACGCGATCTGCAGGCGTTGTTCGAAGCCAGCTATGTCGATGAACCGTTCGTAGACGTGTTGCCGGCGGGTTCAACGCCCGAGACACGGCATGTGCGCGCATCCAACATGTGTCGCCTCGCGGTGCACTGGCCGGCGGGCGGGGACACCGCGGTCGTGTTGTCGGTGATCGACAACCTGGTCAAGGGCGCGGCGGGCCAGGCTGTACAATGCTTCAATCTGATGATCGGCGCGCCCGAGGCCTGTAGCCTGACCGCGCCAGGGCCAGTACCATAACCTTCGATACCGACAGAATCCTTGCTTGAAAAATCCGTATTGGCATCGATGTCGTATCATAACTATTAAAGCCTCAGGCAGTAGACGATTATGAGCACAGCCACACCCATGACCGACGACGTACAGGAAGATAACGCGCTGGTGTTCACCGACGCGGCCGCCCTCAAGGTCAAGGAACTGATCGAGGACGAAGCCAATGACGATCTCAAGCTGCGCGTATTCGTTTCCGGCGGCGGTTGTTCGGGATTCCAGTACGGCTTCACCTTCGACGAGAATGTCGAGGAGGGCGACACACTGATCGAAAAGCAGGGCGTGACGCTGTTGGTCGATCCGATGAGCGTGCTATATCTGATGGGCGCCGAAATCGATTTCTCGGATGATATAGAAGGCGCGCAGTTCGTGATCCGCAATCCCAACGCCACAACCACTTGCGGCTGCGGTAACTCGTTTGCGGTATGAGTCTGGCGTCTACGCGACGTTGGTTTTACCGTCCGTTGGCTGTCAGCGGTCAGGCGACAAGTACAGTCCGCCCAGCACGACACCCTGACGTGCCCCGGTAACGCCGGGCGCGTTGCCTGGGTGACGCGCTAGTCGCTGCCTGGCCAGCCAGGCAAAAGCCATGGCTTCGACCCAGTCGGCGTGCACGCCGAAATCGTCGGTACGAGAGACGGTCTGCTTGCCCAGGCAGGCCGAAATACGCTCGCAAAGATATCGATTGTGAACGCCGCCGCCGCACAGCAGAACGTCTTCGTCGCCGCGCCCGTAGTCGTTGATGGCGTCTGCAATGGTTTGCGCTGAGAGTTCGCACAGGGTTGCCTGTACGTCGGGTGCGGGCCAGCTCTCGGGTTCTGCTGCCTTCAGCCAGTCGATGCCGAAATACTCGCGACCCGTGCTCTTGGGAGCAGGCCGATGAAAATAAGCGTCGGCTTTCAGACGTGTCAGTAATTCCGGGATGATCTTGCCGCTGGCAGCCCAGGCGCCGTCGGCATCCATACGCTGGTCGAGAGACTCGACAATCCATGCGTCCATCAAACCATTGCCCGGCCCGCTATCGAAGCCGGTCACCGTATACAGGCCGTCGACAGGGTACGGTGGCAGAAAGGTCACGTTGGCGATGCCGCCGATGTTGACCACGGCCACAGGCCGGTCCACTCGAGCGAACATCGCGTGATGAAAAGCACAGACCAGCGGTGCGCCCTGGCCGCCGACGGCCATATCGCTGTTGCGGAAATCCGCGACCACGTCGATACCGGTCCGGGCGGCGATCAGACTCGGCGAGCCGATCTGCAATGAATAGGGGGCGACGGCGTCGTTTGGTGCGTGCCAGACGGTCTGGCCATGGCTGCCGATCGCGGCAACGTCATCGCGTGATATTCCGGCCTGGTCGACCACCTGATTGGCGGCGTCGGCAAACCAGGCCCCGACGGCCTGATTCAGCGTGCCGTATTGCGCCAGGGTGATACGGGTATCGGCGCTAGACATCGCGAGTAGCTGTGTTCGGAGTGCGGGCGGCGGCGCGAGCACGTGATGGGCGACAAGCGTCGGTGCACCGTTGTCTGGAAAACAGGCAACCACTGCGTCTACGCCGTCTACGCTGGTGCCGGACATCAGGCCGACGTACAAGGACTGGTCCGGCATCAGTCTGACTTGCCGATCTGGGTGTCGCCGACCTGTGCGACGGTCGTTTCTGTCATGTGGTCGAGCTGAGCCATCAGCGGCGAGGCATGCCGGCGAAAAGCTGCCAGTTGCGAGCCTGACAGCGGGGCGACGCCGGGCAGACGCACGGTCTGAGGGTTGCGCGGTTTGCCATCGACCCGGAACTCGTAGTGCACGTGGGGGCCGGTGGCGAGCCCGGTCATGCCGACATAGCCGATGACCTGGCCCTGGCTTACGCGGCTGCCGGTGTGCAGGCCGCGAGCAAATCGCGACATGTGGCCAAAGCGCATGGTGATATCGGCGCTGTGGCGAATGATCACCATATTGCCATAGCCGCCGCGGCGCCCCTGAAAAATGATGCGCCCGTCGCCGGTGGCATGGATCGGTGTATTCATGGGCGCAGCATAGTCGGTGCCTTCGTGGCGACGTATACGATGCAGAATCGGGTGCAGGCGTGCCAGATTGAACGGCGAGCTGATCCGCGTGTAGTCGACCGGGGCGCGGACGAAGGCTTTTCGCATCGGTTGGCCGGCAGGCGTGTAGTAATGCGCATCGCCGTCGCCGTCCGCGAAACGCAATGCGCGATACTCATGATTCTTGTTGATGAACGCTGCGGCCAGCAGGCTGCTGTTGCCGACCTTGCGACCGTCCCGATACAACTCGTCGTAGACCGCCACGAAGCGGTCGCCGGGTTGGATGTCCTGGCCAAAATCGATATCCCAGGCAAAGATATGATTCAGCTTCAGAATCTGGCGGTCATTGAGCCCGGCCGCTCGTGCGTTCGCGTAGAAGCTCGTGGTGATGACGCCGGTCGTATAGGCTCTTCGCCGCTCAACATCGGCCGAAATGATACGGCCGCTGAAACGTCCATCGTCGCGTCGAATTTCCAGCGTGTGCAACGCATCCAGCGGATAATCCAAGGCCTCGACATGACCTTGCCGGTCGGCCTTTACGCGCATTCGATCGCCGTCTTTGAGCTCACGGGTGAAGTAGCTGCCGTATTTCGATAGATGGGCGATGTCGAGCGAGTCCATATACGACAGTCCGTGGCGACCGAAGGCAATCGACAGCGTATCGCCGGGCTCTATATCGACGTCGCGCCATGCCCGTGTTGGCTGCGCCGACGATGGTTCGGCGGCAAATCGACGTACTGCATCATCCAGCACCGCGTCTGGGTTGCTGCCGATTACCTGGCTGATTGCGATCAAACCGCCGGCAGGCGCGTGGGCGACGGCTGGATAGGCGCGCGCCGGATAGCGGGCAGTGCTATCGCGCCCGGCGGCTGCAATCTCGGCTGGCGGGCCAGCGTCGATGGCACTGTCTGCCGGCGTGATGGCAATGGACGGTCGATCCACGTCCGTGTCGGCAACCGTTATATAGTAACTACCGCCACCGATAGCAGCGAGGGCGATAGTGATCAACGACAGTAGGCGGGTAGCGGTTCGGCGGGGCGGTGGTGCTTGCTGCAGCCACAGATAGTCGTGGTCAATCAGTTTGCCCATAGGAAATCGCCGATCAGTGTCAGTAAGGAACGCAGCCTGGCGGACGCCCCCGTGCCTGCGTACCGCGATCAACGCCATAAAAGACCACAAAGCCGGATGCTTGGCAAGCCGGATCACGCTAGACTGCTAGCCCGCGGTCAGGGCGTTGAGGCAATCATCCGCTGACTGCTCATGACGACCAAGGCAAACGGAGTACGCCGTTGACTGACAACGACTGGGAAGAAATCAAACGCGGAACGGATGAGATCATCCCAGAAGCCGACTTTCGCGAACGTATGCACAAGGCGGCGGCTGAGGGCCGGCGTCTCGTGATAAAGGCCGGTTTTGATCCGACTGCCCCGGACCTGCATCTGGGGCATACCGTGCTACTGAACAAGATGCGCTGGTTTCAGGATATGGGTCATGACGTTGTTTTCCTGATCGGCGATTTCACCGGCCGGATCGGCGATCCGACGGGTAAGAACGTCACCCGCAAGGCGCTCACCGAGGAACAGGTGCAGGCCAACGCGCGGACCTATGAGGCCCAGATCTACAAGGTGCTGGATCCGCAGCGCACACGGGTGGTGCTCAACTCCGAGTGGCTGACCGCCTTTGATGCTGCCGACCTCATCCAACTGGCTGCAAAGCATACCGTGGCCCGCATGCTTGAGCGCGATGATTTTCACAAGCGTTATACGTCCAACCAGCCCATCGCCATTCATGAATTTCTGTATCCGCTGTTGCAGGGCTACGACTCAGTCGCGCTGAAAGCCGATCTGGAACTCGGCGGCACCGACCAGAAGTTCAACCTGCTGATGGGGCGTCACCTGCAACAGGTATACGGCCAGCCGCCGCAGGCCGTGCTGACCATGCCCTTGCTCGAGGGGCTGGACGGCGTCAACAAGATGTCGAAGTCGCTGGATAACACGATCGGCATCGACGAGCCGGCCGATCAGCAATATGGCAAGCTCATGTCGATCTCCGATGACTTGATGTGGCGCTATTTCGAACTGCTGTCGTTCGAGCCGATCGCAACTGTAGAGGCCTATCGTCGCGAAGTCGCGGAAGGAGCCAATCCCCGTGACGTGAAATACCGCCTGGCCCGGGAGATAGTCGCCCGTTTCCATGGCCAGGACGCTGCCGAGGCGGCACACACGGCCTTCGTCTCCCGATTCAGCCAAGGCATCGTGCCGGAGGACCTACCCGTCATCGATATCAATGTGCCAGACGAAGGAATCCAGATTGCCGCGCTGCTGAATACTGCGGGTCTTACGAAGAGCAACGGAGAAGGCATTCGGCTCGTCAAGCAGGGGGCTGTGCGCATCGATGGCGAGCGTGTAACCGACGCCGGTCAGTCGATGGCCGTTGGCGAACCGCTGATTCTCCAGGTCGGAAAGCGCCGTTTGGCGCGTGTCCGGCTGGTAGCCGACTAGCATCGACAGGCAGAGACGGCGTGATAACAAGGTTCTGGGTGTTTTGTGACAGAAAAGAGACAGAAAAGCGTTGACAGCAGAGCGAAGGGGTTTAGAGTACGTGCTCTTGCAACGGCGCGAAGCCAGGAAGGAAGGTGGTTTCGGAGTTTTGCAGAAGAGGAAATCAGGTGTTGACACGTTGGTAAAACAGCGTATTATACGTTTCCTCGCAGCAAGGCAGGCAGTAG
>JAQIBT010000014.1 GCA_027858915.1 Salinisphaera sp.
CTACTGCCTGCCTTGCTGCGAGGAAACGTATAATACGCTGTTTTACCAACGTGTCAACACCTGATTTCCTCTTCTGCAAAACTCCGAAACCACCTTCCTTCCTGGCTTCGCGCCGTTGCGAGAGCACGTACTCTAAACCCCTTCGCTCTGCTGTCAACGCTTTTCTGTCTCTTTTCTGTCACAAAACATCAGAACGCCCAGATGACGGGCCTTCGGAATACGGCGCCTAATCCGCGATCGGGCGGACTCGCGCTGTTTGGCGCGTTTAGACCTATTCGAACCGGTGTTTTCGAAGCGGTTCTGTCTGGGCCAATGAGCCGATTAATTAGGGGTCCGGGATAAGCGAGAATTGCTCGAAGCACATCAGAGCAGATTAATCATTGGTCATGCAGCAGGCTTGCATCACTTCGGCCAATGCCTGCGGTAAGCGAGAGTCGACCTGGTTGCGTCTTTTGCAGCTTCGGCCGGTTACCTGCTGGTGGCTCTGCGACCACCACAAATCGACCAAGGGGCAGGGTTAGAGTCGGGCCGAAATTTTCACAAGCGAGCTGCTCTTGATGATGGCGCCTGGTCCTCGGTTCACCCGTCGGAGCATGAGATGCTACGGATAGCCTAGGCCGGATGTCCCAGCTCACTCGATTCCGGAAGAACTGTCCTGCCAGACCGGCTTACCCTCTCGGGACGATCATCGCTGCGCCTAATGTCCTTGCAAGGTTTGCCAGTGTTCACTACGTCGCTCGGTACCGCGACCTTGGACGGGCGGCGCTCGAGACTCTCTGAACGAGGCGGTGGTTGCCACCACAGGCTTGCCCCAAGCCAAGCCACCGCCCCGCCCGCCTTGGCCACCCAGCAACTCGAACAACGGGATTGGCCGCGGAGTCGCCGCTCGACCCTTCGGGCCCACTCGGGTGGCACTCGACTGTCCTCGCGAGCGTTGCTCGCTCGTCGAACCGTGGGTTTCTTATGAAGTCTTCTCCGCCGGCCAGGCCAAAAAAAACCCGCCGTGTGGCGGGTTTTTGATCTGGCTGGGGGAGAGGGATTCGAACCCCCGTTGGCGGAGTCAGAGTCCGCAGTCCTACCACTAGACGATCCCCCAAACAATCAGATCCAACTGGCCACCGGGTAGGCAGCGACCAGCTGGGCCCAAGCGTTTTTAACGCTTGGAGTACTGGGGCGATTTACGCGCCTTATGCAGGCCAACCTTCTTGCGCTCGACCTTGCGAGCGTCTCGGGTCATGAAGCCGGCAGCACGCAGTGCCGGGCGCATGCCTTCGTCGTATTCAACAAGAGCGCGCGACAGGCCGTGCCGAATAGCGCCGGCCTGGCCGCTCGGGCCGCCGCCCTTGACGGTGACGTTGATATCGAAACGTTCGACCGAGTCCGTAGCTTCCAGTGCTTGACGCACGATCATACGCGAGGTCGGACGACCGAAGTAATCGTCGAGCGTCTTTTTGTTGACCGTAATCTGGCCGGAGCCCGGCTTGAGGAATACGCGCGCAGTGGAGGACTTGCGACGGCCGGTGCCATAGGATTGTTCGGTTGCCATGCTCTAAATCTCCAGCGTCTGCGGCTGCTGTGCGGTATGCGGATGTTCGGCGCCAGCGTAGACCCGCAGCTTGCGGTACATCTCGCGACCCAGCGGATTCTTCGGCAGCATGCCCTTGACGGCGTGTTCAATGACGCGCTCGGGATGCGTGGCCAGCTGTTTCTCCAGCGTGATCGACTTCATGTTGCCGACATAACCAGTGAAACGGTAATAGATCTTCTGCTGCGGCTTCTTGCCCGTGGTCTTCACGTTTGCAGCGTTGATGACCACGATGTGGTCGCCTACGTCCATATGCGGCGTGTACTCGGGTTTGTGCTTGCCACGCAGGCGGAACGCGATTTCCGATGCCAGGCGGCCCAGTGTCTTGTCGGTGGCATCGACGACGAACCAGTTACCCGGAACCTCGTTCTTCTTCGCAGAAAACGTCTTCATTGCAATTCTCGTAAGCCGTAGCAAAAACGCAGCAGCGCTGCTGCGAAAGCGCGCAAGTTTATAGCCGACCGAGCTGTTTTGCAACGCGTGTGATGCGAATTTCGCGAAAACGCTGCGTGCAAAGCTGTGGCGTCGGGTCAGGGCCGCTCGCGAATGATCATATCCAGACTCTTGCGCTGACTGCGCGGCGCACGTTTCGGGTAGCCATACCAGATCAGGCCGACACAATATTCGCGGTCGCGGTCCGCGCCAATGATATCCAGAAACGCCGGCAAGCGGGTCACCGCTCCACTTGCCCATTTGGTGCCCACGCCCGCGCTGTGCAGATACAGCGCCAGATTCTGAACGGCACAGGCGCAGGCCGCATAATCCTCCTGGGCGGTGATCGGGTCTTCGTCGCGAACACAGCTAACGGCCAGCCAGCCGGGCATGGCTTCCCATCGCTGACGCTTGGCAGCGGCGATCTCGCCACCCTTGCTCGCCGTTAGCAGTTCGGTATTGAGATCAATGATGGCGGCCTGGCTTTCGGGGCCAAGCAGCGCGAAGCGCCATGGTTCGGTGCGGTGGTGATTGGGCGCCCAACGCGCCACATCGATCGCCTCGCGCAGGGTTTCCCTGCCCGGACACTCGCCCGCCCGAAAAAGATCAACGGTACGGCGGCCGCGCAGCAGAGCCGCGGCATCTGCGGGACTAACGGGACTGGGCGTAAGCGCGGCACGATCGTTCATGAGTGGCTCAGGAGGCGTTGCTGTCCGGCCGGACCAGCTTGTGGTTGACCTCGGCGATGCGGATCAGGATGAGGTTGGCGAGTTCCTTCTGCATACTGGTGAGCAACGACTCCTGCTCCGCGTCTACGGACAGACGCTGCCCCTGATCGACGCTGTAGTCACGCGTGACCGTAAGCGTCTGATCGCTGAGCTGATCGGCGCCATTGACCCGATAGCTGAAGTTCACCTGGGTGCTGATTTCATACTCGACGGCCGTGCTATCGACCGGACTTACCGACATCAGGCGGCTGTCGTTGACCAGATGGTTGATGATCAACTGCGCCGGCGCATCGGTTTCGCCGAGCAGATGCTGGCGCCGCAGACGTTCGCGCAGGCGGGTGACCAGCGGCGGTGTATCGACGCGGTATGGGTCGTTATAGGACACGTACATGGAATCCACGCCGTCGGGCAACGGCGAGCTGCCCTGGAGATGAAAACCACAGCCGCCCAGCACTGCGAGCAGTACCAGCACCGCCATCAGGGCAGCTGCGCGCTGCCGCCATGAGGCCAGCCCGGCAGTGCGCGATGCACCTTTGTGATTCATCCTGCCCCCAATGAATAGTGTCATCAGCCGTTTCTATACCACCAGGTTGACGAGTTTACCCGGCACCACGATGGTTTTTCGGATTGGTCGGTCATCGACGAAGCGCACGACATTGGCATCGGCCTGCGCGCTAGCCGCTACCGTATCGCGATCAGCATCGGCAGGCACGTCAATGCGCGCCCGAACCTTGCCGTTCACCTGAACCACCAGCGTGAGCGTGTCGCGCGCCAGAGCAGCTTCATCGACCGTTGGCCAGGAGACATCCAGCAACAGGTCATCGTGGCCCAGCGCGCGCCAGAGCGTGTCGCAGACGTGGGGAGCGATCGGCGCCAGCATCTTCACCACCGCTTCCAGAGCCTCCTGGCGCACTGCCTGAAGATCCACGGCGGGCGGGTCCTCAACGCGTCCGAGCGCGTTGCAAAGCTCCATGGTGGCAGCAATCGCGGTATTGAAGGTCATGCGCCGGCCGATATCATCGCCGACCTTGGCGATGGTTTCGTGCAGCTTGCGGCGCAGCTCACCGGCGGCGCCTTCGGCTGACGTCACTGGCGTGACGAGACCCGTATTGACGTGTGCCGTCACCAGACGCCACAGCCGATGCAGGAAGCGATGCGCGCCTTCTACGCCGGCATCCGACCATTCCAGCGATTGCTCTGGCGGGGCCGCGAACATCGAGAACAGACGCACGGTATCGGCGCCGTACTGATCGATCAGCGCCTGTGGGTCGACGGTATTGCCCTTGGACTTGGACATCTTGGCCCCGTCCTTGAGCACCATGCCCTGGGTGAGCAGGCGCGAGAACGGCTCGTCGGCCTTGGCCAGACCGATGTCTCGCATCAGTTTCTGGAAGAAGCGCGCATACAGCAGATGCAGAATCGCGTGTTCGACGCCGCCAACATACTGATCGACCGGCAGCCAGTAGTCGGCACGCTCGTCGAGCATGGCCTGGGCATCCGGGCAGGTAAACCGCGCGAAATACCACGACGACTCCATGAAGGTATCGAAGGTATCGGTCTCGCGGCGCGCAGCCTGACCGCATTTGGGACAGTCGACGTTTACGAATTCCGGCATATCCGGCAACGGCGAGCCGGCTCCTTCGGGCGTCACGTCCTCGGGCAGCACGACCGGAAGGTCGGCCTCGGGCACCGGCACCGCACCGCAGTCGGGGCAGTGGATGATCGGAATTGGTGCGCCCCAGTAGCGCTGGCGGGACAGCCCCCAGTCGCGCAGACGATATTGCGTCTTGCGGCGCGCCTCGTTTCGGGCTTCCAAACGATCGGCAATCGCGGCAAAGGCCGCGTCGAACTCCAGTCCGTTGTCCTCGCCCGAATTGACCAGCGGCCCCTTGGCAGTGCTCGCGGCCTCATGGACGCCCAGCGGCTCGCCGTCGGCGTCGGCGATCACCGAGACAATTGGCAGGTCGTAGGCTTTGGCAAACTCCCAGTCGCGCTGATCGTGGGCCGGCACGCTCATCACAGCCCCCGTGCCGTAGCCCATGAGCACGAAATTAGCGACATAGATCGGCAGCGGTTCGCCGGATAGCGGATGAAGCGCTTGATGATCGAGCCGATAGCCTTTCTTCTCGCGTGTCTCCAGACCGGCTTCGGCGGTGCCGGCGGCCCGACATTCGTCGCAGAACACCGCCAGCTCGGGATCAGCGTCAGCGGCTGCCGCGACCAACGGATGATCTGCTGCCAGGGCCAGGTAGGTGGCGCCGTGCAGCGTGTCCGGGCGTGTGGTGTAGACCGTGAGCGGGGCCTTTTGGCCGACTACTGCGAAATCGATTTCCAGACCGGTCGAGCGACCGATCCAGTTGGCCTGCATGGTCTTGACCGCATCCGGCCAGCCATCGAGCGAGTTCAGATCCTCAAGCAGTTCGTCGGCATAGTCGGTGATACGAGCAAACCACTGCGGAATCGCCCGCTGCTCGACGAGCGCGCCGGAGCGCCAGCCGCGGCCGTCGACGACCTGCTCGTTGGCGAGCACCGTCTGATCGACCGGGTCCCAGTTGACTACCGATTCCTTGCGATAGACCAGACCCTTGTCGAACAGCCGGGTGAACAGCCACTGCTCCCAACGGTAATAGGACGGATCGCAGGTCGCGATCTCGCGCGACCAGTCGTAGGCAAAGCCCAGGCTCTGTAACTGGGTGCGCATGTAGTCGATGTTCTGCCGGGTCCACTGCGCCGGCGGCACGCCGTTCTTGATCGCTGCGTTCTCGGCCGGCAGGCCAAAGGCATCCCAGCCCATCGGCTGCAGCACGTTCTTGCCGCACATCCGCTGGTAACGCGAAATCACATCGCCAATGGTGTAGTTGCGGACGTGCCCCATATGCAGCTTGCCGCTGGGATAGGGAAACATCGACAGGCAATAGAACTTCTCGCGGTCGTCGCGGACAACGCGAAAAGCGTCGGCTGTCTGCCAGCGGTTCTGGACATCGGATTCGATGTCCGCAAAGCGATAGCTGGGCTCCATCAGTGGGCTCGCCGTTGATCAAATATAAACAGCCGGCAAGTGTAATGCCTGAGGCGCATCCTGTCCTGCATGCCAGCCACCACGCCCAGGCGCTCACGGCTGATCTGCACACCGCCGATTGCGTGGCCCAGGATGTGGCTAATAACGCCGGCGCCACAAACGCAGCAGCAGCGCGCCCAGAAGGCCCAGCAGCGTGACGCCCATACTGGCTAGCCAAAGCGGTTGATCGCCGTGGCGCATATAAGGGGTTAGTCCGCGGCGCGGCGTCACCTGACCCACAAGTCGTGCGGTTTCGCCCTGCCCGGTGGCCGCGCGGATACGTCCGGTATAACCAATGATGGCGCTGATGCCGGTATTCGCCGCACGGATCATCGGCCGGCCTGATTCCAGCGCTCGCATCTGCGCGATCTGCAGATGCTGGGCCGCCGCGGTGGTCCCGGCAAACCACGCATCGTTGGTCACATTGACCAACGCGCCGGCCGCCGGCAGCGATCGGGCGATCTCGTAACCAAAGACATCCTCGAAACAGATCGACAGCCCAATCGCTACACCGTGGCTGCGAATCAATGGCTGCCGGGTCGGCCCGAACGCAATCTGCGAGACCGGTATACCCAATGCCACGAACGCCCGCTTGATCAGATTTGGCACCGGGAAGTACTCACCAAACGGCACCAGATGACGCTTGTAGTAATGGCCCTGGCCCACGCCCAGAACATCCACGGCGTTATAGACACCCCGGCCGTCTTTGTTCCCCTGCAACACGCCGGCGAGAATAGTCTGATCGCGCTGGCGTGCCATCGAATCCAGGCTGGCCAGATAAGGCTGCACCTGCCGGGACAACGCCGGAATAGCGACTTCCGGCCACACCACGAGATCTGTATGGCTGCGCTCAGTCATCTGGCGATAACGATCCAGCGTCGCCTGGAATTGCTCCGGCTGCCATTTGCGCGACTGGTCAATATTGCCCTGAATCACCGCTACGCTCAGCGGCTTGCCGTCTGCCTGCGTCCATGAGGCAGCCGCTGGAAGAGCCCATATCCCCAGGGGTGCTGCGCCGATCAGGCACACGGCTATCAGCCGCGCGAACAACGAGCCGGCGATCAGCAGACACAGCGTCCCGGCGGCCAACATCACCCAGAAGCTGATGAAATAAACGCCGCCAATCGGCGCGAGGGCCGTGACCGGCGCCTGGCTCATGGCATAGCCCAGCGACAGCCACGGGAAACCACCAATTGCCCAGCTGCGCAGCAGCTCCGACAACACCCAGGCGCCCGGCACCAGCAGCAGCGCCCAGAGCACACGCGGCAATCTGCGCGTGAATCCTGCAAAAAAACCTACCAACATCGGATAGAGCGCCATATAGCCGGCCAGCAGCGCAGCCGCCACCACGCCTGCCCATACCGGCGCGCCGCCATACACATGGGTTGAGACATAGACCCAGTAGACGCCAGTCGCAAAATGCACCACACCGAACGCGAAGCCGCGCCAGGCACAGCGACCGACGCTCGGTGAGGCCCACCAGAGCGCCACCAGACCCGCGAGCGCAAGCACGGTCAGCGGATAATAATTGAACGGGGCAAAACCCAGGGTGGCCAGCGCCCCCAATGCTGCCGGCATCAGCAGGTCCAGCGTCAAAAAACGAACCATGAGGCTCGTCGCTGCCTACTCTGCCGCGTCGGGCAGGACCGTCATCTGGAGCAGGTGGATGCGACGCGAGTCAGCCCGCTGTACGTTGAATTGAAAACGCTCGATGGTGGTCGATTCACCGCGCTTGGGCATATGCGCAAACTCATGCACGACGAGCCCACCCACGGTATCGAACTCGTCGTCGGAGAACTCGCAGCCAAAATAACGATTGAACTCGTCGATCGGAGTGAGCGCATGCACCTGGAAGCGATTGCTCTCCTGGCGCAGGATATTGGCGCCCTCGAACTGGTCGTATTCATCGTCGATCTCACCGACGATCTGTTCCAGCGCGTCTTCGATCGTGACCAGCCCCGCGACGCCGCCATATTCGTCGACGACCACCGCCATATGGTTGCGCGATGCCTTGAATTCCTTGAGCAACACGTTAACGCGCTTGGACTCGGGCACATAAACCGCAGGCCGCAGCAGATCCTCGAAGACGAAGTCGTTGCGGTCGTGCTCAGGCTCGGCCAGGGCAAGCATGTCCTTGGCCAGTAGAATGCCAACGACTTCATCACGCGACTCGCCGATCACCGGAAACCGGGAATGACCAGACTCGATCGCGATCGGCAGGATCTTAGAGGCATCGGCGTCGGACTCGATGATCACCATCTGCGAGCGCGGGATCATGATGTCGCGCACCTGTAATTCCGAGACACGCAGCACGCCCTGCATCATCCAGAGCGCATCCACATCCAGGAGCTCGTTTTCCTGAGCCTCCTTGAGTACCTCGACCAATTCATCGCGATCACGCGGGGGACCAGCCAGTCCCTTGCCGATCTGACGCAGCCAGTTACCGCTGCGACTCTGGTCGCTGTCGTCGTCGCTCATTCGCCTGCGGCAGCCGCCGCCTCCTGGGTGAAACCGGGTTTGTAGCGACCCGCGCGGGCACCGATCTAATCGGCGGCGCGGATCACGTAGGGGTCATCGTAGCCGAGCGCGGCCATTGCGCGCCGCTCGGCGGCTTCCATGATCTGTGCCTCATCGTCGCCGATGTGATCGAACCCCAGCAAGTGCAGCGTACCGTGCACCGTCATATGCGTAAGATGACACATCTGTGACTTGCCCTGCTCGGCGGCCTCACGAGTCACCACCGGCAGGCAGATCACCAGATCGCCCAATACGCGCAGGCCTGGCAGGCAGACGTCTGCCGGAAACGACAATACGTTGGTCGCATAGTGTCGATCACGGTATTGCCCGTTGAGACGTGCCGACTCGGCGTCGTCCACCAGACGCAAGGCGATCTCAATATCGTCGCCTTCGACGTCAATACCGGCATCATGAAGCGCTGCGCCTGCCGCATCAAAAAGAGCCGATTGATCGATCTGCTCGGCAGACAGATCCGGGCCGGTCTCGATCGAAAAATCGAGCGTCATTGGCCGTCGCGGCCCTCGGCTTCCGATTCCCGCTCATAGGCCAGCACGATGCGCTGCACCAGCGGATGACGCACGACATCGCTCGCGCTGAATCGGGTCACGCTGATCCCTTCGATATCGCCAAGCAGGCGCACGGCATGACGCAGACCCGATTTGCTGGCCACAGGCAGATCCACCTGCGTCATGTCGCCAGTGACCACGGCGGTCGACCCAAAGCCAATACGCGTAAGAAACATCTTCATCTGTTCGGCGGTGGTGTTCTGGGCCTCGTCGAGGATGATGAAGGCCTCATTGAGTGTACGCCCGCGCATATAGGCCAGCGGCGCGATCTCGATCACGTTCTGATCGATCAGACGCCCGACCCGGTCAAAACCCAGCATCTCGTACAGCGCGTCATACAGTGGACGCAGATAAGGATCGATCTTCTGCGCCAGGTCGCCCGGCAGAAAACCCAGCCGCTCGCCGGCCTCGACCGCTGGACGAACCAGCAGCAGGCGACGCACGCGCTCATTTTCCAGCGCGTCGACCGCGGCCGCTACCGCCAGATAGGTCTTGCCGGTACCGGCCGGGCCAATACCGAAGTTCAGGTCGTGACCGGCCAGATTCGACAGATAACGACGCTGGTTCGGGCCACGTCCACGCACCAGACCGGTGCGCGTCTTGATCACTACGTCACGCGGCGCCTTGTCGCCCTGTCGGGCAAACTCCTCGCGTTCACGCACGGCGGTCCGGGCCACCACATGCACGCGATCTGTTTCCAGCGCGCCGCCCGCAGTGGCGGAATAGAGCTCGTTGAGCACGTCGATTGCAGCCGTGCTGGCAGGCTCGCTGCCCTCGACCTGGAACAGGTGCCCGCGGTTGTGAACCGCGACATCCAGCGTGTTCTCGATCAATCGTAGATTGGCGTCCTGTGGGCCACAGAGATGCGCGAGCCGCGTCATGTCCGGTGGGTCGAGTTCCAGTGTCTTGCGTACGATAGTGTCGGCCAAGATGCCTCGTCTGTAGTGAAAATCTAGCCGACGACGGCCAGATGCTGTGGCTCGGATTCCGCTTCCATAATCTTCACACGCCCACGCAGCGAATTGTCGAGCGCTTCAGTGATATCAATTTCGACGAAGTGGCCAATCATGCGGCGATCGCCGTCGAAGTTGACCCAGCGATTGGAATCGGTACGACCGGCCAGCTGATCGCCACGTTTGGATTCTCGCTCGACCAGAACGCGCTGCGTAGTGCCGACCAACGCCTCCATGTACTGGCGATTGTAGCCGCCGATACGGGCTTGTAATCGGGCCAAGCGGGCTTTTTTCAACTCACGCGGCGTCTCGTCGACCATGTCGGCCGCCGGCGTGCCGGGACGCTTGCTGTAGACGAACGAAAACGCGGCATCGAAGCCCATGTCGTCGACGAGTTGCATTGTATCCTCGAACTCGGCCTCGCCCTCGCCCGGATGACCGACGATGATATCGGTCGACAAGCTGATGTCGGGGCGTACTTCGCGCAGCTTTGCGATGCGCTCACGGAAATGATCGGCGGTATAACCGCGCCTCATCAGGGCCAGCACGCTGTCAGAGCCTGACTGCACCGGCAGATGCAGCACGTTGGCCAACTTGGGCACCCGGGCATAGGCCTCGATCAACGCGTCCGAGAATTCGAGCGGATGCGAAGTGGTATAGCGAATGCGCTCAATACCCTCGATCTCGGCCACGAACTCCACGAGCATCGCCAGATCGCAGATCGAGCCGTCGGCCATCGGGCCACGATAGCCGTTCACGTTCTGCCCCAGCAGGGTGATTTCCTTCACGCCCTGCGCTGCGAGCTCGGAAACTTCCAGGATCACGTCGTCGAAAGGCCGCGAGATCTCCTCGCCGCGGGTATAAGGCACAACACAGAAGCTGCAGTACTTGGAGCAGCCTTCCATGATCGACACGAACGCGGTCGGACCTTCGGCACGCGGCTCCGGCAGATAATCGAACTTGTCGATCTCCGGGAAAGCAATATCGACCACGCCGGCGCCGTTGTCCTGGATCGCGTCCAGCATTTCGGGCAGGCGGTGCAGCGTCTGCGGGCCAAACACCATATCGACGTACGGCGCGCGTTTGCGGATGGCATGGCCTTCCTGCGAGGCCACACAGCCACCGACGCCGATCACCAGCTCCGGACGTTCCAGTTTGAGTTCGCGCCAACGCCCGAGCTGGGAGAACACCTTCTCCTGTGCTTTCTCGCGCACCGAGCAGGTATTGAGCAGAATGATATCGGCTTCCTCGGCGCTCGCCACACGCGTTGCGCCGCGATTTTTCACCAGCACGTCGACCATCTTGGCCGAATCGTACTCGTTCATCTGACATCCCCAGGTCTGGACAAAGACCCGGGGTTGATCGATTGCACTAGTCATCTTGTTCGGCCCATCGCGGGCGGTGTCAAGCAGGCCGGCCAGTGTAACCGATGTGCCAAACACGCTCGATTCGCGCTCATGGATTTATCGTTTCGACCCAACGCTGGCGTTGACCATTAGAACGGAATATCGTCGTCCAGATCGTCGTCAAAGCCCGGATCGCCGGCCGGCGGCTGATACTGCGGCTGGTTACCGCCGCGCTGCTGGCCACCACCCTGGTTCTGCTGCCCGCCACCGTAGTTCGGCTGGCCACCGCCCTGTGGACGCTGCTGACCGCCGTCCTGATTACTGCTCTGGTTACCGCCTTGGCTACTGGCCTGGCCCCCGCCGAACGGCGCGCTGCCGCCCTGGCCGCCACCGCGCGAATCGAGCATCTGCATCTCGTTGGCCACGATCTCCGTGGTGTACTGATCAACGCCTTCCTTGTTCTGCCATTTGCGGGTCTGGATCCGCCCTTCAATATAGACCTTGGAGCCCTTGCGCAGATACTCGCCCGCGACCTCGGCCAGGCGCGCGAAGAAAACGATTCGATGCCATTCCGTACGTTCCTGCATCTCACCGGATGTCTTGTCGCGCCAGCTGTCGGACGTCGCCACGTTAACGTTGGTTACAGCCGTGCCGCCCGCGGTATAGCGCGTCTCTGGGTCCGCCCCGAGATTACCGACGATGATGGCCTTGTTGATACCCCTACTTGCCATGGCAAGACTCCGTGTTTTGTTGCGTCTGCCGACGGCGCCTTACGCGCCAGCCGGCTGTGTTGAGAAACGGCTGAAGGCGTCCGGCTCGACGACCTTGCCGTCAAATTTGATGTACGCCACGCCGTCGTCCGGCACGACCACCGCTTCGAAGACACCGTCCATTGCCTCGATCTCGCCGGTCAGGCGACGAGCATCGCTGTCACTCACAGGCCCAACGTTGACCATGTGGGTGCGTGCGAATCGCGGCTTCGGCATGGTCGCCGCGACCACCAGCCAGATCGCCGAAAGGATCGCACAGAAAGTGAACACGCCCGAGATCCCGTCGACACCGTAGGCCCAGCCGCCAATCGTACCGCCCACGAAGATACCGAAGAACTGCGAGGACGAATACACACCCATGGCCGTGCCCTTCGCATCGGCCGGCGCAACCTTGGAGATGAGCGACGGCAGACTGGCTTCCATCGTGTTGAAGGCCGCAAAGAAAGCCACCAGCAGCACTATGATGAGCACCAGACTGTTGTGATAGAGCGCGAAGATCACCTGGGTCAGGAACAGGGTCGCCACCGCGCCCACGAACACCGGCTTCATCTTGCGCTTGGCCTCGGCCACGATGATGATCGGGATCATCAGGGCAACCCCCAGCACCAGCACCGGCAGATAGATAATCCACTGATAGTTCTGATGAATGCCGACAACGTTGACCAACAGGTTGGGCAACGCGATGAAACTGGCAGTGAGAATGCCGTGCAGCGAAAAAATCGCGAAATCGAGCCGCAGCAGTTCAGTATTTGTGAGTACGCGCTTGAACAATGCGGGTACGGCTTCGGTATCCCGATGCGAACGTGCCGCCGGCGGATGCGGCACAACCGTGAACAACACGACGATGCCCAGTAGCGCGAGCAGCGCCGTAAACCAGAAGATACCCGATACGCCGATCCAGGCGTTGAGCACAGGACCCGCCACCAGCGCTACGGCAAACGACAGGCCAATAGTCAGCCCGATGGTCGCCATGGCCTTGGTTCGGGACTCTTCGCGGGTCAGGTCGGCGTTCAACGCGAGGATGGTCGAGCCAACCGCCCCCGCCCCTTGCAGGATACGGCCAAAGATCACGCCGTAGATCGACGTGGACATTGCGGCCACTACGCTGCCCATCGCAAATATGAGCAGGCCGAGCGCGATCATCTGCTTGCGCCCGACACGGTCCGAGGCAAAGCCGAACGGAATCTGCAACAGGGCCTGGGTCAGGCCATAAGCGCCCAGCGCAAGGCCGATGGTAGTCGGCGTCGAACCGGTCAGACCCTTCGCATAGAAAGTGAACACCGGGTAGATCATGAACAGGCCGAGCATTCGCAGCGAGAAGATACCCGCCAGAGAAAACGCTGCCCGCGATTCGATCTTGGTCATAAGCCGCCTATTGTTGGGAGCGCGCGACCGTAGCCCACAGGGAAAGCTGTGGATGCCTGCGCGACTCACGCGAGTACTGTGGCGCGTGGTGCCTAGGGCCTGTTACTGCTTCATCCGACCCCGCGTTGCGGCCCAAAGTCGTGTCCGCCAAGGCGCAAGAGAATATCACAGGCAAGGCCTGCTCCCTTGTACGCGGCGCCACTCCGGGTTATCGGCTACTTGCGGCGCTGCGTATACTTGCGGATTGCTCTTTCCCGATGCACTGCTCTATGGAAAGCCATATCCGCATCCGCGGCGCCCGTACTCATAACCTCAAGAACGTCTCGCTCGATCTGCCACGCGACCAGCTGATCGTGATTACCGGCCTGTCGGGTTCCGGCAAATCGAGCCTCGCGTTCGACACCATCTATGCCGAAGGCCAGCGACGATATGTCGAATCGCTGTCGGCCTATGCCCGACAGTTTCTGTCGATGATGGAAAAACCGGACCTCGATTCCATCGAGGGTCTGTCGCCGGCAATTTCGATCGAACAGAAATCGACCTCGCACAACCCGCGTTCGACGGTCGGCACGGTCACCGAGATTCACGACTATCTGCGCCTGCTGTACGCCCGCGCCGGTACGCCCTACTGTCCGCACCACGACGAACCGCTGGCGGCCCAGAGCGTGTCCGAAATGGTCGATCAGACCTTGACCAAGGAGGCCGAATCCGCATGGATGCTGGTTGCGCCGGTGATCCGTTCGCGCAAGGGCGAACACCGCGAAGTGTTCGAGCAGATGCGCGGCCAGGGGTTCGTGCGGATGCGCGTAGACGGCAAGATCGTCGAGATTGATGAGCTGCCCGAACTCGATCCGAAAAAGAAACACGACATCGAAGTGGTGGTCGATCGCTTCAAGATCCGTAACGATATCCAGCAACGGCTGGCCGAAAGTTTCGAGACCGCTCTGCGGCTGTCGGAAGGCATTGCCTGGATCATGCCGTGGCGCGGCGACGGCGAGCCCGAGGTCTTTTCCGCGCAGTTTGCCTGCCCGGTCTGCGGTTATTCCATCAACGACATGGAACCCCGGCTGTTCTCGTTCAACTCCCCGCACGGCGCCTGTTCCGGCTGCGACGGGCTGGGCTCACAGTCGGTATTCGATGTCGATCGGGTGATCACCGACGACACGCTGAGCCTGGCTGGCGGCGCCGTACGCGGCTGGGATCGGCGCAATCCGTATTTCTTTGGCCTCATCGAATCGCTGGCCGAGCAATACGACTTTGACGTCGATCAGCCGTGGGTCGAACTGCCGGCAGCGGCGCAACAGGTGATCCTGCACGGTTCCGGCGGCAAGAAGATCGAGTTCCGCTACGTCAATGCACAGGGACGCATACGGGTACGCAAGCATGCCTTCGAGGGCGTGCTCGACAACATGCAGCGGCGTTACGCCGAAACCGACTCGATCGCAGTGCGCGAGGAACTGGCGAAATATCTGTCCAACAAGCCCTGCCCGACCTGCGGCGGCGCGCGCCTCAACGAAGCCGCGCGTCACGTAAAGGTCGCAAACCTGACGCTGCCGCAAATCAGCGCAGCCAGCATTTCCAGCGCCTACGAATTGATTGAGGCGTTGGATCTCCCGGGCCATCGCGCAGAGATCGCGCGGCCGATTCTCAAGGAAATCAACCAGCGCCTGCGCTTCCTGCTCGATGTCGGGCTGAATTATCTCACCCTGTCGCGCAGCGCCGAGACGCTGTCGGGCGGTGAAGCCCAACGGATCCGACTGGCCAGCCAGATCGGTGCTGGCCTCGTGGGCGTGATGTACGTACTGGACGAACCCTCGATCGGCCTGCATCAGCGCGACAATCGGCGCTTGCTCAACACCCTCGAACGCCTGCGCGATCTGGGCAATACCGTGATCGTGGTCGAACACGACGAAGACGCCATCCGCGAGGCCGACTACGTGGTCGATATGGGCCTCGGCGCAGGCGATCACGGCGGGCACGTGATTGCCCAGGGCACCGGCGCCGAGATCGAGGCCAGCGAGGAATCGCTGACTGGCAAGTATCTGTCATCCCGGCTCACCCTGGCCGTGCCGGACAAGCGCGTCGCCTACGACAAGAAACGCCAGATCCGTATCAACGGCGCCCGCGGCAACAATCTGAAGAACGTCTCGGCCAGCTTGTCGATGGGGTTGCTGACCTGCATCACCGGCGTATCGGGTTCCGGCAAATCGACGCTGATCAACGAAACGCTGTTCCCGGCCGCGGCCCGCCAGGTCAACCGCGCGGTCGCACGCGCGGCACCGGTAACCAGCATCGATGGCCTGGAGCATATCGACAAGGTCATCGATATCAATCAGGCGCCGATCGGTCGCACCCCGCGCTCCAACCCGGCCACCTATACCGGCTTGTTTGGCGTGATTCGTGATCTGTTTGCCAATACCCCCGAGGCCCGAGCCCGCGGCTACAAGCCGGGCCGGTTTTCGTTCAACGTCAAGGGCGGGCGCTGTGAGACCTGCCAGGGCGACGGCGTGATCAAGGTAGAGATGCACTTCCTGCCGGATATCTATGTCACCTGCGACACCTGCAAGGGAGCGCGCTACAACCGCGAGACGCTGCAGGTGCACTACAAGGGCAAAACGGTTGCCGAAGTGCTGGACATGCGGGTCGAGGCCGCGCTGGAATTCTTTGCCCCGGTGCCGAGTCTGAGGCGAAAACTCGAGACGCTGATGGACGTAGGCCTGTCGTACGTCACCCTCGGCCAGAACGCGACCACACTATCCGGCGGCGAAGCGCAGCGCATCAAGCTCGCCCGCGAGCTGTCCAAACGCGACACCGGGCGCACGCTCTATCTATTGGATGAGCCCACGACCGGCCTGCACTTCCACGACATCAAGCAGCTGCTGGCCGTTCTGCTGCGGCTGCGCGAGGCCGGCAACGCAGTCGTCGTGATCGAACACAACCTGGACGTAATCAAGACCGCCGATTGGCTGATCGATCTGGGACCGGAAGGCGGCGACGGCGGAGGCGAGATCATTGCGACCGGCACGCCAGAAGACATCGCGGCCGTCGAGGCTTCCCACACCGGCCGCTATCTCAAGCCGATGCTCGGTAGCACGACACGCGGCACGCGTCGCAACACCAGCGGCGACGACAAACCCACCGGGCTGCCACCGAAGAAAGAGAAGAAACCGGACAAGAAGCCCCGCAAGCCGGCCAACGCCGGCTCGGGCCAGCGAGTCCCGCGCCGGCAGACGTCGAGTTGAATAGTTCGCTCTGGCCAGACGGAATCCGACCAGAGCGAGCCACCCGTGACTAGTTTGTCACGTTCACTTCGTAGTTAAACGTAATCAAGTTGTTACTCGGCTGAACAGTGAACTGGAACGTCACTTTATAGGTTCCGACGGCACTGGGCACTGAAGTCAGACCAAGAGCAAAGTAATGGTTTTTCCCAGGTGCTGCTTGATCGCCCACAGCCAGGGATTCGAAACTTCCCTTGACTTGATTCCCATTGGCATTTGTCACGTTAGTGACCGCGACACTCGTAACGGATATCTGACCGCCAACGGCTCGAAGCTGAAAGCGATTAAGCGTCTGATTATTGGCCCCGACGTACACTTGAGCGCTTAGATTTTGGTCCGGCGACAACGGCACATAGTTGCTGCCGTCGTAGACAAATATCTGGGCTCCTGGCACTGCGAGGACAATGGCGCTCTGCGATTCACTATCAGTCTTGCCATCGTTGACGGTCAACAACAAGGGATAGGTTCCTACCTTGTCCGCCGTGAAACTCGGGGTCGCACTGCTGGCATCCGAGAGTTGTGCCTTGCTGTGTGGTGGAACAGAGGCAAATCGCCAGTGATAAGTCAGTGGATCACCATTGGCATCGCTGCTCTTACTGCCATCCAGCTTCACGGTATCGCCAATTACTGCCGCACGAATATATGAACCAGGATTGGCGACCGGCGCGTCGTTTTGGCCCGGCTGCCCCACGGTTACAGTGACCGTATCGGGCGCGCTGTTGATCTGTCCGTCGTTCACCACGAGGCTGATCACATAGCGACCAGCGGCGTCCGGCGTGAATGACGGCGTTGCACTCGAAGCATTCACCAGCGCCGTCGTCGAAGACGTGGGCATCGACGTAATAGACCAGGCATAGGTCAGCTTGTTGCCGTCTGCGTCGGTGCTTCCGCTGCCGTCGAGTTTGACCAACATGCCGCCCAGCACATTCTGATCCGGGCCAGCATCGGCTTGGGGCGCGCTGTTGACGGACGGCTCGGCAGCCGTAACCGACACGGTGTCCTGCGCATAATTGCAGTCAATGCCGTTAATGTTCAGTTTGATTTCGTAAGTGCCGGCCTGGTCGGCTGTAAACTGGGGAGCAGCACTGCGGGTATCGCTGAGCTTGGCGCTGCTGCCGCTTGGACGCGAAACAAAAGACCATGTGTAGCTCTTTGGATCTGCGCCTTTCACGCCCTGACTGCTGGTGCCGTCAAGCAACACCGTGGTGCCAACCTTTACTTGCTGATCGGGCCCCGCGTTGTCGACCAGACCGTTTGCTTTGGGACAACTGGCGGTTGGGAGACTGCCGCCACCGGAGCCACTTCCAGCACTAGCACTGCCACTGCCGCCACCACCGCCCCCGCCACAACCGGCGAGCGCGAATACGCAGCTCAGCAACGCGAACCATTCCAATTTTTTCAGAAACATGTTCTTCCCCTCGTGTGATGCCGTTCGTGCGTTCGGCAATAAACTCGTCACCCCAAGGGGGCATCAAGATCTGTGCCATAAAACTCGAAACATGGGATTACCGCTGAGCCAATATCGCTTAAATCTGGATATAGCCTTTTAGATCAGTCGTCAACGCGCTGACCAGATGAGCGTAGCCATTCGCCCGGTCGACGATTCGCGCCGATAAGAGTAAAACCGCGTGCCGTCTTCCACGGTACACAGACCACCACCGTAAACTTTATCGACACCGACCCGACGGAGCCGGGCACGAGCGAGTGCATAGATATCGGCCATGAACTTGCCGGGCCGCGCGCCTTCGACGAAGGCCGAGAAATCGTCTGCATGACCGTCGACAAACGTCGCGCGCACTTCGGCGCCCACCTCGAAACGCTTGGGGCCGATGGCCGGGCCCAGCCAGGCCATCAGGTCGGCTGGCCTGGCCGGCAATGTCGCAATCGTGGCCTCCAGCACGCCGGCAGCCAATCCACGCCAGCCGGCGTGGGCGGCGCCCCAGCAGCGCCCTGCTCGATCGCAGAACACTACAGGCAGGCAGTCGGCGGTCAGGACCGTACAGATGGCGTCGACGTGCGTGCCGACAGATGCATCAGCGGGCGCCGCAATCGCCTGGTCCGCGTCTGCCACGTTGGTCGCGTGGATCTGTTCGAGCCATGCAGGTTCACTGGATAAACCAAGCCCCGCCCGCAGACGTCGCCGGTTCTCGGCCACAGACGAGCGGTCGTCATCCGTATGCGCTCCGAGATTCAGACAATCGTAGGGGACAACGCTGACGCCGCCGCTGCGCAGAGTCGTGCCCGCCCGGATATGCGCCGGCGCCGGCCAGTCGGCTGCGAGAAAATCGGTCTGAGGGTTCAACCGGCATGCTCCGTGGCGTCGGCGGCCAGCGCTGACAACAGGCGGTCGAAATCGATCGGTCGCGGCGCCTGCCATTGCATATCTTCGCCGCTTTCCGGGTGGGTCAGGCCCAGCGTTGCTGCGTGCAGCGCCTGCCGACGGAACCCACGCAGTACGTTAGTGAATACGTCGGTCGAATCACGAGGCAGCGCAAGACGTCGTCCGTAGACCGGGTCGCCCAGCAGCGGATATCGAATATGCGCCATATGCACGCGAATCTGATGGGTCCGTCCCGTTTCGAGTTGGCAACGGATATGGGTGTGGGCACGGTAGCGATTGATCACACGGTAGTGGGTGACGGCATGGCGACCGAATTCGCGTACCGCCATGCGTTTGCGATCGACGGGGTGTCGATCGATCGGCGCATCGACGTGGCCGCCGGCCGTCATTACGCCTACCGCTACGGCTTCGTACTCGCGTTTGACCGTACGCGCTGCCAGATCCGCCACCAGTTGCTTGTGCGCGCCGAACGTCTTGGCGACTACCAGAATGCCGGAGGTTTCCTTGTCCAGACGATGCACGATGCCGGCCCGTGGCAGTGCCGCCAGCGACGGATCGTGCGCGAGCAGCGCGTTCTGGAGCGTGCCGTCGGGATTACCGGCTCCTGGATGCATCACCAGGCCGGCCGGCTTGTCGAGCACCAGAATTGCATCGTCTTCGTAGACAATGTCGAGCGCAATCGGCTCGGGAGCGACCCGTTCGTCTTGTGCATCCGCCGGCACGAACAGACGGATACGCTCGCCGCCGGCTACGGCAGTCTTGCGCGCCGGTGTGGCGCCGTCGACCGTCAGATCCCCGTCGGTCAGCCAGCGCTGCAAGCGGGAACGGGAATAGTCTGGCAACAGGCCAGCCAGTGCGCGGTCGAGCCGCTGGCCTGCGTACTCGACGGGCATCGGCGCGTCGAAATCGGGTTCGCGGCGACTTGCCGGCATTGGGTATACTCCCGTCTCAATTAATTCATCAAAACAACGCGCATCGGCGCGTGTTCGGGGCTCGCATGCGGAAAATGATTCTGGCGCTCGGGGTGATCGTCATCCTCGGCATCACTGGTTGTGCGTCCGACAAGGGAATCGACGAAAGCGGCTACAGCAAGGTGCCGCTCGTGAACCGCGAGGGCAAGAAGCTCGATTCCGCCGATGCCAAACGCCTGTATGAATCGGGCCGCGATTTTTTGACTCACGGCCAGCCATCCAAGGCATTGCCATTATACGCCGAGGTGCAGGCGAGATTCCCGTTCTCAAAGTATGCTGTGCAGTCCGCGGTCGATACGGTAGCAGCCGACTACGACGCGACCGACTACAACCAGGCCGTCGATGCGGCCGACCAGTTCATCAAGCAGCGTCCGCGCAACCCAGACGTGCCGTACGTCTATTACATGCGCGGCATGTCCAATTTCAAGCGCGACAACGGCGGCCTGCTCGGCTCACCGCCGGACAAACGCAACGTGGCGTATCTCAAGCAGGCGTTCTCCGATTTCAGCCTGCTGACCAAGAACTATCCCGACAGCGTCTATGCCAAGGACGCGCAGTTGCACATGATCGACATCCGCAACCGGGTGGCCGCGTTCAATCTAGGCATTGCCGAATATTATCTGCGCCGGCATGCCTACGTGGCGGCCAGCCGGCGGGCCCAGGATATCATCACAAAGTATCAGGGATCGGACTCGGTGCCGCGGGCGCTGGAAATCATGGAAGAATCCTATGCGCACCTGGAGCTGCCGGATCTGGCAGAAGATACACGTGCCATCCTGCAGACTTCCTATCCCAACTACTTGCTGCATCGCAGCGAGTTCTATCGCCAGCGCGCCGGCAACAAAGCCGGATATACGCTACCGTCGATGGACAGCGATACGCCAGCACAACAACCCCCGGCCGCTAGTGCTAGCGGTAACGGCACTTCGAACGGAAGCTGAAACGCGGCGGCCGGTTCGGCTGACGACCGACCCAATCGGCCAGATCACAGATCGCCGTAAACAGCCGTGATCGGATATCGGCGATCACGGCCGAACGCGCGATGTGTGATCTTCGGCCCCGGTGCAGCCTGTCGGCGCTTGTATTCATTGCGACGGATCAAGCCGGCTGCCTGACGAACATCGTCTTCGGCAAAACCGAGTTCGCAGATATTCTCGATCGACGCGCCGTCCTCGACGTAGGCCTCGATGATCGCATCCAGCACGTCGTATTCAGGCAGCGTGTCGGTATCGGCCTGGTCGTCGCGTAGCTCAGCCGACGGTGGCCGGGTGATCACACGCTCGGGAATGACAGGGCTGCGCGTATTACGAAATCTGGCCAGTCGATATACAAGCGTCTTGTAGACATCCTTGAGTGGCGCGAAGCCGCCGCACATATCGCCGTATAGCGTGGCATAACCCACCGCCATCTCACTCTTGTTGCCGGTGGCCAACACCACCTGTCCGAACTTGTTGGACAGCGACATCAGCAAAGTGCCCCGGATACGCGACTGCAGATTCTCTTCAGCGGTATCGGGCGCCCGGTCGCCGAACAACGGCGCCAGCGTATCAAGCAGCGCCGTGAAACCGTCCTCTATCGGGAGTTCGTCATAGCGCACGCCCATGCGTCGCGCCTGCTCGGCCGCGTCGGTATTACTGATATCCGCGGTATAACGCGACGGCATGGATACCGCCCAGACGCGATCACCGCCCAGTGCATCGGCCGCGATCGCCATCGCTAGAGCCGAGTCTATGCCGCCCGAAGCCCCAATCAGCACGCCCGGAAAGCCATTACGATCGACATAGTCACGGGTCGCTCGAACCAATGCGTCATAGACCAGCGCCTCCGGCTCGGGCAGCGGTTCGATATCGCCATACGCCTGCCCGCTCGCCGACCAATCCAGGCAATAAACGCCGGATTCGAAGGCTGGCGCCCGCGCTATGACCTGGCCACCGGCATCGACGGCGACCGATCGGCCATCGAAAATCAGCTCGTCCTGTCCACCGACACAGTTGACGTAGCAGATCGCCAGGCCGTTGTCGCATGCGCGCTGAGCCAGCAGCTGTTCGCGCTGAGCCTGCTTGTCGACGTGAAAAGGCGAGGCATTGAGGTTGATGATCACCTGCGCACCGGCAGCCGCCGACTGTGCTGCCGGCCCTTGTTCCCATATATCCTCACAGATGGTCACGCCGATACGCACGCCCTCGTGCTCGAACACGCAGGCCGAGTCACCCGGCCGGTAGTGGCGACGCTCATCGAACACGCCGTAGTTGGGCAGGCATTGTTTGCGATAATGACCGATCTGCTCGCCATCGCGCAGCACCAGCGCCGAGTTATAGATCGAATAGCCTTCGTATTCTGGATAGCCAATAACCGCGGTAATGCCGGTCAGATTCTTGCGCAAGCCGGACAACGCGGCTTCGATCGCCGACGGCAACCCGCGCCGTAACAGCAGATCATCGGGCGGGTAACCGATCAGCGCCATTTCCGGAAAAACCACGACCTGAGCGCCGTCACGATCGCGTGCCGTCGTGGCAGCTTCCATGATCTGGCGGGCATTGCCCTCGATGTCACCGACCCACACGTTGAGCTGGGCCATTGCGATACGTAGTGACGGTTCGCCCATGGCGTGATTGACTCCCTCGTTTCGGCGGTGGACGATTATCCGACCGCGATGAATACCTGCCTGCGTTATCGGCAAGGATACCTGCTGCCCAACGAAAACGGGCCGACCATTTGGTCGACCCGCTCGAGCGCTGGCGAAGTCGCCAGCGACCACGCGTTGCGCAGCGCTTGGGCGATCCGCAGTCAGAGTCCGATGACAGACCCGTCGTCGCATTTCTCGAGATTATCGTCTACATCAATCACGCGATCGGCATAAAACAGATGCAGCGTTGGCGCGAGCGCAGCCGGTAGCTTGCCGCCGTTGGCCTTGCGAAAAACAGCATGCGGAATGATCGGAATACCCGGTTTGTGAACGCCGTACATGATCATCCCGCACTTGGGGCAGCCGTAGCGGGTCATCTGCTTGTCGTTGATCTTGTACACGACCAGTTCGGATTGCTCCGGCAATTCGACATGATCGTTCGCCCAGCCGGTACCCGACAGCATGTCGGCGGAGTACAGCTCGCGGCAGCTTCCACAGTGGCAATACAACGACAGCTTGGGCGAACCATTGGCAGTCATACTTACGTGGCCACAGTCACAGCTCAGTTCGTAGGTATCACTCATGATCGGTTGTGCTCAATTGAAAACGTTGCCTTATTCGAGCATGCAAGCACGATGTAACTCTATAACGCTAATTTCCTGAGCCCCAAATCCGCTGTGACCCCCAGCAAGTGCAAGCGATACCGAAGGCAGTATCCGCAGATTGCGCAGATAAAATTCGGAATTAAAAGCGCTTCTGTTCTGTCTTCAATCTGCGTCATCTGCGCATAAATGCTTTGAGCGATCGCCATCCGATGCAGTCGACAGATCCAAAAAAGCCGGAGCCCTGACCAGACTCCGGCCGATATCCCGAAGGAAAAATCACTGCATCAGAGCAGCGATCAACCGAGGATTTCCTGCATCTTGCTGCCAATCTCGGCGGTCGAACGCACGGTGGCGACGCCCGCTTTTTCCAGCGCGGCGAACTTGTCGTCGGCTGTGCCCTTGCCGCCGGAGATGATGGCGCCGGCATGGCCCATGCGCTTTCCCGGGGGCGCGGTGACGCCGGCGATATAGGCCACCACTGGCTTTTTCATGTGGTGCTGTATGTACTCGGCTGCT
The DNA here is from genome assembly GCA_027858915.1 of Salinisphaera sp. Taxonomy (GTDB): domain Bacteria; phylum Pseudomonadota; class Gammaproteobacteria; order Nevskiales; family Salinisphaeraceae; genus Salinisphaera. The sequence continues at coordinate 23,658 of JAQIBT010000014.1, forward strand.
TCTTCTTCAGCGGTACCGCCGATCTCGCCGACCATGACCACACCTTCGGTTTGTGGGTCGTTCTCGAACATTTCCAGTACGTCGGTAAAGTCCAGGCCGTGGATCGGGTCGCCGCCGATACCCACGCAGGTGCTCTGACCCAGCCCGATGTTGGTGGTCTGGAACACGGCCTCGTAGGTCAGCGTGCCGGAACGGGACACGATACCGATCTTGCCTTTCTGATGAATATGCGCGGGCATGATGCCGATCTTGCACTCGCCCGGGGTAATCACGCCGGGGCAGTTGGGGCCGATCAACACGGACTCCGAGTCTTCCAGCACGGCGCGCACCTTGAGCATGTCCATCACCGGAATATGCTCAGTGATACAGATGATGACCTTGATGCCGGCGGCTTCGGCTTCCAGGATTGCGTCAGCGGCAAACGGCGCCGGCACGTAGATCATGGTGGCGTTGGCGCCCGTCTCGGCGACCGCATCGGCGCAGCTGTTAAAGACCGGCAGGTCGAGGTGGGTTTCGCCGCCGCGCCCCGGGGTCACGCCGCCCACGATGTTTGTGCCGTATTCGATGCACTGCTTGGAATGGAAGGTGCCCTGGCTGCCGGTGAAGCCCTGGACGATGAGTTTGGTGTCGTTATTGACGAGAATGCTCATGGGTAATCCTGATCTGAATACTGTTCGATAGAGAAGGTAGTGGGTGCCTGGAAATCAGCCCTTGGCTGCTTCCGCCACGACCTTCCTGGCCGCATCGGTCAGATCCTGAGCGGCGATGAGTTCATAGTCGGATTCATCAAGCAGCTTGCGGCCTGCCTCGGCGTTGGTGCCTTCCAGACGCACAACCACCGGCACCTTGATGCCGACGTCCTTGGCGGCGGTGATGATGCCCTCGGCAATCAGATCACAACGGACAATGCCGCCGAAAATGTTGACAAGAATGGCTTTGACGCCTTCGCCCGCGGTAATCAGCTTGAAGGCTTCAGTCACGCGTTCGGTGGTGGCACCGCCGCCAACGTCCAGGAAGTTGGCCGGTTCGCCGCCGTGCAGCTTGACCAGATCCATGGTGCCCATGGCCAGGCCCGCGCCGTTGACCATGCAGCCGATGTTGCCATCGAGCTGGATATAGTTGAGGTCGTGCTCGGCGGCCTCGGCTTCGCGCTCGTTTTCCTGCGTGACGTCACGCATGTCCGCAAACTCTTTATGACGGAACAGCGCGTTGTCGTCGAAGTTGAGCTTGCCATCGAGCGCCACCAGCCCGCCCTGCTTCGTGGTGACCAGCGGGTTGATCTCGACCAGCGACGCGTCGGTGGTCACGAACATTTCGTACAGGCCTTTCATGACCTTGACGAATTCGCCGACCTGTTTCTTGTCCAGGCCCAGGAAGAATCCCAACTGGCGTCCTTGATAAGCCTGAAAGCCAGCCGCTGGGTGAATCGCTATCTGGGTGATTCTTTCCGGCGTCTTGTCGGCCACTTCCTCGATATCCATGCCGCCTTCCGGCGAGGCAATGAAGGTCACGCGGCGGGTTGCACGATCGACCAGCACCGACAGGTACAGCTCGGATTCGATATCCGCCGGCTTTTCGACGTACACCGAGTTGATCGGCAGGGCCACCCCGCCCGACTGCTTGGTTTCCAGCGTGGCGCCGATCATCTCGCCGGCAACTTTCTTGACGTCATCCATGCTGTCGCAGATTTTCACGCCGCCGGCCTTGCCACGGCCGCCAGCGTGTACCTGGGCCTTGACCACCCAGCGCTCGCCGCCGAGTTCCTTGGCTACGCGCACGGCCTCGTCTGCCGAGCGGGCGACCTTGCCCTCGCCCGCCGGCACGCCGAAACGCGCGAAGATTTCCTTGGCCTGATATTCGTGAACGTTCATGGCACCGCCTTGGTTGCAATCGAAATCGTCAAAGACGGCTATTGTCGCGTCTTGCGTCATTCATCACAACTTCATGTATGTTTCAGATATACCGATCTTTCGCGACAATCGGCTATTCGGCCTGCGCGAACGGTGAAGTATAGTCGCGTAGTAAACATTCGCGGACGCAGCTGATGGGACGTCTACTACTAGTGTTATTCGCGGTCGGACTGGTCGTACTCGTACTGCGGCGCGTGGCGCGCTCCGGCAACCAGGCGAGAGTGACACGATCGCCTACCGAGCAGGAGCCGAGGTTCGAAAAGACCACCCGTTGCGTGCGCTGTGGCGCCTACGTGCCGGCGAGTCTGACCGTATCGTCCGAGCAGGGCGTGGTCTGCCGTGATCGTTGCGAAAAAACGAACCGACCCGGTACCCAGCGCACGTCCGATCACGACCAGCCGTGAGGCTGACCCTGGGCGTGCCGACGCTCGAGCCCAGCGACAACTGGCGGGCCGCAATGACGCTCGCCTGCTATCGCACTGTGGTCGGCTTTGGCCTGATGGCGATCATCAGCATCGGCCAGGGCCTGGCGGTTTTCGAACCAAGCATGCCCGACGCATTTCGGCTGACCTGCCTGCTGTACCTGGCGCAATCCGTTATCCTGCTCTTGCTGGCGATGATCAAGCGACCCGGTCTGCGTGCGCACGTCATGGCCCAGATCGCCTTCGACACCAGCGCTTTTACCCTGCTGGCCTACACTGGCGCTGGCGTGACCGGCGGGCTCGGCATGCTGCTGATTGCCCCGCTGGCGGCCGGCGGCATCCTGCTGCCGGATCGTCTGTCGGTTCTGCTGGCTGCTTGCGCCACCCTGGCCATGATCGGCCAGGAAGTCGTACGTGGCTGGCAACTCGATCAGGTACAAGCGGAACTGGTGCAGGCCGGCATTCTCGGCGGCGTCTATTTCGCGGCGGTCGGGCTTGCGCAATGGCTGGCTCGCCGTGTACGAATCAGCGAGGCGCTAGCGGCCGATCGTGCCAGCGAGGTTCGTGATCTGGCCGAGATCAACCGCCGCATCATCGATCGCATGCAGATCGGCGCGCTGGTCGTGGATCGCGCCGGTGGGATCCAGACCATCAACCAGGCAGCGCTCGGCTTGCTGGGCGATGAGCCGACCCGCCGTATGCCCAGATCACTACTTGATCTGTCGCCGGCACTGTCGGATGCGCTGACCGGCTGGTTGTCGGGGGCGGCGCCGTCGCAACAGGTGCTGCACTACGACGGCCGCGCGCTGCTGCCGACCTTTGCGCGCCTCGATACCGGCGACGATGCGCCGCTGCTGTTGTTTGTCGAGGATGCACGGCGACAGAGCGAACAGGCTCAGCAGATCAAACTCGCGTCGCTGGGCCGACTCACGGCCAGCATCGCGCACGAAATCCGTAATCCGCTGGGCGCTATCAGTCATGCCGGGCAGTTGCTCGCAGAGTCTGCACGGCTGGGCACCGAGGAAGCGCGACTGCTTGAGATCATGCATCGGCATACACGACGTATCGACGCCATCGTATCGAATGCGCTCGGGCTATCGCGCCGCTCTGGGCATGGGCGATCGGCGTTGGTATTGAACGAATGGCTGGACAGGACAGTGGCCGACTATTGCAGCACCCGCACCGACCCGCCGCATTTTGATTATCAATCAAAAACTTTTGAGCACTTGGTAACGTTTGACCCTGGGCATCTGCGTCAGGTGCTGTTCAATCTCTGGGATAATTCGGATCGCTATGCCCGGCGCTCGGAAGCACCGGTTATCACGCTTGAATGCATGCCCACGCGCAACGGTGACCTGGCCATGGCCGTTCGCGACAACGGGCCTGGCATTGACGCGGCCATCATCGACCAGATACTGGAGCCTTTCTTCACCACGGCGCGCGACGGTACCGGGCTCGGCCTGCATATTGCCCGTGAGCTCTGCGAAGCCAACGGCGCGCGATTGTCAGCGGTTGCGAACTCAGGCGGCGCCTACTTCCGTGTAGTCTTTGCCGCTCATCAAGACGCTGCCGAAGAAATATCTCTCAACCAATGACTGATTGCCGATGAATAGTGCCGCCCACCCGACTGCCGCTCGCGCGCTTATCGTCGACGACGAAGCCGACATCCGGGAACTGCTCGAAATTACGCTGTCGCGCATGAGCATCGATACCCTCGCCGTTGCCACGATTGCCGAGGCGCGCGCTGCCTTCGACAAGAGCCGGTTCGACCTGTGTCTCACCGACATGCGATTACCCGACGGCGAAGGCCTCGAGCTGGTGTCTTATATCACCGAGAGGCGGCCTGATTGTCCGGTCGCCGTAATCACTGCCTACGGCAGCGCGCAAAGCGCGGTAGCCAGTCTCAAGGCCGGCGCCTTCGACTTCGTGACCAAGCCGATTGATATTGCCGGGCTTAGATCATTGGTGGCGCAAGCGCTCAAATTGGCCGGGCTCGACCATGACGCGCCCCCGCATCCTTCGCTCGACGCCTCTCCTCGGCTGGTCGGCGAAACCCCGATCATGCACCAGCTCAGAGAAACCATCGGCAAGCTGTCGCGCAGTCAGGCGCCGGTGTATATCACCGGCGAATCCGGCACCGGCAAGGAATTGGTCGCCCGCATGATTCATGCCGAGGGGCCGCGCATGAACGGGGCGTTCGTGCCGGTGAACTGCGGCGCGATTCCGGCCGAGCTGATGGAATCGGAATTTTTTGGCTATATGCGCGGGGCATTTACCGGCGCCATGCGCGACACGCCCGGCCTGTTCGCGCGCGCCGATGGCGGCACCCTGTTTCTCGACGAGGTGGCCGACCTGCCGTTGACCATGCAGGTCAAATTGCTGCGCGCCATCCAGGAGCGGGCGATCCGACCGGTAGGCGCCAACATGGAGACCGGGGTGGACGTGCGTGTCATCTGCGCCACCCATCGCGATCTATCGGTTGAGGTCGCACGCGGACGCTTCCGCGAGGATTTGTACTACCGCCTGAATGTCATTGAAGTACGGGTCCCACCTCTGCGCGAACGCGGCGCCGATATTCCCGCACTGACCGACCGCATCATGCACGGCTTGACCCGCCGCATGCGGCTGGACCGCACGCCACGGCTGTCGGCCAACGCGCTGGAAGCGCTGGAGCAATACAGCTTTCCGGGCAATATCCGCGAGTTGGAGAATATCCTCGAGCGGGCTGTCACGCTCAGCGAGCATTCCACCATCGCCCGCAAGTACCTGCGCTTGAATTCGCCGCTATCCGAGGCGGCGAGTGACAAACCCGCCAACGCGGCTGGCGGCTCGTCGGTCACCCCGATGGCCCTCGATACCAGTGCCGGCCTCGAAAGCCAGCTCGAGGCCGTCGAGCGAGAACGGATTCAAGCTGCACTGGAAGCCTGCCGATACAACAAGACCAAGGCAGCCAAGCAACTCGGCATCACTTTTCGTGCGCTGCGTTACCGATTGGCCAAACTGAACATGAACTAGTCGCCAGCGCGCGCTTCGCCCATGCGTTGCCGTGATCGACGAGGAATCGACATGGCGCAGACGCTGAGCGAACAACACACGTTCTTCTGGATCGGAAAGGACCGCGGCGGCACCCACGTCAAGGGCCGCACTGATGGCCCGAATGAAGCCATGGTCCGAGCGATGCTGCGCAAGCAAGGCATCAATCCGATCCGCGTGCGCAAGCAGACCCGGCTGTTCGGCATCGGAGGCAAGACCAAGGGCAAGGTCAAGGCTGCCGACATCGCGATTCTTGCCCGCCAGCTGGCGACCATGCTCCAGGCCGGCGTACCGCTCGTGCAGTCGTTGGATATCGTCGCCAAGGGGGCCGACAACAAGGCCCTTGCGAAGTTGGTCAACACGATTCGCGACGACATCGAATCCGGGCTACCGCTGGCTGAGGCGCTGGCGCACCATCCTCGACACTTCGACGATCTGTTTGTGAATCTTGTGGCGGCCGGCGAGCGTTCGGGCGCGCTCGAGTCTCTGCTGGACAAGATCGCGACCTATAAGGAAAAAACCGAGGAGATCAAGGGCAAGGTAAAGAAAGCGCTGTTCTATCCCACGGCGGTGATTATCGTTGCGATCATCGTCATGGGTATTCTGCTGTATTTCGTCGTGCCACAGTTTCAGTCGCTGTTCCAGGGCTTCGGCGCGGATCTGCCGGCTTTCACGCTGATGGTGATCGGACTGTCGGAGTTCGTACAGCACTGGTGGTATCTGATCATTGGCGGCGTGGTTGCCGCTGGCTACGGCTTTTTCCAGGCACGCCAGCGATCGCGTCGGTTCCGGCGAACGCTCGACCGACTGTCGCTCAAACTGCCCGTGATCGGCGGTATTCTGTACAAGGCAGCCGTGGCGCGCTTCGCACGAACTCTGGCTACCATGTTCGCGGCCGGCGTACCACTGGTCGAGGCGCTGGATTCAGTAGCACGTGCCGCCGGCAATATCCTATTCGAGGAAGCTATCATGCAGATGCGCGACCAGGTGTCATCCGGCCAGCAACTGCAACTGGCGATGAACAATACCGGTCAGTTCCCCAGCATGGCGCTGCAGATGGTGAAGATCGGTGAAGAGGCCGGCGCGCTGGATGCCATGTGTTCGCGCGTGGCTGATTTCTACGAAGCCGAGGTCGACAATCAGGTCGATTCGCTTTCGAGCCTGCTCGAACCGATGATCATGGCTATTATCGGCGTGCTGGTGGGCGGCCTGGTCATCGCTATGTATCTGCCGATCTTCAAGCTTGGCTCCGTAGTGTAGGGTCTGGATTTTTCCATGTCTGCGATGGTCGCCCTGCCCTCCTGGTTCTTCTATGCCGCGCTGATACTGCTCGGCCTCGTCGTAGGCAGTTTTCTGAACGTCGTCATCGTGCGCCTGCCGCATATGATGGAAGCACGCTGGAAAGCCGATGCGGCAGAGATTCTCGATCAACCGCCGGCAAGCCAGGAGACCGCCTACAACCTCGCCGTTCCACGTTCGTCCTGCCCACACTGCGGCACTCAGCTACGCGCGATTGATAATCTGCCGGTCATCAGCTTCCTCATTTTGCGCGGTCGCTGCGCGCATTGCCGCGCAGGGATTTCCTGGCAATATCCAGCGGTAGAGCTAATAGCAGCTGCGATGGCGCTACTGGTCGGAATGCGTTTTGGCGCCAGTATTGTCCTGCCATTTGCACTGGTTCTGTCGTGGACGCTGCTGGCGCTGGCCGCGATCGACTGGAAAACCCAGCTGCTGCCCGACTCCATCACCCTGCCTCTGTTATGGCTCGGGCTGCTGGCCAGCCTGGGGGCGCCGCTGACCATAGCAGTCACGCCAACAGACGCCATCATCGGTGCGGCCGGTGGCTACCTGATCCTGTGGTTGGTCTTTCAGGCATTTCTGCTGCTTACCGGCAAGGAAGGCATGGGCTACGGTGATTTCAAACTGCTGGCTGCAATCGGCGCCTGGGTGGGCTGGCAACAGCTACCACTGGTGCTCTTGATGGCATCCGTAGCCGGCGCTCTGGTCGGTGGCCTGCTGATGATTACCGGGCGAATCGAACGCGGCCGAGCGATACCGTTCGGGCCGTGGCTCGCATTGTCCGGCTGGCTGACGCTGCTCGCAGGCGATACAATCCTGCACGCCTACTTGACGCTCTCGGGACTGCAATAGTGCATCGGATGACTCTCGCCCGTACCTTCAGGCGCGTCTATGACGTGTCCGTGTTTCCTGCCCAAATCCACGATGCGCAAGGAGTCCGAGCATGAGCCGCAAGTTCACGATCGGACTGACCGGCGGTATTGCCAGCGGCAAGTCGGTCGTAGCCGGGGCGTTCGAGCGGCTGGGTGTGACGATCATCGACGCCGATACCGTGGCCCGCGAGGTCGTCGAACCCGGCCAGCCAGCGCTCGCCGAAATCGTCGAGCGCTTCGGGACGAATATTGTGGATGTGGACGGCCGCCTACGGCGACGGGATCTGCGGCATATCATCTTCGACGATGACGCTGCGCGCCGTGATCTGGAGGCGATCATGCATCCGCGAATCCGCGTTGCATTGCAGACCCAGCGCGACGCTGCGGACTCGGAATACACGATTCTCGTCGTGCCGCTGCTAGTCAAATCCACCATGATCGATCTGGTTGATCGGGTGCTGGTAGTCGATGCCCCGGAACATATCCAGCTCGAACGGCTGACCGCACGCGACGATATCGACGAAGCGTTCGCACACAAGATGATCGCCGCACAGGATTCGCGCGCGGAGCGCCTGGCTACGGCCGACGACGTGCTGGTCAACACCGGCCCGCGCAAGGACATCGCGGATCTGGCCGCCGCGCTGCATGCGGGTTATCAGCGCATGGCGCTCGGCGAGATCGCCGACCTGCCGCCGCTGCATCTGCCCGGCTAGTCGAGCCGGCGCGCATCTGCATAGACTCGACCCAATGGCTCCGCACCGCATCTCGCCAAGCGATCGCGCCACAGACGACGAGTGCTTCTGCTTCGAGCAACCACTCAACGAGCGCATCCGCACTTTTCTACGCCTGGAACATCTGACGGCCCGGCTGCGCTACCGGCGCCCGGACAATAGCGTCTGGGGACGTCGCGCTACGATGGAAGCGCTGCTGGACATGCTCAACGTCTTGGCGCGCCACGATATCCGCGGCGAAGTCAGCAAGGAACTGGCGCAGCGCCGTGCGAGTCTCCAGCGGTTGACCGATCAAGGCAACGTCAACAGACGCGCCCTCGAAAAAGTACTGGCAGACATCGACGAAATCAGCCACGCACTGTCGGCCACCCCCCGACAGTTCGCGTCGTATCTGCTGCGCGACAACGAATTACTCAACAGCCTCAACAATCGTCATTCGATCCCTGGCGGCTCCTGCAGTTTCGACCTGCCGGCTTATCATCACTGGCTGACCCAGCCGGCCGATCGCGTGGAGGACGACATCGCAGACTGGTGTCGCCGCATCGAACCGATCGAAAGCGGCGTCGGCACCCTGCTGCGGCTTCTACGCGCAAGCGCTGAGGCTCGCGAGACGCGCGCCGAGCAAGGCGTGCTGGTCTACAACACGGAACTCGGCACGCAGATGATCCGCGTGTTCGTCGAGTCGGCAGATATGTACCCCGAGATCAGCGCAGGTCGTCATCGTGCGACCATCCGTTTCATGCAATACCGGGACGCACCGCTGCACGTCACACAGGCGCAGACGACGATCGCGTTCCGTATGGCCTGCTGTCGATTCTAAAAACTTGCCTGAATAACCCGAAGCCATGCCCGATACCAAGACCCAAACCATAGAATGCCCGCACTGTGGCGGCCCGGCCGTGCTCGGTCCTGCCAACCCCTATCGCCCGTTCTGCTCGCGTCGCTGCAAACTCATCGATCTGGGCGACTGGCTGGATGAAAGCAACCGGATCGCCGATCCGGAAGGCTCGGCGACTGGTATGCCGTGGCAGGGCGATACCACTGACGATGCTTCCTCGCACTGACGCAGTTCAAACAGCGCAATCCGGCCCGTGCGATCCAGCCAGCGTTCAGCCAGAAACGGGCGGCCAGAATCCCCGGATTGCCGCCACGCCTTGGGCGTTATGCGCTCGTGCGTCGGCCAGATCCGCGCCCGCGAGCCCACCCAACGCATACACCGGCAGCGCCACGTCACGGCGTATCCGTTCGAAGCCTCGCCAGCCCAGAGGTGTCTGTCCGGGATGACTCGCCGTAGCTGATACCGGCGAGAGCGTGGCGAAATCCGCCCTGTGAGCCACTGCCAGCGTCAGGTCGTCGGCATCATGCGCAGACACGGCGAGCGAAAAGCCATCATCAACCGGCCGCGCGCTATTGTCTGCCAGTCGACTGGCGGGCCAGTGCAGGCCGTGCGCGCCAATCTCATGCATGAGCGAAGCACTGCGATCGACCAATACCCGTGCTTGCGATATCAACGCACGCTCGACGACGCGGCGTGCGAGCTCGGCGTAGCGGGTATCCGACAGATCATGGTCGCGCACCCGCAACAGGCGGATACCGTTGGCCAACGCCCGATCGATCGCCGTCAGCCATCCGACCTCACCCAGTGACGCGACCGCCGGCGTAATCAGGTAGTGGGCAGGCAGGCGCAGCGCATTGAGGATGACCTCGGTGGCCGGCAGCAGCGCCTTCACATCCAACGCGTCGACCGGCATCCAGCGAATCGCCTGCCCTTCCCGGCCGCTGGCTTCGCCCTGCCAGCGATTGACTTGCCAGACATGCAGGCGTACGGGACGGGGCCCCCGATCGTGGGTGAAGCGCACCAGCGGCGCACCTTCTATATCCGTGACTCCGATTTCCTCTTCGAGTTCACGCGCCAGGCACTCGAAAGGACCCTCGCCAGATTCGAACTTACCGCCCGGAAATTCCCAGAACCCTGCGCCGACTGTGTCGGCGCGCCGACGGGCGATCAGCAGCTGGCCGTCTGCTGCGACCAAGACGCCAACGGCGATATCAAGCACGTCACCCATGCGCTCAGCTTCGATACTCGGCGTTGATGCGCACGTACTCGTAGCTCAGATCGGACGTCCAGATACGCGCTTGCGCCGAACCGCGGCCCAGACCGATGTGGATGGTGAATTCAGGTCGGGCCATCACCTTCGCTGCATTGGCCTCGACGTAGTCGGCGCGCGGCTGACCGTCGGCGACAATCGCGACGTCATCCAGTGCGATCGATACCCCATCAATACTCAGGTCGGCGATGGGCGCGCGACCGACGGCTGCCAGAATCCGGCCCCAGTTTGGGTCTCCGGCAAAGCAGGCCGTCTTGACCAGGGGCGAATGTGCCACCGTGAATCCCACGGCGCGGGCCTCATCGACGCTTGCCGCGCCAGACACCGCCAGTTCGATGAAACGGGTGGCCCCCTCGCCGTCGCGCACGATGGCACAGGCCAGTTCGCGAGCGAGTTCGGTCAATGCGCCGACAAATGCCGGCCATCCGGCTTGCCCGGCGTCCAGCGCTGCCCCGGCGCCGGTCGCACAGAGCATGCAGGCATCGTTGGTCGAGGTATCGCCGTCTATCGTGATGCTGTTGAAGGATGCTTGATTGGCCAACGCCAGCGCCTGCTGCAGATCGCTCCTGCGGATCGCGGCGTCGGTGGCGATGAACCCCAGCATGGTTGCCATGTTCGGACAGATCATGCCCGAGCCCTTGGCAATTCCGGTCATGACAATCTGTTCGCCGTTGCCGATGTCGACGGTACGCGATGCACCCTTGGCGACCGTGTCAGTGGTCATGATCGCCTGTGCGGCGTCCAGCCAGCCGTCCTTGGCGGCGCTTTCTGCCATGCCTTGAATGGCGCTCGTCATTCGGTCGATCGGCAGCGTCTGGCCAATCACGCCGGTCGAAAACGGCAGCACCTGCTCGGCCTTCAGGCCCAGTTCACCCGCGACCGTCGCGCAGCAGGCCTGTGCGTCCTGCTCGCCCTGGCGGCCAGTACCGGCGTTGGCGTTACCGCTGTTGATCAGCAGCGCCCGCGGCGCTTGCTGCATATGCCGACGCGCAATCTGTACCGGCGCTGCTGCAAACGCGTTCTGGGTGAACACGCCAGCGACGGTTGCGGTGTCCGGCAGGATCAGCAGCGCCAGATCAGCGCGCCCCGGCTTCTTGATTGCGGCTTCGGCGATCGCCCAGCGCGCGCCGGGCACCGCAGCAAGACGCTCGGGCGCCACGAGATTCACGGCCATTGCATCCGCCTGTTCAGCATTGAGACACAACCGCGCAGCGACAGCGGAGCCCGCTACGATCAGGCATCACGGCCGTGGCAGTGCTTGAATTTCTTACCCGAACCGCAGGGACAGGGTTCGTTGCGCCCGATCTTGCGGTCGCTACGTACAAACGTCTCTGGCCGTTCGCTCGGCTCGTCCATATCACCAGGCGGTTGGGCACCGGCACCCGGCAGGCTGGCCTGGGCTGTGGCCGCCGAGGCCGGCGCTGCGCCCTGCTCGGCATGCGCAACAGCCTGCTGGGCGGCCGAGGCAGCATCAGCGTGCTGGAATTCCATCTCGGCCATCTGCCGACGACGGTCCTCACGCGCCTGATCGGTGATTTCGCTACTCACGCGACCACGCGCCAGCACAGTGACAGTTTCCTGCTTTAGACGCGAGAGCATGTCGTTGAACATCTCGAACGCTTCGCGCTTGTATTCGTTCTTGGGATCCTTCTGGGCGTAGCCGCGCAGATGAATGCCCTTGCGCAGATAATCCATGGACGCCAAATGCTCGCGCCAGAGCGAATCGAGCACCTGCAACAATACTGACTTCTCGATCTGGGCCATGGTCTCGGCGCCCGCGAGCTCACGCTTTTCCTCATAAGCCGCCTTCAACCGCTCGTCGATGCGCTGGCGCAGCCCTTCTTCATCAAGGCCAGTTTCCTCGTCCAGCCATTGCTGGATTGGGTATTCCTGACCGAAGTCGCGCTCGATGGCCTGCGTCAGTTCCTCGATGTCCCATTGTTCTTCGAGGCTCTGCGGCGGTATATGATTGCTGATCGTGGCATCGACCACGTCGCTCCAGATATTGGCCACCACATCGGATACGTCATCCGTATCCATCAATTCATTGCGCTGCTCGTAGACCACCTGCCGCTGATCGTTAGCGACATTGTCGTATTCCAACAATTGTTTACGAATATCGAAATGATGGGCCTCGACCTTTTTCTGCGCATTCTCGATGGCGCGCGTCACCCACTTGTGCTCGATCGCCTCGCCTTTCTCCAGGCCAAGGTTCTGCAGCATCGCACGCAATCGGGGCGGCGTGAAGATACGCATCAGGCTGTCTTCTAGCGATAGATAGAACCGGCTTGTGCCGGGATCGCCCTGGCGGCCTGAACGTCCCCGCAACTGATTGTCCACGCGCCGGGACTCGTGGCGTTCGGAGCCGATCACATACAGACCGCCTGCTTCGAGCACCGCTTCGTGGGTCTTCTGCCATTCGTCTTTCAGGCGCTGGCGGCCGGCTTCATCGTCCGGCTCCAAGGCCTCGATCGCATCTTCGATATTGCCGCCCAACACGATATCGGTGCCGCGCCCGGCCATGTTGGTAGCAATGGTCACCGCGCCCGGGCGACCAGCCTGGGCGATGATCTCGGCCTCGCGCTCGTGCTGCTTGGCGTTAAGCACCTCGTGCCGAATTCCGAGTTTTCTCAGCAGGCTGGACGACAGCTCGGACGCCTCGATCGAGGCGGTACCGATCAGAACCGGCTGGCCAGCTTCGCTGGCGCGCTTGGCCTCCTCGGCGATGGCCTCGAACTTTTCCATGCCGGTCATGTAGATCTGATCGGGTAAATCCTTTCGCTGAAGCGGCCGGTTGGTCGGGATCACCACCACTTCCAGATCATAGATCGACTGAAACTCAAAGGCCTCGGTATCGGCCGTACCGGTCATGCCGGCCAGCTTGTTGTATAGTCGAAAGAAATTCTGAAACGTGATCGAGGCCAGCGTCTGGTTTTCCTTCTGGATCGCCACGCCTTCCTTGGCTTCGATCGCCTGATGCAGACCATCCGACCAACGCCTGCCGGGCATGGTACGGCCAGTGAACTCGTCCACGATGACGACCTGGCCATCATCGATGATGTATTCGATATCCCGCGCATACAGAGTGTGCGCGCGAAGGGCCGCATTCATGTGATGCATGAGCGCCACGTTGTTGGCGTCATAGAGCGATTCATTGGCGTCCAGCAGCTCGGCCTCGCGCATCAGCCGCTCGACTTTCTGATGACCGTCCTCGGTGAGATGAACCTGCTTGTTCTTCTCTTCCTTGTCGTAGTCGCCCGGCCCGTCTTCCTCGACCTGTTCAGTGAGGTGCTTGACCAGCTTATCGACTCGCAGCGAGGTTTCCGGGTCGTCGTCGGTCGGACCGGAGATGATCAGCGGGGTGCGCGCCTCGTCGATCAGGATCGAGTCGACTTCGTCGATGATCGCGTAGTTGAGCGGGCGCTGGACACGGTCGGCCGGCGTAAACGCCATGTTGTCGCGTAGATAATCGAAGCCGAACTCGTTGTTGGTGCCGTAGGTGATGTCGCAGGCGTAGGCTTCACGCTTGGACTCGGTTTCCTGGCCTGAGAAAATCACCCCGACGCTCAGTCCCAGAAAACGATAGAGCCGGCCCATCCATTCGGCGTCGCGCGAAGCCAGGTAGTCGTTCACGGTGATAATGTGAACGCCCTTGCCTTCCAGTGCATTGAGGTAGGTCGTCAGCGTCGCGACCAGGGTCTTGCCTTCGCCGGTCTTCATCTCGGCGATCTTGCCCTGATGCAGCACCTGGCCGCCAACCAGCTGGACATCAAAATGGCGCATGCCCAGCACGCGCTTGGCGCCTTCACGGACGACGCCAAACGCTTCCTCGAGCAGATCATCGATCGTGGCGCCCGCGTCCAACCGCTGACGAAACTCGTCGGTCTTGGCAGTCAGCTGCGCATCGGTCAGCGTCTCGAATTCTGCCTCGCGTGCATTAACGGCATCGACTACCTTGTGCATGCGCTTGACGACGCGCTGGTTGCGGCTGCCGATCAGTTTGGTCAGGAAATTGCTCATGAACCCTCGTCGTCTGGCGGAATACGACACGCACGCGTCGAATCAAAGACGCGATGATAACGCAGCGGTCCCGCGGCTTCTAAATACAGACGCCTTAAATTTGCCGCAGCGATCTGCCAAGCTGCTAGCATCGACTCGATCACAATGATGTTTTGCAGGGCAATATGGGGTCGGCACCGCAATCAATCCAGTCTCTTTTGCATATTGCCAGCCCGGAAGTGGCGAACATTCTCGGCCGCGCCCGATTTCTGGCGCGTATCCGAGCGGCGCTGCTGGAGGTATTGCCCGAGAATATTGCCCCGCACATGCAGGTTGCCGGCTACGATGATTATCACCTGCGACTGCACGTCAGCAATGCTGCCTGGGCAACCCGCCTGCGCTATATGGAAGCCAACCTGCGCCAGGCCCTGGCTCAGCGCATGCGTTTGCATATTGATCGCGTTGAAGTAAAAGTACGTGCGGTTGGCCTCGGGCCATTCGGGACGGCGCCACAGCCGAGACTGATGACGGCCGGGACGCGCGCGCATATCGAGATGACGGCGCGCTATATTCAGGATCAGCCACTGGCCAACGCCATGCGGCGGCTGGCGGCTGCCGGCCGGTCCGAATGATCGGAACAAATCGCAAATCGTATCGCCGCTCAGGCACTGGCGCGTTCCGCATTAACGATCTGTGTCGCGCGGCCCGCCTCGATTCGGTAGACGTGGTCGGACATGTTAGTCAGCGCCGTACGATGCGAAATCGCCAGCACGGTAAAATCACAGCCCAGCGCTCCCAACGTTTCGCTCACGGCGCGCTCGGTCTCCGGATCAAGCGCGCTCGTGGCCTCGTCCAGGATCAACAGCCTGGGGCGATGCACCAGGGCACGGGCAATCACGATGCGTTGTCGCTGACCGCCAGAGAATCGGCCGCCGTGCTCACCGACGTTGGTGTGTATGCCCTCCGGCAGATCCTTCACAAACGCCCATCCACCCGACAACCTGAGTGCTTCAATCGCCCGTGCCTCGCCGAGGCTATCGTCACCGACCACCACATTGTTGTACACGCTGTCATGTAGCAGCACGGTATCCTGCGGCACGTAACCGATCATCGACCGCCAGGCCGTGATGTCGATATCGTCCAACGGCACACCGTCGATCAGCACATGGCCGCCCGTAGCGCGCAACAACCCCACCAGCAGGTCGACCAGCGTGGTCTTGCCGGCACCGGAAAAGCCGATCAGCGACGTGAACTGACCCGCCGGTATCTCGATGTTCACATCGTGCAAAACCTGGTTGTCGGCGTATGAGAAACACACGCCGTCGAGCCGAATGCCTTTCTCGAGCGTGGGCCGACGCTCGCCGAACGGCAGTTCACGGGCCTCTCGGGCTTCGTTGATCGCGTCCTGCATCGACCAGTAGAAGCTTTCCTTGGACGCCAGCTTCTGATACTCCTGCTGTAGTTTGCTCAGTCGGGTCAGCATGCGGGACAGAACGATCGTCAGCACCATGATTTCTGAAAGCTGGAGCTTCAGAACTATCAGCGAAACGGCCACGCCGCCCACCAGCACCAACCCGATAAGCAGTTCCTGGCTCGCCTTGAGTCCTTCACTAGCCAGTACTTCGGTACGCATGGTCTTGTTGAGCTGGCGGGTCTGGCGTTCCAGCAGATTGTCCATTTCGCGCTCGCGCGCCATGGATTTGAGCGGCTTGAGCGAAAGCAGCGAGTCAGTAAGCAACGCCATCAGTGACTTGTACAGACCCTGCTGACGTCCGCCTGCCTCGCGCGACACCGACACCATGATCTTGAGCAGCGTAGCCACCACCACCCCGACCAACAGCGCCAGGCAGGCAATCTTCCAGTTGACAAGCAATGCGACGCCCAGGAATACGCAGGACTGCGAAATCAGCATTGCAAGACTGGCAACACTCTGAAAAGCGCCCGCACTATTGGACGCCTCCATGGAGATCGAGTTGGCCAGGTGACCGGTGCGCTGGCGCAGGAAGTATTCCCAGCGCGAGCTGGACAGCGCGCGCAGGAACGACAGGCGCGTATCGGTTGCGATCTCAGCGACGGTAAAGCCGACCTGCCGATAGGCGATGAGCGTCAACCCCGCTTTGACGAACAGACCGATCAGTACGATGAACACCATCGTGCCGATGGTCGGGCTGATCGACAGATGGTGTAGTGTGCTGGACAGGAAATCCGAGGTCTTCTGATCGACCAGACCAGACTGCTCTCCGGTGGCCACACTCAGCATCGGCAACAATGTCGAGAGACTCAGGCCTTCAGCAATACTCGCCACGATCAAGCAGGCCCATACAATCAGACACTGAGTTGGGTATTGCTTGAAAAACGCTTTGATTAGTCGCACGCGGGCAGCTCGCCGGTGAAATGATGCATTATACAAAATAGCCGGTCACGGCTGTCAGCCTGAAGTTGTGGGCTGCGGATCACGACCGCGATCCGTTATCCTACCGGTTTTGTGCTGGCGGCGCTGGCCAGCCGAACGTCTCCTGAATGTCGATTTTTTCTCTCATGTCTGTCTATCGCCACGCCCATCCGATGCTGCACGTCACCGATGGGCGAGGCTCGCTTCCAGCTCATCGCTACGGATAATGGTTTGATCGACTGGATACGGCTGGCTGGATATTCGGCTCATCGCAATTGCCAGCTCTGCTGGCTTGTCGTGGCGCCGGGTGCAGTGCTGCCCACCGTCCTGCGTGCGTGGTTGCCTGGCGCCGTCTGGCCAGAGCTGCATGGCAAGGCGCAGGCCAAGCGGCAGCTGTAGATATGAGTACCGGGTCGCCGAGTGGTTCAAAAAAACAACTGACACTGTTCACGTCGGAATTAACCGGGGGTGGCGTGCAGCGTTCAATGCGCAATCTGGCGGTTGCGCTTACCGGGTGCGGCTTCCGTATCGACCTGGTGGTCTGCTATGACGATGCGGTCCATCGGCAGGCCTTGACCGCAGCCGGCGTCAACGTCGTCGCGCTGACACGCTCACCGCCGCTGGTCGGCCGACTGCTGGCACTGCGCGCCGATCCGTCAGCCCTGCGCGAGCTCGGCCCGACCGTGCTCTGGCCGCTCAAGACCTGGTCGAAAGTCCGCTATATTGCGGCCCTGCGCGACTATCTGGCGGCGGCCAGGCCGCTCGGCATGCTGTCCGCCATGACCCAGTGCAACCTGGTCGCCCTGTGGGCACACAGACTGGCCGGTATCGATGGCCGAGTCGTGATCAGCGAGCGCAATATGCTATCCAGCTTCGTCGCCGGGCATGCCCGAAAATCGCGCTGGCGAAATCTGCCAGCGCTGGTGGCTCGCACATATCGTCAAGCCGACGGTATCGTCGGTGTATCCCAGGCGGTGGCTGACGATTTGCACCGTTGCAGCGGTCTCGCACGTCATGTGATCAGCACGGCGCCCAACCCTGTGGTCGATGAAGCGCTACGCGCCGCTGCGGCGACGAGATCCGAGCATCCATGGTTCGCGCCGGGCGAGCCACCGGTTATTCTAGGCGTTGGCCGACTGCTCGAACAGAAAGACCCGACCACGCTGGTCCGCGCCTTTGCCCAGCTGCGCTTGCGACGCCTTGCCCGGCTGCTGCTGATCGGCGAAGGCCCCCTGCGCGAAGCAATGACTCAGCTTGCCCGTTCACTGGGCGTAGCCGACGATGTTCAACTGCCGGGGTGGGACGATCATCCGTTCTCTGCCATGGCGGCCGCTGCGGTCTTTGTCCTGCCCTCGAGATGGGAGGGACTGCCCGGCGTGCTGATCCAGGCCCTGGCCTGTGGCTGCCCGTCGGTCGCCACCGACTGCCCTGGCGGTAGCGCCGAAATCCTCGACCACGGCCGTTACGGACGCCTCGTACCCGTTGGCGACGTCGAGTCCATGGCCGAGG
The DNA here is from genome assembly GCA_027858915.1 of Salinisphaera sp. Classification (GTDB taxonomy): domain Bacteria; phylum Pseudomonadota; class Gammaproteobacteria; order Nevskiales; family Salinisphaeraceae; genus Salinisphaera. The sequence goes on from JAQIBT010000014.1 coordinate 41,933, forward strand.
CCATCGAAGCTACGCTGGACGCCCCGCCCAACCCCGAACGCCTGAAAGCCCGCGCCGAGGACTACTCGGTCGAGCGGTCGGCCAGACGGTATGCCGAACTGCTGACGGGGCAAACACAGGCATAGCGTCTACGGACAGTTTTTTGCAAAGCGCGAGAGCCCGATGCCGTTTCATACGGCAACAAGCCCAAAACCGTTCGCAAATGAGCGCGAATAAACGAGGCTATCTGGCCTTGAGGTCGCGGTAGATTTGTTGAATTTCGCGCACCGGGCTCGCTGGATTCCAACGCGCCCGGGCATTCTGCGCGCGCATGTGATCAAACTCGGCGAGGAACGGGCGCAGATCGGCGACCGCCTGTTCGACCGCTGCCCAACGTGCTACGAACTCGGGCGAATCCAACGTCAGCTCGTCTGCCGCCACCTGGTCCAGAAGACTGTAACCCTCGGCCGTCCAGCGATTGGCCGACGGATCGGTCAGCAGGTCTTCGCGGCTGAAACGCGTTCTGGGCTTGTCTTGCTTCAGGAACTGGGTCGCGTATTCATGGATGCCGGCCTGCTGGGCGTCGCCAAGCGGCAGACCCAGGCCGCGGGCCACGCGCGCCAGCTGGGCGGTCGGATGACGCATGAGGCGGTCGAAATCAACGACTACGCAGGGACGACCGACGATCAGATGAAAATACGGCACGACGTTCACCAGCCATTCCATATCCGACCAGACCTGGCGACCACGCTGCGGGTTGATCTGACCGCGCGAGCGCGCAACCGACAGCGGATTGCGCAATGCGAGGACGTAGCGCACGTCCAGATCCAAGGCCTCGTGAATAGCCCGCCAGAACGGCATCGTACGCAACGTGCGCGAATACTTGTAGCCCCATAACGGCGTATCGCGGAATCGTTGGCCGAGCGTTCTGGTCGCTTGGGCCTGAAGCCTGGTCATGTCAGACGTCGCGAATTCGCTGTCGTCCAGCAAGCGCACGCTGTGGCCGCGGATCCCGAGTGTTTGCTTGAGCCGTCTGCTGATTGCCAACACGTCCTTGTCTTCGAAGAATCCGGTGGGATTCTTTCCACCCGCCTGTCGCAGCTGGTCACCCAGGTCGACGCCGAGGGCAGCCAATCCGCGCGTCATGGCACTGGTGCCGCTCCGACCGGCCCCCAGCACCGGGATGACGATCGAGCGATTCGGATCGGGCTGGACAATACCGACTTCGCTGCCAGGCGCCGGAACTGCTTCAGACATCACGGATTTCTTCACCCTTGAGCCGGCCCTTGAATCGACGTACGGCAGCACGCAAGCGGTCGTTGATCACCACGATGAATACCTTGCGGTACATGCCTTCCGGGCAGGTGATCTCGCGTACGCCATGCCAGGACTTGGACTGGCGCTGAAACAGCAGGCTGTAGTTGCCCATGCTGTGGCCTTGATGCGCTTGCGGAAAATCTTCGAATTCCGGTGCCGACTTCGAGCTGAACTGGCCGTGGTCGTCGAGAATTACGGTGTCGCCACCCCAGTCGGCCTGCCAGTTGTCGGGCGAACTGAAATAGAAGATATGCGAGCCGAGTTTGCGGTGTGCATCACAGTGCGGCGATACCGAGGCGCCGCGCGGCGCATAGTGCCAATGAAAATTGAGTTTGAAAAAACCGCGGCCAAACATCCGTTTGATGAAATCGTGGTATCGGTCGCCTTGCAGTTCATCGATGAACGCCTGCCATTCGGGCGATATATCCACCCCGGGCCGATATTCGAGTGAGTAGCGGTCATGCGGTTTCTGCCCGTGTGATCGTGCGTTGCCGAACTGTGCCGTCATGCTGTCAGTCCTCGGCATGGTATCGATCAGGCGCTGGTATCCCTCCTCGGTCAACAGCTGGGCAGGGTTGACCCAGGGATAGGGTTCGGTGGCCCGAAAGCGCTTGCCATCCATCGCGTCGAGACGGGCATAGTCCAGATAGTTCATAGCGTTCAACTCAAGTCTCGTAGAGTGAAACAGATCGCGACTCGGTCTTGAAGTCACTCTTCATCAACGACCGGATACGGGCAACCGTGGCGGCCATGTCATCCGGCGGCGTCAACGGCGCGTCACAGTCGATCAGGCCGTGATTTCGCAGGCACTCATGAAAGGCAGAAAAATCACGCCGCGGTTTGTGCCAGCCGCTATAGATTAATCGACGCTGGATCGCCTGGGCGACTCCCGGCCAAAGACGCGGCGGTTTTCTCGGCGCCCATTGAAACAGATCAACGGGCCGACCGGTAGCACAGGCCTCGGCGGGAAGCGATGCGCTATCGGCGGTCACCAGAAACCGGTCGGCCAGCGCGAGAAACGCAGGATAGGGATTCTCACCGATGGCCGGCGTCCATCGGTGAAAATAATGCGGCTCGGCCAGGCCGGCGGCCAGCACGTCTGCCGCCGCTGTCGACGTACGCTTGCTGGTCGTAACGAGCAGGCTGCCACCGGTAGTGCGCGCCATGGCATTCGCGCGCTCGACGAGGGTCCGCGCCTTCGCGGCGTCGAACACGTAGCTAGAGCTGTCACCGCCGACCAGAACGCCAATCCATGGGCGCGGCAGCTGCGCCCATCGTGGCGCCCATCGTTCCGCGGCGGCTTGCCGCTCGGCTGCGGGAATTACGTTTAACGGTAGGGTATTGCGCAGCACGTTCGAAGCCGCTGGCACCCTGAACTGCGCCAGCGTCACCACGAGGTCGAAATGATGCAGCGGCATCTGCGTATGCAACAGATGTACCAGCCGCGTATGGCCGCCCGATTGGCGCTTGATCCAGCGCGCGATCGGCGCTGAGCGGCGTGAAGCCGCAATCACCAGATCGGGCCACGGTGGCGCCAAGGTATCCGCCTGCCGGTCGAGCGTGAATGCATGCGCGCCAATCAACGGATTTGGCAGATAGTTCAAACTGTTCCACGACAGCTGTCGGGTTTCGTAAGGCCAGCCCAGCGCGTCTGCCAGAGCACGCATCTGGGCGTTCCCACCGGCTCCCTCGCCCAGCAGCACCCATACCGTGGGTGCTGCAAGCAACGACGGATCAGCCATGGGCAGACCGCGGCCCGCTGCTGGCGCGCGCGCGTGGCCGTCCTTGCGTGCCAGCGATGGGCAGCATGGCGCGAATACGCTGGGCAACCCAATCGGTTTCGTGCCACACCGGCGGCGTCCAGCGTTCCAGACGGCCGTTGAATATCCGGGCCACGCCCTGATCGATCAGCGCATCGTGCAGAGCCGGCATGTTCCGGCGTGGCACGAACACCCGTTTTTGCACCAGACGGGCACAGATATATTGTAATCCTTCCTGGGGTCGCCGCGAGCCGCGCGCGTTGAAACGGTCCGTGCCGGCCTGACGCACGACCCAATCCGCCAGTCGCCGACGAGCGTCGGGCGCCCGCTCAGCCAACGGCAGAATATAGACAGGCTTACCGGTGGCGACCGCCTCAGCCAGCATGGATTCGCTTTCTCCCGTCACCACCAGCACGTCGGCGCTGGCCAGATAACCCAGATAAGGGTTGGCTTCGCCGGCCTGCGAATTCCAGCCCTCGAACAACGCCTGGCTGCCGGCAGCTTCCCGGATCGCCGCGGCCGCATCGGCCGGCGTACGCCGGCTGGTCAATACGGCCAACTCCCCTTTCTCATCCTCGACCGCTTGGCGCACGTCGGCGGCCATGCGCCAAGCCGCGTCTGCCGTCAGCACGTGCTGCGGGGTGTGGCCGCCAACCAGCATCACCACGCGCAGCTTGCCTTCATCGCCGTACAGCTCGGTCCAGCGTCGACGTGCCGCGGCCAGCTGCTTTTCTGCCACCTTGCTCGGTGGCAAGGTGGTGCTGAGCTCACGCGGGTTCGGGGGCAGATCGAAGTGACGACACACCAGGCCGATATTCTGGGTTTCGTCGACTCGCCCACCGCGACGGCCCATCAGAACAAGCCGCGTGTTGGCGTGGTTGCGTGCCGCAACGGCCCGTGCAATAACCGATGGCAGCCAGCCTGAGGCAACCACCACATCTGGCCACGGCGGATTGATGCCACCCGGCCAGCGGGCGCGACCCAGACCTATCTGGTCGCGCAGGAACGCCAGGCCGTGCGCCTTGCGATCACGCACGATATCGCGGGTCTCGAACGGCCAGCCCAGCGCTTCGGCCACGCCCAGCGCCTGTGACCGGTGACCTGTCTTGTAGTGCAGCAGTGTCCAGACGGTTGGGTTGGCGGACAACAACGCCCCGCCCGACCATCGCCAGACACGATGACGGTGGGCAAACCGGGGCTGGAGCACAATCAACCGCCAGTGACGATTCGGATAACGCGCACCGGCAGCCACCAGTTGGCTGTACCACCACAGTTCGTCAGCCGGGGTCGCGCGATTGCTGCCATCGTTCAGGGTGATCGCCACCAGCAGCGCACGTTGCGCCCGTTCGAACAGGCTGTCGAGTATCCATGGGATATCCAGATCGGGCAGCTCGGCAAGGCCAGCGGCCAGGACCACCTCGGCTGTCTGCCCCGGTACACCGTTGGCCAGCGCCTCGGGTACCAGAGTGGCGATGGTTTTCTGGTCGAGGCTCGGCGCGCTGGCGAGTTGGGTAATCGCCTGCGGATCGTCATAACCGCAATAGATCAGCGAGGCCGCACGAGCATCGTCGACCAACCGGCGAAAATCTGCCATATGAGCCGGGAGCGGCTTCTCAACGGGCTGCCGCAGCGGGCGCGCAGCAAATGCCGGGCTGGTATGTCCGGGGCCGAAAAGCTGGAAACCTGCCGCGTCCGCTTCACGCTCGATCGTCAACCAGATATCGGCCGCCGGATTGGCCCGGTAGATGTAATCCTGCGGCGTGGGCCGCCAGGGCTGGGAATGAATCGTCGTGTAATGCACGACTCGCGACTCACCGGGCACATACTCGGCGTCGCGCGCGTTCCACGCGCCGTCGATAGCCGCCCACAGATGGGCGTTGCGCATCTGTTTCTCGAGCTCGCGATTGCCTGTGCCGCGTGCGGTGCGGCCATTCCAGAGGCCGATCATCTTCTCGCAGTCGATCAGCATGACCGAGGTATCGCGGTCGTTGATCGACAAGACACCCGCATCGCCCATATCCGCGTCGAACAGATCGGCCGGATCGTGCAGATAGATCTGATCGGCGTCGTTGTAAATGGCACGTCCCCGACCGCCGGCCAGTTCGGGTATTGCAAACCGGTAATTGGTAAAGCCGGTTAACCACAGGCGTCGTTCGTAGCCAACGAAATCACGCATGAGATAGATTTCGTACTGGCGCGCCGGATCTCGTACACGCTCAACCGACCAGACGAAGGCCCGCTCGGCACGGAACTGGACTGCCTCAGTACCCAGATAAATGCGTACCGGGGTCTTATCGCTGGGTGGCATACCGGGTTTTGGCGGCAGGGTCAGACAGAGCGGACGCGTATGGGTCGATTCCGCATGTCGCAGATCGCCGGCCAGAAATGTCTCAATCACCCGCTTGGTTCTAATTGCCATGCACTCTACCTCGATCGTACCTGCTCGCCGTGATGTTAGGCGGCATCATGCATTGTGCTCGTGCACCGCCTTGGGCCAACGTCGCTTCATGCAAAGCCACTGATCCGGATGGCGCGCGATTTCGGTTTCCAGCAGCGCGTTGATCTGGCGACTCATATCCAGCACTTTTTCGTCGCGGCTGGCCTCCGGCTGTCTCGGCTGGACGGGCGGATGAATATTCACCCGAAATCGGCCGCCGGGCAGGCGCTCGGCCAACACCGGCACCAGGTCGCATTCGAAGCGCAGCGCCAAACGCGCCGGTGCCGTGTTAGTCGACGCTGGATGGCCGAAGAACGGCACCGCATCGCCGCCGTCCATACGCGTATCGACAGTGAGACCGATCGATTCGCCGCGCATCAACGACCGCATGAACATACGCATGCCGCCGTCACGCGAGACCAATGGGTTGGCAAATGTTGCGCGCAGGCGATAGAGCGCACGGTCGATGTAGGGATTCTGTTCGGGCGCGTAGATCACAGGGAGCGTCACGTCGTAGTAACGACCGATCAGGGGCGTCAGGGTCCATGCGCCGGTGTGCGCTGAGACAAAGATGCTCGGCCGGTCGCTCTGCGGGCGTTTCGCGCCTGGCAAGACATTGAACTCCAGCCGTTTTCCGCGCTGCCGCCAGATACGGTCGAGATTGGCCATCTCGGCTGTTGTGACACCGACATTGGCCAGAGACGCCCGGGTCATATCCTCGAGCCGGTCGCTGCGCGCATCCGGCAGCACGATGCGCAGGTTGTGCCGGACCTTCTCCACGCGCGGCGACAGACGCCCCAGGCTCCGGCCAATGAACGCACTCAGGCTCAGCGCAGTCTCCAGCGGCAGAATGCGAAGCAGACCCATTACGCTCTTGAGAACCGCGGCTTCCAACCACCAGATCAGCTTTCGCCGCCGGGCGGTCACTTCGTGACTGCGGCGGCCCGAGAAGTAGAATCGCGGCATGCTTATGTCCTCGTCGACCGCTCGCGTTTCACTAGCTGGCAGCGGCGCGGTAGCGCGCCTCCCACGCCCGCTGATTAGCCAGCGCGTCACGAAAGTATGCGGTGCGCCGAAGTGCAGCGATCATGGCGCGCGATACCATGCGACCGGGCATGCCCATCGGCCGCTCGATATCGAACAGGAGCACAGCACGCTCGCCGTCGGTCTCGTTCCAGACCTCGTGCTTGTAAGTATCGTCGAAGAAAAACATGCCGCCGTCTTTCCATTCGCAGTCGACATCGTCAACCTGAATCAGGCAACGGCCCGGACCTTTCGGCACGCGCAGGCCGATATGGCAACGCACCAGACCCTTGGTTACGCCACGATGCCTCGGGATATGCTTGCCCGGCCCAAGAATCGAAAAGAAGGCGTTGGACAGATGCGGCACTTTTTCAAGTGCAGCGGCGGTTTGTGGACACATTTCGCAACCAAAATCGAGCCGCGTCCCGAACGCGTACAGCATAAACGTCTTCCACTTGTCGTCGGTGGAAATACGTGATTGATCCGGGCTGATCTCCTGGAAACTCGGCAAGGCATCGCGACGCTCGAGGAGCGCTTCGAGCTCGTCGCGAATCACTGGCCACTGGGCTCGTAGCTCCTCGGCCCAGGGAAAGTGGCGATTCTCGATCACCGGTTCGTCCGGCACCTTCGATTGCCGCGACAGGAATTCCATCAACGTGCCGCGAAACAGCTTCTTGCCGAATCGCTTGACGATTCGGCGTCGCTTGCTGTCGAGATTCGACGAATGGGTAGCCATACAGTGCCTCGTTTTAGTCCGCCTGCCGTGCGGCAAGGAAGTCCATAATATCGGTTATTTCAATTTGCGGCGCTTGCCGTGACCGGCCATCAGCCAATCGTAACTGGCCGTCGGTATCAATCGCAGCATGCCTGCCGCCAGTGTCAGACCGATCGGTGCGGCCCAACGTGCCTGACGTGCGAGAATCGCTTTTTCCATCGCTCCGGTCGCTTGCTCGAGCTCCATTGAAAAGCGTTTGCGCTTGCCCGGTTTGGTCGCCACGAACCCCGGAACCAGCAAGGTGACTGCGATGCCCGTGCCGCGCAAATCAATGCGCAGGCTTTCCATGAAGTTGGCCACGCCCGCCTTGGCCGCCGAGTAGGCGGCCGCGGACGGCAACCCACGGCTGCCAGCTAGGCTGCCCATCGCAACCAGCTGTCCGCTGCCCCGCGCCTGCATGGCCGGCAACACGCCTGCCACCGTATTGACCACCCCGATCAGATTCAGCCGGATCGTGGACTCGATCGTCTCTGCGTCAAAGTGATTCACATCCGTGCGCACGCCGCCGCCGGCGTTGGCGATGACGCAAGTAATAGCTCCCAGCTCATGCTCGATCTCGGCCGCAGCCGCCATAACGGCCTGACGTTCGGTCACATCGGCGACCACGACGTGCGCCCTACCACCGAGGGCCCGAATTTCGTCAGCCAGCTCTTCCAGCGCCGGGCGGCCGCGCGCCAGCAAACCGACCGCGTGCCCTCGGCGTGCAAACCGCAAGGCCAGGCTGCGACCAATGCCTGACGAGGCGCCTGTGATGAAAGTGACCGCCACCGCTCGCTTGGCCAGACTCAACCCGCGACCAGCGTCTCGCGGCTGATCGCGGCAAACGCATCGATGATGTGATCAATCTGGGCCGGCGTATGGGCCGCGCTCAAGCTGGCACGCACCAGACACTGCCCGTTGGGGGTAGCTGGCGGCAGCATCAGATTGACATAGACGCCGCGGTCCAACAGTCCTTGCCAGAACAAAAGTGCCACATCGCGCGACTCGAACATCGCCGCCACGACGGGCCCTGGGCGCGCGCCCAGGGTCAGGCCCAACTCGGCAAGTCCTGCATGCAGCCGATGCGCGTTGTCCCAGATACGGGTGCGTAGCCCGCCGTCGTCGTGCAGACGTTTCAGTGCCGCTCGCGTAGACGCAATAACCGAGGGTACCGGCGACGCCGTGAAGATATAGGGTCGACTGGCATAGCGCACCATGTCGAGCTCGGGGTGCCGGCTGACACAAAAGCCGCCGGCGGCACCCAGGCTCTTGCTGAACGTGCCAACGATGAAGTCAACGTCATTGATCACGCCGGCAGTCTCGACCACGCCGCGGCCGTATTGCCCGACGATGCCCATCGAATGGGCTTCGTCAACAAAAATATAGGCGCCGTGCTTCTTGACCACAGCCACCAGCTCCGCCAGCGGCGCTTCGTCGCCCAGCATGCTGTAGATGCCTTCGACCACGACCAGCGTCTGCGCTGCCCTGTCGCCCAGGCGTCGCAGACGCTTGTCCAGATCGGCGGGGTCGTTGTGGCGGAACCGCAGGGTGGCGGCACCGCCGAGCTTGACGCCGTCGTAGATGCTGGCATGGCAGTCAGCGTCGAGCATGACCGTGTCGCGAGGGCCCGCCAGGGCAGACAGCATGCCGAGATTAGCCTGGTAACCGGTCGAGAACACCATCGCCTGCTCGACGCCGTAGAAGGCGGCCAGTTCGGCCTCCAGGGCAAGATGGCCATCATAAGACCCATTGGCCATGCGCGAACCGGTAGTGCCCGTACCCTGCTCCCGAACCGCAGTCACGGCCGCTTCCACGCAATCGGGATCGAACGTCAAGCCGAGATAGTTGTTGCTGCCGGCCAAAATGGTGTGCTTGCCGCGCACGATTGCTTCGCTGGCCGACAGGATCCGATCCACCGGCACACCCAATGGATCAACACCGGTCGTCGCCAGATCGGCACGGATACGCGCGATCGGCGCAAACTTGTCGAACAGACCGGGCGCGCTATCGAGCTTGGCGTCTGCCAGCGTGTTCTGGGTTAGTTCAGGGTTTGCTCCATGGCTCGCGTCAGATCGTCCATGGTCTGGACGTCCGGCAGCGAATTCATGGGAATCGAGCTGTCCAACCGATCCTCGAGTTCCATCAGCACTTCCATGATCTGAACCGAGTCCAGCCCCATGTCGTCCACGAGCCTGGTCTGTGGCTTGATCTCGACCCCGCTCGGGGCGTAGGGCCCGAGCAATTCTTGCAAATGGCCGTAAATTTCGTCGTAGCGAGTGGTCATGTGCCTCTGCTTCCTGGTCGTTCGATATGTCCGGCAACAAGGCGCCAGCCGCCCAGTCGCAGGTCAGGCCGAGCCCGATCGTAAAATCCACGACTGGCTGCCAGTCGGGCAACACTGACTGCAAGCTTCGATTATCTGCCACCCAGTCCGTATGCCATATTTCACGTACTTTGCCGGGCGTCAACATCGGCTGGTGGCCCAGCGCACGGCTGACCTTGCTGTTGATCGCAGCTGCCCAGCCGACGCCACGCCGTGATAGCGCCAGCCGACGCACCGGTCTGCCGCGCAATGCCGTCGCAATGTCGATGATATCGCGCCAGGCATAACCGCCCGTTCGACCGTCGTGGATTTCATGCACACCGCCCTGTTCACGGGCGCCAGATACCCAGGCGACCACGGCCGAGGCGAGATCACTGACGTGAATCAGAGACAGACGCGCGTGATTGGAAGGGACCGGCGCCAGACCGCGGCCGAACGCCTCGAACAACGGGGCCAGTTCACGATCGCCAGCGCCGTAGACAGCCGGCGGACGAAGCACCAGCGCAGGCACGCGAATCGACTCCAACAGACATTCCATGGCGCGTTTGGACAGGGCGTAGTCAGACAGCCTGGGCTCGCGTGCCGCCAGCGACGACAGCGCCACGACCGGCACGGCTGCCTGCTCGGCAGCGTCAAACAGCTGAGCGCTGCCCAGCACGTTGACGGCTTCAAAGGTAGCGTAGTCGGCACCGCGCACAGCACCGGCGCAATGGATGACCGCCGAGCTATCGCGAACCAGACGCATCAGCGCTCCGGTATCGCTGAGGTCGCCGACAACCACCTCGCCGCCGAGCGCACGAATAGTCTCAGCGGCAGCGGGCGAGCGCGCCAAGGCCCGCACGGCCCAGCCGGCGTCCACTAATTGGCGCAACACCTCACGCCCTATAAACCCGGAGCCTCCGGTCAGTGCGACAGCCGGCATTCGCGAATCACCCAGCCTGTCGATCTTTAGCGGCTGAATCACTCCGCGCGGCTTGCTGGGCCGACCCACCTCGGGCCCGTGCCCGCTCGGCCAGCCGATCGATATAATCCCGGCGCGCGCCAGCACGCGACAGCTTACCCGACGAGGTACGCGGCAGCGTGTGCGGAGCCACCGCCTCGACCAGACATTCCACGCTGAACTCGCGACGCACCAGTCCTTCCAACCGTTTGATCAGCGCCTCGCGCGCCGCGGGCTCGCGCACCCGGCACTGAATGACCAGAACCGCTGCATCTTGCCCCGTACTGGAGGGCGCCGCGAAGGCCAGCGCGTCGCCGGGGCGCAATTCAGGCTGCGACTCGGCCAGCCACTCGAGATCCTGGGGCCAGATATTACGGCCGTTGACAATGATCAGATCCTTGGCGCGCCCGGTAATCACGATTCGGCGCCCCAGCCGATAGCCGAGATCGCCAGTGTTTAGCCAGCCATCGTCACTCAGAACACGCGCCGTTTCCTCAGGGCATTGGAAGTAACCAGACATCACGCTCGGCCCGCGCACGAAGACAGCGCCGACCGCGCGATCAGCCAGCGACCGGCCAGTGGCGTCACGGATCTCGAAGTCATATTCCGGCAGCACATCGCCGCAGTCGACGAATTGGCCGCGCGGATCATCGTTCGCCGCGACCTGAGCCGCGCGCTGATCATCGGCCAACGTATCCGGGTCGATATGATCGATCTCCAGACCACGGTCGAGCGGTGCAAAACTGATCGCCAGCGAACATTCCGCCATACCGTAGCAGGCCACGAATGCACGGCGATCGAAACGGGCAGGCGCCAACGTGTCGGCAAAACGATCCAGCGAGTCTGGACGAATAGTCTCCGCGCCGGCGCCAGCGATACGCCAGCTCGACAGATCGAAATCATCAGCGTTGTGCCGGATACGGCGAGCGCACAGCTCATAGCCAAAAGAAGGACTGAAGGATATCGTGCCACGGTTGCGGCTGATCAGTGCCAGCCATTGACGCGGACGCATGGCAAAATCGCGGGTCGCGAGATAATCAACCGAGCGCTGCGACGTCAGAGCGGCAAGCATGAAACCGACCAGACCCATGTCATGGTAGAGCGGCAACCACGATACCAGGCGGTCGTCAGGCCGCATCTGTACGCCCAGCTTCAGAATACTGGTCAGGTTCTGCATCACCTGAGCCTGAGAGATCACCACGCCGCGTGGGAACTGGGTACTGCCTGAGGTGTACTGAAGATAAGCAGTGCTCCGGACATCCTGATCGGGAAAGCCCTGATCGCTCGGCGCCAATGCCTGGACCTCTTCATAGCTTCCCAGCCATGTCAATTCCACCGTATCGGCGGCTTGCTCGGCGGCCTGGGTCAGAAACGGCATGAAGTCCTCGGGCGCGATAGCGACTGATGCATCGCAGCCTCGAAGCAGGCCGCCCAACTGACGGATATAAGCGTCGCGACTGCCCAGTCCAACCGTGACGGGCAGCGGCACAGGCACGAGTCCTGCGTACTGGCAGGCAAAGAAGCAGGCCATGAAGCCGGGCACCGTATCGGCTACCAGCGCAACACGCGCTCCGTCTTCCAGACCCAGACCAATCAAGCGTTTCGCGGTTGATTGCGCCTGATCGCGAAGTGCTGCATAGCTCAGCGCACAGCTGAGATGGCCTCGACCGTCATGGAAGTTGAAGCCGGTTTCACCGCCGGCAGCGTAATCCAGCGCATCAGCCAGCGTCGCGAAGTCCGCATGACGCATTGGCAGCCCGTGTTCGGTCGGCGTCGGCATCATTATTGGGTTACCTGTGTCGAGTGGGCCTATGTTCACGACACCCTGCCGGGCGCGCCACCGAAGCCATTGCGAGGTGCGCCGGCCGGTCGCGTCGGCCGCCATTCGCGCCTATTCACGTGCCCAACAAAAACGCCGCCAAGCAGCGTTTAGCGGCATGAAACGTTTTTTTCGCCCGGCATGTACGTATCATCAATCGTGAAAGTTTACTGCAAAGTGCGCCGACTTGCACGAATGACGGAATGCCCAACTGGCGAAACTTGCAAGCGTACCAAGGCTTGAGCCGGTTGCCGAAAGACTCTATCGTCGCTGCGCGGCAAAATCGTCCTTCGCTACAACCGTTCATCCGATCCGTGGTTAAAAACCTGTTCACGTGCTTGTGACTGTATCGCAACGTGAGCCTGCCGAAACTCACTGGTAACCGAGAGTAAATCGCCATGACCGAGTCCTCGCCTGCGTCTCTGCGCATTTCACGAGTTTCTGGCAAAAAAGACCTCAGGCGTTTCATCAACCTGCCCGGCGCACTCTACGCAGATCGCAAGGAGTGGCGAGCCCCACTGTATCTGGAAAGACGGATACACCTGTCGGAAAAACACAATCCGGCGTTCAAGCATCTCGATTGGCAGGCATGGATCGCCTGGCAGGGCAGTCGCCCTGTGGGCCGGATCACCGCTCAGATCGATTCTCTCCGAGCCGAACAACACGACGATAATGTAGGTTACTTCGGCATGCTTGAAGCGCCGGATGACCCCCAGGTGTTCGAACTGCTGCTGACGACCGCCGAGAACTGGCTGCGTGAGCGCGGCATGTCAGCGGTCCACGGGCCTTTCAACCTTACGATCAACGACGAATGCGGCCTACTCATTGACGGCTTCGACACCCCGCCGATGATGATGATGGGGCACGCCCAAGCGTATTATAAGCATCACCTTGAAGCATTGGGCTATGCCAAGGCGGTCGACATGTTGGCCTACTGGATCGACCTGGCCTTTGCGCATCCGCGCCCCATGCGCCGGCTGCTGGATCGCTACGGCTCGCGCATCCGTGTCCGGCCGATTGAACGCAAAGGCTACACTGAGGAATTGGACCTGCTGCGGGATATCTTCAACGATGCCTGGGCTAATAACTGGGGGTTTGTCCCGTTCACCCAGGACGAGTTCCGCGACATGGGGAGTACCCTCAAATTTCTAATCGCCGACGATCTTGTCCAGATCGCTGAGGTCGACGGCAAAGCGGCCGCATTCATTGTCGGACTGCCGAATCTCAACGAAGCCGCTCGCGATCTCAACGGCCGATTGCTGCCCACCGGCGTGTTCAAACTGCTCTGGCGTCTGAAGATCGCCTTCCCAGACACCTCGCGCGTTCCGCTGATGGGCGTACGACAGGCGTTTCAGCGAGGACCGATGGGCGCAGCACTTGCCTTTACTGTCATTGCTGCCATGCAAACCAGTCTTTACAACCACGGCGCGCGCGGCTGCGAGCTGTCCTGGATCCTCGAAGACAACAAGGGCATGCGCGACATTATCGAATCCCTGGGCGGCGAACGCTACAAGACTTACCGTGTGTTTCAGAAAGCCCTGTGAATGGAATCGGTTACACGGCCTTGGTGCTGGCAGGTGACCGCGGTCCCGCTGATGCCGTAGCACGGCATGTCGGCGCGCCTTGCAAGGCATTGAGCCCGGTTAACGGCGTCATGCTGATCGAGCGTGTTCTCGATACGCTCTCACGCTGCCCGGACATCACGTCAATCCAGGTGGTCGGGCCACAACAGCGACTGCTCGATACACAGCCCCGACTGGCGCAACTGCTGCAACGATACGGCGCAAGCTGGACGCCACCGCAGGCCTCACCGAGTCGCAGCGCCGCAGCCGCGCTGGCCCACCTGCCGGCTACACAACCGATCCTGCTGACCACAGCCGATCATGCCCTGCTGACACCCAGCATGGTGGCTCAGATGTGCCGAGCGCCCGCGAACACGGACCTCGGTGTCGGCATGGTTCGCCATACCGACGTAATGAGCGCTTATCCACAGACTCGACGCACCGCAATACGCCTAGGACGGGATGGTGGCTACTGCGGCTGCAATCTGTTTGCGTTGTATCGCGCTTCCGCGCGCGAACTGGTGACGCACTGGCAACAGGTGGAAACCCGGCGCAAACATCCTGCCCGCGTGATTGCCGGCTTGCTGGGCTGGGGCGGCATCTTTCGCTATGGCCTTGGACGTCTGTCGCTGACCGCTGCGTTCGACCGCTTGTCGCGGCGCACCGGCATCCGGGTTCGCCCGATCATGCTGATCGAACCCGAGGCTGCGATCGATGTCGATTCTGTGGACGACCTGATCGAAGTCGAGCGTATTCTGGCCAGTCGCACCTAACTATGCCCCCCGGCCCGCGGTCCAGGGCCCATGAGCCGGCCAGGCCTACCCTCGGCAATCGATGGGGCCCGTTGCCCCACCCTGCGACATAGGCGGGGATACCAGCCCGATCGCCACAGTATCCGTTTGTGCGACAAAGCGCCCAATAGATGCGCTCTCGCCCGCACAGTTACTGCGTCAACATGTCATAAGCTAGAATAGGGGTTTGCCAAGGCCCGGCCAGACTTGATGAATCGCCCCGATCGCTCCGTAACGCCGCGCCGGCTTGGCATTATCTACAACAGTCAAAGTGGTCGTCATCGCCGTCGCTGGGGGCGCCACCCGCTGCCGACGGGCGTCCCCGCAGTCGAGGCCAATACGCCGGCCGAGATCGAGATAGCGGTGGCGACCATGGCCAAACAGGGCATCGATCTGCTGGCCGTCGCTGGCGGCGATGGCACCGTGCAATGCGTGCTGACCCATCTGCTGCTCGGCGAGCAGTTCGACAAGACACCGATTCTGGCATTGGTCCCGACCGGCAGCACGAACATGACCGGCCATGACGTCGGCCACGTGCAGGTACGACGACGTGGCTGGGACGCGCTGTGCACATGGGCCGCGCATCCGGAAACGACCACAGGCCGCGTGCAGTCGCGTGCGGTTCTGCGTATTCAAGCCGGCGACCGCGGCACGCCGTTCTGCGGCATGTTCTTCGGGGCGGGCGCCATTCACCATGCGGTGCAGTACACGCAAAAGCAATTACACAGCGTCGGCCTGCGCGGCGAGATAGGCCCCGGCTTTGCGTTTCTGCGCTTCCTCAAGGCGGTCGCTACCGGCGATCGACGCGACTTCGCACCGACCCATCTGCGACTGACTGACGATGCCGACCGCCACATAGAACAAGATACGCTGCTGGTGGCAGTCAGTACGCTGCATCGCCTTGTGCTGCATTTTCATCCGTTCTGGGGCCGCGAATCGGCGCCGATCGCCTGGACCACGGTCGCGGACGATGCCCGACATTTCCTGCTGCGACTGCCACTGGTCGCCCGTGGCCTGCAGCGCGCGGGAGTGAACAGCGGCAACGGTTATGTCAGCCATAGAAGTCAGGCGCTGACGCTAGATTTCGACGGCGGATTCATCGTAGACGGTGAATTCTTCGAAGCGCGCCGCAGCGATGGTCCGATTCGGCTGAGGATCGCTGGCCACGTCGACTTTCTGAGCCTCTGACGCATGGCTAGCGACATCCATACCACGCTGCGTGCAATCGCAGGCCCCTGCGAGAGCGATCAAGCCAACGCATTGGCGCCGCTGATCGATCAGATAACCGCGCTTTATAGCGATTCTTTGCAGGGCATCATCTACTACGGCTCGTGTCTGCGCAGCGGCAACCCTTATGAGGGCCTGGTCGACTTCTATGTCGTTGTAGACAGCTATCGGCGCGCCCACGCGCACTGGCTGGCAGCCACCGCCAACGCACTCATCCCGCCCAACGTCTATTACCTCGAAGCCGAGGGCGCCAGAGGCCAACTCCGCTGCAAGTATGCAGTGATCAATGAACCGGGCCTGGTTTGCGGGGTAAGAACAAATTTCCTCAGCGCCCTGTGGGGACGACTGGCGCAACCGGTCGCTATTGTGCATGCGGCCAATGACGATGCGCGCCAGCGTCTGCAGACCTGTTGCGGCCAAGCGGTCGTAACACTGCTGAACCGCAGCTTGCCCGCATTGCGGCCGCCAGCCAGCGCGGCCGAAACCTATGCTCGCGCACTCGCCCTGAGTTATAGCGGCGAGCTGCGTACCGAGCACAGCAGCCGCAGCGGCGAGGTGGTGGCACAGAATGCCGGCGAATATGCCCGTCGGGTCCACGCCGCCATTCCTGTCCTATCGTTTAGCGTTCACGTCGGCAGCGATGGCCAAGTGGCGTGGCAACCGAGCGCTGCGCAGAAACATCGCGCACAGCGGGCATGGCGGTTGATGCGTCCAGCGGGCCGGGCCCTGTCGATTGCACGGTTGAGCAAGGCCTGTTTCACCTTTGGCGACGCGGTTGATTACGGCGCGTGGAAAATCGAACGCCACACCGGCATTCACGTGGAAGTCACGCCCAGATTGCGCAAGCACCCCCTGATTTTTGGCTGGCCGGTACTCTGGCGTCTATATCGTGCCGGCACATTACGCTAACGACGCTTATTCCGCCGTGCATCGCCAGGCGCTGCGCAATGGCCCGCGTGTGACGCTTCAATCAGCAAGCCTGCAGACAATCGGACAATTCATGCAGTGCGAGCCGGTAGACCTGGCGTTTGAAAAACACCACTTCATGCACTGGATGCCAGTAATCGACCCAGCGATAGCCGTCGAATTCGGGCTTGTCACAGGTATCGAAACAGACACAGGACTCAGGTGCCAGCAGCTGCAGCATGAACCACTTCTGCTTCTGACCGATGCACAGCGGCTGGCTGTGGCGGCGCACATAGCGCTTGGGTAGCCGGTAGCGCAACCAGCGCCGGGTCGCCCCGATGATCTGCACGTGCTCAGGTCTGAGGCCGACTTCTTCGTTGAGCTCGCGGTAGAGGGCATCGGTTGCGGCTTCGCCTTCCCGAATACCGCCCTGCGGAAACTGCCACGATTGTTGTCCAATACGTTTGGCCCAGAAAACCTGGCCCTGCTGGTTGCTCAGTATGATGCCGACGTTGGCACGGAAGCCCTGTGCATCAATCACGAGGATACCCTCGGTATAAGTACTGACTCGATTCTTTCATAAATCGGTCAAAAACAAAAAGTCGTTGTTTCGACAGGTCGGCGTTACCGGTCGTCAACATGCAGAGCGCCGCCTGACCGCGCAGTGAATGTTCGCCTGGCTACACGTTTGCGATTCGTTTTGCGGTATCCATCAACCCGCGGCATCATGCCGTCCTCTATTCCCTGTATCGGCCGAGGGTGACTCACCTTGCAGCTCACTTTTTTCGATCTTGACCAGACCCTGCTGTCTGGCGACAGCGATTACGAATGGAACCGTTTCCTGCTGGAAGAAGGAGCAGTTGATCGCGAGCGATACGCCGCGGCCAACGAGCGGTTCGCCGGCGATTACGCAGCCGGGGTGCTTGATATCCACGCCTACCAGCGTTTTGCCCTGCAACCGCTGATCGATATTCCCTACGCCGAGATCACGGCATTGCGCGCGCGTTTTGTCGAGCAGCGCATCGAGCCGGTAATCGCCGCCCAGGCGCGCGCGGTGCTCGATCATCATCGAGCGCGTGGCGACACGATCGCGATCATCACGGCCACCAATCGCTTCATCACCGAACCGATCGCGACCCGCCTGGGTGTCGATCATCTGATTGCGACCGAACCCGAAATTGTCGACGGGATCTATACCGGCGCAATTGCCGGCACGCCGTCATTCCAGGACGGCAAGATCGAGCGCGCGAAGGCATTCGTCGCCGACCAGGACACGACGTTCGATCACATCACGTTCTACTCCGACTCGCACAACGACCTACCGCTGCTGCGCTGGGCAGATACCGCCATCGCCGTAGATCCGGATGAGCGTCTGGCAGCCGCCGCGCGTCAAGCGGGCTGGCCGATTGTCACTTTCCGTGGCTCGCAGTGGCCGTTGCCAGTCTGAAGCGCCGACACGACCCGGGATCAGCTTCACGGCGCGTCGCGCGCCTCGTCCCAGTCGGCTACGTAGGGCGCAATAGCCGCACGCAGCCGGCCGTTGGTAGCAAATACGCTGCGGGTATCGAGGCCGATATTGCCACCGTCAAGCGCCGTGATATCACCGCCGGCCTCGCGCAGAACGACCGTAAGCGCGGCGATATCCAGGATATTCAGATCGG
This sequence comes from Salinisphaera sp., assembly GCA_027858915.1. Taxonomy (GTDB): domain Bacteria; phylum Pseudomonadota; class Gammaproteobacteria; order Nevskiales; family Salinisphaeraceae; genus Salinisphaera. Next base: position 60,432 of record JAQIBT010000014.1, read on the forward strand.
ACTCGAGAATGGCATCGATCCGACCGCTGGCCAGCAGATGATAATGATAGAAATCACCATAGCCGCGGATACGATGCACATCTCCAACCAGCCGACCGATACCAGCCCAGACCGCTGACCCGCCGAGCGACCCGATATTGCCGAGCGACAAGCTGGTCTGGTCGATCGTCGCGATATCGGAGGTCTGGATTGGCTCGCCGTTGAGCGTTGCGCCCAGTCCTTTGGCCGCGCAGGCCAGCTCGCCGCCGTTGAAGGCGGGCGCATTGGATACGCCGACAATCAGTTCTTCGCCGTCGTGGCCGCGGTGCAACAAGGCAATCTGGGTAGAGAAGAACGGATAGCCGCGGACAAAGCTCTTGGTCCCGTCGATGGGATCGATCAGCCAGACATATTCGGCGTCCATCGACTCGCGGCCCAGCTCTTCGCCGTAGAACCCATGGTCGGGGAAGGCGTCGGCAAGCACCGATTTGATCACTCGCTCGGATTCGATATCCGCTACGGTGACCGGACTGGCGTCTGCCTTGTGCTCGACATCGAAATCGCTGTGATAGTAACGGTTGATCACGGCCTCAGCCGCGCGCGCAGCGTCCACAGCCACCTCAAGAAAACAGGTCAAGTCAGTCACGTTCATACCAGGTTCGATCAGCAAATTAACGCCGAGCATACTAGGGCGTGTAGCCATTTCATACGACGCCTCGCCGGCGGCTATTTTTTTGCAAGAGCAAGGCACAGGGAGCGCGATGTAGCCGAGCTACAACGCTGGATTGCGGGAAATAGCCGCTATCTGTTCGAGTTCCGGCACGGAATCAGCGCAGAACGCCGACCATCGTGAGCACCGCCAGCATAGCGAGCAGTACCAGCAGCGCACGCGAAATCAACGATAGCGCTTCGAGCAACGTGACGTTGAACTGCTCGGCATAGCGCGGCGAATCGGTGTCGGCCGGCCCGAGCCCCAGCGCGCCACGCCCGACGCAGGCCAGCAATCGCCAGCTGGCCAGGCCGCTGATATGGGTAGTAGCGCTTGCGGCCCGCCAGGCGCGCACGGCGCAGCGTGTCTCTCCGGCCAGCGCATAGACGATGGCCGCGAGATGCGCCGGAAACCAGGCCGCCAGGCCGTGGACGTATTCAGCCGTGCGCGCAGTCGCCTGCGTTGCCGGCTCGCGGTCTGCCAGGCTGGGCAGTTCTCGCACCAGCCGGTAGAACAGCGCGCCGGTCGGACCCGCCACGAAAAACCAGAGCAGCACGGCAAGCACCCGCTCGTGCCCCTGAACCAGCACCGCGCCGAGGATCGTCGCACCCTTGATGTCGACGGCAGCCCGCCCGGTCGCGCGACGCGACAGAGCCACTGCGCGGGCTCGGGCCTCTTCCTGCCCCGACTCGCTGCGGGCATGGGCCAGCGCATAGACGTCTTCCCATAGATCGCGCGGTCCGAAGCTGATCAGCAGCACCACAAGACCGAACAGCAGCTGAAAACCCAGCCACAGGTAGTAATAGACCGCAATCTGAATGGCCGCTACAACCAGCAGCGGCGGCAGGATGACCAGCACGCCGGTCGGCGACGACAGCCAGGCACAGCCAGGGCGGCTGCGCTCGATCAGCCGTACATAGGCCGCGAACGCATCGATACGCCGCCAACGAGTCAACTGACCGAGCGTACGCTCGATCAACAGCGCGGCCACAATCACAATCAGATGCACGCAGCGATCTCCAAGGCACGATTAAACCCGACCCAGTCGAACGCCGGGCCGGGGTCGGTCTTGCGTCCGGGGGCAATCTGGTTGTGGCCGACGATGCGATCTTGCGTCATCTGCGGATAATGCCGCATCAACGCCGCAGCCACAGCGGCCAGCCATCGATACTGGGCCAGCGCATAGGGACAGTCGTCCGTGCCTTCCAGCTCGATGCCGACAGCAAAATCGTTGACCCGGGCCCGCCCGTCGAACATGGAAACGCCGGCGTGCCAGGCGCGATCGTCAAAGCCGACATACTGGGTCATTCGCCCGCTACGCTCGATCAGCAGATGGGCCGACACCCGCAGCCCAACCAATTCCTGGTAACAGACATGACGGGCCGTATCGAGCGTGTTGCTGAACAGCGCATCCACCTGACCATGGCCAAACTGTCCCGGCGGCAGCGAGATGCCGTGGACCACCAGCGTGTCCACGGCCGTACCCGGCGGTCTGGCATCGAAGTTTGGCGAGCGACACTGGCGAGCCCCGCCCAGCCAGCCTGATTGGATCGTCATCGGTTCCATCGCATCACTCGTCGATCATCAATTAGAAATACGCTTGAATGCCAAAGTCGACGCGCACGCCATCGTCGACTGCGGTCTGGTCATATTCGACCGACGTGCGCAGCGCGAACTCGTCGATTAACGGAAACTGCGCGCCCAGCTTTGCCCAGCGGAAATAGCCGTCAGCACCGGCCACATATTGCAGAGCGCCGACTTCGCTCTTGATCTGAATGCCGGGCAGCGGATAAGCCAGCAGCCCGGCACTGCCGCCAGCACCTACGGCATAGGCCGGCTGCAACGAGGGGTTGGCATCGAACGACCCCAGGCCGAACACATAGGCGGTCAGTTTGTCATGCCCCCAGGCAAGGCCCGGGCCTGCCTGCAGGTAGTAGCCCAGATCGTTGGGTGCGTCGCCGAACACGCGCGCCGAAGGGCGTCGCCTCACCCCGGTATCAACCTGGAATGAAATCGGTTTGAACAGGCTGTCGCGCGGGGACAGCGACACGATGTCAAGCAGGCGAAAATCCTCGATGCGCACGCGTCCGTCACTGGGATCGAGCCGCAGCCCGAGATCGGCCAGATTGATCTCGGCGCCGCGGGTATAGCCACCGGGGTTATCCAGCAGATCGTGATAGGCCGGACGGATACGCACACCGAGTGAGAAATTACCGTCTGCATAGATGCCCGATGCGTTGATCCGCAACGAGCGATGGCCGTCCTCGGGCGACGTCCGGGGTGCCGGCACCGGACTAAACGGCGAGCGTCTCGGGATACGGCTGCGGGCCAGCAGAATCCGATTGGCGAAGCGTTCCGTGGCGGTGTCGGCCGGGGTCGCCGCAACCGGGTCACCGTTGTTGTCGAGATCCTCGTCGACGTCACCCGCCTGTGCGCCTTTCGCCTGCAGTCGATAGCGCAACTCGTCGTAAGCCACCTCGAGCACGCCGGCATGATCGGCGCCGTCGAGCGCGGCCAGCCTGGGCGCGTTGAGCGGCAAACGCCGATTAGCCACAGCCTGGGCGAGCGACAGCTGCGCATGGGTCAGCTGGCTAGCTTCCCAGTGCAGACTCGTCTGCATCGACGGGCGGTACTCGGCCGGCCCCAGCAGCCCGGGTACAGCAGCCAGGCTGCGGATGGTGTCCGAGGGTATGGCGTACCAGGTGTATTGCCGAGTCAGGTGCAGGGACGGACGGGCGACGTCCAGCAGGCTCAGCAACTGGTAAGAGCAATTTTTGTTGAAGAAATAATAAACAAATCGAACGCTGTCCATCTCCCATATATGATCGATCAGCCGGGCGATTTGCGGCCGACTCAGCGCCAGCGGATAAGACCACACATCGCGATTCTCGATCCAGGCATACTGCTTGACCTTCTTGTAGTACGGGAACAGGCCGAACACGCCGGGATAACCGCCGGTGAGCCCTTTCCAGACGAAGCCTAGCCCGCGGCCGTCGTCGCCCGCCGCCGCGGCAAAGTTCACCGCATACGACAGCAGCTCGGTGCCGTGCCGGCGGCGCGCCGAATCCACCCGCAAAAGCGTATGGCCGAACATCGAGGACGGACTGTTCGGAAACGCCGTCGGAAAGACCAGGCTGACCGCATCCGGCGCGAGCGCGGCCAGCCAGCGTTGATACTCGGGGCAAACCTGCACCGGCAGGCGCGAGACATCGATATGCAGATGCGAAACCAGAAACTTGCGACGCGCGACGAAAAGACAGAACGCGGGTTTCTTACGAGGCCCGATCTTGTCTGCAGAGAATAGCGCCGCGAGCGTGGCGTCCAGTTCAGCTTGCGGATCGGTCTTGCCGACCGCCGAGACAAAGAACCAGGGCGACGCAACTTCGCTATGCACCCCACCGCGCATCCAGTTCGGCTCATAGTGCAGCAGCGCCTGCCACTCTGGACTGGCCGCCAGCCGCTGGGCCGCCGCACGGTGCTGCAGCGAGGCGATATAGCCATCCCCCGCCCCGGCCATCGCAAGCGGCGGCATCAGTCCCAGACAGACCAGGACAGCCGGCCGACGCCAGCACCACAGGTGTTTTACCACGTTCAGTAATGACAACAGGTACAGCCTGCTCCGGGGCGCAGATCGATCACGGTTCACGGCGAGCAACGACGACTTTACGGGTCAACAGGCAACCATACACACTAAGCGGATACGAACGTCAGAAGTAGTGGCGCCATTCGAGCTGGCAGCCAGTGTTTCCATACGAACGCCAGGTTTGATAATCACAGCTGGCGCGCACCGCATTGTCCTGCGAAACCGGCACGCCGGCAATCAGGCTGACACGGCGACGATCGAAATGCTGTACGAAATAGACCTGGCGGAGGTCCAGGCCCAACTGGATGTGCGGCGTGATCCAGAGCGCGCCTATGTCGGCACCGGCGCCGATTGCAAACGCCGGCTGCTCGGTCGCCACCGTCTCCGCACGACCCAGCACAAAGGCATAAGGCCTGAGCGATCCCAACTGCCAGCTCATGCCGGGCCCGCCTTGTAGATGCAGGCCGAGTTCGCGATTGTGTTTGACTGGCTCCTGCGCAAAACCGCCGTCGACAAACCATGAAATCGGTTTGAAGAACGCACTACGCGGCGCAATAGAGCGGATACTCACCAGCCCGAGCTTTTCCAGCTCGACGTGCCCGTCTTGATAGCCGCGCAACTTGAGATTGAAGCCTTCTATCCCAGCACCCGTCAGATAACCGTTCGGCGGGTCGAGTACGTCGTGATAGGTCATCCGAAAACCAAGCTCGCCGTAGGCCGCGCCGTCGAGCGAGCCGCCTGCCAGCGATACGAGATGGGTGTCGTGTCCCGACTCCGGGGGCGCCGGCGCGATTATCGGTGCGATCTTCGGCGCCGGATTGCGCTGGACCGCTCGTAGCAGTGCCAGGCTGATCCGCGCGTTCTTCTCGCTGCGCTTCTGGCCGCGTCCGCGCACCCGTACGGCCTGGTAGGCCACATCAGCTACCAGATGCCGCCGAGCCGGCGCCAGATTCTGGAAGGCCGGCGAATCCAGCACGGATGGGTCCCGGGTCAGCGATTGGGCAAGCGACTGTTCGGCGCCGCTAAGCTGATCGGCCAGATGATTGAGCACATTGACCTTGGACGGACGATAACGATGCCCACGAATCATCCCTGCCGCATACAGCTCGCGCACGGTGTTGACCGGCAGCTCGGCTATCCGCTGGCCTTCCAGCAGCGGCGCGCTGGGCCGCGCCACCTTGATCAGTTCGAGCAGCCGGAACGAGCAGTTCTCGTCGAGAAAATAATAATCGAAGTTGACGCCCCGCAGCTCCCACAGATGCCGCACCAGCCAGTCGAGCTCGTCATGATCGAGATTGAGCGGATATTCCCAGATGTCACGATTCTCGATAAAGCCGTATTCATGGATCTTGCGCGCGTAGGAGACCACCGAAAAACTTCCCGGATAGCCACCTGCCAAGCCCCGCCAGACATACAGCGCCGAATTGTCACTGCCATTCGTCTGCGCCCCAAAACTGATGGCGCGTGACAGATACACCGACTCGGGGTTTTTTGAGTCATCAAGACGCAGCAGGGTATGCCCGAACATCGAAGACGGACTGTTCAGGTAAGCCGCCGGGAATACCAGAACGAGCTGACCTATCGGCATCCTTGCCCGCCAGGTCTGGTATTTCTTGCACTGCGCGAGCGGATGCGCATCCTGCCAGCCCAGCTGCTGAGCGAGAAACTTGTACCGCGCCGGATAACGACATCGAACCTTTGAACCCGCCGGCGCCAGGGCAACCCAGGTGGCGCGCAGCTCAGCGGCCGGGTCATCCGCCCCGTTGGGCGCTAAAAAGAATGCCGGATCATCGACATAGCTTTCGCCCACGCCGCGCAGCGTGGCCCCCGGATTGATATGCAGCAACGCATGCCAGCGCGGCATTGCGGCAAGTCGAGTCACCGTGGCCGGATCTGGGTTGAGCCCCGGCCTGGCAAGTGCCAGGACGGGACAGAGCCACGCCGCAAGCACTACAGCGCACACCCGTCTACGCCAGCTCATATCAACGCCCTGCCTCGACCGGCATCGCCGAAACGCATCAGCCGCTGCTCAATACGAGCCGGGGCGTGAACCCGAGTGTGTTCCTTGTAGATCACTGAACAGCCTGTGCATCCCAACGGCAAAAAAAAACCCCGCCGATCAGGCGGGGCATGTCGCATCCCGTCAGTCAATCAGGACGCGTAGACCTTGAGCTGTTTGTCGTTCTTCATCACGTTGTTGATGTGGTCGAATGCCTGGCCGGCGGTCACATCCTGATTCGGGAACACCGCGGCGAAATTCTGGTGCATCACCTGATCGAAATGCGAACGATCAGCGGGCTTGATGCCCATCGACACAGACAGCGCCGTCAAGGCATCACCGTGACCCACCGCCATGTCCTGAGCCACCTCCTCAAGCATGCCGTTCATGGCGAGCAGGCTCTTGCCGCCATAGGTCAGCGTACCGCTGGTATCACAGCCGTTGGTCCCGCTGGTCATACCAAACGTCTTATTGCCAGAGGTCCCGTTCACCAGGGATGCGAGCAAGTGCGACGGCAGGCCACTCTTGCCTTCGAACACGAGATTTCCCCAGCCACAACCCGGCCCACCAGGCGCGACCGCCTGGGCAGAAAGACTGGCACCGAGCAGTGCAGCGCCCAACAGATATTTTTTCATCGACAGCCCCCAATGAGTTTGTGTATGACCTTATTCAGTCTGCTTATCAATCCGCTCATGCGGATATTTGAAACCTAGCAGCTGAAGTGGCAAGGCGACAATATATCCAATCAAGACCACAGAACTCGCGGCCATAAGAATTTGTCGCAGTTGATAAATTTTATCTTTAAAACAATGACGTGCGCACTATGTCCTATCTCGTATCCGAAATTCGAAACACTGGTATCAGACTAAGGTCACGAGCTGGCCCGGGACAGTAGCTGTGCTTTTCGGGGTTTAACGCGCGGCATAACGTGTTGAACGGCGACACCGCAGCGCACGCAGATCGAGATCGGGCGCTTACTCATCCACCGGGCTTTTCGCCTGGAAATTGCCGAGCGGCCTTTGAAAGGTATATCTGGCCGGCTCCACGATCAGCCGCTGATCGGCTTTTTCGACGTTCATTCCGGTCAGCGAAAACGGCAGCGACACGATGAACACACCGGTGCCCAGCACAGTCGCAACCAGACTCAGAGGCCGTACCAGTAGCGCATCGACAGCCATGGCGCCCGCACTCGGTGTATCGGTTGACGCATAGTCGTTCACCGCCCAAGCCGGATTGGCTAGCGCCAGACCCAGCGTCGTGATCAGCACGACAACACCACGACGCACAGTATTACCCCACATGGCAGACTCCCCGATCCGCGTACTATCGACTGAGATTAGCAAAGCCGCCGGGCAAGTCAATCCAGACAGCTGCCTGGTAATTATCGGCCGCAGCACAGCAGACTCTGAGTCCAACCGTGGAATGCTTAACATTAAACGAGTCTTATGAAACACCAGCCAAGGGAAGTCTATATCGCCGCCGATCCGGTCAATGCAGAGATCGCCAAGGACATGCTAGCCAGCCATGGCATTGCCGCGCATGTGCGCCGCCAGTATCTATGGGGTGGCATGGGCCAGTTGCCCGCCGACGTCTATCCGGGCGTCTGGGTAGACGACGACGGCGATTATCAGGCGGCGCGTCGTCTGATAGAAAGCTTCGAGCGGGGCCCGGTGGCGAGTGCATCCCCATGGTTCTGCCCGAGCTGCGGCGAACGACTGGATGGCCAGTTCACCACCTGCTGGAGCTGTCAGACGCCGCGGCCAGCGGAATAAGCCATCGCACCAGAGCTTCGATAATCCAATCATGCATATCGTTCTTCACAATCCGGAAATCCCGCCCAATACCGGCAACGTCATTCGTTTATGCGCCAATATCGGCGCGCAGCTGCATCTGATTCATCCGTTGGGTTTCGATATCGACGACAAGCGTCTGCGTCGGGCCGGTCTCGACTATCGGGACCAGGCCGTGATCCGCGAATGGCCGGACTACGACAGCTGGCGCAATGCCTATCCGGACGTGCGCGTTTACGCCGCGGCCAAACGCGGCGATCTACGCTACGACCGGGTCGCTTATCGCGCCGACGACGCCCTGTTGTTCGGCTGCGAGACGCGCGGGTTACCCGCCGAGCGGGTTGCCGCCGCCGAGGCGGCGATCTACCTGCCCATGCGCCCGGACAATCGCAGCCTGAACTTATCCAACAGCGTCGCGGTGATCGCGTTCGAGGCTTGGCGCCAGCAGGGGTTCGCCTGATTCAGGCTTCTGAGGAGGTGCGCCCCATGATCACTTCCCAACCCGCACCTTTGGCTTCGACCGACAATTTCCAATCGGGATCGACAGCCACTGCCTCGCCAACCACGCGGAACAGATACGCATCGCTGATCGAATCGCCAAAGGCGATCGCCCGCGCCAGCGGCAGACCGGCTCGTGCAGCCAGTGTTTCAGCCGCGTCGATCTTGGTTGGGCCGAACGGATGCCGACGCGGTGGCATCACCGTAAAGTAGCCGTTCTGGGTGGTGCACGCCGCGCCGATGCAGTGCGCCGCATCCAGCTGCTCGGCCAGCGCGTCGGCGATGAACTGCGGCGTACCTGACAGCAGCACGATTACATCGCCCGCCGCACGGTGACTTTCCAGGCGCTTGAGCGTTGCCCGATGCAGATCGGGCATCAGCGCCTCGGCGACGAATGCCCTGGCCAGAGTGATAATTTCGGCCTCGCTGCGCCCACCCAGGTATGCCTTGTTTTTCTTCAGCACCTCACGCCCGAACCGCGGCAGATAGCGGATACAGAACCAGACATAGGCCAGCAGTTGACGGGGGCCCAGTGCGCCGTGCTGCCAGAGATAGCGCGCAAAGCGGGCCTCGGAAGAGGCCCCGGGCACCAACGTGCCGTCGATATCGAAAATAGCCAGACGCATATCAGCCTCGCGGAGTCGCGGCACTCGGCCGCGCATTGATACAGAACTCGATGATGACCGGCGCGCCCCGTAGCACGCAGATCGCGGCCGATGCCCAGGCCAGCACCATGCCGATGCCGGTCAGCCAGCCGCCGCAGAGGGCCCAGAAATCCGGCGCCAGCACCGGAAACGGCTGCCAACAGAGAATCCAGCCGAACGCTACCGCCTTGAGCACCGCGTAAAACCCCCGCATGAAGCGCCCCGCCACCAGAAACCGACCCACAGGCGACTGCATCATGTCAAAGGCCGCAGTGCCGCTGGTGGCGCCCTTGCTGCGGATCGCATCCACCAGGTTGCCGCGAATGATGAACAGCAGCGGGATCCATACGCCGACGAAACCCAGATGAGCGAGCACCACCCAGAGCACGATCTCGACGATACGATCGATCGCGATATCGAAGGTCGCGCCGAACAGCGTCTCCTGATTGAAGCGGCGCGCCACCCAACCATCGACGCCGTCGAGCGAGATGATCACGCCTACCAATGGCATGTTCAGCAATTGCAGTGTCGGCACGCCGGAATAGACGGTCCCCAACAACACGAACAACAGCAGGAAACGCCCGAAAGTGACCCAGTTAGCCATATAGTCCAGATGTTATCGTGTTTCGCGAGGTTCTACGACTATTAGTTTAGTCGTTTTCAGCCCGGAACGGGCGTTCGGTCAGCTGTCGGACCGCGTCGCGGGCCGGCACGCCCTCGTGCAGCACCGCAAACGCCTGGCGTGCAATCGGCATGTCGACGCCCAGCTGGCCGGCAATCCGGTGGACTTCGCGCGCTACCCGCACGCCCTCGACCACCTGGCCAATCTCGGCCTGGGCGCTGTCGACGTCCGCGCCGGCCGCCAGCGCCAGACCCATACGTCGGTTGCGCGACTGATCGTCAGTACAGGTGAGCAACAGGTCGCCCAGCCCGGCCATGCCGGTGAAGGTATCGCGCAAACCGCCGAGTGTGGTGCCAAGCCGAATCATCTCCGATAGGCCGCGCGTGATCAGCAGCGCACGGGCGTTGGCGCCGTAGCCCAGGCCATCGGATATGCCAACGGCAATAGCAAGCACGTTCTTGACCGCCCCGCCGACCCCGACTCCAATAACGTCGGGTGTGGTGTAGACCCGGAATACGCCGTCGTGAAAGGCGCGCGCCATGTCGAGCGCAAAATCCCCATCGGCCGAGGCGATGGTGACAGCGGTCGGCAGGCGGCGTCCGACCTCGCCGGCAAAGCTCGGGCCAGACAACGCAGCGGTCGGCCGCGAGCGACCCAGTACTTCGGCGGCGACCGCGTGTGGCAGCAGCGCGCTTTCCGGCTCCAGTCCCTTGGTCGCCCAGATCACCCGCTGGCCCGGCTCCAGCACGGCGCAAAGCGCGGTTAGACAGGCTCTGAGACCGTGGCTCGGAACCACCACCAACACATCGTCAACGCCGCTAACGGCTAGCGCCAGATCGGCGATCGGCGTCAGCGAGTCGGGAAAAAACGCCGAGGGCAGATAACGACGGTTCTCGCGAGCCGTCGTCATCTCGACGATCGCCCGTGCATCGCGCGCCCACAGCCGCACATCAGGCAGTCGACGCGCCAGCTGGATGGCCAACGCCGTGCCCCAGGAGCCGGCGCCGAGTACCGCCATCCGCTGCACGTGCTGGGAACTCATTCAGTGCGTGGCGCTGCCGACCTCGGTCGGCTGATTGCTGTCATTCTCGCGATGCTGGGCATATAGCATGTCGAAGTTGACCGGCTGCAGAAGGAAGTGCGGGAAGCCCGCGCGCTGCACCATGTCGCCAATTGCCTCGCGCAAATAGGGAAAGAGCACCGAAGGGCAATAGGCGCCCAGCACATGGCTGCGTTCTTCGTCGTCGGAAAATCCGTCGAGCTGAAACACGCCTGCCTGCTGGACTTCAACGATGTAAGCGGTGCGATCGGTCTGCTTGGCGGTCACCGTCACCGTCACCACCACCTGGTGCGTCTCTTCGCTCAGGCTCTGAATCTGAGTATTCAGATCCACATTCACTTCGGGGTTGTAGTCCTCGGTGAACACGCGTGGCCCATCCGGTACCTCGATCGAGGCATCGCGAATATAGATCTTCTGCAACGCGACCTGGCGCTGATTTCCGGCATCGCCGTTTTCGGTTTCGTCGGCCATGATATCTCCTGTCTGATCAATCCGGACCCCGTCCGGTTCTATTTACGAGTCACCGGCAGGCCATCGCCCTGCCAGTTGTTTAGCCCGCCGCGCAGTACATGCACGTTGGTATAGCCCTTGGCGCGCAGCTTGGTCGCTGCCTGCGGCGCGTGGGTGCCGGCAGCGCAGTAGAGGAGAATGGGCTTTTCGGAATCACGCGTGATTTCCTTGGCCCGTTCGGTGATACCTGCCAGCGGAATATGCTTCGCGCCTAGAATATGCCCTTTCTTGAAGTCCGACGACGATCGCACGTCGACTACGATGGCGTCATCGTTCATCAGTTTCACGGCCTCGCTGGACGATACCGGCTGGTCGCCGCGCATCAGGCGCCAGAGTTCATTGGCTGCCAAAGCGATAAGAAGTACTACCAACGCCCCCCAGAGGAATGGGTGATGGGTGACGAATTCGAGAATCTGCTGCATACCATCCTGTCCGGGTGGGCCATGTGAAAGCGGCCGGAATCTATCGCGGGCAGGCTGTGGGCCGTGTCCGTCCCCGCGCGCCGGCCGCGATTATTGCACACACGCGGAGCACTCACCTGCTCGGCCTCGTCATCCCGGCGCGACGCGCACCATCGGCACGACAACCGCGAGCGTTCGAGCTGCCGCACTGCGCAGACGATCCCCGCCGGATATGCCGCTTGCCGGGTTTTGTGCTCGGCGCCGCCGCTTGCCGGCCCGGCTGTCTTACAATTGCGCTATGCATGTCACTCGCTACATTGGCGTCACCCTGCTGACTGCCGCTCTGCTGTGCCCGGCCTTGGCGCTGGCCGACAGCGCCAACAAGCAGCAGGCACGCGCCGAATTGGATGCCCTGCGCAACAAGATCGACAAGGTCCGCGATCGCATGGCGTCCGACAGCAGTCAGCGCAGCCAGCTGTCGAGCACGCTGGAAAAAGCGCAGCAGAAAATCGCCGCTACCCGCGCCCGGCTGGACAGCCTGGACAGATCGATAAGCGCTCACAAAAAACGCATCGACCGGCTCACCGCACAGCGCAACACCGAGCGCGATCAGCTGAGTCAGCAACTTGCCGATCTCGGCGATCAGGTGCGCGGCGGCTATGAAACCGGTCGCCTGAGCCGCATGCGGCTGTTGCTGTCGGGCGAGTCACCGGAAAAGGTCGGCCGCATGCTCGCCTACTTCAGTTATTTCGCCGACGCGCAGAGTGCGGCGGTCGCCCACCTGAAGACGCAGCTGGCGCGGCTGGTGTCCAAGCAGCAATCGCTGGAAAATGAGAAGGCCTCGCTGGCCAGTCAGCGCGAGACGCGCGCGGCAACACTCGCCAGGCTGGAGTCCAATCGCAAGCAACAGCAGGCCACGGTCGCCGCACTCGATAAACAGTTGTCTTCCGGGCGCGCCAGCCTCGCCGACATGAAACACGACGAGCAGCAACTCGAGCAGCTGCTGAATTCGGTTCAGCGCCAGCTGTCGTCGTTGCCGCCAGTGCCCAGCGGCACCCCGTTCTACCAACTCAAGGGTCGCATGCATCCCCCGGTCCAGGGCCGCGTGCTGGCGCATTACGGACAGCGCAAGGGCGACGGCCCACTGGTATGGCAGGGTGAATGGATTGCTGCCCCCCAGGGCACGCCGATACATGCGGTCGCCGGCGGGCGCGTGGTCTATGTCGGCTACATGAAACGCTACGGTTTGATCGTGATCATCGACCACGGCCACGGCTATTACTCACTGTACGGCCACGCTGCGGCCAGCTATGTCGATATCGGCGATGAGGTCCGCACCGGCCAGTCGATCGCGACCGCCGGGCACAGCGGCGGACACGATACCAACGGCGCCTATTTCGAGATCCGGCACGGCCAGAAGCCGGTCAATCCGCAGAAGTGGCTGAGCGGCTGATACCCCGAGCCACCCATGCGCCGGCATGGTATCGTCGGACGCCTTGAGGGCGGCTGTGCGCTGCCGAGGAATTTATCGATACATAGGCGCATCGAGGGCTTTTGCATGCAATCGAAATGGCAGGCGGCACTGCTGATTTTCCTGGGCGTCGGCGTAGGCACGCTGACAACCATGAGCCCGACCAGCTTCGCTGATAGCACGCCGGCGCCCAAGCCGTCGGATACGAAAGCCTTGACGGGCACGCCGGATACGGCCAAGCAGGCCACCGACAAGACCATCGACAGCCAGGGCATCCCCCTGGGCGAGCTGCGCAAGTTCGTGGAGATTCTCAACCGCGTGAAGCAGGGCTACGTCGAGAAGGTGAGCGACAAGACACTGCTCGACAACGCCATGCACGGAATGATCGACGGCCTCGATCCGCATTCGGCTTATCTCGATGCTGATGAATTCAAGCAGCTGACCGTCGCCACCAGCGGCCAGTTCGGCGGCCTGGGGCTCAAGGTGCAGAGGGACAACGGCTATCTGAAAGTCGTTGCCCCGATTGACGATACGCCGGCCAGCCGTGCTGGGATCAAGTCGGGCGACGTGATCGTGCGGATCGACGACAAGCCGGTCAAGGGCATGTCAATGAGCGAGTCGATGCAGCAGATGCGCGGCAAGGCCGGCACGCCGGTATCGCTTACCATTATCCGAAAAGGCGAGGACAAGCCGCTGGAGCTGAAGCTCAAACGGGCAGACATCCATGTCAAAAGCGTCAAGTCCCGCATGCTCGCACCGGGTTACGGCTATGTCCGTATTACCCAGTTCACGGACGAGACCGGCGCCGGCATGCAGCGTGCGCTCAAGAAACTGCAGAGCCAGGCGAGCGGCCCGCTCAAGGGGCTGGTGCTGGACCTGCGCAACAATCCGGGTGGCGTGCTGAACGCTGCAGTCGACGTGGTCGACGATTTTGTCAACCACGGCATGATCGTGTCCATCCGCGGCCGGGCCACCGATACCGACCAGAACTTCCAGGCCACCCAGGGCGACGTGCTGAACGGCGCGCCGATCGTCGCGCTCGTGAATCAGGGCTCAGCCTCGGCCGCCGAAATTGTCGCCGGCGCTCTGCAGGATGATCATCGCGCCGTGATCATGGGCCG
>JAQIBT010000024.1 GCA_027858915.1 Salinisphaera sp.
CAGCTCACCGGCGTGCCGACCACCAATCAGGGCATTGGCGGCGTGCTGTTCAAGCCGTGGGGCGAGCGCAGCCGCAGCGCGCATGAACTGCAGCAGGTGCTGCAGGCCAAGTGGAACAACATCGCCGGCGGCAAGATTGCCGCCTTCCAGTTCCCGCCGCTGCCCGGCGCGTCGGGCCTGCCGATCCAGATGGTGATCACTACCACCGAGCCGTTCGACAACCTCAATGAGGTCGCCAGCGAGGTGCTCAAGCGTGCGCAGGACAGCGGCAAGTTCTACTTCATCGACTCCGACCTCAAGCTCGACAAACCCCAGGCGACGGTGGCGCTGAAGCGCGACATGATCACGACGCTGGGCCTCACCCAGCAGAACGTCGGTGCCGCGCTTGGCGCCGCGCTCGGCGGCGGTTACGTCAATTACTTCTCTATTTCCGGGCGTTCCTACCGGGTGATTCCGCAGGTGCTGCAGGCCGACCGGCTGAACCCGGAGCAGGTGCTGAATTACTACATCGGCGTGCCGGACGGTTCGGTGATTCCGGCCTCCACCGTGGCGACGATCAAGCACGAAGTGGTACCGCGTTCGATCAACCACTTCCAGCAGCTGAACTCGGCGACCATTTCCGGTGTGTCGGGCATGTCGCAGGGCGATGCGCTGGCCTACCTCAGCGGCCTGGTCAAAGACGTGGCCCCGACCGGCTACAACGTCGACTACGCCGGTCAGTCACGGCAGTTCGCGAAGGAGTCCGGTGGCTTTGGCGGCACCTTGCTGTTCGCCGTCATCATCGTGTTTCTGGCCCTGGCCGCACAGTTCAACAGCCTGCGCGATCCGATCGTGATCCTGGTCTCGGTGCCGCTGGCGCTGTTCGGCGCGCTGATCTTCGTCAACCTGTTCACCAGCCTCAACATCTACACCGAGGTCGGCCTGGTGACCCTGATGGGGCTGATCAGCAAGCACGGCATCCTGATTGTGCAGTTCGCCAACCAGTCGCAGCTGGCCGGCATGAGCAAGCGTGCGGCGATCGAACATGCCGCCGCGGTGCGCTTGCGTCCGATCCTGATGACCACCGCGGCGATGGTGCTCGGCGTGCTGCCGCTGGTGATCGCCTCCGGTGCCGGCGCGGCAGGCCGCTTCAACATGGGGCTGGTGATCTCCACCGGCATGGCCATCGGTACCTTGTTCACCCTGTTCGTTGTGCCCGCGTTCTACCTGTTGCTATCCACCGACCATCACGGCGACAAGCCTTCGGAAGCGACGGGGCTGACAGCAGCCTGAGCTATTGCGTGAGTCGGGATGCTAGACAACAGAAAGGCGCGGGAAACCGCGCCTTTCTGTTTCCCGATATTGGGTGCGCTGATCTCATTGTGCGACTGCCGTTCAAATGCAGACGCAGCAACTCCAAACCCGACCCCCTGCTCATGCTTCCGGATCGTCCACCAGGCCGTCCAGAGGTTTGAACGCAATGATTCCAGACCAGACGCCGTGCCCATCCGACCCCCGTGGCGGTCGTACCTCAACTAGCAAGCCGAACGCGGGCCTTTCGACCATACGGTCTATTTCTTCATTTTTTGGGTGATAAGACATAGCAGCTCATTCCATGAGATATGCAAAGTCCATCCTCACCGGACTGCGGCACGCCGTGCACCCGCCACGCGCCTGTTATACCAAGGCATTTGCTTGCTTGACGTAGCTGCACCAGACCAAGGACCATCCGTGCATATGCCCCGAATTGGGGTCTAATAAGCGTTAGACTACACAGGGGAGACGCAATGAGCCACGAACGACTCAGCAGTATTATGCCCATAACGACGTTCGCGCGATTCAGATCGTTCGCGTGCAAAGTAGTGCTTACGTTCGCGGTTTCCCTCACTCAATGCTTTTCTCTAGCCTTCGGCGCAGAACCTCAATTGTCTTCAGATGGAATAACGTGGGATCCCCCACAACGCCCGGCGTGTATATTTGAGATCTCGGGGGAAATAGATCGATCAACCATTGCCTATGTCAAAGAGCAGTACAGGTCGAAGGAAAATTACGCTGCGTCTCAGAAGGGAAAGATTGGATCATGTATGTTTGGGCGCCCTGGAGTCTGGCTAGACAGTCCCGGGGGCGACGTAGAATCAGCCGTCGCGATAGGCAGGTTCCTTAGGGAAAAAAATATTGTCGCTATTGTTCCCGTCAACGCCCATTGTGCAAGCGCATGCGTAATCACCTTGCTCGGAGGGGTCTATAGGATAGTCACAGGTAATATCGGAATCCATCGCCCCTATGACATTGGTTTATCTGCTTCTGTACAAGACTCACAAAACACCTACGCTAAAATCAACACACTACTAAGTAACTATTTTCAAGAAATGAACATTTCTCGAAAGCTATTGGACGAGATGAATGCGGTACCTCCTGACGAAGTGAGGTGGCTGGATTTAGACGAGGATAGTGCGTATGGCATATCGGGTACTGATCCGGCTTGGCAAGATTATCAAGATTCCAGAGTCGCGCAAGCCATTGGAATCAGCAAAGATATGCTTTACGAGAGACGAGCCTTTGCCAAGAAGTCATGCGCACAAGAACGATATTTCAATCAGCGCATGCTATGCGAGCAGAGAATAATTCGCAGCAAATAGTAGAGATCGAAAGAGAGCGTGCGTTAGTTCTGGCAAAGAGCCACGGCACCAGTGGTCGTGCGGCAACCGTCTAACAGTTCGTCGAAGCGGACGCGCGAAAAGCCGCGCGCCGCTTAACTCCAGCGTTACACCTCATAGGAGAGGACCATGCAATTCATCCATACGGATTTGGGGCAACGGAAGCGTGGAGAGGTCGTCGAAATCACCTTGAGTAGTGGAGCCAACGTCCGCCTCTTAAGTAGCTCTGATTTTTCTAACTACAAAAATGGCCGGCAACATAGATATATCGGTGGTCTTGCCAAGCAGTCGCCAGTTCGCCTGCAAATTCCAAGCTCTGGTCACTGGCACGTCGCCGTTGATATGCAAGGTTTGCGCGGTAGCACGCGAGCCTCGGTAAAAGTGTTGCCATCGCCGCTACCCGAGATTCGTGAGGATCCTTTGTCCTCAGTGCCAAGTTTAGTTCGCGACCCAACACCCAAGGTAGTAAGCGAAGCGGGCGAGACCTACGACATGTTC
>JAQIBT010000030.1 GCA_027858915.1 Salinisphaera sp.
TGCGGGGTGACCGAGCGCACCGGGCCGAAGCGCTCTTTGGTGTTGCGGCGGATCCAGTGGTCGACCTGGCCGATCTCTTCGTCGGTGAGGCCGGAATACGCCTTGGCAAACGGCACCAGATTCTCGCCGTCCCAGACCGCAAAGGTGTAGTCGGTCAGCAAGTTGGAACGCCGGCCGGAGCCGGGCTGGGCATAAAGCAGGACGGCGTCGACCGAATATGGGTCGATCTTCCATTTCCACCAGTCGCCGCGCGTTCGGCCGACCCGATACGGGGAGCCAGCGCGCTTGAGGATGAAGCCTTCGGTGGCGTGCTCGCGGGATTGCTTGCGCAGTTCGGCCAGTGCCTCCCAGGAATCGGCGTCGAGCAGCGATGACATGGCGATACGTGTGTCGAGCCCGTCCAGCGCTTCGGCGAGATAGCCACGGCGTGTCTCGATCGGCTCTGCGCGGATATCGCGGCTGGCGTATTCCATCAGGTCATAGGCAAAGAACCTTACCGGATGTTTCTTCTGCATCGCGGCCGAGGGTTTGAGCCGGCCGATGCGGCGTTGCAGACGTGCAAACGGCAGCGGCAAGGATTCGCCCTCGACCCAGGCCAGGATCTCGCCGTCGAGCACGCAACCATCGGGGAGGTCGGCGGCAACGGCTTCCAGCTCTGGGAAACGGCCTTCCATCAGGTCTTCGCCGCGCGACCAGATATGACACTCGCCTTGGCGACGGATCAGCTGGGCACGGATTCCGTCCCATTTCCATTCGGCATGCCAGCCGGTTCTGGAGCCGAGATCCTCGATCGATTCGATCGGTGCGTTTTCGATCGGCGAGGCCAGGAAGAACGGATAAGGCTGGGCGGCATCTTCGCCGCGGTCTTCCGGGTCGATCAGGCGTTCGAAAAACTCGGGCGTGGCCTGCCAGCGGCCCATCAGGCGATGAGCAACCCGCGCCGGTTCGATATCGGCGACTTCTGCCAGCGCGCGGGTAACCAGCCGACGCGATACGCCGACCCGAAACGCGCCGGTCAGCAGCTTGTTGAGTGTGAACCGCGCGTCGGTCGGCAATTCGCGCCAGTAGTCGTAGAGCCTGGATTTCTGCGCTTCGTCGTCGAGCTTCTTCAGCGGCAGGATCCGGTCTTCAATCCAGACGTGCAGCGGCACGTCGAGTCCGGCTTCGCCGGTTTCGATTTCGTCCAGCAGTAGGGTCATGGTCTCGGCCGAATCGCCGACCGCGGAATAGCATTCGGCGACCAGCCACATGGGCATGTCGATCATCTCGGCTACCCATCCGCGCAGTTTTGTCCCCGTGATCAGGCGTTTGATCCGGCGCCCGCAGAGAAACGACACCGCCCAGGCCGCATCCGCCGCCGGCGCGGCCCGGAAGTAATCGACCATGGCTGCGACCTTGGCATTGGTCGCGGTGGTAGCATCCAGGCGCGTGTAGAGTTCGGTAAAGCGCCGCATCAGTCGGCACCGGTTCTCTGGCGCGGCAGCGTATTCAAATCGTCGGGTAGCACGTCAGTCATGGCTTGATGATACGCAAGCGTGCCGCTATTGATGCAGCCACTCGCCGCATACTCACGAGGGTCGGATGACGCCCTCGACTCGAGGGCGCAGACTGTTGGCCCCACGGCGGCGCCGCTGTCATCCGATTGCTTGTTGTTCATGTCGCTTATCCGCCGCGCCCGACTGTCTCGTATCGAAACCGGTCGCCTGGCCTGGCTGGCGCTGCCGATTCTCGGCGCCCAGCTGGCACAGATATCGATGAGCACGGTCGATATCGCCATGACCGGCCATTACGCCGCACGCGATCTGGCCGCAGTGTCGCTGGGCTCCAGCGTGTGGTTGCCGCTGGTGTTGTTCATGATCGGCACGCAGATGGGCCTGACGCCCATTGTGGCGCAGTCCATGGGTGCACGCCGGCTGACGGAGATCCGACCGGCGGTGCATCAGGCCTTGTGGATCGCACTGGTCATGGGGCTTGTAGTGGCGGTTATCGTGACACTCAGCGCGCATCCGGTGTTTTCGCTGATGCACGTGCCGGCCGATGTGTTGCCCGCCGCGACCGGCTATCTGCGCGCGGTGGCCTTCGGGCTGCCGGCCATAGCGCTCTACGAAACCATGCGGTTCTATTCCGACGGGATGGGCCATACACGGGCATCGCTGATGTTTGCACTGCTGGGGCTGGCGGTAAATATCATCGCCAACGGCGTGCTGGTATACGGCGGGTCCGGGCTGGTCGCCGTTTTCGGCAACAACCTGCCCGCGATGCTCGCCGATCTGCCCGCGTTGGGGGCTGTGGGCTGCGGTATTGCTACCGCGATCTCCATGTGGGTGATGTGTATTGCGCTCTTTCTTTATTCGCGCACGGCGCGCGCTTATGCACCGGCACGTCTCGGGCCGGCGTTCTCATGGCCGTCCCGAGAACGAATTGGCGAATTGCTGCAGGTTGGCCTGCCGGTCGGTGTCGCCATATTTGCCGAGGTTTCGTTATTCACGCTGATCGCGCTGTTTCTGGCCGGCTACGGCAAGGTGGTGATCGCGGCCCACACCGTGGCGCTGAATTTCAGCTCGTTGTTGTTCATGCTGCCGTTGTCGCTGGGTATGGCGCTGACCGTGCGCGTCGGCCAGGCGCTGGGCCGCGGCAAGTACCGGCATGCACGGTTCGTCGCTCTCAACGGCGTGGCCTGCGCGCTGGTCGTGGCGTTGCTCATTGATATGGTGCTTATCGGGCTCGGGCCGATGGCGGTCGGGCTGTATACCGACAACCGTGCCGTGCAGGCCCTTGCCATGAATCTGCTGCTGGTCGCCACGCTGTATCAGTTCTCTGATGCGCTGCAGGTATCGATCGCTGGCGCGTTGCGGGGCTATAAGGACACACGCATCATCATGTGGGTAACGCTGGCTTCTTATTGGGGCGTGGGCATTGGGCTGGGCAATCTGCTGGGACGCGGGATCGACGGCTGGTTTGTCGGGCTCGGCGTGTATGGCTACTGGATCGGGCTGATCGCTGGCTTGAGCGTCGCAGCTGGGCTGCTGGGCCGAAGGCTGCTCAAGGTGACCGCCTATCCGCGTGCTC
This sequence comes from Salinisphaera sp., assembly GCA_027858915.1. Lineage (GTDB taxonomy): Bacteria > Pseudomonadota > Gammaproteobacteria > Nevskiales > Salinisphaeraceae > Salinisphaera. The sequence continues at coordinate 3,070 of JAQIBT010000030.1, forward strand.
GCTGGTCCCGATGACAGCGTGGCCGACGGCGCATTGCCGAGCGTTCTGTCAAGGGAAAACGCGCCAAGCCGATACAGGCATCGGTTGGGGTACGAGCGGGTGGCGTCGTTGATAACTGCACAGAAAATCCCGCCAGACAGCGAAGCAGGTGGCCGTCCTCGCCCGGCCCGGTCTAAAACGTCGCCGCCGCCCTCGGACACGGGTGGCATGCGTTCTCCTTCATCCCTACCATCCGAGAGGATGAACGGTCTGTATCTGATCCGGAACGCCGCCGCGGCGGCCTGTGTGTTTTGCCTGCTCTTCATTGCAGGCTGTGCCAGTCGACCCAGCCCGCCTGCACCTCAGCCTTCGCCTCCACCACCGACCAGTCTGTCGCTGCATAGCGGGCCCAGCGACTGGATTGGGCGCTGGGTCGGGACCCGGCAGACGTTTTATCTGCAGATCCTGCCCACAGGCCGCGTCAGTCATTATCAGCTCGTGTTTCGCGACACCTATGTTCGAGCGCAGACGTTTGATGCCCGCGTCACCCCGAATCACCAGCAGCTCGTTTTTCTACGCGGCGGCAACCGCCTGACGGTCAGTGCCGGCCCAAGTGATCAGGCAACCGGCGCACCGGCACTGGATGGATTGGATGATTGCCTGATCGTACGCAGCGGCGATGCCAGCCACCCGCCACAGGCGTTCTGTCGGCGACCCGCGACCGCCGACGCCTTGCCGGTGGATCGTGGCACCTATGTTCGCGCCCGAAAGCAATGCTGGAACGCATTTCCCGACGACATGCTGTATTTCGACGGCCAAGGGCTGGCGCGCGGCGGTGAGCAGGCCTGCCATGCGTCACTCATAAGCCAGCAGGGCGTAATTTTCAATATCGCCGAGAACTGCACGGACGCGGCCAGCCACAAGCGAACGACCGAGCAACAGACCATCACGGTCGCAGACGATCGGCATTTTGCACTACAGCCTTTTGGCGGCAAGACTGACCTGTATAGCTATTGTCCCGGCAAACCCGTGCCAGCATGGGTGAAGACGGCGCGGCCCTGAGTATTTGTCACGACTCCGGATCGGCTTGGCGATAGGGATAGCAGACGTTGCCCTGGCGTGGGAATACCAGCTTGTCAGTGGCAAAATTCAGCGCTTTGGCACGCGCGATCAACTGTTGTTGCTGCCGCCGCGCCGACTACTGGGCGACATGGGCGGCCTTCGGTGTTGATTCATCGTCCACGTCGGACGGCAAGGCATCCTCGGTTTGTGCCGCCTCGCGGCCCGGAGGACAATCTGTCGGTGCCGGAAAGACGCCGTTGATTCGGTTCAGACCATCCAGCGCGGCGGTACGATAGGCCTCGGCCATGGTCGGATAGTTGAAGGTGGTATTCACGAAATAATCAATCGTATTGCAGCCGCTGGGCTGGCTCATGATGGCCTGCCCGATATGTACGATCTCCGAGGCCTGATCGCCGAAGCAGTGAATCCCGAGCAGCTCGCGCGTACGCGGATCGAACAGCAGCTTGAGCATACCCACCGTGTCGCCGGTGATCTGGGCGCGTGCGGTTTCCTGGAACAAGGCCTGTCCGACTTCGTAGGGCCGGCGTGCTTCGGTCAACTCGCGCTCGGTCGGCCCGAGAGAGCTGATCTCGGGAATGGTGTAGATGCCGGTCGGCACGTCGTCCACGTGCCGGAAACCCTGGCCGTTGAGCGCATCGGCAGTGGCAGCTCGTCCTTGGCCGTAGGCCGCGCTGGCCAGGCTGGGACTGCCGATAACGTCGCCGACCGCATGGATATGGGCGTGCCGGGTACGGTAGCGCTCATCTACCGCTAGCTGACCACGCTCGTTGGGCGTCAGACCCAGTACGTCAAGGCCCAGCTCATCGGTATTGCCGGTGCGCCCATTGGCCCACAGGAGCGCGTCGGCCCATACCCGCTTGCCAGATTTCAGATGCAGTGTGACGCCGTCCTCATCGGCCTCGATCCGCCCGTACTCTTCGTTGTGACGGATCAGGACGCCGTGAGTCAGCCGCAGATGATAGGACAGCGCATCGCTGATTTCGTCGTCCAGAAAAGACAGAAGCCGCTCGCGGCTGTTGATCAGCTGGACCTTGACGCCGATCCCGGAAAAGATCGACGCATATTCACTGCCGATCACGCCGGCGCCGTAGATGATCATCGAGCCAGGCGTGAAACCGGGATCAAGAATCGTGTCGGAGTTGAATATCCGCGGGTGCGAAAAATCGACATCCGGTGGCTCGTACGGCCGCGAGCCAGTGGCAATCACGGCTTTCTTGAAGCCGATGGTGCGGGTATTGCGCTGCACATCGGTCACGGTGATTTCGTTTTCGGCAGAAAAACGGCCGTTGCCCGAGATCACATCAATGCCGTTACGAGCATAGAAGCTGGAGCGCATATGCACCTGCTCACCCACGACACGATGCAGGCGGTCCAGCAGCCACGGTAACGGTGACCAGTCGGGATGGCCCAGATCACGCAGCACCTGCGAGGACTGAATCGAGAGAATCTGCTTGACCGCCTGGCGCAACGTCTTGGAAGGGATGGTGCCCAGATGGGTACAGTTACCGCCGACGTCCCGGCCGCGCTCGATCACCGCGATCGAGCGGCCCTTCTTGGCGGCGCTGAGTGCTGCGCTTTCGCCGGACGGGCCGGTACCAATTACCACGAGATCGTATTGCTTGTCGGTCATTATTCCTCGATTACCTGAAGGCCATTATCGGGCTGTCTCGCCGCCGTGGATCGGAATCACACGGCGCAAAAGACAGGCCGGCCGGCTGCGACCGCAGTTTAGATCAAGCGCTGTCCTGCGTCCCGAGTCGCTGAGCAAGAGGTATTTTCTTCACCGGGCTAAGCGCACCGGACGGTTATCCACGAAACCGCTTGCAGACTGGTCATGGCGCAAACAGACGGGCATTCTGGCGGCAAGCAATACAGGCCCAGGAGGCACCATGCTTTCGCCATTGATCGATGTCGCTACTCTGGCCGATTGGCTGGCACAAGAACAGCCGCTGGCCATTCTCGACGCCCGCGCACGACTGGATGACCGCGATGCGGGCCGTATGCTCTGGCGGCACAGCCATATTACGGGCGCGCAACATGCGGATATGGACAGCCAGCTGTCGGCACCGCCTACGCCGACTGGCGGCCGCCATCCTCTGCCCGGTAAAGATGTTTTCGCTGATCAGCTCCGCGCCTGGGGCATCAGACCCGATCACCAAGTGGTGGTTTACGACGATACCGGCGGACGAATGGCTGCCGCCCGTGCCTGGTGGATGCTGCACTGGGCCGGGCATCGCGCGGTCTTCGTGCTCGACGGCGGCTGGCCGGCCTGGCAAGCCGTGGGCCAGTCGACCGAGACCGCAGTGCAATCGGCCTCGCCCGACGCCAGCCAATGGCAACCTCAATACAACGACGATCTGATCGCCGACATGGACGACGTCGCTACCGGCAGCGCCGTGCTGCTAGATGCGCGGGCGGCCGAGCGCTTTTCCGGCGCGTACGAGCCGCTGGACGCGGCAGCCGGGCATATTCCAGGCGCCTGCAATGTTCCCGGTCAGACAGTGCTGGACGATCAGCAACGCTTTCTGGAACGCCGCGCGCTCGATAGATGTCTACCCGAAGCCACCGACATCATTGCCTATTGCGGTTCCGGCATCAGTGCCTGCCAGCTGATTCTGGCATATGCAGTCGCCGGGCGACCCTGGCCGCGTCTGTATCCCGGCTCATGGAGCGCCTGGAGCCAGGATACCGATCGCCCTGTCGCGACTGGCCGCGCCTGAAAGCTAGACGCAAAGCGCGGCAACGGCATTTTCTGCGCAGCAAGGGAGGCTTTTGGTCACGACGAATCGGCTGACATTTTGATTGCGTTGAATATTGCAATAAGACTTTTGACGTACATCGAAAAATACCGCACTTTAGCGCGCTGACTTTGCCGCCGCGCCCCGCCTCATGTCGCAACGCAGCCATCCGCTGCTGGTTTTTCTCGCACTGGCCACCGGTGGTTTTGCCATCGGCACCACGGAATTCGGCACCATGAGCTTGTTGCCGAACATCACGCGCGGCCTGGGTATTGATGAATCCACGGCCAGCCACCTCATCAGCGCCTATGCGCTTGGTGTGGTCGTGGGGGCACCGCTGATCACGGTGATTGCTGCCCGGGTATCGCGCAAACCACTGCTCGTCTGTCTGATGCTGGTTTTCGCCCTCGGCAACGGCCTGAGCGCGATCGCGCCGAGCTACGGCTGGATGTTGCTGTTCCGTTTTGCCAGCGGCCTGCCGCACGGTGCGTATTTTGGCCTGGCGTCTTTAATGGCGGCATCCATCGTGCGGCCCAACCGCCGCACGCAGGCCGTGGGGTACGTAATGCTTGGCCTGACGCTGGCGACCATCGTCGGCGTGCCGGCCGCGACCTGGATCGGCGACCTCGTGGGCTGGCGCTGGGGCTACTGGGTGGTGGCCGGCATCGCGCTGGCCGCAGCCATTCTGGTCACCCTTTTTGCGCCGTTTGAACGGGCGCGCAGCGATGCCCACCCGCTGCGCGAACTGAGCGCGCTGGCTCGTCCCAACGTCTGGCTGACGCTGTCGATCGGTGCGGTTGGCTTCGGCGGTATCTTCTCGGTCTACACCTATCTGACCACCACGCTGCAACACGTCACCCATCTCAGCGCTATGTGGATCCCACTGGTGGTGGCGGTATTCGGGGTGGGGATGACGGTCGGCAACATCGTGGTGCCGCGCTTCGCCGATCGCGCTCAAATGCCCACCGCCGGAGCGATGATAGTCTGGTCAGCGATCTCGCTGGCGCTGTTTCCACTGGCCGCACCCTATGCGTGGGCGATCACGCTGGATGTGTTCTGTATCGGGCTGAGCGTGGCCGTAGCGGCGATTCTGCAAACCCGACTGATGGATGTCGCCGGTGACGCACAGAATCTGGCAGCCGCGCTCAACCATGTGGCTTTCAATGCCGCCAACGCCCTCGGGCCGCTGCTGGCGGGCCTCGTGCTGAGCATGGGTTATGGCCTGGTCTCGACCGGTCTGGTCGGCGCCGGCCTATCGTGCGGCGGCCTGGTCATGTGGGCGATTACCTTTGCCTATGACAAGCGCGAGGCAGGCCGCGCAATCGCTGTTCCGGCCCATTGAAACAATAGTCGATCGGAGCAGGAATGCATCCAATCGGACCGGCAATACGCATTTGGCAGACCTGTCGACAATCAACCGCACGATGAGCAAGAACCCCAATCCACAAGGCAAGGGAACGCCCGGCGTACTCGCCATCCTCGATGGCCATCGCAGTGGCCTTGGCAGCGTGCCTGCCAAGCCGGCCGATCAGGTCGCCACCGAGTTGTTCACGTCGCTATTCGTGCTCGAGGCGCGTTTTCGCTTCAAGCCGGTACCCGGCACACCCTATTATCTTTATCGTCCGGGCGACCATTTCCAACTGTGCCTGTCGCCACCGAGCATGCTCAGCGAATCGGTCGGCGGGCGTTTCATCGGCGTCTGCGAGCTACGGCGCGACATGACCTGGAGCGTCGCGCTCGACCCGCCGGTCGCCGCTGATCCCGCCTTTACCGCCTATCTGGCCGAACAACGCGAGGCGTTCGAACGGCGACTGAGCGAAGCCGACGCGATGGACGAGGTATTGCCGAACTACGAGCGCCGGCTGCCTTTTCACCGCCGGGCAGCGGCGTTCGCAGTCGCTTATTCGCTGGGACGATCAATGGCGCTGGCCGGTACCCGCGGACTGAGCTACGACGAAGCCCGTGGCCTGCTCAACCCACCCGACTGAGTACTGACACTTCCTGACAAGACGACCACTCTCCTGCCTACGGCCGCTTGTGCCAGCTAGTCAGGCTTATCCCGCGGGTGTGTGCGCAGACGCCTCATGAACTATCCTTGCCTGCCTTCATCATCGTTACGGATATTCATCATGCGCCCATTGATTGCTTTGTCGACCTTTGCCGTACTCACCCTGGTCAGCGCCTACGCGCTTGCAGCCGGGGGCTCGGTGGACAAGCTCAAGATCATCGACAAGAAAGTCGGCCACGGCGCCGAGGCCGTACCCGGCGCATCGGTGACGGTCGATTACACGGGCTGGCTATACAATGCCAACGCGCGTAATCACCACGGCAAGAAGTTCGACAGCTCGCTGGATCGAGGCAAACCCTTCACCTTTACGCTCGACAACGGTCAGGTGATCAAGGGCTGGGACAAGGGTATCGAGGGCATGCGCGAAGGCGGTGAGCGCACGCTGGTCATCCCGCCCAATCTGGCCTATGGATCGCGCGGTGCCGGTAATGTCATCCCGCCCAACGCTACGCTGATCTTCGACGTGCGACTGCACAAGGTACGAAAACAGCTGCCGCGTTCGCTAAGCCGCCAAGACAGCGACAACGGCTGAAGGCCGCATACTGGCGCTCAGCCCAGCGTGCGTTAGGGCCGCCTCGACGTCTGCATTTCCCTCGGGTGGCTGACGGATTGTTCGGCACCCTTTGCCGGCAGCGTCAGGCAGGGCATGCTCGACGCGAGCCGGCAATCAGTCAGCTCAGAAAATTCTTGGTCTTGGTCTTTTCGGCCTTGGCTGCGCGCTTTTCCTTGAGCGTACGGGTAGGTTTTTTCTTCTCGTTCTTCTTGCTGTCCTGGCTCTTGCTCATGACACACTCCGGTAAAGAGGCCGTGCGCTGACCGCCTTGGCAGAAAGCGGTATCAACAGGCCGGCCCAGTGCGTTCGAGTGTAGAACCAAAAACACGATCGGCGGCGTCTTTGATGAAAATAAATCAAGCGTCGATAGATCGGTGCCAGATTCTGGCCTACAGCGTCTGGTGCGCCCGGCGCATCGCGAACGCCACCCACGCCAGAATCACCAGCTGCAAAGGCAGACGCAGAACCAACAGCTAGCGGGCGAAGGCCGGGAAGTTCGACGGATGCAGCGCCATATTCAGATTGGCCGGAAACACGGCCACAACCAATACAAGCAAACCAATACCGGCCCAGCGACGCGTGCGCTGCCAGAGTACGCCGGCTGCGCCAGCCAGTTCACAGGCGCCACTGATCGCAACCATCAAGCGCGGCGCCGGAACGTAGCCGGGCATGATGGCGACAAAGAAATGAGCCAGCAGGAGATGCCCCAGGCCGCCCGCGACGAAGAAAGCGGCAATACCCAGCAGCGCAGCCAGATGCCAGCGCGAATGCGTGGCCAGCACGCCAGAGCCGCTCACTGCTGACGGTCCTCAATAGCAGACCTCGAACACGCGTTGCACGCTCGTCGAGAACCTCGGGCCTATAGATTTGTTCGCATATAGCCAAATATCCTTGCTCCAGCGAAATCGTTTTATTGGCCTGGCATGAGCGCGGCGCAGTCTTCCAGCGCGCCAAGCCCCCAACCGTTGCGCTGAGAGCAGCGTGAGTCGCAATTGGCTATCCCTAAAGAGGCTAGGGCCTGATACGGTTGCGCGCTGCGACCCGAACAGAGTGCGCGCATCCCGTCAAATTATTGTCCACGCGTCATATCCGGTCGGGGCGACTGTCGCTGACGAGGCGCAACATAGCGCCTCACCGATCCAAACCCTGGATAACGCGGCCGTCATGGTGACGATACCGCGACGACCAGTCGTGCGGTCGCTGCGAATCAATGCGCTGGCCTCGGTCGTCACGATCTCCATAACGCTCATCGTGCCGATCCCGACGCGAGTCTGACCGCAGGCCATAGCCCGTCCAGTAGCCGCCGCGGCGCCACTGCCGGCTGGTTCCGTGCAGCTGGGCGCTGTCGAGTCGCCGATCATAATGCGGATACGAATCTTGGTAACGGCGTGCACGATAGTCGTGGCCGGGGTAAACAACATAGCCCGGATAAACTTCGCTACGGTAGACCGTACCGTAACGCCCCTGGCTGTAACCGTAATCTACGTGCCCATAAGGGGGGTACGTCGCACAACCCGCACTCGACAAAGTCAGCCCAATGATCGCGATCAGACGTTTCATGGCAGCCATCCACGGCAGGCGGAATACCCAGGACCGATTATTGCGCCGGCGCGTATGAACCGCATTTGAACGGCATCGGTAGCCATCCACTATAAATCGCGATCGTATGCGGTACGCTCTTAATCGGTTTACGTCGACGAATGCGCAAGGAGCTTTCCCTATGGCCTGTTGCCGTATGACGTGAAGTCGATATTGCGAAGCGAATCCAGGCTCCAAGACACTGACACCGACGCGTGGTACATACATGAACCGAGAACGTATTCTATGGCTCGCCCTGGCTGCCGGCACTGCGATCGGAGCGGGCATCATTGCGCGCAAGGGCACGGCTAGCCTATGGCGGTACACGCTTGATGAAGAGCCACCGATCCAAGTCGATGAGCCAGGGACCAGTTGGCAACGAGTGGCGGTATGGGCCGCGCTCAGCGGCTTCTGCGTGGCATTCGCCCGAGTCATCGGCCGCGGCGTTGCCAGCGGTACCTGGCGCCACGCACTGGGACGCAATCCGCCCGACCGATAGGCCGAGGCATGATCTTGTAGGCTCTCGGTATTCGCCTTCTCCTATTTGTGAGTCCATGTCTTCTCATCGCGACCCAAAACGTGCTTTCGATGCCCTGCTGTTCGATATGGACGGCACAGTGCTGACTTCCATTATGGCCACCGAGCGGGTGTGGGCGCAGTGGGCGAGACGGCGTGGGCTCGACGTCGATGCGTTTCTGCCAACGATTCACGGAATGCGCGCAATCGATACGATTCGCCGACTTGATTTGCCCGGCGTCGATCCGGAAATCGAAGCGCGGATCGTCGCAGAGGCCGAAATTACCGATGTCGAAGGAATCGAGGCGATTCCCGGAGCCGCGGAATTTCTCGACGCGCTGCCCCGCGACCGCTGGGCAATCGTTACTTCGGCGCCGCATGCGCTCGCCCAGCGGCGCATTGCAGCAGCGGGTTTGCCGCTACCCGACGTATTGATAGCGGCCGAAGACGTCGCTCGCGGCAAACCGGCGCCGGACGGATTCCGCCTGGGTGCCGATCGCCTCGGCGTCGCTATTGATCACTGCCTGATATTTGAGGATGCACCGGCCGGTATCCAGGCTGCCGAAGCCGCAGGCGCATCGTTGATCGTAGTGACCACGGCACATCCGATTCCGATCGAAACAAGCCATCCCCGGATCGACGACTACCGCCAGCTGACAGCTCGTATCGCGGAAACCGGCGGCCTCTACGTATCGTTTGCCTGATGCGTTGCCTGGATTCGGCCGCAAGCCAGAACCAATCTTGGCATCGGCTCAATCGCCCAGAACAGACAACCAACGTCAGCAAACCCGCTCGACTTCGAGTTGCTCGAGCCGCTGGGTAAGCAGCTTGGGAAAATGCTTGTACCAGGTCGCATTCAGCGGCGACGGATGCGGCAATGGATACAGCGCGAACGAACGCGTCCGGTCGTCGGGCGTCGTCAGCTTGATGTTGATCGACCCTTCGAAACGATCACTGCTCTGCCAGAAGGCATCGATCCGGTCCCGGTCCGCTCGGGTCTGACCAATCCCAAACCAGAGAAACGCTTCTCGACCCAGCGTGATCAGCGATCGTCCCTGCCATTGCTCAATCAGCAATGTCGCCATCAATGACTGAAACCGACGCTTGGTCTTCATCGGCCAGGCCTTGTTACCAATCGGCTTGTAGGGAACCGTGTTGGCCCAGAAGAATGACCGGCCGATCGCCAGCGAGGCGTCGAAATCCGGCATCGGCTTACCGTGCACATATTGATAAAGCGTCTTGCGCACCAGCTGTCCGCCGGCCCCGATGAATGGCTCGCCGTGCCTGACCTCGTCGCGACCGGGGTCGCGTCCGAAAAAGCCCACTGGCAGATCGGGCCGACCCAACCCGATGATCGGCTCCAGCGGATCCTTGTCGAAGCGACGATAGATCCCCAGATCGACGCCCTCAAGGTCGGTAGCCAGTTCACGAAAGGCTTTGCGTTGCAGTTGATTCAAGGGCATCTAACACACTCATACATGTTATGCGAGCAATTGAACATCAAGCCCCCGCCACACGCACAAAAAAATCGTCGTTGGTTACGAACTTGACGCGTGACAGGACACTAGGGCCTGCAGCGCATCGGGCGTCTGGATAGATAATCGCGCAGACGTCTCCAGAAGACCATCAGCGTTCCGACCAGCTTGCGCGCTCCTCGGCAATCTGGGCATCGATTTCTGGTTGTGTCCTTGTGCCTTGCCACGATCGATTCTGAATCAGCTCGCGCGTGGCACCCGGCTCGGGCGGGTTAGCCGTTTTGACTTCGGCAAGCGACGGCGAGCGGTCCGGTGCGCGGGCTTCAGACAGTCCCGGACGCTGGAGCACGCAGGCCCGCAACTCATGCCTGCGAGCGATGCTCGGACCTTTGCACAGACGGCCTGATGCGTCTGCGTCAGGCGGTCTGCTCCAGCCCGGCGTTGTTCTGGTCGAATACGCGATCAGCGCGATAGGAGCTGCGGACCAGCGGCCCGGAGACGACTTCCAGGAAACCGCGAGACAGGCCCCACTGGCGGTACTTCTTGAAGTCTTCCGGCGGTACATAGCGCTCGATCGGCAGATGATTGACCGTTGGCCTCAGATACTGGCCAAAGGTGACGATATCCACGCCGATTGCGGCCAGATCGTCGAGCACCTGGGCGATTTCCTCTTCGGTTTCGCCGAGCCCGAGCATCACGCTGGTCTTGGTCAGCACCTTGGGGTTGTGAAGCTTGGCATGGGCGAGCACGTCGAGCGTCTGCTGATAGCCGGCTCGCCGATCGCGCACCACATGAGTCAGACGTTCGACGGTCTCGACGTTCTGGGCAAACACTTCAAGGCCTGAGTCGACCACTTTCTCCACGTGCTCCATCACGCCGCGGAAATCCGGGGTAAGGGCTTCTACCCGCACTTTCGGCGTGCGTGCCTTGATCGCTTTCACGCAGTCGGCATAGTGGGCAGCACCGCCGTCATCGAGATCATCGCGATCGACCGAGGTAAGGACGATATAGTTCAGCCCCATGATCTCGACCGATTCGGCACAGTGCGCCGGCTCATCGGCATCCAGCCAGCCATGCGGATTGCCGGTATCCACCGCGCAGAACTTGCAGGCACGCGTACAGACGTCGCCCATGATCATGATGGTAGCCGTGCCGTGGCTCCAGCATTCGCCGATGTTCGGACACATCGATTCCTCACAGACCGTCGCCAGCCGATGTTCGCGTACGTTCTGCTTGACCTCGGCGTACTTGCCGCCAGACGGCAGTTTCGCGCGCAGCCAATCCGGCTTGCGCCCGATCGGCACGGCAGCGGCCTTGTTCGAGGCCTTCATGCCGTTCTTGATGGCCCGTGTTCCGTTGGGCTTTTGGATCTTGGAGCCGGTAACAACCGGAATACCCTTGAATTCACTCATGACGCACAATCCGTCGCTGACGTGTCCAGATGATCGACACGTATGTTAACACCGTCTGCCCGCAGCTTACGGCGGCTGCGATGACCACGATGCAGTGACTTCCGATGTGGGGGCCGGTCAGTCTTTGGCAAGGCAGCCCGCTGCTAAGATCCGCGTCCTGTTCACCGGCCAGGATTTCATCCTGATCGCCAACCCGAGCCAATGTCATGAGCACTGAAGCGACGCCAGCGCGCGTTGCGCCGGATAACCGTTTGTCGCGGTTGTTTGGCCGACTCAAGAACTCGCGGCTGGCACATGTGGCCCATCGCTATCGGTTGTTGTTGCCCTTGGGCTCGTTCGGCCTGGGCGCCGGCAGCTATTTTCTGGTGGAGCGACATGCAGCACTGGCGCAGTGGTTGACCGCGCTGATGCTGATCGGCTGGGTCGCCCTGCTGTTTGAAGGCCTGCTGTGTCGCGCCCTGGCGCGTTATCTGGGCGAGCGCATGCCGCAGATCATAGTGCGCTACGGTGCCCAGGCACTGCATCAGGAAACACTGTTCTTCGTGCTGCCGTTCTTCCTGGCCACCACCACCTGGTCGAGCATGCAGGCGGTATTCACCAGCCTCCTGATCGTATCGGCGGTGGCATCGACCATCGACCCGATCTATTACGAGGTGATCGCACCGCGACGCTGGCTGTTCCTGGGTTTTCATGCGCTGACGCTGTTTGCCGCGCTGCTCACCGGTGGACCGATCTTCTTGTCGCTGACTACCGGCCAGAGTATCGAGCTGGCAGCGGCCGCGATGGCGGTCTGTGCACTGCCGAGCTTCAACGACGTGGTGCGCGTCAGCGGCTGGGGCCGCTGGTTTGTGCTGGCTGGTTTGTCGATTGCGCTGGGTTTTGGCGCCTGGGGCGCGCGTTTCTGGATTCCGCCGGCGACGTTGACCGTACAGAAAATGGCGATCACGCAGAGCGTGAATACCCAGACCCGCGTGCCAGGGCCCGACCTCCGGACCGTTTCGCTCAATCAGCTTCAACAGGGCGGGCTGTATGCCTTCTCGGCCATCAAGGCGCCGCGTGGCCTGAATCAAGGCGTCTTCCATGTGTGGAGCCACAACGGCAAGGTCGCGCATCGGGTCGCGCTGAAGATCGAGGGCGGCTTGCGCAAGGCCGGCTATCGATCATGGAGTCATATCGAGACGTTCGGCCCGAACGCTGTCGGCAAATGGCGCGTGTCGGTGGTCACTGACGAGGGCCAATTGATTGGTGCCGAGCGCTTTCGGGTTGTGAAATAATGGCTTGCGCGCGCATCAGGCGGCAAACACCAAGACAGGGTTATCCGCAGATTTGCGCAGATTAAACGGATTGAAGACGAAGAAAAGGCCGCTTGACTTCTTTGACAGATGATCGGACCAGGCGAGATTGCACGGTAAGCAGGGACGGCCTCAAAACCTGCTCTGTCCTTGTCTTTACAATC
>JAQIBT010000064.1 GCA_027858915.1 Salinisphaera sp.
CGAGGCCCAGAATAAATCGATCAGCGAGCACAACGATGTGCATGCGGATCGCCGGCCTTGGCTTTATCAAGATATTGTGGCTACCGAATGAGCGCTCGCCAACCGGGCCGGACGCGGGCTTGGCCGCGCCGACGCGCTACAGAGTGATTTCGTCGAACGCCGTCTTGGTATTTGTCCCGCTCGAAGCCCCATACAGCGCCTAGCTTAGTTGGCGCCGTCGTGCTCGAACAGTCTGATGATTGGGAAGTCGGGCGCTGCGTGGCCAATGGCCATGCTGCGATGAATTTCTCTCCATCGCGCATCGAGCACTCAGCCAGTGTCACACGGACCGATGTCGCATGAAAATACTCCAATCTCTCTCCAGCGGGCTAATCGAAGTCGGTCCGAGCGGCCCTATAACGCCGATGCGATGATGGTTTAAAGCTTATAATTCAATGGATTATCCTATTAAACCCGGCAGCCACAGAGTGGCGGCCGGGACAAATGCAACCACGAGCACGACACCGATCAGAACGAGCATAAAAGGCCAGAGAAAACGGGAGACTTCCTCTATGCGCAGTCCGCTGACGGAAGCTCCGACGAACAGCGAATAGCCAACCGGCGGCGTCACCATGCCGACCGCGAAATTGATCACGACCATGGCCCCGAGCTGAATGGGGTCCATGCCCACCTGGCGCCCCACGCCCATAAGTACCGTGCTCAGGATCACCATGGCGGACACGGTGTCCATGACCGCCCCGAGGATCAGCAACATGACGTTGACGATGAGGATCACGATCACAGGATTGCTCGTGACCGACAGTAGCGCTGTGCTGATTTCGGACGGAATCTGCTGGCGCGCGAGCAGCCATGCAAAGCCATAGGCCATGGTGATGATGAACATGATCACGGCGGTCGTACGCATGGACCGCAGCAGGATCGCTGGCAGATCCCGCAGCCGCAGATCGCGATAGAGGAAGGCGCCGACGATCAGGCTGTACAAAGCCCCAACCATCGACGCCTCCGTTGGCGTGAATACGCCACCGTAGATGCCCCCGAGAATCACGACCGGTGCTAGCAGCGCCCATATACCGTTGCGGAACGCGCTCAATACCTCGCGGCCGCTCGGCCGATCTGATATCGCCACTCCCCGGCGCCGGGCATACAGCATGCTGATGACGATGAATCCGATGGCCGCCAGAATTCCGGGAATGACCCCCGCCAAAAACAGCTTGGAAATCGACTCTTCGGCCAGCACGCCCCAGATGACCATGGGAATCGACGGCGGGATCATCTGTCCGAGCGGTCCGACCGCGGTGGCGAGCGCGGCTGCATAGCCGCGCTCGTAACCCCGAACTTCCAGCTCGTCGATCATGATCGAACCGACGGCCGCTGTGGTAGCCGGCGCCGACCCTGAGATGGCACCGAAGAACGTGCCGGCCACCACGGTGGCGATGCTCAGGCCGCCGGTCAGATGGCCCACGATCGCCGACGCCACCCGCACGAGTCGACGCGAAAGCCCGCCGGCACTCATAAGATCGCCGGCGAATATGAAACCGGGAATGGCCAGGAGGCTGTTCACATCGGTGCCGGCCAAGGTCCGCTGCGCGAGAATCAGCGGATTGATGCCTTCGAGCCAGATCCCACCGATGGTCAGAATGCCCAGCGCGAACGCGATCGGCATGCCGAGGAGCAAAAGTAGGAACAGGCCGCCGACCAGAAAGATGCCGAGTTCGTTCATGCGTCGTCGATCCGGCCGCTGCCAGCCATGCGTGCCAGCCCGTGTATCGCGATCAGAAGCCCGCAGACCGGCACCGAGGCGTTGCGAATCCAGACCGGATAGCGGATCGCCGCTGAGACCTGCTGCGCGGTGAACAGGGTAAACTGGTAGCCGCTCCAGGCCAGAACCAGACCGAAGCCGATGACCGCTAGGAGCAACCCGCGATGCAGCCACCGGCTCACGCGCTGAGGAAGTAGCGTATCCAGCACCGTCACGCGCACATGGAATCCCTCGCGAACGCCCTGACTCGACACGAGCAGTACGACCCACGTGAAACTCAGCAGCGCGATCTCGCCCGTCCACGACAGCGAGGCCTGAAGCACGTAGCGATAGAAGACGCCGACGAGCAGGCTGCCGATCATGACAGTCGCCGTGAGTGCGGCGACTGTCATGGCAACACGGCCCAGCCAGTCGCTCAGCCCATCGAGCAGAAGCCGCATTCAGCGTCGCGCAACGATGCAGATCACGATCGCGGCTCGGAACCGAAGACCTACACCGATCACTGAGACACTTCCTTCAGCGTCAGATCCACTAGCTTGGGTCCGATCTTGGTTCGGTACTGCTTGTAGACCGGGTTGACCTTCGCCCGGAAGACTTTGATATCCTTGACTTTATTGACTTTCATGCCTGCTTGCTCGAGCTTCGTCAGAATCTCGGCGTTGTTCTTCTCGACTTCCGCGCGCTGCTTCCGAATGGCGATATGCGCCGCCTTCTGTACGATCGCCTGCTGCTTCGCACTCAGCCCGTTGAACGTCTGAGCCGACATCAGCAGGCCGAGCGCGTTGTACGCGTGACGGGTGAGCGAAAGATATTTCGTCACCTCGGCATACTTGTTGGCGTAGATCACCGGCAGCGGTATTTCCAGCCCATCGACGGTGCCCTGTTGCACTGCCGTGTACGCGTCGCTCCAAGCGATCGGCACCGCGTTGGCACCGAGAGCTCGGAAGCTGGCGATGAACAGGTCTGTCGGCTGCACGCGCAGTTTGATGCCGTGCAGATCGCTCGGCGTTCTGATGGGCCGGACGTTGTTGATGACGTTCCGGAATCCGGCCTCGGCGAAGCCGACACCTACGATGCCCTTGCTCTTGAGTTTGGCCATCAGCGCCTGACCGACGGGACCGTCAAGCACCTTGTGCGCCTGCGCGGTACTGGCGTAGAGAAAAGGCAGATCATTGAGCTGGAAGGCAGGTACAAAATTGCCGATCAGCGCGCCCGTAATCACACCGGCGTCCAGGGTGCCCAGCTGCAGCGCCTGAAACATATCGGTGTCATTGCCGAGCTCGTGATTGGGATAGAATTTGACGTCGAATTGGCCCGGCGCCAGTGTATTCAGCTCCTTCGCAAACAAATGAGCCGTGATTGCATACGGGTCGACCTTGCTGTCCGCAGTCGTCCAGCCCAGACGGACCGTATGCGCGGCGAAGGCTTCCGTCGGAGTGAATGTGAAGATCAGCGTCATCACCACGCAGAACATACTCGCCGGCAGCCATTTCTTTATCTTGTGATTCATGAAATCCTCTTATCAGAGACTTGAACCGGGGCTCGGAAACGATTTTCGCGCTTTTAGCCGAAGCATCGGCGTGCCGATACGTTGAATATCATCCGCGGTATACGACCTTTTCGGATGAGAAGGGGGTCGCTATGCATAATTTTTTGAAAACATACTCCGTTTCGCGCCGATTTTGCCTAATACTTTAGACGGGCTCGCAACCATCGCGACCCTGCATCGATGATGCTAGCCGTTGGTCCGGAAGCGTTCCGCAGCGGTTGACGCCGCGGCATGATGTCGACACATAACAATCGGCACGAATCGTCGGTGCCCGCCGGCCACGCGGAGCGTATTTCGATCCGAGTAACTAATTTTATGAACTTCAAGTTCATTTGCTTCCACGGACGGCCTCATACCGGCTCCCACAGGCCTCAGCCCCGCCCGGATCGCGCGCGCCTTGTCTCAGCCGTCCTTGTCTTCGAAATCGTAGAGTCGCGCCGGATTGTCGACCAGGATGCAGCTAAGCAGGCTCGGATCGTAATCGGTCCATCGAAGCAAGGCCGTGACCATATCCGCATCGTTTGGCATCGGCTTCTGGATGCCCGGATGTGGCCAGTCCGTTCCGAAGACCATCCGGTCAGCGTTAGCCTCGATCAGCGCGCGCGCGATAGGGTCGACATCGCTGTAAGGTGGTGTTTGCCGCGCGCTGAGGCGGTAGGCGCCCGACAACTTGACCCAGGTCCGACCGTCGCGCACGAGCGCGAGCAGCGCGCGAAAGCCCGGATCGGTGAGGCCACGGTCCGCTGGCAGATGCCCCATGTGATCGACGACGGTATCGACCGGTAGCCCGCCGAGGCGACGTGCCAGGTCCGGAAAACGGGACACGTCAATCAGAAACTGCACATGCCAGCCCAGCGGAGCGATGCGCGCAGCAAGTGCGGCTACCGTGTCGAAGTCGACGCCGCCACGAAACAGGAGGTTCAGGCGGATGCCACGAACGCCCCTAGCGTGCATCGCTTCGAGTTCGGCGTCGGTGACGTGCGTGTCCACGACCGCGACGCCACGCCACTCGATCGGATCGTCGGCGCGCGGCGTCTCCAGCAGGGCCATCATGCGACGATTGTCCGTGCCGTAGACGCTCGGTTGAATATGTACGGCCCGCTGGAAACCGTACGTCGCCAGCAGTCGCCGGTAGGCCGCCTCCGGGGCTTCGGGTGGCGTATAGCTGCGACCGGCGATGTATGGATAGACGTCGAGCGGCCCGAAGATGTGGAAGTGCGTATCGCAGGCGTGCGGCGGCAGAGTCTCGGCCAGCGGCCGGGGGGTCGGATCGTAGCCGGCACAGGCCGGCGCTGCGGGCGTGGGTATCTGGTCCATCTGCACCATCCGTTCGGCAGGTCGCAACGACCGGACCGATTGTCCTTCGAGGGTACTATTATGCATCGCGTTCGCGTTCGCGTCCTGTGCCAGCTCGGGGTTATCCGCCCGCGGCGCCGTTCGCTTGCGGAATGGGCGCCTTGTTGCCGTGGAATCTGCATGAACAGGATTTAGCCATGAATCTGGCGGCCTGTGAATGGTGGGGTTGGTGGATCGCTAAGTACCCCTGAGTCATAAATTCACACACGTATTTTACGCGGCTTCGACGAGCCGGGTTTTGTCTTTCATGCGAGCGCGGCCCATGCGGTCCAACAGTGAGTCGAGATCGGAGCGGGTGAACTTCTCCTCGAACGGCTTGGCGATGGCCTCATAGTAGCGGGCGAAGCCGTGGGGCCGTTCTTCGAGTGCTTCCAGCGACGGGAAGTCATTGGGTGTCAGGGCCTTGCGCTGGAGAATGGAAAAGTAGATCTCCACCTGATTGAGCCAACTGGCGTGAACGGGCGTGTGGGCCGGGACGACGTTCGGCCACCGTTTAGTGATGCGATCGACGCAGGCTTGGCCGCGATGCGAGGAGCCGTTGTCCATGGTCCAGAACACGCGGCGAGCCGAACGATACGGTTCTTGGATCCGGAAATCGGGATCGCGCGGAAAGATCCAGCAGCGATGCTGCCACGGACGGATGGCATCTTAGTGCCAGCGCCACGTCGGCGATGCTCAGACGTGACAAGAGCAGCCCGCGGGTGGCCGGCAACTCATACACCAGGGCTTTGACCTGAACAATCATTTCTGGGAGGAAAAGCCCGAAGGCGTCCGGGCCGATCAACGTTATCCGCGCCCGCCGGATAGCGTGGTCCCCTGTCCGCATTGCGGGTTTATTTCATATCACAATGCGCACCGACGCACGCCGACTCGGGCCTGTGCGAATCAATCGTCGTCGTCTCCGTGTTCCGCGTGCTGTTCGTGTTGTGGCGACTCGCGACTTTCCGCGCGCCGATTCTCGTGCGCTTGACGTCTTTCTTCACGCTGTTCACGCTCGCGAGGTTCGGACACCGGCCGCCTGGCGATCTCGCCATACGGATAGCCGTAGTTCCCGGGATAGCCGTATTCTGGATAGCTGGGCGCATAAGGCGCTTCTTCGTTAGGCCCACTCGGTTCGAAAGCACAGGCGGTGAGCATACTGGCGCTGCCTATCGCCAGGGCGAACAGAAGGGGGTTGAGTCTGGAATAAGTCATCGCTTTGATACCTGTTCCCGAGCTATGGAGTGTACCGCACGCATGGCCGGCCGGAGGCCTTGGGGGCAGCCCGATTACCGTTGCCCATTCACCCATTTATAATCACTTTCCGGTGGGCTTGCCACAGTTGGGAATTGTCGACGACGGCGCGCCTCTGTGGTGGCTACCCGGCCGCCGGCGCCGAACCAGCAGAGACCCGAGCAAAAGCAATGTCTCGCGGGCGCCGATCCACGCGTGCGGCAGATTCGGCTCCCTCGCTACGGCCTTCTTGACCGAGCCGATCGCCGGCTCGATTTCGATGGGCTTAAGGGTCAAGCGCGCCTCAGCAGCGATTGAAGAGCGGAATCAGCAGACAATGCAGTGAGCGGAAAGCAAGCAATAAAACGTGACTCCACGCCTGTCGATCCGGCCGATTGACGCTCAGTGTCAAGCGCCGATTTACTGGGTTGAACGGCTTTGATTTGTTGAGTGCACCAAGGGCTGGCGCGGCGATCAGCGCGTCATATTCACGTCGGTTTTCGCGTGTAACGTTCCGGCCACGCTGCAACGACCGACTCTGGTATCAACACGAAGCGTCGACGGCTCGGAAATCGGCTTGCCATTGCTGAACTGGGCGGTAATCGTTGTCGGCTGATCGGTGCAGTTGGCGCCGGCGGCGCTGACCATGACGTTCTTGAATACCATCGGCACGGGCTGAGTTGGTTGGGCTGGCACGGCGGCCGCCGGGATGGTCGCCTTCCAGGGAAAGTCGAATCCCACCAGACTGCAACCACTGGCGAAGCCACCAGAGGCATCGCCCTGCATCACCGTCACAGTGACGTCGCCGTGGCGGTCGATCTGGACGTCGCCAGTCAGCGTCAGGGTACAGCGAAGATCCTGGCCCAGTCCCGTCAGGCGAGATACGCCAGAAAAGGTATATATACCAGGCGCCGGCTCGAGACGGGCTGCCTCCGCCGGCCCGGCAAATGCGAGGGTCCAGGCAAGCACGGCGGCGATAACGGTCGGTGACGCACTGATCATGGTCCTGATTCCCGGGCGGCGTGAAACGCCGGCGCGATCGGCGCCGGCGATAAAGGACATCGGCCATTTCCACGGTCGCCGTCTGTTCCTGCGGGAATTCGCGCTCCGAAGCCGTCTATGCCGCTTGGGCGGTTCATCGGCCGGATCGGATGGAGCGACTGCGGCGTGCTGGCGCTCGATGTTCGCGTCGCGTATCAACTCATATAGCGCTGTCTATTATATGGTTTTCTGTAAACATTCGCTTAAGGGTTGATAACGCCGTACAACGGCAACGAGGAGAAATCCACCCACGGTGCGCCATAGTACTCAGGGTAAGCTGCCTTGAGACGGGTCGCATAATCCTCGGGTGTATCGGCTCCAGCATGAACCACTTTTGCCGTTTCCAGGTAAGCGACGTTCCCGTCGATGACGTCGAAGCCAACGGGCAAACCATGACCGATCAGAATTGTGTCATAGCCCTGGGCAGACAAGGTCTTTAACTGCTGGAGCAGGCTGATCCAGTGATCGAAATGTCCGGCGACCGTGAACAGATGCGTCTCCTGGGGGAAAACCAGATCGAAAGCGAACAAAACGCCCTGATCCGGCAGACGCACAATGGTTTGCCAGTCCGATTCGCCGTCTGGCACCTTCTTCACCTCGAAGCAAATACCACCCACCATCATGATGCCCTCGTCGAGATCATGTTCCGGCAGGGTCGGCGATGCAGCAAGGCCGTTACCAAAGACCTGGTTGCGAGCATCGAGAATCTTTTGCCCGTTGACACGGATATAGTCGCTGATTTCCGGAAGTGCGTAGATAGTGTCCGTCCAGAAACAGCCGTTTTCGGCGTGAGCGAGTGCCGTCTTGGCGCGCCGACGAGGCGCACAAAAGACCATTCGGCGATAAAAACCGGGTCGCCTTGGTGATGGGCGTGTTTTGACGGGATGGCAGACACAAGTCATCGGCGCCGGCGGCATTCGGCGCATGATCTGCCGGATCGTGTGCGGCGTTACGTGGGTTGGAGGCGCGCCAGCAGCGCCAGGTTGTGGGCCACCACCGACGACCAGACATAGGCCTTGAAGTGCCCCAGCCCTTTCCAGGTGCAGCGGGCCAGGCCATACGCGCGTTTCAGGCAGGAAATGCCGGCCTCGATCCCGGCGCGGAAGTTGCGCAGTTTGCGATACACCGAGGGGCTGCGTGCCATGTCCGGGACGTCCAGTCCGCGTTTCTTGTGGAAGGCCACGTCTTCGACGCC
>JAQIBT010000130.1 GCA_027858915.1 Salinisphaera sp.
TTTAGAATAGCTCACAAGGCAGATTCCGGTTCGCTTCGTCCGAAGCGTTTTTGTGGTAAATCCAATTATATCAAATAGTTGGACGGAATCTGCCTTTTTTATGCAATTTTAGGGCTAGACCTCTGCATTGCTGCCTCGGACGCTGCCTGCAGCGGCCGGTGCGCCAGGCCCAAAGCGCGGCTGGTGCCTTCAAGCACGGCATAGGCGGCCTGGAAGGCGGCGTCGGGCTGGCGCATTCTGATCGCTTCCATGAGCAGCCGATGCCTTTCCAGGCTCTCTTCCGGATCGCTGGCACTGACGTTGGACTCGTAGACCAGCAGATGGATTGATGGTCTGAGTATGTGCGACAGCTGCGCCCAGACGATATTGTGTGTGGCCCGGAATATCGCGACATGGAACGCCACGTCTGATTCGCTATGCAGTCGCTTGGGCTCTTTCGCCAGGTCGATCTGCATGTTGCCAGCCATGCCGTCGAACGCTTCCTCGATGGCCACCAGATCGCGGGCCGTGGCCTGCTGGGCGGCCAGGTGGGCCACGTGCGGCTCCACACTTAGTCTGAACGACAGCACCTCGCGTTGAATCTCTTCGTTGGGTGCGGCGAATCGCGTCATCCATTCAGTGACAACCGGATCCAGAATCCGCCACTCGGCATATTCACGTACCCGCGAACCGTGTCCGGAAATACGCTCGATGATCCCGCCGTCGACCAGTTGAGCCAGATGCCGTCTGACCACGGTCCGGCTCAAACCGAAGTCGGCACATATCTCCATTTCCTTGGGGATGAAATCACCCGGCTGATAAGCCCCGCCGAAGATATCGGAGACCAATCGATCAGTCAGATTGAATTCGCCTTGGCGAGTGCGGACGTTACTCATCGACAGGATGCGTTGCGAAAGGGATAGCGTGCCCCTCGTTAGAGGCTGTGCTTTGACCGACGGATATTAGCACGGGCCAACTCAGAGGCAGAGGCAATCACTTTGGCGTGCTGTCGTCGATCACAGCGCCAGCCAAGAAAACGTCTAGCGCCACCGCTGGCAAAAGCTATCCAGTTCGATGTGTACTCGAAAATCAACAGCTACTGTCAGTCTGTTTCGGGACGCCCATGCTGAACAACGGGCGTAGCTTGATGCCAACCACCGTGCCTGCCAGCCCGACCACTCCCCACAGCCAGCCGTGCAACGAGAACGAGGCGATGCCGCCGAAGTAGGCGCCAATATTGCAGCCGAATGCGATACGTGCGCCGTAGCCCATGAGTACGCCGCCGATCAGACGTGCCAGCACGATACGTCCGGGCGGACGTTTGGCGATCGCGAAAGTGCCGCCCCAGGCCGATGCCGCCATCGCGCCGAAGATGATGCCGAAGTCCATCACGCTGGTGCGATCCGCAAGTATCGGTGCGGCCAGACCGCCGGCATGCGGAACGGACCAGTAATACCAGCTGCCCACGTCTACGCCGGTCGCGGCAAGTACTTTTGACCCCCACAGTGCGAATGCGCTGGTGATGCCCCAGGGCTTTCCGGACAGATATAACGTGACCGCATTAAGAGCCGCCAGCGCCAGCGCGCCTGCCCAGAGCGGCCAAGTGCCGCGCAGAACCCGGGCCAGCCCGTTTTCACTGGGCGGTCCGACGCGCGGCGGCGGATTGAGCCAGCGTTCCACGCCGTAGGTCGCCGCGACAATCGCCGCGATAATGATGAGCTGGAAAACAACCGCGCCGACATAGCCATAGCGTGTGTCTGCGAGCGAAACGGTTTTCCAGACAAATGCAGGCTGCAGCCAGAAGCCGAAATCATGGGCGCCCCAGACCGAACCAACGATAAATCCGAACAGCGTGATCAGAATCGAGGTCTGGCCCGAACCTACGGTGTAGAGCGAGCCTGACGCACAGGCGCCGCCGAGCTGCATGCCAATACAGAAAATAAAGCCGCCAAAGGCAACCGACAGCCCGACCGGGAACACATAGCCTGATAACGGCCCGCCAAAGGCCGTGGTGCCCCAGGCCATCAGCGGGGCAAACAGCAGGCTGGCCACGGCGAGCATCAGCATGTGTGCACGTAGCGTTTCGCCCTGGCCGACTGCCATCAGTTGCCGGAAGGCCGAGGTGAATCCGAACCGTGCATGGTAGAGCGCCACGCCGAGCCCCAATGCCACGGAATAGCAGCCCCTGGGCCAGTCCGTAGACACCAAACAGTGTGGCAGCTAGCACCACGCTGACCGCAGCAGCCACGGCTGTGACTACTGGCAGCGGGGCAGGTGGGCGCTCGATATGGAGGGCAGGGCGCTCGGGATTTCGGGTATCGGCCATGATGACAAAACGCAGGGCACGGATTTCAGGCGGCTATTGTAGCCGGTCATCAGAGCGGGAGATGGTTGTTTTCACTGATCCTATCGAACAGAGAAGAAGGGAGACTATCGTCGCGTAGCGAGCGCACATGGGCAGTGCGATCTTCATACTCGAGATGATATATGTCCGCGATCAATGCGCATCTGAGGGAAATTGAAGGAGAACTCCATGCTGGATACTGCTGCAGGCACCAAGATTCAGAACGTGCTGACGACGCTCGATCGAGCGCTCGCCAGTCGCGATCTGGACGGCGCACTTGAGCTGTTTACCGAGGATTGCTACTGGCGCGACCTGGTTGCCTTCACCTGGAACCTGAAGACGTCGGAAGGCAAAACTGAAATTCGCAAGATGCTGGAAGCGCGCCTGGATGACGTAAAACCCACGCACTGGGCCGTCGACGAGAATGAGGAGCCGACCCATGCCGACGGCATCACCGAAGGATTCATTGAATTCGAGACTGCCGTCGCCCGCGGCTACGGCTATGTCCGCCTCAAGGACGGCTTGATCTGGACGCTGTTGACCACGATGCACGAGTTGAAAGGCTATGAAGAGCCAGGCCCGCATTCGCGGCCGTTCGGTGCCAAGCACGGCGAACATCAAGGCGAGCCGACCTGGGCCGAGGAGCGTGAGGCCGAGCTGGCTGAGCTTGGTGTGAGCACGCAGCCGTACGTGCTGGTCATTGGCGGTGGCCAGGGCGGTATAGCGCTGGGTGCGCGGCTCAGGCAGCACGGTGTGCCCGCGATCATCATCGAGAAGAACGAGCGCCCGGGCGATTCCTGGCGCAAGCGCTACAAGTCGCTCTGTCTGCATGATCCGGTCTGGTACGACCACATGCCCTACATCAAGTTTCCGGAGAACTGGCCAGTGTTCTCGCCCAAGGACAAGATCGGCGACTGGCTGGAGATGTACGCCAAGGTCATGGAGCTGAATTTCTGGGGTTCGACCGAGGCAAGGAGCGCGTCGTACGACCCGACCAGCGACAGCTGGGCAGTGACCGTCGAGCGCAACGGTGAACAGATCACCCTCCAACCGAAACAACTGGTGCTGGCCACCGGGATGTCTGCCAAGCCGAACATGCCGACAATTCCCGGTCAGGACGTCTTTGCCGGCATCCAGCAACACTCATCCGAACATCCCGGGCCGGACGGGATGAAAGGCAAGAAGGTTGTCGTGATCGGCTCGAACAATTCCGCGCACGATATCTGTGCCGCACTGGCCGAGGCCGGCGTGGACGTCACCATGATCCAACGCTCATCGACGCATATCTCGCGCTCCGAGTCGTTGATGAAACACGCGCTCGGGCCGTTGTATTCGGAAGAGGCACTGGCCAACGGCGTTACGACCGAGAAAGCCGACCTGTTGTTCGCCTCGATCCCCTATGCGGTTCTGGCTGATTTTCAGAAACCGATATTCGATGTCATCCGCGAGGAAGACGCCGAGTTCTATCGGCAGTTGGAGGACGCTGGTTTCATGCTCGATTTCGGACCCGACGATTCGGGCCTGTTCATGAAGTATTTGCGGCGCGCGTCGGGTTATTACATCGATGTCGGCGCGTCGCAGCTGATCATCGACGGCAGGATCAAGCTCGCCAGCGGCTCACAGGTCGACCGGCTGACAGCCGATAGCGTCCTGCTCGCGGATGGTCGCGAGATTCCCGCGGACGTCGTGATCTATGCCACCGGCTACGGCTCGATGAACGGCTGGGCCGCTGATCTGATCTCCCAGGAGGTGGCCGACAAGGTAGGCAAGGTCTGGGGGCTGGGGTCCGACACCCCCAAGGATCCGGGTCCATGGGAAGGCGAGGAGCGCAATATGTGGAAGCCGACCCAGCAGGACGCGCTCTGGTTCCACGGTGGCAACCTGGCCCAGTCGCGCCACTACTCGCACTATCTGGCCCTGCAGCTCAAGGCCCGTATGGAGGGGATTTCCACACCTGTCTACGGCCTGCAGGAGACCCATCATCTGAGCTGATGGCGGCGCCGGCGTGTGGACCGTAGCCGAAACGGAACGAAAAAATCCGGCCTCCATCTGAAGGAGGCCGGCTGCTCGCTGCATTTGGCGCCGCGGCGTCGCTGCTGTGCCGCCACAGCGCGGCCGGACTGGAGAACAGAGTCGCGAGTTCTGCACTGCTGGTGACATCCAGAGGTAGCCATTTACCGCTGCCCTCGTCTTCATATGACATCGAGCAATACCGGCGGCTCATTCCAGAGCAATGATCGCTGCCTGTGCGAGGCAAAAGCCGATGACCTCGCCGCGCTCGTGCTTCACGGCATTCTGAACGAGCGGGCCTGTTCGCAAAGTCGGGCGAAGGCGGGCCGCGAGTGCAGACGCTCCAGCCAATGGGCAAGTGCCGGCCAGCGGGCCGTATCGACCGGCACATTGGCGAGTACGAGGCTGCTCATGTGCGCGCCGAGCGCTATATCGGCATAGCTGAAACGCGCGCCGAGCAGCCAGTCGCCCTCGCTCCGATCAATGCCAGCCTGCAGGTGATCGAAGACAGGCGGCAGCTTCTCCTTGATCGCGATGGCCACGATCGCCTCGTCGGTGGACTTGCCCAGACGCACCGGTTTGATCACGCACTCGAACAGCGGACCGAATGCTGCCGGTGCGAGGTCCTTGTCGGCATATTTGTCCCAGGCAATGACACGAGCCAGCGTCTGCGGCTCGCCATGACCCATCAGAGCGCTGCTTTGCCGAGTTGCCAGATAGTGGCAGATCGCCGAGGAATCGGTGATCGAGAAGTCGCCGTCGGTCAGCGCCGGAATTCTTCCGAGCGGGCTCACAGTGCGGAATGCAGGATAGTTGTCCTGTGGCACCGTCATCTTTTGATCAAATTCACAATCGAGTTCATAAAGCATGAACAACGTCTTGCGAACAAACGGAGATAGCGGGACGCCGTAGAGAATCATGAAGCACCCGGGAAACAATTCGTAAAGGCTCAGCTGCCTGTGGCCGGTCGGCGCTCGAGCGCCATGCGACCAACGGTCATAGCGCCCTATAGCGCGATGAGCCAGGCCAGTAGCGAAGACAACCGGAATCTCCGGAAAGAATGGCTCGCCGCCGTGTTGTTTGTACCAGGGGCCGGTTTCGAATTGCACACGATACATGCCGGGTTGAAGTGCCTTGTCGGCGGGCTACAAGGCACTGACGCGGCCGCTGTCGGCCGTGCGCTTGAATTGTCTGCGGCGTAACGATAAGTCGAACGCCGATCACGGCTCGATTTCGAAGGTGTCGGTTGCATGGCGCGCATAGCGCCGCGCGATAACGGCCCCTACGATGATCTGGATCTGGTTATAGATCATGATCGGCAGAATGATCATGCCCAGTGCCGGCTGACCGGCGAACAGCACGTTGGCCATGGGCAGGCCCGAGGCCAGGCTTTTCTTGGAGCCGCAGAACACGGCGGCGGATTCGTCTGCCCGATTCAGACCCGCCGCGCGCGCGGCGACTACGGCGATTATGATCATCACGCCAAGCAACAGGCCGCAGAGCCCAAGTGCGAGCCAGACGGCCGACAGGGGCAGTTGTTGCCAATAACCGCTGGCCACGAACTGTGAGAACGCAGAGTAGACGATCAGCAGAATGACGCCCTGATCGTAACGTGCGCTCGCGCGCCGGTGGCGGTCCAGCCAGGCGCCCAGCCAGGGACGCATTAGCTGGCCGACGATGAACGGCAACAACAGCTGAAGCACGATCTCCTGCAGCGCATGTCCGACTGCGAGCCCCTGGGCGCCGCTGGTCTGCGCGAGCAGCATGAACACAAAGGGCGTCGCCATCATGCCGAAGACGTTGGATGCGGCTGCGCTGCAGACAGCGGCAGGCACGTTGCCGCGTGCCATGGCGGTGAACGCAATCGAGGAGGTCACCGCCGACGGCAGGGCACCGAGATAGAGAAAGCCAGTGGCCAGGGCGGTCGGCATGATGACAGGCGCCAGCCCTGAAATCGGCAACACGAGTAGCGGGAATACACCGAATGTCAGTGTCAGGATCAGCAGGTGCAGACGCCAGTGTGTCGCACCGTCGCGGACGGCCTCGCGGGACAGGGCCGCGCCGTGCAGAAAGAACAGGCCGGCGACTGCCAGCTGGCCGCCGGCATCGAGCACTGTGGCGACTGAACCTGCCGCTGGGATCAGCGCCGCAATGACGATGGCCGCCAGCAGCAGCGTGGTAAATGGATCGATGTGCTTGATCATAACCGGTCAGCCCCGTCGTTGTTGACCTTCGATAGGGCAGCAATCGTGCCGGCGAGAAGCTGGCGCGTGGCCAGTGCGGCTGCGTCTGGGTCCTGCGCCACAATCGCGTTATAAAGCGCTTCGTGATCGGCGTGGCTGGGCACCGGCAGTGCCTGGTCGATCTCGGTCTGGCGAATCGTGTCGATGGTGGCCGATGCGAAATATCGATATAGATCCGTCAGGGCGCTGTTGTGCGCTGCCTCGACGACGGCGCCGTGAAAACGTGCATCGATTTCGATGAACGATTCTAGTAAATCTTTTTGGTTTGCCGGTTCGGTCGCGCGGTGAGCGAGACGGTGGTCGAGTGCGGCCCGCATCGCGGCTCGATCCTGGTCCGTATGGCGCAGGGAAGCGAGCCGTGCGGCCTCGACTTCCAGCGTGAGACGAACCTCCACCCGTTCGAGCAGTCCGGCGCGGCCGATGCGGCGCAGGGTCTCGGCGGGGTCAATAGCAGCACGCACGAACGTGCCGGCACCCTGACGCGTATCCAGCAGGCCGGCGTGCACGAGCACGCGGACGGCTTCGCGAACCGTATTTCGGCTGACGCCAAGTCGCTCGGCCAGTAAGGACTCTACGGGGATGCGCTCGTCTACGCGCCATTCGCCGGATTCGACGGTTGCCCGCAACTGCGCGATCACGGACTCAACGAGGGTCTCCTTGTGTATGCGCGCCAGGCTCATATCGTAATCCTCTTGAGTGATTGATCGAATCATCCTATGATTATATGATCAAGTCAATCGTTGCCGCCTGTCGTATCGGATGCGTCGACAGCCAACCCTTGTTGAGTCCATTAATGAACACGCAGGAAAGCCCGGTGACACCGCTTGACCAGACTTATCTGGCTCGCTGCGTAGCGCTCGCCGAGCAGGCGCTCGATGCCGGCGACGAACCGTTTGGCTCGTGTCTGGTCGATGCGAATGGCCGGATTCTGGCGGAGGAGCGAAACCGTGTCGGCACAGGCGACGCAACCCAGCATCCGGAATTCGCGCTCGCGCGTTGGGCGACCCATCATCTGAGTCCGGCCGAGCGAAAACGATGCACCGTTTATACGTCCGGCGAACACTGTGCCATGTGTTCGGCAGCACACGCCTGGGTTGGTCTGGACAGACTCGTCTATGCCAGCTCAACCAAGCAGTTACTGAGCTGGTTGGATCAATGGGGCATTGACCGGTCGCCGACTGCCCCGTTGGCTATTCAGGATGTGGCCGGGGACATGCCTGTGTCCGGTCCCGATGCGGAGTTGGCCTTCGAGGTGGAGCGCCTGCATCGACGTTACCAGACGCAGCGCGGTCATCCGGCCGAGCCCGATCACGCTTAAGGTTTTTCCTTCATGTCTACTGTTGCGGTGACCCAGCGCGAGCGTTCTGCTGTTCTCACGCTGGTGGGCGTCATGCTGGTGGCGTTCAATCTGCGTCCGGCGTTGACCAGCGTTGCGCCGGTGTTGTCGAATATTGGCCACAGTCTGTCTCTGTCGGGCACCGGTCAAGGCATCCTGACGACCGTGCCGGTGCTGTTTCTGGGCTTGTCTGCGCCGGTCGTTCCCTGGGCTGCACGTCGCCTGGGTATCGATCGGACAGTATTGGTAGCCGTGGCTTTATTGGCGTTGACGCTCTTGGTGCGGCCTTACGTCGGAACTGTCGGGTTGTTCATCGGTACGATGATCGCAGGCAGTTGTATCGGCGTAATGGGCGTGCTGCTGCCCGGTATCGTCAAGCGTGATTTTCCGGGGTCCGCGAGCCTGCTCACCGGCGTTTATACGGCCGTGCTTTGTATTGGGGCCTCTGCAGCGGCAGGTGCGACCGAGCCCCTGCGTACCGCGTTTGGGCATTCATGGCGGCCGGCGTTGGCTTTCTGGCTGATTCCGGCGGTAATCGCAACGGTGGCATGGTGGCTGCAATTGGGTGAAAAACATGTTCCCCAGCATCGCGTAAAGCCTGCTCGTTCGCTATTTCGCGACAGCCTGGCGTGGCAGGTTACGTTTTTCATGGGACTGCAGTCGTCGCTGGCGTACACCGTGTTCGGCTGGTTGCCGAGTATTCTGCAAGATCGCGGACTGGCCCCCGTCACCGCTGGCCTGGCGTTGTCCATATCCATCATGATCCAGATCAGCACGGCGATTCTGGCCCCGTGGATCGCCAGCCATATGCGCGATCAGCGGTTGGTGGCCGTGCTTTCCGTCTTTATTACCCTGGCTGGCATCGGCGGGTGTATCTATGCGCCTATCAGCGGCGTGTGGTTCTGGATTGTGGTACTTGGACTCGGTCAGGGCGGAACCTTCAGCATGGCGCTCACCCTGCTCGCCGTGCGCGCGCGCGACGCCGATACGGCGGCGAGGCTCTCGGGCATGGCGCAAGGCGTCGGCTATACCATGGCAGCCATGGGTCCGTTGATCGCCGGCTTGCTTCACGATGTCTTCAATAGCTGGCAGGTGGCAGGGGCTTTTCTCGGCCTGTTGGGCCTTGGGGCAGCCGCGGCAGGGCTCGCTGCCGGTCGCCAGCGCTATGTGGCCGATCGGAGTGGTTATTAGGCCCTGATCAAGGCCGACTCTCCTGCGCTCGATGAGCGCACGGCCGCAACGCAGTCAAGCTGCGATCGCATTGCTGCGATTGAGGCAACGCGATAGTCTACGAAGTGCTCCCGCTCGCCCGGTCCTTAGGCAGTTGCATACGAACAGTGGCCCGCATCGCCGCTGCGGGTGCTCATCTACTTTGTTTGGAATTCGCGATTTATGATCAATCAAATAACCAAAGTGCTGGATGAGGCGCAGACTGCCCGAGCACGCGCCTTTATGGAAAATGCCCACTTTGTCGAGGGCCGTGTCACGAATCGAGGCTCGACGATCAAGAACAACCAACAGGTCGGGCAGGACGATGCCGAGCAATCCGATATCGGTCGGATGATCGTCCAGTCGCTATTGGGCAACAACAGTCTGGTGGACATGGCGTTTCCCCGGGCTATTCCGGGACCGACATTCTCTCGTTATGAACCGGGCATGTATTACGGCCTGCATATGGACGAGGCCATCATGCACACCAAGCCGAAGCCGCTGCGCACTGACATGTCGGTGACGGTTTTTCTGTCTAATGCCGACGAGTACGATGGCGGCGAACTGGAATTGTGGTTTGGCACGGAGCCGGTGCTAATCAAGATGAATGCGGGCGACGCGGTGGTGTACCCGACCGGCATCATTCACCAGGTATGCCCGGTGACCCGTGGCAGGCGTTATGCCGCGGTCACCTGGATTCAGAGCCAGATCCCGGAACTTCGGCACAGAGAGGTGCTGTCGCATTATTACCAGCTGATGGCACGCATGGGTGGCCAGGCCGACGACACGGATCGCCTGCTGATGGAGTCCGTGCGAACCGGTCTTTATCGGATGTGGATGGAACTGTAGGGGCGCGGTTCATTCGTGCGCGTCTGATTCATAGCCAGCTCCTCGGGCTTGCCCGATTTCTGGATAACGCTTTTGCCGTATGAAACGGTAACGCCCGTTATGACAACGAGCCTGGCTCGATCTAGCCGACTGCCCCGCCGACCCGTAAATAGGTCCACCGGTCCCAGGACCGGTGGATCGATCAAGTGCCGGCTCGCGTTAAAGCGAGACGGTCACAGCCTTGCACTCCGTGTAGTTGTTGAGCACCTGTTCGCCCATCTCGCGACCCCATCCTGATTGCTTGTAGCCACCAAACGGCAGAGCGGCGTCAAAGATGTTGTAGCAGTTGACCCACACCGTGCCGGCGCGAATCTTGGCTGCGAGCCGATGTGCCTTGCCGATGTCCTGGGTCCAGATGCCGGATGCCAGGCCGAAGACGGTATCGTTGGCACGCTTGATGAGTTCTTCGTCGAGATCGGAGAACTTCGACGCAGTGACCACAGGCCCGAAGATCTCTTCCTGATAGACCTCCATGTCGTCCTTGACGTCGACCAGTACGGTTGGCTTGACGAAATAGCCGTCGCCGTCGCCACGTTCGCCGCCGACCGCGGCGCGTGCGCCCTGGCTCTTGCCCGATTCCAGGAAACCGGTCACCCGATCGAACTGCGTGCGCGAGACCAGGGGACCCATCTGGGTTTCGGGATCGAGACCCGGGCCGAGCTTGATATTGCGAGCGAAATCAGCCACGCCCTCGACCACCTGGTCGTAGACCGACTCATGGACAAACAAGCGTGAACCCGCGGCACAGCACTGGCCGTGGTTGAAAAATATGGCGTTCGCCGCACCGGGAATGGTCTTCTCCAGATCGGCGTCGGCGAGCACGATATTGGGTGACTTGCCGCCGAGTTCCAGCGATACCTTCTTCAAGTTGCCCTTGGCGGCATCGACGATCAGCCGGCCAACCTCGGTCGAACCGGTGAACGCAATCTTGTCGACCATTGGATGGGCCGCGATCGGTGCCCCGGCTTCTTCGCCGAACCCGGTGATGATATTGACCACACCATCCGGAACCCCGGCTTCCTGCATGATCTCGGCAAGCTTGAGGCCGGACAGCGGCGTCTCTTCGGCCAGCTTCATGACCACGGTATTGCCGCAGGCCAGTGCGGGGCCGAGTTTCCAGGCGGCCATCAGCAGCGGGAAGTTCCAGGGAATGATCTGGCCGCAGACGCCGACCGGCTCACGACGGGTATAGGCATGCCATTCGGCACCCGGCGCATACGGCACGGTAATCCCGATCTGATCGCCGTTGAGCTTGGTGGCCCAGCCGGCCATGTATTGGAAGAGTTCCGAAGCAAGCGGCACATCGGCGGCACGCGCGATGGAGATCGGCTTGCCGTTGTCGAGCGATTCGAGCTGGGCGAGCTCTTCCTGATATTCCATGATCAGGTCGCCGATCTTCCAGACGATACGACCGCGTTCGGCTGGCGACATCTTCGTCCATGGCCCGTCATCGAAGGCACGTCGGGCCGCTTTCACGGCCTTGTTGACATCGGTCTTGTCGGCGGCCTGCGCCTGGGCTATCACGGTATCGGTGGCTGGATTGAATACATCGAAGGTCTTTCCGGATTCGGACGTGACCCACTGTCCGTCGATCAGCATACGGCATGGATTGTCTAGCCATTTCCTGACGTTTGGCTCCAGAGCGACTTCTCGGGCTGCGACTGCACACATGGTGTTCTCCTCCTGTTGCAATGTTATTCAGCGCTCATAGGAGCCTGTCGGACTCAAGGCCAATCTACTGCACCGGCGAGATAATCTCGTCTTGCTCGCTACGATCGCTTGAGTCCGACAGCCTCCTATCGCTGTCCGAACAGCGTAGCGCATCTCGCTCCTTCCGGGGGCACGTTTCAGGCCAGAGGAGTTTCAGCCATAAATCGCTGTCTTCACGCGGCAAATACGCGCTTCGCGTGCCGAGAGTGGCATGAGGGGCTACAGGTAGACGCGACAGTTGTGGCATAGCGCGACGGTCATTGGGCGACGGTAACGACTCAGTGGGGCGTTCCTTAAATCGGGATGAAGCGCGCCACCGGATCGAGATGGAGCACAAAAAAGCCGGCGTCTCGGTAGCGCCGGCTTTTGTCAATTGCCCGAGCTCAGTCAGTCGATGACCCGAAAGCCCATCGTGGCTTCAACCGCTTTCTTCCAGCCGTCATAGAGCTTCGTACGCTCGTCCTCGCCCATCCTGGGTTCAAACTTCTGGCCGATTGCCCACTGCTGGCTGATCTGGTCGCGAGAGTCCCAGAACCCGACGGCCAGGCCGGCGAGATAGGCAGCGCCAAGTGCGGTCGTTTCGTTGACAGCGCTGCGCAGCAGATCGACGCCGAGCATGTTTGCCTGGAACTGGCCCAGAAAATCGTTGGCAATGGCGCCGCCGTCGGCCCGCAGCTCGGTAAGCTTTAGATCAGCATCAGCCTGCATCGCATTCAGTACGTCAAGGCTCTGATAGGCCAGCGATTCGACCGCAGCACGGATGAATATTTCCTTGGTTGTGCCGCGTGACAGACCGAACATGGCGCCGCGAACGTCCGATTGCCAGTACGGTGCACCCAGCCCGGTAAATGCCGGAACGAGGTAGACGCCGTCATTGTCCTTGGCGCGTTCTGCATAGCTCTGCGAGTCACTGGACTTGCCCAGCATCCGCAGACCATCTCGCAGCCACTGGATGACCGAGCCGGCAACAAATACCGCGCCTTCCAGGGCGTACTCGAGCTGGCCGTCGACTTCCCACGCCACAGTGGTGAGCAGGCCGTTCTTGGAGGCGGTGGCTTCCTTGCCGGTATTCATCAGTGTAAAGCAGCCGGTGCCGTAGGTGTTCTTGGCCATGCCCGGCTTGAAACAGGCCTGGCCGAAAAGGGCAGCCTGTTGGTCACCGGCCATGCCACAGATAGGAATCTCGTGACCAAAGAAGAATTTCGGCTTGATTCGCCCGTACTCCTCGCTGTTCGAGCGAACGTCCGGCAGCATCGATTCCGGCACGCCGAACAATTCCAGCAGCTCTGGGTCCCACTGGCGGTCGCGGATATTGAACAGCATCGTACGCGACGCATTGGTTACGTCGGTTGCGTGGACATCGCCACCGGTCAGATTCCACAGCAGCCAGGTATCGATCGTGCCGAACAGCAACTCGCCGTTATCGGCTTTTTCCTTGACACCGTCGACATGGTCGAAGATCCATTTGATCTTGGTTGCGGAGAAGTAGGCATCCACGACCAGCCCGGTCTTGTTGCGGATCATGTCCTCATGCCCGTCGGCACGCAGCTGCTCGCAGATCTCGGCAGAGTGGCGCGACTGCCAGACGATGGCGTTATAGACAGGCTGCCCGCTTTTCCTGTCCCATATCACCGTGGTCTCACGCTGATTGGTGATGCCGATGCCGGCAATCTCGTTGACATCGACCTGCGTGTTGTTGACCAGTTCGGTGAGCGTGGTCAGTACGCTGGTCATAATCTCGCGCGGATTGTGCTCGACCCAGCCCGGGCGCGGAAATATCTGTTCAAATTCGCGTTGCGCCACGCCGGCGACCTGTCCCGAATGATCAAACAGCATCGAACGCGAACTCGTCGTTCCCTGGTCGATGGCGAGAACGTATTTCTTATCCATTCCGGTCCCCTTTCGCAGCTATCTGGAGCGGTTGTTTTAGGTTGATGTAGCGTCGCAACGGCAAGCGTCACCGTTGTTGTGGTCTGTGTGACAACGCGGCATTGCGCGAGTATTGCCCGCCATGTATCCATGCGCTGTCGCAAGCCGATGTGGCCGGGAGGGATATTGCCTTTCGTCGGCGTGATCCGCCGAGCAGACCGGACGTTGCGGCAATGATGGCGCCAACGGTGTGTTCAGGTTTGCCCGGGCCGGCACTTATCTCCCGATTTCATCGGTATTTTGTTTGTGTTATCCCCGAGTCGGCGTTGTTGCGTGCGTGCTTCGGTTCTGGATCGGTCAGGCGGCGCATGAGGCGACGTGGTCGAGGTACTCGGACAGACGCTGGACGCCGGCATCGTCGACTCGCAGGCCGAGCTTGGAGCGGCGCCACAGGATGTCTTCGGCCGTACCTGCCCACTCGTATTCGCGCAGATAGTCGACTTCCGCTTGATACAAGCCGGCGCCGAAATGTTCGCCAAGATCGTCGAGGGACGCCGCGTCACCGAGGATGTCGCGCACGCGCGTGCCGTAATTGAAGACCATGCGGTTGGCCATGCCAAGAGGCAGCCACGCATGGCTGTTCTTGAGAGCCTCGAACAGATGCTGGGGACGGGCCTCATCGCCACCTGGTAACGGATGCCCCTTGCCGGTCCACGGGCCTTGCTGATTGCCGAGCGTCGGCGCGATCTGGTCGACTGCGTCTTCGGCCAGGCGTCGGTAGGTTGTCAGCTTGCCGCCGAATACGTTGAGCAGCGGCGCCGCGGAGTTATCCAGCTGAATCTGGTAATCACGCGTAATCTCGCTGGCGTTGGCCTCCTTGTCGTCAAGCAGGGGACGGACGCCCGAATAAGTCCATACGATATCGCTGGGCGCGGTCTGCTTGTCGAAATATCGGTTGGCTGCCTCACATAGATAATCTATTTCGTCGGCGCTTATTTCTACCTTGCCCGGCTCACCCTGGTGTTCGACGTCGGTCGTGCCGATCAGGGTGAAATCCTGCTCATAGGGAATTGCGAACACGATACGTCCGTCGGGCTGCTGGAAAATATACGCATACTCATGGTCAAACAGCTTGGGCACCACGATATGGCTGCCCTTGATCAGGCGCAGCGCATATTTGTGATCCAGCGCGGCGACGTCGTCCAGGAACTTCACGGCCCACGGTCCGGCCGCGTTTACAAGCCCGCGCGAGCTGGCACGCAGCGTTTCACCGTCTGCAGTGCGCATGGTGAACTGCCAGCCGTCGTCGCTGCGGGAGGCTGATTTGCAGCGAGTGCGGGTCAGCACCGTTGCTCCTCGATCGCGCGCGTCCATGGCGTTCAGGACCACCAGTCGCGCGTCCTGAACCCACGCATCGGAGTAAACAAAACCCTTGGTGAGTCCCTGTTTCAGAGGCTTGCCGGACGGATGGCTATCGAACTTCACGCCGTGCGAACCTGCCAGTGTCTGGCGCCCGCCCAGGCGATCGTAGAGAAACAGGCCTGCCCGGATCATCCACGCCGGTCGAAGATGTTTCTGGTGCGGCAGGACGAAGCGCATGGGCCAGATGATGTGGGGCGCCGCGCGCAGCAGCACCTCGCGCTCGGATAGCGCCTTGCCGACGAGCTTGAATTCGTACTGCTCAAGATAGCGCAGCCCGCCGTGGATCAGTTTGGTGGATGACGAAGAGGTGTGGTTTGCCAGGTCGTCCGCCTCGCAGAGCAGCACCGACAAACCGCGACCGACCGCGTCACGCGCAATACCGACACCGTTGATTCCGCCACCAATCACAACCAGGTCGAAGGTTCCGAGGTCATTCACGCGCATACCAGCTGAGTTTGTTCACGATGCAACATTATAGTTCGAAATCGAACATTGCAATTGAGCCAAAAGTCTAATGGTACTGCTGAATCGGTGCGCGATCGGCATTTAGATGACAGGTCGCTGCCGGAAGGCAGTCAATATGGAGCGTGAAGCAAACTCGATAGATTACACTGACGCGTATGAGCCGCGCGTCGACGCATGCATACAGATTGTGGTTTAGTAGCCATCAAACCAGTTATTAACAATGAACGATAAATTTTTTATTAAAAGTGGGTCTCGGGCCGCCGCATCGCACCCGTCCGGAACGGCAAGACAGCTTTTTTCGGCGTGCTGTGACGCATTGCGACGGGGAGATTCCGCCGCTAACCGCATGCTGCCCAAACTCGAGCGTTTTCCTGAATGTGTGGACGGCTGGATCGAACTGGGCTCTACCCTGCTGACGCTGGATCAATGGGCGGCGGCTGACGCAGCATTCGACGTCGTCTTGCGCAGCACGCCGAGTCGGTCGGCGGCTTCAGGAAAGGCAGAAGCTTTGATTCGACTCGACCAGCCCCAGGCGGCGGTTGGCGTCATCGAAAATCACGTTGCGGACTGGTCTCGGGATGCCGCAATCGCTCACCGTCTAGGGCGCGCGCGCTACGCCTCAGGCGACTTGGCCGGCGCAGAAGAGGCGCTGGCGATCAGCACGACGTTGAGTCCGACGTCTGCCGAAGCCTGGTTTAGACTGGGGCTCACGCGCCAGGATCGCCATGACTGGCAGGGAGCGATCACAGCCTATGACGCGGCCTGCGCGGCTCGACCCAGCATGTTCGAAGCCGCTCTGAATCTGGGGATATGCCAGCAGGAAGTGGGCGAGTTGGATGCGGCGATGTCATCTTATGCAACAGCAGTTGACTTGGAACCGAGTTGTTTCAATCGGGTGGCTCAAGCCCTGACTTCAGCGTCCACTGGGCGGCTCTGGCTTGACCCCGGCGCGCTCAGACGCGAACTCGCTGCGCTTGCCTGAGCGCTGGTCGCGATATTGTTTGCGATAGACGCCACGACTGTCGAGCAGCGTCTGACCCACTCGGTCGTAAGCAGCTACCTGTTGTTCGCTGAACGTGTCGAATTCGAGGTCAAGCGACTCACGTCTCACTGGAAAACACTGTGCAAGCGGTGTGCCGCGTGGCAGAAGGCCACTGAATTCAGGGTTCGTCCAGACGGCTGGGAACAGAATACCCACCTCGTTATAACGATCGGCATCGACCAGACCCGATAACATCTGAAACGGCAGATCGAATCGATTGGCCGGGTGCATAGCGAACAGCGACCAGCCGGTGGGTAATTCGACTGTCCAGAAGCTGTTGAACTTGACGATTATCTGGTCCGGATCGTGGAATGGCGTGCCTTCCACCTGGGCCGGTGCGTGAAAACTCAGGGGCGCCCGTGGATGTAGGTGTGAATCCGGTGTTGGTAACGGCCAGTCCCAGGAGAAAACGCCTTGTTGCACAGCGATGTCGCAGGGTAGGGTGAATACAAATCCGTGGGTCATTGCGTCGACGAATGGTGGACACTGTTTGACCGTCCGGATGTCGGCGTTATGCGCGGGCGAGAAGGCGTTTGCCGGCATCTGACGCAGCCAATCCGGCAGGCTCGAACGCGCAGCGACCGGCTGGGCCAGCTGACCGGCCAGCGCCGGATCACAACGAAAAATTATACGCATAGGGTCACGACAGCTTATCGCGGCGGCGACGTGACGCTGAGGTTGAAGGCAATCGATATACGTTCAGCGGATCCCAGATAGGGACGCACCTGATGTTGCAGCCAGCCAGGGAACATCGTCAGCATACCCGGCCGGGGTGTAAATCGTACCGTCGATCCTCCGCTCGAGCCGCTGCCGTCGGGAAAAACCAGCGACGGTTCGTACATGGCGACACTGGGTCCGCGGGGATCCATTATCTCGAACTCGCCGCCCAGCGTTGAATCCTCGAGCCGCCCGCCGTCGTCGACGTAGTACGTGCCGGACCAGAACACACCGGGGTGATAATGAAACTCGTTGGCGTGGCCATAGGCGTTGACGTTTGCCCACGCCCGGCAGGACCAGTCGATGTCTACGCTTTGTCCTGAGCGGTCACGGGTCAGCTGTGTGGCAACGTGCCTGGCCGCCGCAAGGATCTCCTCCATCCGGCTTCCGGCCCACAGATGAGACGGCCGCGCGGAATGCCAGCCGCCCAGATTCGATGCCGTCGCAGACGCTTCGCGTTCGCGCTCGGCGAGAATACAACGCTTGAGTTCTGCGTTGCGCTCCTGCGCGCCAGCCAGCATGGTGACAGCCACCGGCGTTGCAAAGAAGTGTCCAACTTGAACATCGAGATCGAGGTTTGTGTACCCCTTGCCCTGTTCCTCCATCTGCTGCGCTCCGACTAAACCCAGGCTATGATCAATAGATAAGTATACGTTATCAGCGGAATACTAAGCATTCAGCAACGTCTTGACTCGGAGCAGGCGTGACGCGCGTAACTACTCTGATTCAAGCGGGCTTTCCAGACTTGTAAGCGATAAGCGCCCGGCAGCCCGCAAAGCGCAGACATAAGGCTCAACGTGCAGCAGGCCTCATTAAAAAAGCCGACGCGTATTTGCATACGCGCCGGCTTTTCTACGCACAGATAAACTGAAATAAGCGCAGCCGGCCAGCAGGCCGACTGCCTCTGAGCCTAGGTCAGATCAGCTGTCCGACTGGTCGGCTTTCTTCCCGATCGATGCCGGGTTGCTGAACGCCTTGAGCAACTCATCGTAGGGCAGTGTCTGCCCTTTCGGGTTCTCGTTCGCCAGTTTGGGTTTCGGCGAACCTGGCTGCTTGAACCAGTACTCCTTGCTCTTCTTCGGGTTGAGGATGGGCGGTGACACCTTCTCGAGCTTGGCTATCTGGATGCGGTGCATGACGTTGTCCATGTCCTCGGCCACCTTGTCCATGCCTTCCTGGGGGGACAGGTCGCCGCTGTTGATACGGGCGATGTTTTTCCACCAGGCAGACGTGAGCTTGCCGTAGGCCGGCACGTTCACGCCTGTGGGCGTCCAGTACTTGGCCGCCGGGCTACGGTAGAACTCCACCAGACCACCCAGATACGGTGCGGCCTGGCCCATGGGCTGGGAGTTGATATCCGAGATCCGGAACGGAGTCAGCGCGGCCAGACTCTTGCGTAGCGAGACCGATTTGCAGATACAGAACTGCGCGTATAGCCAACCGGCTGCGAGGTTCTTCTTGGGTGTGGTCTTGGGCAGCATCCAGGAGCCGCAGTCCTGGTAACCGAGCTTCATGCCGGCTTCCCAGTATGGGCCGTGCGGCGACGGTGCCATACGCCATTTCGGCGTACCGTCGTCGTTGACGACTGGCAGTCCCGGCTGAATCATGCTCGGCGTGAACGCGGTATACCAGAAGATCTGTTGGGCGATATGACCCTGTGCCGGAACTGGCCCAGCCTCGGAGAAGGTCATGCCGGCGGCTTCCGGCGGGGCGTACTTCTGCAGCCATTCCTTGTATTTGGTGATGGCATAGACTGCGGCCGGGCTGTTGGTAGCACCGCCACGCTCGACGCTCGCACCGACCGGGTTCAGGTTGTCATTGACGCGAATACCCCAGTCGTCGACCGGGCGGCCGTTTGGCAGCCCCTTGTCGCCTGCGCCGGCCATGGACAGCCAGGAGTCATGGATACGCCAGCCCAGGGATGGCGATTTCTTGCCGTAGTCCATGTGACCGTAAATACGCTTTCCGTCCAGGTTCTTGACCTTCTCCGTGAAGAACTCAGCGATGTCCTCATAGGCCGACCAGTTGACCGGCACGTCCAACTCATAGCCATATTCCTTTTTGAACTTGGCCTTGAGATCGGGACGCTCGAACCAATCCTTACGGTACCAGTACAGATTCGCGAACTGACCGTCCGGAATCATGTACATCTTGCCCTTCCACTCCACAAAGCTCTTGCCGATGAAGTCATCGACGTCGAGCGTGGACAGCGTGACGTCCTTGCCTTCGCCACTCATGTAATCGGTGACGGTGTGCACGTCGTCCATGCGCGGGTGCGTGCCGATGAAATCCGAGTCATTGATCCAGATGTCGTAGACATCATGTCCCGTCGCCATCTGCGTTTCGAGCTTGCTGACCGTCTCGCCTTCCTGCATCACATCGTGCTTGACCTTGATGCCCGTGATCTGCTCGAACGCCTTGGTCAGAATATTGGCTTCGAACTGGTGGGTGCCAGTGACCTCGGATATCGCAGTCACGTTCATACCCCGGTAGGGCTTGGCGGCGTCGACGAAGAACTGCATCTCCTTCATCTGCTGATCCTTGGTCAGCGTCGATGGCTGGAGGAAGTCGTCGACCCAGTTCTTGGCCGCGTCCATGCCGGTCTTGCCTTTCCCGTAGTCAGTGTAGCTGGGAATCTTGCCCAGTGGGGGCAGGCCGGATTTGCCCGACTCAGCGGCGTAAGCCTTGCTTGAACCTAGGAACGGGACCGAGGCAACAGCCGCCGCGCTGGCTGCGCCAGCAAAGAGGAATTGACGCCGTTTGACATTCACATCTGTAGTTTTCGTGGAGCCGTTTTCGCTCCCTCGTTTGACATCTTCTTTATCGGTCATCTTTGACTCCAGTTTTCAACGCAGTGTCGTGTCGACTCTTAATTTTGTTGGTCGACGGTTTTTGACGTTTTGACGAACCTGTAGCTCACAGTGTCGAGCGCAACGCCAAAATTTATAAATATGTCAGGCTTCAGCCGACCGCCTGCAGGATCACGAGTATCGCGATCGTGATTGCAGCCATCCACCACATGGACAGTGGGACGAATACCAGCCAGAAGGCAGCGATATAGGCTGAGGACAGCAGGCCGATGAACAGGCGGTCTCCTCGCGTAGTTCGCATCGGGATGATCCAGCCGCGTCGCTCGACGCATGGCTGGAGGATCTCCCAAATGAGCATCCCCAAAAGCAGGAGGGCGATCGACCCGAAAAACAAGGCAGTCGGCAGTGTCCAAAGCATCCATTGCATGATGTGCTCCTAATATTGGTTGCTTAGACGCGGCCCAGCGCGAAGCCGGACGCAATCTTGTTACGGACAAACCAGATCACGATGGCGCCAGGAACAAGCGTCAACGTACCCGCGGCAGCCAGGATGCCCCAGTCCGTGCCGGAGGCGCTGAACGCGCTGCCCATGAGCGTTGCGATTGGGGTGGCATTTGATGTCGTCAATGTCTGGGCCAGCAGCACCTCGATCCAACTGAACATGAAGCAGAAAAATGCGGCCACGCCGATGCCTGCGCCGATCAGCGGCAAGAAGATCTTGACGAAAAATCGCGGTAGCGAATAACCGTCCAGATAGGCTGTTTCGTCGATTTCACGGGGCACGCCCGACATGAAGCCTTCGAGGATCCAGATCGCCAGCGGCAAGTTGAACAGCGTGTCCGCAATCGCTACCGCATAGATCGTGTCGAAGAGGTGGACGCTGTGATACAGCTGGAAAAACGGGATGAGGAATACGGCCGGCGGCGCCATCAGGTTGGTCAGCAGCCAGAAGAACAGATGCTTGTCGCCCAGAAACCTGTAGCGAGAGAACGCATAGGCAGCTGGGATCGCCAATGGCAATACGATAACAACGTTGAGCAACGTGTATTCAAGAGAGTGCTCGAATGCCGCTCGCCAGCCAGCGTCGCCGAAGATTGCACGGTAGTGGTCCAACGTCCAGTGCTGTGGAAAGAGCGATAGCTGGGAGATGATCTCGTCGTTAGGCTTGAACGACATCGTGATCAGCCAATACATCGGTATCAGCAAAAACAGGAAAAATGCGACAAGGCCAAAGTGACGTGCACGCATGTCAAGCACCTCCCTCGTTGGTACCGACACGCGTCAGTACGATGTAAAAGATGTAGCTGATAAGCAGAATGATCAGGAAATACAGCAGGCCATAGGCTGCTGCCTTGCCATACGCGAACTGCCCAATAGCGGTATTTGTCAGCATCTGTGTCATGAACGTGGTGCTGGTGCCAGGGCCGCCCCCGGTGACGGTCAGACTTTCAGCGTAGGTCTTGAAGCTGTAGACGAATCGCAACAGGATGGCGATGGTTAACACTCCGCGTAGCTTCGGCAGTTCGATGAAGCGGAACGTGGCCCAGCGCGATGCACCGTCGATGCGGGCGGCCTGATAGAAGGCCCCGGGAATCGAGCAAAGCCCGGCATAAGCGAGCAGGGCGACCAGCGAGGTCCAGTGCCACACGCTCATGAGAACGACCGTGAACCAGGCCGAATATTCGCCGACGGCATAGTTGTAGTTGATATGCAGCACGTTGTTGACAAACGCGCCGAACAGGCCAATGTCGCCACGCGCGAAGATCTGCCAGATGAGGCCCACGACGTTCCATGGCACAAGCAGGGGTAGCGCAATTACAACGAGCACCGGGCCAACCATTTTGCCGGTACGAGGCATGGTCAGAGCGACCGCAATACCGAGGGGGATCTCGATCAGCAGCACAATTCCAGTAAACAGCACCTGGCGGCCCAAGGCGCCGCTAAACTCTTCGTTTGTCAGTGCTTCGTGGAACGTTTCCCAGCCGATTAGTGCATGGTTCTGCATGCTGAATACGATCTGGAAAGAGTAATTCACCACCGCCATGAACGGAATCATGGCGGTAAAGAACACCAACAGGGTGGCAGGCAATACCAGCAGCCAGGCCCGGTTGTCGGCAAATTTAGTGTCCATGGGTGGCCTCGTTCGGGGTCTGGATCAGGCGTTCGTTTGAATACAGACAGATCCATTCGGGCGGAAAGTGCAGGTTGATGTTGGGCCCTTCGAGCGGTCCGTGGTCGTTATCGATCTTGACCTTGACTTCGTGCTGGCCAAGCAGGGCGGTGACGAGC
This sequence comes from Salinisphaera sp., assembly GCA_027858915.1. Classification (GTDB taxonomy): domain Bacteria; phylum Pseudomonadota; class Gammaproteobacteria; order Nevskiales; family Salinisphaeraceae; genus Salinisphaera. The sequence continues at coordinate 22,334 of JAQIBT010000130.1, forward strand.
CGAAACTGACCCATCTCAGAAATGCGGCTGACTTGCAGATCCAGGCCCTGTTGGTTGCCGGCCAGTTCGACAAATTCGGGGCGGATGCCAAGCTTGAGCGAATTGGCATTGCAGTCTCGTGCGGCGCTTGCCTGCTCTGCACGCAACGGAATGCGTTGCCCGTCAACGACCGCGTCCTGGCCATCGATCTCGCAGGGCAGGAAATTCATGCCGGGGCTGCCGATAAAGTAACCCACGAATGTATGCTCGGGGCGCTCGAACAGGGCCTGCGGCGTACCCACCTGTACGATTTCGCCTTCTGACATCACCACGACTTGCTCGGCGAATGTCAACGCTTCGACCTGATCGTGCGTGACGTAAATCAGCGTATGACCGAACTCCTTGTGAATCTCCTTGAGCTGACGGCGCAATTTCCACTTCAGCTGCGGATCAATAACGGTCAGCGGCTCGTCAAAAAGAATCGCAGACACGTCGTCACGAACCAGGCCACGGCCCATCGAAATTTTTTGCTTCAGCTCTGCTCCTAGCCCGCTAGCACGTCGCTTGAGCACGTCTTCCAACTCGAGCATGTGGGCCACTTCAGCCACTCGCTGGGCGATATGTGACTTGCTGGCACCGCGATTTCGCAGCGGGAAAGCCAGGTTGTCGAACACAGTCATCGAGTCGTATAGCACAGGAAACTGGAACACCTGGGCGATGTTTCGCTTTTCTGGCGACATGTCGGTGACGTCCTTACCGTCAAACGACACGCTGCCTTCTGAAGGCTTCAGGAGACCAGAGCAGATATTAAGCAAGGTGCTCTTGCCACAGCCAGACGGGCCGAGAAGAGCGTAGGCGCCGCCGTCTTTCCAGCGAAAATTCATCGGCTGCAGCGCGTAGTCATCCTGTTTGCCGGAATAGGAGTGCCCGACGTTCTCGAAATTAATTAGCGCCATTGCGTTCCACCTGGTTGTCATGGCTTGGGACGTCGCGCTCGGGCGAGTGCAGAAGCAAGCCTTGCGTATCAAAAGCAAACAGCCTGCGGGTATCGAAGTCGAGCTCGATCTCCTCACCCAAATCGTAGTGGTGCACGCCGTTTTCCACTGCGACCCAGGGCTTGCCGTCGATCTCGAAGTGAACGTAAGTATCGGACCCGCTGATCTCTGTCACATCGACTTTCGCCGCGATGCGGTTGCGGTCGCTGTCGGGTGATGCTGGCGCAAGATGCTCTGGGCGCAGGCCAAACAGATAATCGCCGTCGCTCAGCCGGGACAAGGTGTCCGGGCGCTTTGCGGTGAGATGCTCGCCGAGCTGCATACGGCTGCCGGACACATTGCCGGCGATGATATTCATGGGCGGGTCACTGAACACGCTGGATACGTGGACTGTGGCAGGTGCCGCATAGCCGCTAGCTGCGCTTTCGAACTGGAGCAGACGTCCTTCTTCCAACACGGCCGTCTTGCCGCCGAAGGACAGCGCTTCCCATGGATCGGTCGTGGCATAAACCACGATGGAGCGCCGGCCTTCCAACGCCTTTGGCAGCTCTTCTCGCAATGTTTCACGCAGCTTGTAGTCAAGGTTGACCAGCGGCTCGTCCAGAAGCACCAGTTCGGCATCGCGCACCAATGCACGCGCCATCGCGCAGCGCTGCTGCTGTCCGCCGGATAGCTCGGCCGGCAGACGATCGAGGAAGCCGTCGATTTTCAGGCGTTCAGCCTCGGTGCGCACGCGTCGATCAATCTCTTTCGAATCGGCTTTGGCAATACGCAGCGGAGACGCAATATTCTCGTATACCGTCATCGACGGGTAGTTGATGAACTGCTGGTAGACCATGGCAACGTCACGCTTGCGCACTGCCATGCCGGTGACGTCCTTGCCGTCAACCAGAACGCGCCCGGTAGTTGGCTGGTCAAGGCCGGCCATGAGACGCATCAGTGAGGTCTTGCCCGACAGCGTCAAGCCAAGCAGCAGGTTCAGCGAACCGTCCTCAAGCTCGAGGTCGAGCGGTGCGATATGTGTCTCGCCCCCCACTTCCTTGGATATATTTTTCAACGCTAGCGCCATCGCGCTTCCTCCTGGTTAGGACATCGATGAGCTACGGGTCATCTGGTCCTGGCAGCGTATCTGCACGCTGCGCTGTTTGTATCGTTACAGTATGCGGAAGTTTCGGAATGCCACACGGCGCACGCTGTAAACGATTAAAGAAAAACACCTGTTTGTCGATGCAGAAATGCATCCTGCGTGCAGCGACCGATCGAGCAAGTGAGCACATGTGCAATATAAGCGAACCTCGGTGACTGGCGATCAGCAATTCGGTTACCCGGTCCCGAGACGAAACCCGTGCTCCGTAATTGGGATCAATAGTAATGTTCGAAAGTGAACATCTACAAGTTGCCAAAAGGTCGTAGCCGGCCGAGCCGGAACCTGTTGCCGTGCCATACGACTCCGGACTGTCAGCCGTTTCTTCGCAGAACAAGGAGCCGAGAGCGCGATGCAGTCTGGCTGCATAAGCAGCTGTGCGCTTTTTTTGATGGAGTTTAGGGTTGCAACGCGGGGCCGTATGACACGGCGACAGGCAACCTATGACATGCACGGTGCATGCAAACCGGTTAGCCCCCGGCAACGTGCACAGCTACGCCGGCGTCTGCCAGCACGGCGGCTAATTCGGCTGGGGGCGCGCGATCAGTAAACAGCGCATCGACGTAGTCCGCGATGTGACCAACGCGCACTAAAGCATGCCGGTCGTACTTGCTGTGGTCGGCCAGCAGGAACACCTTGTGTGCGTTTGCCATGATCACACGTAGCAACCGAACCTCGCTGTAGTCGAAATCGTAGAGCGAGCCGTTCTGTTCGATTCCAGAGATACTCATCAGCGCATAGTCGACTTTGAAATTGCTGAAGAAATCGAGTGTCATTTCGCCAGTAATTCCGGCGTCTAGCGGACGCAGAGTGCCCCCAGCCAGCATCACCTCGGCGTCTTCCTGCTGGCTGAGCAGGGCGGCAATCTGCAGATGATTGGTAATAACGCGCAGACCTTTGTGGGCGCAGAGGGCCCGAGCGGCTTCCTTGGTTGTGGTCCCGAGGGTTATGAACAACGAGGCATGATCGGGGATCTCGCGCGCGACCAGCTCGGCAATACGTTGCTTGCCCTCGAGATTCAGAATCTGACGGGCCTCGTAGGCGATGTTTTCAACGGTCGATGGCAACCCCGCGCCGCCGTGATAGCGGCGAACCAGACCGCAGTCACGCAGTTCGTTGATATCCCGGCGCACGGTTTGCGGCGTGATGTCGAAGATGCTGGCCAGCTCGTCAATGGCCACGAAGCCCTGACGGCGGACCAGCTCCACGATCTCCTGCTGTCGCGGTGTTATATCCGCTGCTTTGCCAGTCTCACCAGGTAGGCTCAAGGTGCTCTCCGATTGCTATGCCAGGGTCCAGGGTTCGACGTTAGCGCATCAGGTTCGTTTCCGAAAATGGCAGAAGGTCGTAGTTAGGCTATTGCGTTTTCACTTTCGAGCTATGGCGCGCCAAGAGCGCACCACGCCAGAAAAACCAACATGACGCACTGATCAGGCATCGCTCAGGTCACGGTATCGACTACGCCGCCGTCTACGCGCAAGGCCGCACCGTTGGTGGCCGAGGACTGCGGGGATGCCACATACACCACCATATTGGCGACCTCCTCCACGGTAGCCGCGCGCTGGATGAGCGAACTGGGACGCTCCTTCTGCACAAATTCTGCGGCAAACGCTTCCATGGATTTGCCGGAGGCCTGCTGACCCTCTGCCAGCATGTCTGCCACACCGTCGGAAAGCGTTGGACCCGGTAGCACCGCGTTGACCGTCACGCCGGTACCGGCCAGCCGCTTGGCCAAGCCTCGGGATACCGAGAGATTGGCGGTCTTGGTAAAGCCGTAGTGAATCATGTCGGCGGGGATGTTGATCGCGGATTCAGAGGAGATGAAAACCACGCGACCCCAGCCGGACTCGGTCATGCCAGGAGTGTAGGCGCGGGCCAGGCGCACGCCAGACATGACGTTTACATCGAAGAATCGTTGCCATGTGTCATCCGCTATCTCGTAGAAATCCTGTGGGCCGAAAAGCCCCACATTGTTGATCAGGATATCGACCCGTGGTTCGGCATCCACTACAGCCTGGCAGCCGTCGGCGGTGCCCAGATCAGCGACTACGCCACGAACCTCTGCCTCGGGTACGGCTTTGCGCAAAACGATCATCGCGTGATCTACACGAGCCTGTGTGCGGCCATTCAAGATGACAGTCGCTCCGGCGCCCGCCAGGCCCTGGGCGATCGCCAGGCCGATTCCGCCGGTGGAGCCGGTAATCAACGCGGTCTTGCCGGTGAGTTGAATCTGCATTCTCCGTCCTGTGTGATGAGAGTATTCTGTCCGCTAATATCTGGACGTTCGGTTTAGCGATCAAGGCTCGACGAGATGTTCGCGACGTCTTGTACCGGCTCGCCGACAGGCGCAAGCATCCATTCCCACGCGGTTCGAACCACACGATTGCATGACAGCATTCACACCCGGTCAGGCTTCCGTTTCGCCTAGCGATGACAGCGACTGGATGCGCCTCGCGCTGGCGTTGGCAGAGGCCGCGGGCGCCGACGGCGAAGTGCCGGTCGGTGCGGTAGTCGTTCAGAACGGGCAGGTGATCGGCGAAGGGCGCAACATGCCGATCGCGCACCAGGACGCCACGGCGCATGCTGAAATACTCGCGTTGCGACATGCCTGTCTCGCGATCGGCAATTATCGTCTGCCGGGAGCCACGTTGTATTGCACGCTCGAGCCCTGCGCCATGTGTGCCGGTGCCATTGGGCACGCGCGCATCGCGCGGGTTGTTTACGGTGCTGATGACTTTCGTGCCGGGGCAGTGCACTCGATCTTTGCGGTGCTTGACGAGCCGCGCCTGAATCACCGGGTCGCGCACACGGGCGGCGTGCTGGCAGACGACAGCGCGGCGCTCTTGCGCAGCTTTTTCCGAGCGCGTCGCGGCGCTGGGTAGCCCTATCGGTGGCTCATTGGATCATCCACGATCAAAGGCTTTGAAAATAAAGGGCGCCGACGTATGGGCGCGGCGCCCCAGCGATGATAATGTCCGTACATGACTACTGAAAAGACATGGCGAATCGCCGTACTGCCCGGCGACGGTATCGGCCCGGAAGTTGTCCAGCAGGCCGTGCGTGCGCTTGATGCGCTGGCTGCGTCGGACAGCGATCTGGCGATCGAATACGATCGGTTCGATTGGCCATCGCACGCCTGGCACCAGAAGCACGGCGAGAGTGCGCCTAGCGATTATCTGGAGCGCCTGGGGGAGTACGACGCCATCCTGCTGGGCGCGCTGGGTGATCCTGGACCGACCAGCGACCCAGATCGGTACTTGCTGTCGGACGCCGATTCCCTGGCGCCGCTGCTGGATATCCGCAAGGGCTTTGACCAGTGGGTGTGCGAGCGCCCGGTCCGACCGTTGGAGGGGGCGCCGCAATATCTGGCCGATCCGCGGGCGCGCGACATTGATATGCTTGTGATACGCGAGAACAGCGAGGGCGAGTACGTCAATCAGGGCGGCCGGCTAGCCGTCGGCACGGAAAACGAGTTGGCCACTCAGGTTGCGGTATTCACCCATCGCGCCACCGATCGCATTATTCGCCACGCGTTTGTCCAGGCTCGAAGCCGCGCGGCCGCGCGCACGGATGTCGGCAACGAGCGTGAGTTCGGTGCGGAAAAAAAGCGCTCTCAGGTCTGTCTGGTGACCAAACGCAACGCCCAACGGTTCTGGGGCGATATGTATACGGAAATCTTTGCGCGCATCGCGCAGGACTATCCGGATGTCGCGACGCACCACGAACTGGTGGATGCGGCCTGCATGAAATTTGTGACCCATCCCTGGCAGTTCGACGTGGTCGTGGCGTCCAATCTGCACGGCGATATCCTGACCGATCTGGCCGCCGTGCTCAACGGCGGTATGGGCGTTTCGCCGTCGGCCAATCTCAACCCGACTGATCGCTCGCGACCGCCGATGTTCGAGCCGACCCATGGCAGCGCGCCGGATATCGCCGGGCAGAATCTGGCCGGCCCGGCCGCCATGTTGCTGACCACGGCCATGATGCTGGATTGGATGGGTGAAGAGGATCCGGCCGCTGCGCGCGCCGGCGTGCGCCTGCGCGAGTCTGTGGCTCGCGATCTGGCGGCGCACGGTCGTGAATCGCGGCCGACCAACGTCGTCGGAGATGCCGTGATTGGCGCTCTCGCATAATCGTTACAGGTTTTATTGCAACCGCGTAGGACAAGGTCTACGCTCGCGCACAATTTCAAGCACCCGCCAGGAGAACTGTCATGACGGCGAATCGCCCCGGTCATCTGTCCCCGCTGCTCAAGCAGGCTACCGACGTCTACGCCGAAAGCGGCGAAGGCTGTTACATTCATGCAACCGATGGCAAGCGGTATCTGGATTTCACCGCAGGTATCGGTGTCACCAGCACCGGCCACTGCCATCCGAAGGTGGTGGCGGCCGCACAGGAACAGGTTGGCAAACTGATCCACGGCCAGTACACCACGATCATGCACAAGCCGATCCAGGATCTGTCCGAAAGGCTGGGCGCCAAGATGCCCGGCGACATCGATACGATCTTTTATGCGAGTGCAGGGACAGAGGCCGCCGAAGCCGCGCTGCGTCTGGCACGTCAAGCCACCGGCAAGCCCAATATCATCGTCTTCCACGGCAGCTTTCACGGCCGCACGATGGGCTCGGCGTCGATGACCACCTCAGGCACTTATTATCGCGATGGTCTTCAGCCGCTGATGGGCGGCGTCACCATCGCACCTTTTCCGCATCAGTTCCGCTATGGCTGGTCTGAGGACGAGACGGCCGATTTCTGTCTGCGTGAGCTGGATTTCATTCTGCAAACCTACAGCTCCCCGAAGGATACCGCCGCGGCTTTCATTGAGCCGATTCAGGGCGAGGGTGGTTTCGTGCCGGCCAGCACCCGCTTCATGCAAGGACTGCGCGAGCGCTGTGATCATCACGGCATGCTGCTGGGGGTAGACGAGGTGCAGGCCGGCTACGGTCGAACCGGAGAGTTCTGGTCGCATACGCATTTTGATGTGCAGCCCGATATCCTGATGACTGCCAAGGGCCTGGCCAGCGGTTTCCCGCTGTCCGCTTTTGCCGCGCCCGGCCACATCATGGAAAAAGGCTGGGCGGGTTCGCAGGGGGGTACCTACGGCGGCAACGCCGTGGCCTGCGCCGCAGCACTCGCCACGCTAGACGTGATCGAAGAGGAAGGCTTGGTAGAGAACGCCCGCGACACCGGGGCGCATCTCAGGGAACGCCTGCAAGCCCTCAAGGCTGATCACGACTGCGTCGCCGATGTGCGAGGCAAGGGCTTCATGATCGGCGTGGAGATCCACAAGGACGGTGAGCCTGACGGCGGTCGCGCCGATCGCATCGCCAAGGCCTGCGAGGCCGATGGTTTGCTACTGCTGCGCTGTGGACCTGGAAAACAGGTAGTACGCTGGTTGCCGCCGCTGATCGCCACCCGCGAGCAGATCGACACCGGCGTCGATATCTTTGCCAAGGCGTTGAGTTCTACTGCCTGATCAAGTCACGTTTTGATATGCGTGACCGCACGCCGCCGCTGACTCTTCAGCGGCGGCTTTTTTATTGCGACACGCGGCCCGCCCGCCGATGATCAAATTCTTCGCTGATCTGCTGTGACCCCCTATGCGCGCAAGGCTGTCTGAGTTCTTTAGTCTGGCCCAGTCCAGTTTCTGGTTCCTGCCAGCGATCATGATGGTGGTCGGTGTATTGCTATTCGCATGCACGCTGACCATCGACGAACAGGGCTGGCTTAGCGGGCCATTGCAGGTATTCTTCTACTCTGGCGGCGTGAACAACGCCGGCAATCTCCTGCAGACGCTGACCGGCGCCATGGTCGCGATTGCGACCGTGGTCTTCTCGACCATGATGGTGGTGCTCACGCTGGCGACGAGCCAGTTCGGCCATCGGCTGATTCGCAGTTTCATGCGCGACCGATCGAATCAGGCCGTACTCGGCATCTTTCTGGCGACCTTCACGTACTGCCTGCTCGTCTTTCACATGGTGGGCAATGATCCGAAGAATACGTTCGTACCGAGCGTATCTCTCAGCGTTGGCTTCGCGTTGGCCGTTTTCTCTACCTGCACACTTATTTATTTCACCCATCATATTGCGCAGCTGGTGTCCGCTCCGGAAGTGCTCGAGGCAGTCGCAATAGAATTTGATGAGGCCATCGACCGGCTTTGTCCCAAAGGACCGGACAATGCGCCAGACGGCGCAACCGCTCCGACGCTTGGCCACGGCACGCAGAACATCCGTACCCGCCACGGCGGCTACCTGCAGACTGTCGGTCGCCAGTCATTGCGAGACGTTGCAGCTGAGCATGATGTGGTGATCGAAGCCGTGGTGACTTTTGGCGATTACGTCATGCCCGGCAGTGTCATAGCACGTATCCACGGCTGTGAACTCGATAAGAGCGTGGCCGAGCACGTCGAGCGTGAATTCGTGTTCGGGCGAAATCGACTCACCGAGAATGATCTCGTATTTGCAATCAATCAGATCGCAGAAATTGCTGTGCGCGCGCTGTCACCCGCATTAAACAATCCCTATACCGCAGTGGATTGTGTCAATCGGATCGGTTGGTCGCTGGCGGTTCTGATGTCGCGACCGCTGCCCGCCGAGGTGCTAACCGACAGGCACAACGAAATGCGGCTCGTTCTGCGCCTGCCCGATTTCCATGATCTGCTCGACGCGGCATTTGCACCGATTCGGAACTACGGGCGGAACAGCGTGCTCACCATGCGCGCCATGTTGCTGGTGCTCGCCAAGCTGGCGCCGCTCACGCGCCGCGAAGTCGGGCGGCGAGCACTGGCGCGCCACGCCGAGGCAATTCGTGCCGCCGCTGACCACGGCCTGACCGAGCAAATCGATATCGAACGCATTCACGCCGTGTTCGAGCAGACCCAGCAGATCATGGAAGGTATCAGCTCGATCCGTCCGACATACCGGACAGATGCCTGATCGCAATCGAGTCGCCATCTGGCCAGCATGCGCCAAGGTCGCGCGGTGTTCATGGTCAAGACACAGGCAAACCGCTCCAGCATGGTGTGGCGATCACGCTGCGTTGTTAATTCGCGGCGAGCCCGTCATCATTGGCGCCCGTAAGGTGGCCGCCGGACCGGCTCAGTACGCTGGCGGGCGCGCGACCTTCAACGGTCGAAATCCGAGGTTTGTCCGCAAGGAATCATAATTTCATGCATCAGTTTCGTGCTTCACGACGGGTCCAGAGGGCCTGGCTTCATGGGTTTGCCCTGTCTCTGATTTCGTTGTTTCTCGCATTGTCCGCCTTCAGTGTTCATGCGGCGACGGCCAATAATTCGGCGGCTTCGAGTCAATCGGTATCGCTGGATCAGCTTGCCAATATTCTCGAGAACGACAAGACACGCAACGAACTGGTCAGCGAATTGCGTCAGGCTGCAGCTCAGAATGCCGGCCAAAAACACAAGGGCAACGAGCAGGCTCAGAAGAGTGCAACGGCAACGCCGAAGACGTCGGGCCACGACGCGACTCAGCAGACCTCCGACGCCCGCCCGCAGCACGCCGGGCAGTCGCAGCGCATGTCGTTTGCGCGACAATTCGCGGCGACCACAGCCGCTTGGGCGGAGTCGATCAGTGACGTGGCTGCCGGCGGCTGGCAGCGGGTGACGGCGCTTGCGGACAGCGGCGCCGGTGGCAAGCCTGGAGCACGGATCAACTGGGACGGGTTCCTGCAATCCGTGTTCATATTCGCAGTGGTGGCGGCCGCGACTTGTATTGCCTTCCTCGTACTGCGTGCGCTGGCTGCCGGGCTGTTTTCCCGTGTCGCGCGCCTGCCCGACGGCGCGGGTACGCGTCGCTCGTTGCTGTTGCGACGCGTGATCGCGATTATCATCGGCATTCTGATCGACGTCGCGATAGTATTTGTCGCCGGCGGCATCGGTTATGCGGTGGGTCTGTACGGGGTGGGCGACCAGGGTTCAGTGGGCACTCGCCAGTCGCTGTTCATCAATGCGTTTGTGCTGATCGAACTGATCAAGGTGGCCGTTCGCGCGATATTCGCCGAGCGTTACGAAAATCTTCGTCCGCTGCACATGTCTCCCGAAGTTGCGGCCTGGTGGAGTATCCGGTTGCGCTGGTTTGTCGGCGTCATCGGTTATTCGCTGCTGGTTATCGTGCCGATTCTCAACCAGCAGCTGACCTATTTTGTGGGCGCGGTCGTGACTTTCCTTGTCATGGGGGCGGCATACATCTATGCGCTGATCGTCATGTTCCGCAATCATCGGTTGCTGTCCGCGCGATTGCGTGAGCTGGCCGACCATGCGTCGCTTGGCTTTTTCTCCGTGCTCTATCGCTTGTTTGCACGGATATGGATTGTGCTCGCGCTGGCTTACTTCACCACCTTGTTCGTGGTCAGCCAGCTCTATCCCGCGCAGGCACTGCCGGCCATGCTCAAGGCGAGCGTCGAGACGTTGGTCGTTGCGGTCGTGTGCTTCGGCATCTCCGGCCTGCTGTCGCGTACGATTGGTTACCGGATCACCTTCTCCGACAGCACGCGTGAGCGGCTACCGATGCTCGAGCGTCGGCTTAATTCCTATGTGCCAAACGCACTCAAGGTGGTTCGCGTTGTGATCCTGGTGCTGTTTGTGGCGGTGACCATGACCATCTGGCACCTTTTCAATTTCAGCGCCTGGTTGGGCACCGATATTGGTGTGCGCGTGGTGAGTGCGGCCCTGCATGTGGCGCTCATTCTGATCGCGGCAGCGGTTGTGTGGGTGGTGGTTGCGAGCATGATCGAGCACCGGATGAGCCCTAATACCGGTCATGGGGCGCCGTCCGCCCGCCAGCAGACATTGCTGACACTGTTCCGTAACGCGCTGGCGATTCTGATCGCCGGATTCACCGCGCTGATCTGTTTGTCCCAGATTGGTGTGAATATCGGCCCACTGATCGCAGGTGCCGGCGTCTTCGGGCTTGCCATCGGTTTCGGCGCGCAGAGCCTGGTCAAGGACATCATCACCGGGGTGTTCATTCAGCTCGAGAACGCGATGAATACAGGTGACGTTGTGTCAGTAGGCGGCGTGACCGGGACTGCGGAGCGGCTGACGATCCGCTCGGTATCGATTCGCGATATCGACGGGACATACCACATCGTCCCGTTCTCGTCAGCCAACGTGGTATCCAACTACATGCGCGACTGGTCGTATTTCCGTACCGAATATCGCATTGCCTACCGTGAGGATATCGACAACGCCGTGTCCTACCTGCGCGAGGCTTTCAAGGATCTCAAGGCCGACGAGGCCGCGGGTCCGAATATTCTCGAGGATATGACCGTGCCGGGCGTGACCGAACTGGCCGACAGCTCGGTCAAGATTCGCATCATGATCAAGACCAAGCCGGGCACCCAGTGGGGCGTGGGACGGGCGTTCAATCGCCTGGTCAAGATACACTTCGATCGTGCGGATATCCTGATTCCGTTCCCGCATCAGACTGTCTGGTTCGGTGAGGATCGCAGCGGCGAGGCGCCGGCCGCCAACTTGCGTGTCATCGACAACGACGAGGATGAAACACCGCGCAGGCTCAGGCGTCGCCGTCGCGGTGATGATGCCGCGCCGGATGAAACCGGCGATGCGCCGAACTGACGGGATCGCCGTGACGAGTGCTGTCGTGCCCGCGGTTCGTTCGAGCCGCGTGCTATCTCTCCCTACCGGTTATCCACAGTCATTTCCAAGGCTTGTCTGCGCATCCTGCGGTAGCCGGATTCCTGCCCGTTGGGGTACAACGATTCGGTTCGCCGCTGGTGACCGAGCGACCACGCTGTCGTGCCGGAACCGCCGGTTTATAACGGCGCGTTGCGGCGATCGGCGTCTGGCCAACGAAATCGTGCGGAAATGACTGATCAGTTTCTGCTCATTACGCCTGAAGTGCCTGCGTGGCAAGCGATGCGAGCGGTTGTCGTGCGCTTGTCCACAGGGTTGCCCAAAGGCTATGTGCAAAACATCGAGCACGGCATCGGCAGGCCGGAACGAGACAAGTTCCGCGGATCTTTCAAGGGGCCGATAAGCGGGTGAGCGAACAGAATTTAATCAACCGGCTCCGGTCGACCACAGGCTGGGTATTTTGGCGCGCTGTGCGCATGTTATCCACAGAGTTGTACCGGGTTTCTGTTGAAAACCGGAGCGTACTGCCGGGCCCTGCGGTGGGTGATTCTTCGCCCAAGCCGGACAATGGCGTTGCAACATGAGACGCTGTGGCTGGCTGCGACGCAGACCCCTATGCTGGAACCAGCGCTTATCCTATAGCCGCACTGTTGTCCCTCACTATTCGAGTTCGTACCTATGAGTTCAGATCCCAGACGCCCGCTCTACATTCCCTATGCTGGCCCGACGCTGCTCGAGATGCCGCTTCTGAACAAGGGTAGTGCGTTTTCTGCGGACGAACGCGTGGACTTCAATCTGATCGGGCTGTTACCACAGAACGTGGAATCGATAGAGGAGCAGGTCGAGCGTGCCTACCGCCAGTACCAGGCCTGCGACAGCGATCTGGACAAGCATATCTATCTGCGCGGTATTCAGGACGATAACGAAACCATGTTCTTCCGTCTGCTGGAAGAACACCTCGAAGAGATGCTGCCGATCATCTACACGCCGACGGTCGGCGATGCCTGCGAGGCATTCTCAGAGATTTATCGTAATCACCGTGGCCTGTTCATATCCTATCCGGATCGCCACCGCATCGACGATATTTTGCGCAGTGCTACCAAAGACAACGTGCGCGTGATTGTGGTAACCGACGGCGAGCGCATTCTCGGTCTGGGTGATCAGGGGATCGGCGGCATGGGCATTCCGATCGGCAAATTATCGCTGTATACCGCCTGTGGTGGGATCTCACCGGCCTATACGCTGCCTGTGGTGCTTGATGTCGGCACCAATAATCGGCAACTGCTGGACGATCCGATGTACATGGGCTGGCGCCATGAGCGCGTCACTGATGAGGCATACAACGAATTTGTCGATCTGTTCATCCAGGCGGTCAAGCGTCGCTGGCGGCATCTGTTGCTCCAGTTCGAGGATTTTGCCCAGACCAACGCCAATCCGCTGCTCGAACGCTATCGCGACGAGATCTGTTGTTTCAACGACGATATCCAGGGCACCGCGACCGTATGTGTGGGTTCGTTGCTGGCGGCCTGCAAGGCCAAGAAAGAAAAGATATCGGAGCAACGGATCGTGTTCGTTGGTGCCGGCTCGGCCGGTTGCGGTATTGCCGAGCAGATCATCGTCGCGATGACCGAAGAGGGCCTGAGCGACGCCGAGGCGCGCGAGCGCATCTTCATGGTCGATCGGCTGGGTCTGCTCACTGACGCATCCGAAGATCTCTACGAGTTCCAGGCAGCGTTGGCGCAACGCGCGGACAGGTTGGCGGAATGGGACGGTGATCCTTCCGGCAATGACGCGCTGTTCACGGTCGTCGACAACGCCCGACCCACGGTACTGATCGGTGTATCAGGCCAGCGCGGACTGTTCTCGGAACGCGTGATCAAGCAGATGCATCGTCACTGTGAGCACCCTTTCGTGATGCCACTGTCGAATCCGACATCTCGCGTGGAGGCCACACCCGAGGAGATCCTCACCTGGACCCAGGGCGCGGCACTGGTGGCTACCGGCAGCCCGTTCAAACCCGTAGAACTCGGAGGGCGCAAGATTCCGATCGCTCAATGCAACAACGCGTATATCTTTCCCGGCGTGGGGCTGGGTGTGATTGCCGCGCGGGCATCCCGAGTGACCGACAAGATGCTGATGGCAGCGGCGCAAGTGCTCGCGGAACACTCGCCGCTGGCGGATAACGACAAGGGCGCATTATTACCAGCGCTGGCCAGTGTCGGTGAACTGAGCCGCGCGATCGCGTTTGCCGTTGGCAAACAGGCACAGGAAGAAGGCGTGGCGCTGGCATCCAGCGACGACGTACTGCGGGCCAGCGTCAAGCGCAATTACTGGTATCCACGCTACCGGCGCTATCGCCGCGCGGCGTTCTAGAAAGTCGTCGGACTGACGCTTTCAAAAGTCAGACAAGGACCCGCAACTCGGGTCCTGCTGCCCGCTGTTCAACGACCGGGATGAAATACGCCGTTCAACGCGTCGCAGTAGCGCTGCGCCGAACGTTGCACTTTGGTGTCGGCCTGGCCGCGCATGATCTTCCCCCACCAGCCGCCGTACAGATCGTCATAGCGATAAGGTGCCAGGCGTGCCGCGATGGCCTGCACCGACGCGGCGGGCAAGGGGATATTGTTGGGATAGCTGTACATGAAGCTGGCCCAGTCCTGATCGGCGGCAACTTGCACCGTGTCACCGGTAAGCAGCGCCCCACGACCCCCTGCGCCGGCCGCCCAGTGCAGCACACTGGCGCCGGTGAAGTGCCCACCGGCCCGAATCACACAGACGTTCTGGTTGATCGCGTATTGCTCGCCGTCCCAGTACTGGATCGAGGGATGATCGCGCATCACCCAACTACGGTCGGCCTCGGGCAGCAGCAGGCAGGCGTTGAACGCCTCTGCCCAATCCACCATCGCGGTATAGAAATGCGGGTGTGATAGCGCGATCGTATCGATCCCGCCCAGGGCCGTCACGGCCTCGATCGTGGTGGGGTCGAGCAGGCTGATGCAGTCCCACAATACATTGCCCTGCGGCGTCTGAACCAGCAGCGCGCGTTGTCCGATGGCAAAGTGCGGTTCGGTGCCGATGCCGTAGAGTCCGGGCGCGACTTGCTCGATCCGATTCCGATGATCCGCGGCGAGCGCCGCGGGGCTGATCCAACGCTGGCCGTTGTGTCCAACGAACTGACGCTCGTCGACACAGACCGGACAGCTCTCGGGCGGGTCGATCGACGGCGGATACTGCATACCGCAGGTTTCGCAGATGAAAGTTGTCATGGGCGTACTCATTCTTTGCGGGTTCGGATACGAAGGCGGTATACGTCATCGTGGGCGTCGGCCAGCCCCTTGTCGCGCAGATGCTCGCTGAACGGTACGTTGCGTCGCATCTCCAGCAAGTCGATATCCGCGCGATCGGCCATCAATCGACGGACCTCGGCCTCGTGGACCGCGAACGGCGGGCCCTCCATCAACTGTTGATCGTAGGCAAAAGTGATCAGCAGACCCGGTGTCCCGGCAGCCAGGTGAGCCAGTAGATGGTCTACGTACCGGGCGCGCATGGCCGGCGGCAGGGCGATCAGCGCCGCGCGGTCATACCAGCCCTGCACGTCGGCGATGACAGCGGCCGGCAATGCCAGAAAATCGCCCACCAGAATCTCTACAGCACCGGCGCTGTAGCGGATGAACTCGCCATATTCGGCGACGGTCGGCTCCACGCCGGATTCGGCAAAGAAGTCGGCAGCGGCTGTCTCGCTCAGTTCTACGCCAATGACGTGATAGCCGTGGTCTGCGAGCCAACGCATGTCGAGCGTCTTGCCGCATAACGGGACCAGGATACGACTCCCGGCCGCCAGATTTAGCGACGGCCAATGACGATGCAGTAGCGGCTGGCCCTCCGGTTGGTGAAAGCCTATCTGATTTCTGCGCCAGCGTTCGTGCCAGAAAGCGTGCTCCATCTGACCTCTCGTCGTCATGTCTCGTGCGTCAATTCAAGCAGCCTACGCCTCAACGTCGAGTTCGGGATAGTGACGAAAGATCCCGTTCTGGTTGAACGCAAGCCGTCTGTCGCTGGCCAGATACGCGCCCAGGCGGCGCCGCTGAGTGACCCGCTTGGCCAGATCTCTCAGTTGCGGAATTGTCTGTCGCGCCATGGCGTTGGGGAGGGCGTAGTCGAGCCCGCTCAGGACCTGGAACATCGACAGATCAAGCGTCGTGCAGCGCTCACCGACAAGCCAGTAGTCTCCGGCCGGGTTGCATTCGACGCTGTGCTCGAAATAGCGAAGGAATTTTGGCAGGCGCTTGGCAATGAACGCGCTGGTTCGTTGTTTGGCCACTTCGGTCTGGTCTTCGTAGTAGACAGAGGGCCCCAGCGGATGATGGGTATCGTGAATTTCATTCACGAAGTCGGCGAGTGTGAGCTGCAACTGATGCATGCGACGCAGCTCGTGCTTACCATCGGGCGCCAGCTGCAGTGGTATCGCGATCCAATACAGGATCTGGGCCACCTGCGAGACGGATTCATAGTCGTCTTCCAGAACAGGCGGCGCAAAATGCTCTCCGCGGTTGAGCATTTCCGCAACCGTATTGGAGCCTCCGCTGAGCCGGCCGATGTCCATGTACTCGGCGCCGGCGTCCTCCAGGGCAAGGCGCACGAATTCGCCGCGACCTGGAATACTCGGCCAGTAGTAAAGACGATAGCTCATGGCTTTGATGATGAGTGTTCTCAATACATGGCAACAGAGCCTTGGCGCGGCGTCAATCAGGCTTGCGTAGTGTCCAGGCGTTTGCGAGGCTGTAGCGCTGCGGCTTGACCTATCTCCCGGTGCCGCTTGTGAACACAGCGCCGCTATGGTCTCGAATCGGCAACGGCTCGCGTGATTGCGCTCTGGGGTGCAGGCACGGATGTCAGAACAAGGCGGCCTGTTGCATAGTGTGAGCGTCGTCGATGAATCCCGACAGGCCCACGCCGACCAGGCGATATCGCGTACCGGCCGGGCTGTCCACTCGATCGCGCAGCGCACAGGCGATCCCGGCCAGTTCGGCGGCAGATGTCGGCGGTACGGTCGGCGTGTAGCTGCGTGTGAGGATCTGGAAGTCTGCGGTCTTGAGCTTGAGCACTACCGTGCGTGCAACGCGAGCCGTCTTGCGCCGATGATTGCGCCAGGTCTTGTCGGCTAGCTGTTCGATATAAGGCGCCAGTGCCTCCAGCGGCAGGTCAGCGTGCAGCGTATCCTCCGACGAGACCTGTACCGATTCGCGATGGGGCTGTACCGGCCGCTCGTCGATGCCGCGGGCCAATTCGTAGAGACGTATGCCCCAGCGGCCAAACCGCGCTTCAAGCACATCGCGCTCCAGTTGGCGCAGCTCTCCAACGGTCGTTACCTGCATCTCGGCGAGCCGGGCTTTCATCACCCGGCCGACACCCGGAATCTTGCCGATATCCAGCGGAATCAGGAATGCATCGATGCGTCGCGGCGTCACCACGAACTGGCCGTCAGGCTTGCGCCAGTCCGAAGCAACCTTGGCCAGGAACTTGTTGGGCGCGATGCCGGCGGATGCGGTGAGTCCTGTCTCGCGGCGAATATCGGCGCGCACCGCCTTGGCGATCGCAGTAGCCGTGGGTAGATCGACTGGCGAATCCGTGACGTCCAGATAGGCTTCGTCTAGGGACAGCGGTTCCACCAGGTCCGTATATTGATAAAAGATCTCGCGAATAGTGCGTGATACTTCCTTATAGCGTGGGAAGTTCGGGTCCACGAATATCGCGTCCGGGCAAAGCCGTACGGCGCGCATCGCCGGCATCGCCGAATGCACGCCGAACACGCGGGCCTCGTAGCTCGCTGCGGTAACCACGGAACGCGGGCTGCGTTTGGCGACTACCACCGGCAGGCCGCGCAGCTCCGGCCGATCGCGCTGTTCGACCGATGCATAGAACGCGTCCATGTCGACGTGCACGATCTTGCGTAGCGGTGATGGAGCGGGATTGTTCATGTCAGGCGCTTGAAAAATCTCTATGTTTGGGGTGGTTTGGCCCGCCCGTCGCAGCGAGGGTTTGAGGTCCTGAAAATGCAGGCCGGAGCGCGGACGCCGCTGCCTGGGTGTAGCGTAGACCCCTGGTACGCGCCAGGGCGCTGATCGATGCCAGCCAGCACGTTCGCGTGGGCGGTTGCGCGTTACCATGCGACCAGCGTGCTGTTGGCTGCTCGCCCGAGGGGGCCGCCAGCGCCTTGTCATCCTCTGAATCAGGCGCTTTTGCGAACAAAATGGACCGATCCCGATATTTTACCCTGCGTTTGTCCTGTCCCGACCGAGTCGGCATCGTATCGCGGGTCGCGAGCTTTATCGCCGACGCTGGCGGTTGGATTCTGCGTTCCAGCCAACACTCCGACGGCCCGACCGAACGCTTCTACATGCGGGTGGAAATCGAAGCAGACAGCCTGCACTGCGACCGCGATACCTTCGCGCAGCGGTTCTTCGCGGTAGCCGACGAACTGGATATGGAGTGGCAGCTAGCCGATAGTGCCGCGCGGCAACGGATTGTCATTCTGGTCTCGCGCCAGATGCACTGTCTCTACGATCTGCTGGAGCGTTGGTCGTCAGGAGAACTGGATGTAGAGATCCCCTGCGTGATCTCCAACCACGAGGATGCCCGCGGGCTGGTGGAATGGCATGGTATCGACTACCACCACGTACCGGTCGACCCGGCTGACAGAGAACGCGCCTGGCACGTCATACGCGAGCGCTTCGATGCCGTCGGCGGCCAGACCATGATGCAGATTCTGCCAGGCTGGCTGTGCGAGGCCTATGCGGGCCAGATCATCAACATCCATCACAGCTTCCTGCCCAGCTTCGTCGGCGCCCAGCCGTATCTGCAAGCCTGGAGACGCGGCGTGAAACAGGTCGGCGCTACCTGTCACTACGTCACGCCGATCTTGATCAAGGGCCGATCATCGAACAGGACGTGACCCGCGTGACGCACAACGACTCGGTGCGCGATCTGGTGCGTTACGGCAAGGACATCGAAAAAGCCGTGCTGGCACGCGGCCTGCGTTATCACCTGGAGGACCGGGTGCTGATCAGCGGACAGCGAACGGTAGTGCTGTGAAAACCCGGGGTCGTGTGAAGCCGCGCGTTGTCAGCCGCGTCCGCTGGCAGCCAGTTTGAGGCCGAGCCCGACAAATACGCCGCCCACCGTCTTCTTGAGCCAGTACGCCAAACGCCCGCTACCGCCCACGCGTCGCCCGACCGAATGTGCAGACCAGGCGGCGATGCAGTTGACGCTCGTACCCGTGATATTGAACGTCAGCCCAAGTATCAGAAAATCAAGCGTTCGATGCGGACTATCGCTGGCGATGAACTGCGGCAAAAAAGCCAGAAAGAACAGCGCGATCTTCGGATTCAGCAGGTTGATCAGCACGCCTTGTCGATAGATATGAAGCAGGCTTCGATGCTCGGCGCGGGGCGTGGTCGTGCGTGCATTGTTCTTTTTTTCCAGCAGCAGCCGCGCGCCCAGGTAGATCAGATAGGCCGCGCCCACGTATTTGATGATCGTGAACGCCGCGGCCGACGTCGCCAGCAACGCCGATAGCCCGATCATGGCAAACCCGATATGGAACAGCGTCCCGCTGAATATACTCAGCGCCGCCAGCACTCCGGCGCGGACACCGCGCGCGACGCTGCTGCTCATCACGTAAAGCATGTCGGCGCCGGGCGTGATGTTCAGGAGTAGGCCAGAGGCAACGAACAATAGGAAATTGTGAATACCGAACACCGGATGCTCCTGAAAAGTCAGCGATAATGTTTGTAGGCTGCTGGAGCACGGCGACGGCCAGCCGCTGTTCCATTGCCTATCGTCTTCCTCACGCAAACCGCCATAATCGCGACTGGGCGGACGTATAGGGCGCCAACGCTAGTTGCCGCCCTGCGTATCAGCGTGAACGTCGCGGGTGGATTCGAACAGGGCATTCTGTTCGGCGCTTGCTTCGGCCTGGTAGCGATCCTTCCAGTCTGCATAGGGCATGCCGTAGACCCGCTCGCGAGCCTGGTCGTAATCCATCGACACGCCGCGCCGCTCGGCCTCTGCCCGGTACCACTTCGCCAGACAGTTGCGGCAGAATCCGGCCAGATTCATCAGGTCGATGTTTTGAACGTCGGTGCGCTCCTGCAGATGCCTGATCAGATCGCGAAATGCAGCCGCTTCTGCCTTAATTCGAGTCCGTTCATCCATATCGATTTCTCATACCGCAAGAGTCGACAGTTTGCCTGAAGCCTGCGCTGCATTCATCAGGAGCCGATATTGCCTGCACGAAACATGAGCCGTCCAAAGCCGACGCATAGTGGCTGTCGACGACTGCCGCAGAGCAGGTTGTGTTTTACCGCCTATCGGCTGTGCTCAACAGGGCGAAGGCTGCCTCAATGCAGTTCTGCCGGTACCTTGATGCATCAGGCGGCAGCGCTGTCGCGCGGCGGCTCCTGGGCGCCGGTCATGATCGCGACGGCGTCGGATGGGGATATGCTTTTGGGATCGACAACCGCGATTCGTCGGCCCAGACGATGAATATGGACCCGGTCGGCGACTTCAAACACATGCGGCATGTTGTGCGAGATGAGCACGATCGGCAGCCCGCGTTTCTGCACGTCGCGGATGAGCTCCAGCACGCGGCCGGATTCCTTTACGCCGAGCGCCGCTGTTGGCTCGTCCATGATGATGAGCTTGGCCGCGAAGGCCGCTGCCCGTGCGACTGCTACGCCCTGACGCTGTCCGCCCGATAATGTCTCGACGGCCTGGCCGATGTTCTGGATCGTCAGGATGCCCAACTCCGAGAGTTTGTCCTTGGCGAAGCGTTCCATCCTCGGCCGGTCCAGCATCCGGAACACCGAACCGAGAATGCCGCTGCGGCGGATCTCCCGGCCGAGAAACATGTTGTCTGCAATCGACAACGCCGGCGACAACGCCAGCGTCTGATAAACGGTCTCGATGCCGGCATCGCGCGCCTTCATCGGCGAGGCGAATTGCACAGGCTTACCGTTCAGGCGAATTTCACCGGAATCGGGAATGACCGCACCGGAGATTGCCTTGATCAGCGTTGATTTGCCTGCGCCGTTGTCGCCGATCACGGCCAGCACTTCGCCCGGATAAAGATCGAAGTCTGCGTTGTCGAGCGCCGTGACACGGCCATAATTCTTGGTCAGTCCACGCGCGGTGAGTATGGGTTGCGTGTTGCTGTTCATGCCGACACCTTTCGTATCCATTGGTCGGTCGTTACCGCGATGATGATCAGTGCGCCAACCGTCAACTGGGTCCACTGCGGATCAGTGCCGAGCAGCCTCAAGCCGAGCGAGAAGACACCCACTATCAACGCGCCAAACAACGTGCCGAGTATCGACCCGCGGCCGCCGAACAGGGATGTACCGCCAATCACAACCGCGGTGATCGCGTTGATGTTTTCCAACTGACCGGCCTGCGGCGAGACCGAGCCGATACGCCCGATCAGCGCCCAGCCGGCCAGGCCACAGATCAGCCCCGTGACGACGTACACGGATACCAGCACGCGACCTGTGTGAATACCCGACAACAGTGCGGCGTCCTTGTCGTCACCGACCGCATAGACATGACGCCCCCAGGCGGTGTGGTTGAGCGCAAACCACAGCACCCCCGACAGCACCACCATCAGAATCACGCCGTAGGTGAAAACCGCGTTACCCACGCGGAAGGATTCGCCAAAGAAATGCAGGATCGGCGCCACGTGGTCGATATCCTGACTGCGCACCGTTTCGTTGCCGGAATAGATGTAGGTCGCCGCGCCGAAGACCGACCAACTGCCGAGCGTCACAATGAACGGCGGCAGCTTGACGAGCGACACCAGCAGGCCGTTGATCAGACCACATCCTGCGCCTGCGGTCAGTCCAGCCAGGACCGCAATATAGCCCGGCACCCCGTAGTGCATGGCGAACTGACCCATGACTACCGAGCTAAGCACCATGATGGCGCCGACCGACAGATCGATGCCGGCCGTCAGGATAATCAGTGTTTCGCCGGCGCTTACGATGCCGGTGATCGCCACCTGCTGGAGAATCAGCGTCAGCGCAAAGGCCGAATAGAACTTCGAGCCGACCGCAATGGCAAAGAAAATCAATGACGCAATAACGACGATAACAGGCACGGCAGCCGGATTGCCATGCAGAAAATGCTGAATATGCTGGACCGGGGTACGGCGGCGCACGTCGAAAGAAGAGGGTTGCCCCGTGGCGCCGCTATCGTCGTCCGGGTCTGCAGTATCGTTCATGGACCTCTCCTCGAAAGCGTGGCGCGCACCCGTTTGTCGCGGCTGGCAACGTGCCCGCGACCGGACCGGCAGCAGGCGCAATGAGCCAGCCGGACATTGAGCGCGCCTGACGCGGGCGTCTTCGTCTGTGCCAGTCCGGCGTCAATCAGCCCCAGCACTTCTTCAGGCCAGCCTTGGAGTCGATTGATGGGACGCCCTTGACCGGATGATCGGTAATCAGATTCACGCCCGTATTGGTGAAGTCCAGCCCCGGACTCGTCTGCGGTTTCTTGCCGGTCTCGGCGAAGGTCTTGATCGCCTGTATGCCCTTGGACGCCATGATCAGCGGATACTGCTGGGCCGTGGCACCAATGACGCCGTCCCGCACATTCTTGACGCCGTCGCAGCTGCCGTCGATGGCAACGATCGTGACCTGTTTTTCCATGCCGACAGACTTCAATGCCTGATAAGCCCCGGCTGCTGCGGGCTCGTTGATGGCATACACCAGATTGATGCTCGGATTCTGCTGCAGCAGATTTTCCATCGCCTTGCGCCCGCCGTCCTCGGCGCCGCCGGTGACGTCATGGCCGACAATACGTGGGTCGCTCTCGTCGCCCCATTTATGCGGATCCTTGATGTCGATCCCGAACCCTTTCATGAACCCCTGATCGCGCTGCACGCCGACCGACGGTTGGCTCGTTGCCAGATCGAGAAAAGCGATATGTGCCTTCTTGTCGCCGAGGCGCTTCCTGGCCCACTCGCCGTCCAGTTTGCCGGCCTGGAAATTATCGGTCGCGAAGGTCGCATCGGCTGCGTTGGTCGGCTGCAGGGTGGTATCCAGTGCAATTACCATGATGCCCGCTTTACGCGCTTTCTCGACCGTCGGCACGATAGCCGACGTATTGGATGCGGTAATGAGAATGCCGTTCACCCCGTCGGCCATACACGTTTCGATTGCATCGACCTGGGATTGATTGTCGCCGTCATACTTGCCGGCATAGGTTTTCAGACTGACGTTCAGCTTTTTTGCCTGCTGGAGCGCGCCTTCGCGCATCTTCACGAAATAAGGATTGTTGTCGGTTTTTGTGATCAGACAGGCACTGACGTCCTTGGCGAATGCCGGCGAGGCCATCAGCGCGCCGCCGACGGCTGCACATAATATCGAGGACCGTAAAACTATATGTCGCATGATGACTCCTGTAATCGAAACGCCGCGGTTGAAACGCTTTCAAGAATATGCAGCCGGCGACTGGCTGCGAAAGCAAATCTCAATCGAAAAGAATGCAGTCGGGAGATACGCCCCCATCTGATAAACACGGATCAGACGTTGCCGACTCCAGGCTGCAACACTATTCCCAGAATGAGAAAAAATTCATCGCTGCGATATTCTCCTTTGATCGCATAACTGACGGGCACGGCTAATCATTCTGATAAGTCACTAATTTTCCGCGCCTCCGATGTCGCTGGCGTCGCCATATCGCGCGGGCGGCCTGATGCGAAGACAGCGCTATCGGTAACTCGTCATGCTATGTCGTCTGCGTATCCGATTCCTTCAATAACGGTCGCGTTAGAACGCTGACGACGACCAGAGCCACGATATTCGCCACCAGCGCCACAATGCCGGTATTGACCGTGGACAAACTCGCGGGCAGGAAGGGTAGAAGTTGAGTAAGCGTGGTATGCGTCACGTTGGTGTAGACGACCGTTGCCACGCCCACAATGATGCCGGCCGCGGCGCCGTATTTGGTGCCAAAGTTTCGTGGCAACACGCTGAGCAGGAGCGATGGAAACAGCTGGGTGACGAAGCTGTAGGCTAGCAGCAGCAGGGCAACAATGCCGCGGCCACCTGCCAGCGTGAAGTAGACCGCGATCAGCGACACAACCGGGACGAGCCATTTGGCCAGGCTGGCGATCTGGCGATCGTCTGCTGAAGGGTTGAAGGTCTGATAGAAGTTGCGGGCGACTACGGTGGCCATGGTCATCGTCAACATTGAGCCCGGGACGAGTGCAGCGAGCAGGCCGGCCGCGCCGATCAGGCCAAGCACCCACGGAGGGAATGTCTGAATCGAAATCTGGAGCAGGGCGAGGTCGTCGTTAGCCAGGTGAGGAATCTGCCCGATGGCGGCAAAGCCGATGAAGAACACGAACAGCAGCATCAGCTGATAAATAGGCAGCACGACGGCATTGCGTCGGAAAACACGGGCATCGCGGCCGGAGAAGACCGAAGCGAAGAAATGAGGCCACATGTAGAAGCCGAGCATGGTCAGACAGACCGTCGACACGAACCAGACCGGATTCTTGCCGTCCTTCGGCAAGGCAAGAAAGCCCGGTTTGACTGCTTCGACATGATGAAACATGGGATCGAAGCCGCCGTAATAGTGGATCGGCAGATAGATCCCCAGAAACAGGACGACGCCGAGGATCATGACGTCTTTGAGTGCTGCGGTCCACGCCGAGCCGCGCAAGCCCGATGCCACCACGTAAAGCGTGACGACGACAGCGCCAATCCATACCGCGGCTGTGCCGCTGATCGCACCGTAAGACGCGGTTTCAACAATGAGCTTGAGCCCCTTAAACTGCAGAACGAGATAGGGCATCATTGCGACCAGGCCGACGACCGCGACCAGCACGCCAAGCGCGGGGCTGTTGTACTTGGTCGAGAAAAAGTCGGACTGCGAGACAAGTCCGTGTTTTTTCCCGTAACGCCAGATGGGCGGTAGTAGCCAGTATGAGATGACGTAGGAGAAACAGCCGTAAGCCAGGATGAACATGGCCGGCGCGCCCTTGCTGTAGGCCCAGCTGGAGCCGCCCAGAAACGTAAAGGTGGTGTAGATTTCCCCAGCGAGCAGCAAAAAAACGAATATGGAACCGAGGCTGCGGCCACCGACGGTCCACTCCTCCAGATCCATGTCCTTGCCGGCCCGGGCCGATATGCCTAGAACCAGCGCCGCGAGAAAGAAAAGCCCGATAATCAGAAGTGCACTGTTCATGACTTGTTCTCATCGCGATTGTTTGGGTCAAGTGCGTAAATGATGCCCATGATGATCGAGGTCAGCACGATCCACATGGCGATCCAGAACATGAAAAACGGTAACCCGAGCACGTAGGGGTCGACGCGGTTCGCGAAGAATGCGCCGCCCAGAATGCTGATGAACGGCAACAGCGCCAATAGATATAGCGGTCTCATACTATCTCCCCATTTTTATTGTTGGAATCTGCCTATTCTTTGAAAGTGCCGGTTGCCGCCGACGCGGCAATGCCAATGCCACTCAGCCGGTAACGGACAACAGACTACGCGTGAGCTCCACCCAGTAGGCAGCACCCAACGGCGAGATGCTGTCGTCGAAATCGTAGCTTGTGTTGTGCAGGGCTGCGCTGTTCTCGCCGTTACCGAGCCAGATATAAGCGCCGGGCGTTGCCTCGAGCATGTACGCGAAATCCTCGGCGCCCATGCTCGGCCCCAGATCGCGGTCAACACGGTTTTCGCCAACGAGCTGCGCGGCCCCCCGGGCAGCGTTTTCGGTCTCGGCCGCGTGATTGAAGGTTGCTGCATTGATGTAACGATAATCTACGCCGATCGTAGTGCCGGTCGCGCGACCGATGCCGGCCGCCATATCCTGAAACATGGGTTCGATCGCACGCCGTGTCTCCTCATCCAGCGCACGCACGGTGCCCGAGATTTTTACGGTATCTGGTATGACGTTGTAGGCACTGCCGCCGTGAACCTGGGTCACGCTGACGACGGCCGGCGACCGGCTCGCGTTGAAACGCCGTGCCGGCAGAGATTGCAGCTGGGACAGCAGTTGTCCGACTGCCACAAACGGGTCGACGCCGAGATGCGGCATGGCTGCGTGCCCACCCTTGCCGGTGATCGTGAGATCGAAGAAATCGCAGGATGCCATGATCGCGCCGGCACAGATGCCGAACCGGCCGGTCGCCAACCCCGGCCAGTTGTGCATACCGTAGACACCATCAACGGGGAACTGCTCGAACAAGCCATCCTCGATCATGCGCTTGCCGCCGCCGAGCCCTTCCTCAGCAGGCTGGAAAATAAAGTGCACTGTTCCGTCGAAGTCGCGATGCTCTGCCAGGTAGCGGGCCGCACCTAGCAACATCGTTGTGTGGCCGTCGTGGCCGCAGGCGTGCATTCGACCGGGGTTCTGGGAGCGATGCGCGAATGTGTTGTCCTCATCCATCGGTAGCGCGTCGATGTCGGCGCGCAGGCCGATGGCGCGCTGCGAACTGCCGTTACGCAACGTGCCGACAATGCCGGTGCCGGCGAGCCCGCGTGTTGTCTCGATGCCGAATTCCTCGAGACGGTCGGCGATGAAGTTAGCTGTCCGTTCTTCTTCGAATCCAATCTCGGGATGGGCGTGCAGATCGCGGCGCCATTCGCGCAGATCGTCGTGGAATGCCTCGATGGCTTTCAGGGACGTGCTCATGTGACTTCCTGCAGTAAACGTTCTCCGAAAACTAAACCCTGACAGTAGTTGCCTGCAACATGAACATGGCGTTTGCCTCGCGGCAGCTACCGGCGCGCGAGCTGATGTGACGCTATCAACGCATGGCCGCCAAAGCCTGTTCCAGATCGGCGATCAGATCATCGGCGTCCTCGATCCCGATCGACAGACGCAGCAAGTCGTCTGGAATCGGGCTGTTTGGCCCTTCGATCGAGGCGCGGTGTTCGATCAGGCTTTCAACGCCGCCCAGGGACGTAGCCCGCACGAACAGTCGAACATTCCTGGCGACCGCCAGCGCGGCATCGAATCCTCCGCGTACCCGAAGCGACAGCATGCCGCCGAATCCGCCGCGCATCTGACGCTTTGCCACATCGAAGCCGGGATGAGACATCAGGCCGGGGTAGAGCACGGCATTCAACCCCGGATGTTCGATGAAATGCTCGGCAATACGCTGGGCATTCTGGCTGGCGCGTTCCACGCGCAGGTGTACGGTCTGCATCCCGCGCAGCAGCAGCCAGGCCTCGAACGCCCCGAGGACGGCGCCGCCGTTAACTCGATAATCGCGAATTGAATGCCAGAAATCGTCGTCCGAGCCGGTGGTCAACGCGCCCGCCAATAAATCGCTGTGTCCGTTGAGATACTTGGTCGCTGAATGCATCACGATATCGGCGCCGTGATCGAGCGGGCGGCACAGGGCAGGTGAGGCCGCCGTCGCATCAACCACCAGGCGCGCGCCGGCGTCGTGTGCGGCAGCGGCAGCGGCGGCGATGTCTATGACGTCCCAGGTTGGGTTGAGCAGCGGCTCGATCCACAGAAGCTTGGATTGACCGGCAACCAGCGCGCGCTCGAGGCTGCCCGGTTCGTCGGCGTCGAACAGATCGATACCAAGACCCCAGTGCTCGGCGAAACGAACGATCCAGTTACGCAGCGACCAGTACATGACGCGCGGCATGCAGATACGATCGCCGGGATGCAAGGCGTGCAGCACGGCCGAGGCCGCGGCCATGCCAGACGCGAACAGCAACGAACCCTGGCCGCCCTCAAGCACGTTCAATGCAATCTCGGCGCGCTCGACCGTCGGGTTGTGATCGCGGCTGTAAATCCGTCCTTCAAACGGGCTGTAATCGGTGGCGCGCGCGTATGTCGTCGCCGTATCGAGCGGTGCGACTACAGGGCCGGTCGCTTCGAGCGGACGTCCGCCGCGTGCGGCGTTGGTCGCGAATGCAAAATTCTCTGATGTGGTCACTTGACACTCCAATCGTTATATTTCAAAGAGTTATTATGGCCTTTTGCCGTTTCATAAGCCCCACGTTGCATCCCAGAATAGCGCTGGACGAAGTGCAGGGCACCGACCAACCTCCATTCTGCGGCCAGGCTCTGAAACGCCGAATGGCGCGCCATCGTTGATCAACTAAGCCAGTAGAATTGGTGGCTGTCTAATTCTGGGTGGAGTGTTCCGAGGCCAGCGTGGTCGCGGCATCACGCGGATAGGTTCGGCGCGCAGTGAACGGGATCATGCCACCGGCCGCGATGAGATGATCCGCCAGGCGCCCGGTGATAACGACACCGATAATCGCACCCAGACCGATAGCCACTGCGAGCGTGCTGGCGGTCGATTCGGGAAGCCCGAAACGTCCGCTTATGAAAACTGCGGCAAACGTGCGAAAGCCAGTAAAGTAAAAATTACCTCGGCGCTGAGGCGATGATCAGGATTACGTTGGTCTTGATCGATAATATGTGCTTGGCCGCCGGCCACAGCGAGAACTCGCTTGTGTTGCATTTAAATTCTCCGTCTATCAGATGGCATGTCCACGACGAATCGGCGCTCGGCTCACATCAGTGAGGGCGGTTTCGGTTGCTGATATCAAGAACTCACCATATGCCTATGGACAATCCGTAATAATGCTCATCTCTCAATCGATCATGCGGAGTGGCACTTCTACTTGCCCAGGGATGATGATATGGAGTAAGTCTGAAAACATGCTATTAATGAACGTTTGGACGTGACTGTGAGGATAAGTGCGCTTGCAGATGTTTCAGATCGACTGAATGACATCGACCAAGGCTTGTTGTCGTTTGATGCGGCCCGACGTGACAGCCCTCTAGCGATATGTATCGGGCGCGTCAGACAGGGCGCAGTAGATTGGCCTTGAGTCCGACAGTCTCTCCTAGCGCGCTGTATTGACCGACGGAGGCCAAAGATGAAATCGAGCAATATACGCGTTCCATTTCAGCGCTCTAGGAGACGGGGTGATGGCGACCGACTTTTTCTACCCCTTAGGCTGCAAATTGCGGAGTATCTTCTTCGCTTTAGCGATGGGACGCATGAACGCTATCAAGTCGCTTACAACGCGAGTATTGAAGCCGAGAAGTCTCGTCAGCGCTGGCAATATCGTGGCCACGTCTCGCGTCAGCTATCTCTCTACAACAGAGCGGGTGAGCGGTTCGGGAAAGTCGATGGCGATCGCAGGATCGAACTGATTCCAGAGGCCGGTCACAATACGATGGCCGATTGGCACGGCTGGCGTGAATGCGTCTTGGAACCCGGGCCTTCGTTACCGGAAGATGAATTCGAGAAGATTATTGGCTGGCTAAGCAGAGCCTCTGCTGCTTCCGTAATCGCCGACAAACGCCGATTAGAACGCGATTTTCGGCGGGTTTACAAGTGTCTCGAATCAATCTCGGAAATCGATTAGCCGGGACTTTGCGCGAATATGCGCAATAATCGCGCCGCATATTCATTTAACAGAGATGTTTCCAAGACGTGTCGTATTGTCGATTACAGCCAACCGAGAAAAGGGCGGCTCTGCTACACATGAGGGCATGGATTGGTCGGGTGGAGCAGAAGACGCGATCATGCGGTCAAAATTCGGCTAACGCTTTGATAAACCGGCTCGCGTCGATCGCGCCCCAGCCGGTGCAGGCGTCCCATCCGGGCTCCGCGGAAAAGCCTGTGACGCCGGCGAAACTGTTGTTGCCCCGTGTAATGTCTCGAAACGGCAGATTGGCGTGGCGGGAGTAGAGTTGCTCGGTCAGGCCGCTTAGCGGCGCTTTACCGGCCTCGGCCCGGCGCTGATTGGCGAGCGCCACGACAGCGGCAAACACCGGCGCGGCCACCGAAGTCCCCCCAACCACGCCCGATTGGCCCTGAAAGATAATCTGATAGCCCACCGCGGGATCGGCGTTCAGCGCGACATCGGGTAACCCTCGTCCTGCGCCGGCCGGCACCACGCCGCGCTGGAAATCCGGCTGTTGAAACACATCGCTGTAGCCGCCGCCGGTGGCGCCGCCGTTATCACGCGAATTGTAGCTCCAGGCCGTCTCGGTGCCGTCCGGTTGCAACGACGTGCCGCCAACCGCTACCGCGTGCGGCAGGCTGGCCGGCGCATCGGCGTTGCGCTGCATGGTCTGGCTGGGCTGGTGTTTGCCGTAAGCGCCTTGATCGCCCGAGGCGATACAGACGGTCACACCCTGGGCGTCCAACTGTTCGACCAGGTTGGCCAGTTGTCGGAGCGCCGGCGCTCCAAAACTCGATTCCGCATCGCCGTAGGAAACAGACAGCACTGACGGCGTGCGTTCACGATCGTTCAACACATAGCCAAGCGCAGTTTCCATCGATGCCACGAAATCGGCATACGTTGCGCCGGCACGTGCCTCGTAGACGATCAGCCCGGCGCCCGGAGCGATCGCGCCGGCCCACTGCAGATCAAGCGATGCTTCCTGATCGGCGCGCGCCTCGCCGTGATCGTTCTGTATGCCGTCGACCGATACAAACTCGACCGACGCCGGCTTGATGCCGTGGCTGCGCCAGAACATCTGTGCATCTCGAAGACTGTAGCCGTTGGAAAATTCCAGAATGCCAATGCTCTGACCATTGCCGTCGAGGTCATCAGGCACTTGATAGGCTTGGCGGATATCGCCCGGAAAATAGCCCTGACCGCCGTTGGGCACCACGGCACCCGGCGCGAAAATGAAATATTTCTGAAGCATCGGGGGCGGCTCCTTGGTGTTGTAACGCTCTTGTGACTCGCGCGAAGCGTGTCGGTGCCAATACATAATCGATGGGGGCAGATCAACCATCTTTTGTCGGATTGGACGGGCCGGCTTGCGCTGCAGTCTGGCTGTCGATCGCGCGGTGCATGAAATCGCGCATGTCGTGATTCAGCGCCTGTTGTTCGGGGTCGCGCAGATAAACCATGTGGCCAGACGCATACAGTTGGAACTCCACATGATCGCGCAGCTCGGCCGGCAAATTCATGTGCGAGACCGTGTACTCGGCAGCGTAGAAGGGCGTGGCCAGATCGTGCCGCCCGCCGACGAAAAGCACGCGCAGATAGGGATTGCGGATCATCGCGTCGCGCAGGTTGCTGGCCGCGTCGATGTAGTACGCCTTGTTGTATCCGGCGACGCCGGGCTGCCACTTCCACTCCGCGATAGCCGCATCGCTCAGCGTCACATAGGGCTGCGTTTTAGTGACGCCCAGATTGCGAGTCAAGTGCTCGTTGATTGCTGCCGTAAAGGCACCGTTGATAGCCGCATTAGTTGGATCGTAGTCGGGAAAATCATCGAGTGCTAAGAGATCGCCACCGCTGTATCGTGTGTCATAACGCCCGAGCACACGTGACTCATCGCGCAGCAGCTCCTTGCGAAAGCGCGACTGGCTGATTCGCAGGTTAGCCAGGCGACAATATTCAGGTGTCAGACCGGTATAAGCCGCCAGCCGTTTGACAACGTGCTCGCGCTCGGCCTCCGGCAGCAGATCACCCTTCATCAACGCCGATGCGTATTCATTACTCGCGAATTCACGCACCTCATCCAGGAACGTCGGCAGGTCGTCAGGTTTGTCGCTGCTGGCCAGCCGGTCGTAGTACCAGGCGGTCGCCGCATAGGTCGGCAAGACCAACGGATAGGGCAGGTCGTTGCCGGAGTTGGGGTTGTCCGCCTCGAAGTTCAGTATCGACGACACCAGCACCACGCCGTTGAAGGCCATGCCGAGCGTGGTCTGCAGATAGTCCACCAGAAAGGCCGAGCGCGTCGTGCCGTAGCTTTCACCGGCAAGAAACTTCGGCGAGTTCCAACGCTGGTTGACCGTCACATATCGACGGATGACGTCGCCGATCGATTCGATATCCACCTCGACGCCGAAGAACGCATCGCTCGGCGCATCTCCAAGCACATGGCTGTAGCCGGTGCCGATCGGGTCGATGAAAACTAGGTCGGTGTCG
The DNA here is from genome assembly GCA_027858915.1 of Salinisphaera sp. GTDB lineage: Bacteria > Pseudomonadota > Gammaproteobacteria > Nevskiales > Salinisphaeraceae > Salinisphaera. The sequence continues at coordinate 53,999 of JAQIBT010000130.1, forward strand.
CCCAGCAGGGTGTTCGGATTGTCGATCAGCGTATACGGCGCCGGCGGCGTGGCCGCGTCGGCGCGCACCTCGATACGCTTGGGGCTCCATCCGCCCATGTGCACGTAGGACGACGACGAACCGGGCCCGCCGTTGTAGGCAAAGGTCAGCGGCCAGGGTGCTTCGCTCGCTGCGTTATTACGCACATAAGCAATATAGAAGATTCGTCCGGCGTGATCGCCAACGCTCACGTCGATCGAGCCCACTGTCGCGGTGTAGTCGATCGTCTCGCCGTCGAGCACCAGGCTGTGGCGCGTGACGATGTCCGCAGGTCGCTCGGGCTGTTTGGGTGATTCGCCATCGATTGCGTGTTCATTCATGGGATATCTCCTCGGCC